>DASYEU010000065.1:0-14889 GCA_036498865.1 Acidobacteriaceae bacterium | reverse complement strand
GCCGCGTCTGCTGAAACTCCCCGTCGAGCTTCTCCAGCCGCCCCTTCAGCCGCTTCACCTCATCAGCCAGCGCGATAATCACGTCGCTCAGCGGATCGCTCACATCGTGCGGGTCGGTAATCAGCACGCGCTTGCCGCCCTGGTACACGATATGCGCAGGCACGCCCACCACCGTCGAATCCGGCGGGACGTCTCGCACGACGACAGAGCCCGCTCCAACACGCGAATTCTCGCCAATCGTAATGTTCCCCAGAATGTTCGCGTTGTTCCCCACGAACACGCCGTTGCGCAGCGTAGGATGCCGCTTGCCCGTCTCTTTCCCGGTCCCGCCCAGCGTCACGCCCTGGTATAGCGTCACGTCGTCCCCCACAATCGCCGTCTCGCCGATCACCACGCCCATGCCGTGATCGATAAACACACGCCGCCCGATCCGCGCCCCCGGATGAATCTCCACGCCGGTCCAGAAGCGCGTCACCTGCGACAGAAACCGCGCGACGAACCTCATCTTCCTGCACCACAGCCAATGCTGCACGTGATGAGCCCACAGCGCCTGGAGACCCGGATAGCAGAACAGCACCATCGCGCGCGACGACGCCGCCGGATCGCGTTCGAACACGCACCGGACATCTTCGCGAATCGAGTCGAACAGGTTCATCGCTAAATGGACGTCGTTGGTGTGCTCAGAGCCTGTTGTCGCAACTCGTCAAAGAGCAGCGTGGAAATATATCGCTCGCCAAGATCGGGAAGAACAACCACGATCAACTTGCCCGCGTGCCGCGGTTCGCGCGCCACCCTCACAGCTGCCTCCACCGCCGCGCCGGACGAGATGCCGACCAGCAGCCCCTCTTCTCTCGGCAGTCGCCGCGCCATCGCGAACGCCTCGTCGTTCGTCACCTGGACGATCTCGTCAATCAGGTCCGTCCGCAGCACCTGCGGCACAAAGCCCGCGCCGAGACCCTGGATCTTGTGCGGCCCCGGCGCGCCGCCCGAGAGCACCGGAGAATCCGTCGGCTCCACCGCCACCGTCCAGAACCCCGGCTTGCGCGCCTTGATGTACTCGCTCACTCCGGTCAGTGTTCCGCCCGTCCCCACGCCCGACACCAGAATGTCCGCCGCCCCATCCGTATCGTTCCAGATCTCCGGACCAGTCGTGGCCAGGTGAATCGCCGGGTTCGCCGGGTTGTTGAACTGCTGCGGTATGTAGCCGTTCGGCGTCTTCGCCAGAATCTCTTCTGCTTTGGCAATCGCGCCCTTCATCCCATTCGGTCCAGGCGTCAGCACAATCTTCGCGCCAAGCGCCAGCAGCAGAACGCGCCGTTCCACGCTCATCGTCTCCGGCATGGTCAGGACAATCTCGTAGCCCTTCACCGCCGCCACAAACGCCAGCCCAATCCCGGTGTTGCCGCTGGTCGGCTCGATCAGCACCGTCTTGCCCGGCGTAATCTTTCCCTCGCGCTCGGCCGCATCAATCATCGCGTACCCAATGCGGTCCTTCACGCTGGCCATCGGGTTCGCGCTCTCCAGCTTGCACACCACCCGCGCGCCGCAGCCCTCCGTCACCCGGTTCAGTTGCACCAGCGGCGTATTGCCGATCAGATCGAGCACGCTTCCAGCGATCTTCATCATTTCCCCCTCAATTGATTCAAAGAAAAGGATACTCGGTTTGCTCCCCTGTCCGTAACTCTGAGAGCAGCACTAGGAATCCGTCATTCTGAGCGCAGCTCAGAATCTCCGCATTTCGCGTTTGCTGCTACGCCACCTCAAACCGATCCCCCCGCTTCGGAATCACCACGTCCAGCTTGTACCGCTCAACGATCTTCGCCTTCAGCGCCTCCTGCGCCGCCAGTTCGCCATGCACCAGGAAGACCTTCTTCAGCGTAGGAGCAACCGGAGCCATCCAGTCCAGCAGCTCCTGCTGGTCTGCATGCCCGCTCAGTGAGTCAATCGACTCAATCTGCGCACGCACCCGCAGCGGCTCGCCAAAGATGTTCACCTCCGGCAATTTCGCCACCAGCTTACTGCCCAGCGTATTCGCCGCCTGGTAGCCGGTGATCAGGATCAGGTTGCGCGGGTCTTCGATCCCATTCTTCAGGTGATGCAGAATCCGCCCAGCCTCGCACATCCCCGATGCCGAAATCACCATGTACGGCACGTGCAGATCGTTCAGGCCTTTGCTCTCCTCCACCGTCTTGGTATACCGAAGCCGGTTCCAGCCAAAGGCGTCCACTCCCTTGTGATAGAAAGCACACGCCCCTTCATCCCAGTCCTCCGTATGCTTCTTGAACACATCGGTCACTGCCGACGCCAGGGGACTGTCCACAAAGATGGGGAAATCCGCGATCTCCTTCGCCTGGACCATCTCGTGCAGCAACAGCACCAGCTGCTGCGTCCGCTCCACGGCAAACGCCGGCACGATGACATGCCCTCCGCGAGCCAGCGTCGCTTTCACCAGCGCCGCCGCCTTCGCCTTCACATCCCCCGCCGGAGGGTGCAGCCGATCGCCGTACGTGCTCTCCATGATCAGGTAGTCTGCCGGAGGCGCCGGATCGGGGTCCTTGATGATCGGCAGATTCTTGCGCCCCACATCGCCGGAAAACAGCAGCCGGACCGTCTGCCCATTCTCTACCGCATCCATCCGTACGCAGGTCGACCCCAGCATGTGCCCCGCATTCCACGAGGTCATCGTGAACCCCGCGTCCTTCGTCGATCCCGCCAGCACCTGCGGCTCATGCAGCTTCACCGGACGGAAGAGCTGGTTCACCTGCTCGGCATCCTCCTGGCTGTACAGCGGCTGCACCGGCTCCGGCCCCGGCGCCACCCCAATCGACTTGCGCCGATTGCGCTTGCGATTCATAAAATCCGCATCGCCTTCCTGAATATGCGCGCTGTCCTTCAGCATCGCCGCACACAGATCAATGGTCGAAGGCGTCGTGTAGATCGGCCCCCGGTATCCCTGCTTCGCCAGCAGCGGCAGATCACCGCTATGGTCGATGTGCGCATGCGACAGCACCACTGCATTCAGCACGCCGCCCGCCAGTTGCTCCGGCGACAGCGCCAGGTGCGAATTAATCTCCGCCGCGTCCAGCCGCCGGCCTTGAAACAGCCCGCAGTCCAGCAGAACATTCTGCCCCGCACACTCAATGTGGTGACTCGATCCGGTGACGGTCTGGTCCGCCCCCCAGAAATGCAAACGAATGGCCATGCGCTCTCCTCTGCTCCTGGTCGTGCGCTGGCAAATCGCTTTACCGAGCCCCACTCCCGTTCAACAACACACGGCAACCAAGATAGCAGCTAGCCCCAACCAGCCGATATCTGACGCAGCGCCTCAACCCTCCGCAGACACCGCCGATTCAGCAACCTCACCAGCCGCCGCACGCCGCATTCCCGGAACCATCAGCATCAGCCCACCCGAAGCTGCCGCCGACGCAATCAACATCGCATACCCCGCATGCAGCGACCCCGTCCGCGTATTCATATACCCAAACAGTACCGGCCCGAAGAAGCCCGCCGTATTCGCAATCGTGCTGATCACGCCCACCGCAGCCGCGGCAGCCGCGGCGCTCAGCACCTCCGTCGGAATCGCCCAGAACACCGGCAGGAACGCCAGTTCCAGCGCAAGCAGGCAGAACAGCACCAGAATCGTCGGCACCGACGGCGGCAAAACAACCAGCCCCAGCACCCCCAGCCCCAGCAGCAACACAGGAACCGCGGCATGCCAGTTCCGCTCCAAATATCGGTCCGAATGCCATCCATTCACCAGCATGCCAATCAGCGCGACGCTGAACGGAATCGCCATCAGCAGTCCAACGCGCGTGTCCGACAAGCCGCTCAGCCGCTTCAGCAACGTCGGCATCCAGAAGATCGTGGCATACGAAGGCAGGTACGCCAGGAACGCCACCCCCGCCAACATCAACACCTTGCCCGATCGCAGCGTCTCCAGAATCGTGACCGCGGATCCTGCAGGCTTCTCCGCCTCCAGTTCTCCAGCGATCCATTCCTGCTGCTCGCCCGAGAGCCACGCCGCATCCCTGGGCCAATCCGTCAGATAGAACCACGTGACAACGCCCAGCACAACCGCAGGCAGCCCCTCTACAACGAAGAGCCAGCGCCAGCCCTCAACCCCCAGCCACCGGTGCCCCACCACCCATCCGGCAATCGGCGACCCCATCAGCTGCGACAACGGAACCGCCGCCATGTACCGGCTCACCGCCTTCGCCCGATCCTTGCGCACGAACCAATGGCTCAAATAGACGACCACCCCCGGAAAGAAACTCGCCTCCGCAACGCCCAGCAGAAACCGCGCGCCGTAAAGCTCCATCGGAGTGCGCACCATCGCCGTCAGCGCCGTGAAGAACCCCCACGCGACCATCGACGCAGAGATAGTCCGCCGTGCGCTCCAGCGCTCCACCAGCAACGCGCCGGGGATCTGCAGCGCCAGGTATCCGATGAAGAACACGCCGACCCCGAGGCCGAACACTCGATCGCTAAAGCCCAGATCGCGCGACATCCCGATCGCCGCATATGCAATGCTGGTCCGATCCAGAAAGTTGGCGATGTAGAGCAGAAACAGAAATGGCAGCAACCGCCGCGCAGCCCGATGACGCGCATCCAGTGCAAGCGGAGAGTCCACAGTCACGCCCACTCGCGAAGTGCCGATCGTCATCCAAAGGCCTCCACGAGCCCAACCCGCTCAGGCGGAGTATATCGAACTTCCCGCACCCAGCGCCCACACCGAGACTCCCAAAAATCCCGCCTTGCTTAAAGGCCGTGCGGCGTCATCCCCCCGCATCGTCATTCTGACTCGAAGAGGCCTGCCCTCAGCGAAGTCGAAGAGTCAGAATCTCCGTATTTGCCCTTCATAGTAGAGAGGCGTTTCGCAGACACTCCCGAAGAGCCCACCTTGCTAAGGGCACGGCTTCAGAGCCTGTCCTGAGCGAAGCCGAAGGATGCCGCACACGCCCCATAACCCGGGGGCTTTAGCCCCTGAGGTCACTGTTGACTCGCACGTCCTCCCCCCCCACGCCATCATTCCCCACCCCCATCGTCATCCCCCAGCCGTCATTCTGCGCGACGCGCAGAATCTCAGTAGTTGCTTTTGTGCGGCCACCGGGCCAACTCATCCTCCTTCCTCGCGTCGTCTCCCCGCGCCCGCCGCCACATCCGCGCTGAAGGCGCGGGCTACTCTAGCCTGGGGCAACGCCCCAGGTACAGCGCCCCAACCACCAGCGGGCTGAAGGCCCGCGTCAAAAATCCCACCTGGCGTTAACATCATCCCTGTGCCCAAATCCACCACCCTCGTACGATTCACCCTCTACGCCCTCATCCTTCTATGCGCCGCCCACCTGAGCGCCCAACAGCCGCAGAATCCATCCCCCATGGTGGAGCACACCCGAACCCACCCGCGGCTCACTGAGACCGATCAGCCCGGCCTGCGCCAGAAGCTCACCCTCGGCACCCTGTTCATCCCCGAAAAATCAAAACGCAAGCACCCCCTCGATCTGCTTCTGTTCTTCCACGGAGGCACTTGGCTGCCTGAGCTTGCGGTCTCGCAACAGCGCAACATGGCCGTCCTCACCGTGCAGGCCGGCGCCGGATCCAGCACCTACGAAAAGTTGTTCGCCGATCCCGCCACCTTCCCCAAGCTGCTCGCAGAAGCCCAGGCCGTCGCCGGCGCTCCCTTCGACGAAATCGAACTCGCCGGGTGGAGTGCGGGCTGCGGCGCACTGCGCCAGATTCTCAGCGACCCCGCATCCTACGACCGCGTCAACCGCGTGCTCTGCATCGACGGAGTCCACGCCGGCTACCTCCCTCCCGCGCCCACCGCGGCCGATCCGCAACTCGAGCCCGCGAACCTCCAGTCATGGCTGCGCTTCGGCAAAGACGCCATCGCCGGTCGCAAGCACCTCATCCTCACCCATTCGGAAATCTTTCCCGGAACCTACGCCAGCACCTCCGAGACCGCAGACTATCTCCTGCGCGCGTGGGGACTCACGCCTCATCCCGTCGTTCGCTGGGGACCGATGGGCACGCAGATGCTCAGCGAGACGAAGGCAGGCAGCTTGCTCGTCGTCGGCTTTGCCGGCAACTCCGCCCCCGACCACGTCGACCAGCTTCATTCCCTTCCCCAATACCTCCACTGGCTTTCAAGGAAATAGCACGTCATTTGGGTGCCCCATTCATGGCGCGCAGGGACATGAGTGGGGTCAAACCTCGTACCGCCATTCGCACTTCCCGTATTGTTAAGATCATCTCTGTGCTTGAACTCACCACCCCGGTCAAATTTGTAAAACGAATTGGCGAACGCGTCGCCACCGCCCTCGCCACCCGCGGCGTCGAAACCGTCGAAGACCTGCTCTACCACCTGCCGTTCCGTTACGAAGACCGCCTGAACCCCCAGCCCATCGCGTCCCTCACGCCCGGCGCCATGGCCTCCATCATTGGCGAAGTCCGCGGCAGCGCCCTCCTGCGCACGCGCTCCGGTCCCATCTTCGAGATGACCCTCGGCCAGGGCCTCAGCACCGTGAAGTGCATGTGGTTCCACGGCACGTATCTCAAAGACCGCTTCAAAGCCGGCCAGATGGTCGCGGTCTACGGCAAGCTCGAACCTTCCCGCTCCGCCATGGCTTCCGCGGCTGCAGGCATCCCCACCTCCGGCCGCTTCAAAATGATCCAGCCGCAGTTCGAGATCCTGCCCGACGGTGCAGACCCCGAAGACTCCCTCGAAATCGGCCGCATCGTTCCTGTCTATGAGTCGCTCGGCGGCACCACACCCTGGGGCGCAAAGCTCACCTCCAAGTGGATGCGCCAAATCGTCTGGTCCATCTTCGAAGAACTCGCGGGTACGCCATCCATGACAGCTTCATCGTCGTGGGTGGGATCGACGGATCAGGCCCCCGCCACGGAAACCCTTCCCCCTTCTCTCCTCGACCGTCTCCGCTTCCCCACCCGCCTCGCCGCTCTCCGCGCCGTCCACTTCCCCGACGCCGGCACGCCCATGGTGGAGCTGATGTCTTCCACCACTCCTGCGCACAAGCGTCTCATCTTCGAGGAGCTCTTCTACCTCGAACTCGGACTCGAACTCAAACGCCGCCGCGTGCGCGAGCGCATCGGCACCGCCTTCGCCACCGGCCCCAACGTGCGCGAGGCCATCAAGCAGGTCCTTCCCTTCCACCCAACCTCCGCGCAGAAACGCGTGCTTGGCGAAATCGTCGCCGACATGCGCCGCACGCAGCCCATGCGCCGCCTCCTGCAGGGCGACGTCGGCTCCGGCAAAACCATCGTCGCCATGCAGGCCGCGCTCGTCGCCATCGAAAACGGCGCGCAGGTCGCTCTCATGGCGCCCACAGAAATTCTCGCCACGCAGCACTACCTTTCCGCGCGCAAGTTGCTCGCCGAGGCCATCTCTCCCTCAACCGGCCGTCCGTACAAGATCGCGCTCCTCACCGGCTCCCTCGATCCCGCCACCAAGCGCCAGACCCAGGGCCGCATCATGCGCGGCGAATCGCAGTTCGTCATCGGCACCCACGCGCTGCAGGAGGAGAAGGCCGACTTCGCCAACCTCGGCCTCGTCATCGTCGACGAGCAGCACCGCTTCGGCGTGCAGCAGCGCTTCAACCTCATGCGCAAGCCCGGCACCGACGGAAAAATTACCGACCCCGACGTCCTCGCCATGACCGCAACCCCCATCCCCCGAACTTTGGCACTCACGCTATATGGAGATTTAGACGTCAGCGTCATCGACCAGATGCCTCCCGGCCGTACACCCATCGTCACTCGCCGCACCACCGAGGAACGCGCCTCTGACGTCTGGGCATTTGTGCTAAAACAGGTTACAAAAGGCCGACAGGCCTACCTCGTCTACCCCGTCATCGAAGGCAGCAAAGACGACCAGCCCGAACTAGACTTCGCCCACGACCCCGAAGGTCCGAACGCGGCCCCAGAACAAGCAGCGGCCATCCCTCCCACGAAAAACACCAGGGCCACCTCAAAACGCGCTGAAGGCGCGCTCTACGCTAGCCTGGGGCGCAGCCCCAGGTCGACCGCCGGGAAGAACCTGCGGGCTGTAGGCCCGCGCTCCTCCAAAGCCACAAAACCCGCGAAGCTGTTCGAAAAACCCAAACTCCGCTCCGCCACCGAGATGTACGACGAGCTTCGTACCGGCCCCCTCGCCGGCCTGCGCCTCGGCCTGCTCCACGGCCGCCTCTCCGCCGACGACAAGGAAGTCACCATGGCCCGCTTCAAGCGCGGCGAAATCGACGTCCTCGTCGCCACCACCGTCATCGAAGTCGGCGTCGACGTCGCCAACGCCAGCGTCATGGTCATCGACCACGCCGAGCGCTTCGGCCTCGCGCAGATGCACCAACTCCGCGGACGCGTCGGCCGCGGCGCCGCTAAGAGCTACTGCATCCTGATGACCGGCGAAAAAATTACCGAGCAAGCCGATGCCCGCCTGAACGCCATGGTCGCAACGCAAAATGGATTCGAACTCGCCGAACTCGACCTGCAACAGCGCGGCCCCGGCGAATTCTTCGGCACCCGCCAGACCGGCCTGCCCGAATTCCGCGTCGCCAATCTTCTCCGCGACCGCGTCCTCCTCGAACTCGCCAAGGCCGAAGCAGAACGCTTCGCAGCCGCCCCCGATCCCACCATCCCATCGGCCGAAATCGCCGCCGTCTGGGACCGCCTCAAGCACCAGTGGCAGCGCCGCTATGGGCTCGTGGAGGCTTGATCGGAGTTGTTCCACGTAGAACACGTGGCCTTTGAATTGCATTTGGCCCTACTCTTGCGCACGTTGATAGCCACCGCTCTTGCCGCCGCTCTTTGACACCAGCATGACCTCGCGTATGCGAATCCCCTTGTCCAGCGCCTTGGTCATGTCATACACCGTCAGCGCCGCCACTGAGGCTGCGGTCATCGCTTCCATCTCCACACCGGTCCCCGCCACCGTAGCCGCCGTCGCGCGAATCGTCACGCCGCCCGCAACCACCGTCGCCTCCACATCTACAAAGCTCAGCGCCAATGGATGGCACATCGGAATCAGCTCACTCGTTTTCTTCGCCGCCTGAATCCCAGCGAACCGCGCCACCTCCAGCGGATTCCCCTTCGGATTCTCGGGCAGCGCTGCGAGCACCGCGTCGTTCAGTTCCACAAACGCCTCCGCCACCGCCTCGCGCCGCGTCGCCGCTTTCGCGCTCACATCCACCATGTGCGCTCGTCCTGCATCGTCATAGTGCGAGAGTTTTTCGCTCATGTTTGGAAGCCTATCGCAGCAGCACCGTAATCACATCCCCAGGCCGCAGATCCTTGCCATCCGGCAGCACCGCGTAGCAATTCGCACGAGCATTCGCCGCCAGATCCCCCGAACCCTGCCATCCCACCAGCCGCGCCTCCGGCCGCACCAGATCATGCCGCAGAAAAGCCGGCAGCAGTCGCGTCAGTCCAGCTTTCCCTCTGACCTCCTCGGCCAGCGTCGCCTGCACAAACCGCGGCCCCAACGCTCCCGCCCCGCACATCGCCCGCAACAGCGGCTCCACAAAGCAATGAAACGTCACCTGCGTCGAAACCGGATTCCCCGGCAGCCCAAAGAAGTACGTCCACCCGCCAGAATCGGCCGCCGCAGGGGTCGTCCCCGCCTCTGAGACCCGAGCCGACGAGGTTGGGGTGAGACTCGAAAGCACATCGCCGGGGCAAAAGCCCACGTTGGTTTTGCTGGCATTGGTGCCGGCACTAAAGTGCCGGCCTATCAAATGCATGGGATTCTCAGCACCCTCTGAAGGCCGGCTGCTGTCCTTCGCCACTCTTCCAAATACCACTGGCTTCCCCGGCTGCATCCTCACCCCGGTAAAGAAGAACTCCGCACCGAACTCCGCGAGCACCTCCTCCACCAGGTCGTACTTCCCCGCTGAAACCCCGCCCGACAACAGCAGCAGATCGCTCTTGCGCCCCTCCGCAATCCGGCCCCGCACATCCTCCCGCGTATCCCGCGCGATCGCCAGCTTCCGAGCTTCACCGCCGGCCGACACCACCATCGCCGCAAGCGCGTAGCCATTCGAGTTACGAATCTGCTGTTCTCCTGGTGTCTGCTCCACCTCCACCAGTTCATCCCCCGTGGCCACAATCGCCACCGTCGGCCGCGTACGCACTGCGAGCTCCGCGTAGCCGCACGTCGCCGCCATGGCGATCTCCGCCGCGCCCATCACCGTCCCTGCCGCCACCACGGCATCGCCCCGCCTAGCCTCGCTGCCCTGCGGAACCACATTCTCGCCCTCGCGCAAGGTGCGTCCGGCCGCGGCCCGCACTTCGCTACGGGACTCCTCCGCGTGCTCCACCATGGCAACCGCGTCCGCCCCTGCCGGCACCGGCGCCCCAGTCATAATCTCAAGCGCGCTGTCGGCCTCCATCGTCCCGCCGCGCCAAATCTCACCTGCACGCACCTGCCCGACCACACGCAGTTTCGTCCCGGCAGACCACTCGTCCGCCCGCACCGCAAACCCATCGCGTGTCGCGCGATCGAACGGCGGCTGGTCGCGGTCCGCGACAATATTCTCCGCCAGCACGCGCCCCACCGACGTCAGCAAAACCACCGGCTCGATTCCCGGCGCGTGCACTGCAGCCGAGTGCCGCAGCACAAGCTCCAGCGCTTCGACAAACCCCACGACCCGTATTTGCGCCGCCGCACCGCTCATCCCGACTCCTCGCTCAGCCAACAAAAAAGGCCCTGGGCTGTCATCGCCCAGGGCACTTCTTGTATTCAACGATCGTTACTTCTTCTTGCCCGCAGGGGGTGCCTTGTAATTCTCTTGCACCGATGCCCCGATTCCCTGCAGGATGCCCTTTATCTCCTCGGCGTGCGGACCGGTCGGCGCGAGCTCCAGATACTTCTGGTAGGCAGCGACGCATTCCGGAGGAGCAACGATCTTGTTCGTCTTCGGGTCAACTGTCGCCTTCTGGATCGTCGCCTGTCCCTTGATGTAGTACGCCTCCACCTTGGTTGGGTCGGCTGCAATCGCCTTGTCTGCGGCAGCGGCTGCTTCGTCCATTGCACTCGCGTTGAACAGTGTCGCTGCTTCGTTGAAGTAGTACATCGACGCCTTGGTCGGATCGGCCTTCGCCGCCGCTTCGTACGCGTCAGACGCTTCCTTCGACTTGCCCGTCTTGCCGAACACCTGGCCCAGCTGGTTGTTTGCCGCTGCCGTCAGGTCCACGTTGGGCTTGGCCAGCGCTGCATTCAGACTCAGCGCCTTCTGATAGGAGGTTCCTGCCGCCGCATACTTGTCATTCAGACTCGCATCGGTCGTCTTGGCGTCCTTCGCAGTCTTTGCAGCCGCGTTCGCCGCCCCAAGCTGAGCGTCTCCGAGAGTCTCCCACAGGATCGGCTCATCCGGCTTGGCAGTCGTCGCGTCCGTCATGGCCTTGATCGCGCCGTCGTAGTTGCCCGACGAAGAATCCGCGCGTGCCTCTTTCAAAAGGTTGTTCAAATTGCCGATCTTGGCGTTTGCCGCCGACACTTCCGCATTCTTCTTCTTGTACTCTTCCAGCGCTTCCCGATCCGCCGGACTCATCTTGTCGACGTATTCCTTGCGAGTCATGTCGAAGTCGAGCGTCTTGTCTTCGCCCGCCGCAATCGTCACCGGCATGAAGTCGATGCTGTGACCCTGCTGAAAGACGGCTCCAATGTAGCTGCCTGCCTTCACTTCGCCCTTGTAGTTGCCGCTCCCATCCAGAGGGAACGTGAAGTCCCACTTCGTCGTCGGCGAGCTAGGATTCTTCTCCGTGGTCAGCCGAACCTCGCCAGCCGTCAACGGCATGCCTGCCGGATTCTGCGCATGGCCGTGAACGTTGGCGTTGGTCTGCGCCAGCAATTGACCGGGCTGTGCCATCGTTGCCAAACCCAGAAAACCAGCCGCTATCGCACCCGCAATCTGTATCCCGAAAATCTTCATCGCTTTTCTCCCAAACTCTGTCGTCGCACTCGCTTCCGGTGCGCGGTACCTCTAAACTGAACCCGTTTCCTGCTGAAAAGGCTCAATCTATTCCACTCGAGCCACCAACCAGCCGGCTGTATCGACGGTCACAACCCTGAGCAAGCTCACCGCCAAATGGCCCAGCCGACGTCTCTTATCCACGCACACAACCACAAACAGCGGCATGATCAACTTACATGCAACGGTACTCCCGGTTCAACTCGGCCCGCTTATTCCCCGTCCGGGAACCCTTCGCCCTCACCCTTGCTCTGGTCCTCCAGCGCCTCGTCGGACACCGGCCGAGCCAGCAATTCCTGCGCCACCGCTTCATCTTCTTCCTTGACCTGCAGCCGCACCCGAAACGCCGCCTGGATCAGGTTGTTCGCGTTTTCGCCTACCAGTGTGCACTCTACGCCCGCCGACTCCAGCAGGCCCTTCGCCATCTGGGCCTCCAGCGGACTCTCAAAGCGCCCTACCGTCACCATCCCCTCAGGGGGAGTCGGCTCCGTATCGCCTTCAAACAGCATCGCCACTCTCCAGTCTTCCCCAATCGCAATCATCGGGAGCGCCACGCGAAGCACGATACCACTTCACGAAGAGATTACTTCGCTTCCACGCTTTGCAGGTGGAACGTAATGGTCCCCCAGAACAGCCGTGCCCGGATCTGCACCGGCATGTGCCGCGCATCGTCCGTATACCAGATCCAAATCGCACCGCGGTTCTTCACTACACCTTCTTCCGCCGTCGGCTGGACCCGGATTGTCTGGAACGTCCCTGCCGGCGTCTTGATCTCTTCCTTGGCCTCGACCTTCATCGTCACCGTCACGGTGCGCATGGCGTCCGCGAGCGGAAAGCCCACGTCCTGTCCCACCACCAGACGCTGCGAAGCCGCATAAAAGATGCCCGAGAGCGAGTCCGTAACGCACGCTGGAATCGAGTTCGTCTGCGTTTTCTGGGTTCCCTTCACCAGGTTGCGCTCTAACTGCGTCTGCTTGCCGTTGGCGGAATCGATCGTCAGGTCGCTCGAAATCTTCCGCCGTCCCTCCTGAATCTGCTTGGAAAAGCCCGATGAGCAGCCCGTCCGGGTGTCCATTGTCGACTGGAACCGGTCCACCACTGGAAACAGCATGTTCACCGTGCCCACAGTATCCGCTGTGGCCGCGACCTTCAGCTGGTCGCCCTGCTGCTCCAGGTGGAACACCGCCGTGCCGCCCGTGAACACGCGCCAGTCAACGGTGTAGGTCAGCGTCTCCTTTGCTGGAAACGCATAGCCGGGTACTGGAGGCTGCAGCGTCGGAATCACTACCGGCGCCGGCTTGCTGCCAATGCCCAGAATCTGGGCCGTTCCCAGACGCGCCGCTCCCACGGCAACCAGAGCGATCCACAAAAGAGGGAGAGAGCGGCGTAGCAAGCAGCGAGTTTTGGACAAAAGGTAATCCCCGGAACTTGGGTTTCAGGTGGCTCAAGGCCACCAGGACGGCTTGCTGACGCCGGCGATGAACGTGTGCTTTTCCCACACGAACCTCAGGACCAGCGCCGCATAGATCGCGCCAGCCCCCATCAGAGCATTGTACTCGCGGTGTTTCCGGTAGAGTTCCTGCGAAAACCCGCCCCGGTCGGCGTCCGCAGCTTCGCCTGGCCGCGCCGCAGTCAGTCTTGGCAGCAGCCTCGGCACCGCCTGGGCATACTCCTCGAAGCCCGCAAAATGCTCACGCAGATAGGCTTCCTCGCCGAGGATGGTCGGGATGTAGATCGCCGCAAACAGCACGGCCAATGCCACCAGAATCAGTAGATTCCAGGCGGCCAGGGCGAACCCGAAAGCGATCAGCATCGACCCCAGGTACAGCGGATTGCGCGTGTATGCGTACGGCCCCGTCGTCGCCAGTTCCGCATTCTTCTTCACGTATCCCGACGCGTACCCGCGTAGCCACAGCCCCGGAATCACCAGCGCGAGACTCCCCGCCATCGTCGCCCAGGTCGGCCGCGCCAGCCACAGAAACACCGCCGCAAACGCGAAACCCATCGGCACCCGTATCCGCCGCGCGATCCTCTGCCAACCCGTCCGTCCGCTCACTCTCGCCCGCAAACCTCTCCACGTACCTGCTAGACGATTTTCTCACCTGAACAGCTTCAGCGGCAGCGTCACCAGTCCCAAGTCCGTGGTTCCCGGTGCCTACCTCAACATCTCCAGCACTGCCGCCGCTACCTCTTCCGTCTCGATCTGCAGCATCCCTGCCTCGGTCTGGCTGCGCCGTTTGTGGCTGGTCTCGCTGCTGGCATCCCGAAACACCCGCGACCGCGACCCATACGGCCCATTCCGAGCCGGATCGGTGGGCCCGAAGATTCCCACCAGCGGCCGCTCCAACGCTGCCGCCAGATGCAGTGGCCCGGTATCGCCGGCCACGACTACCGCCGCCCGACGCACCAGCGCGATCAACTGCGCCACCGTGCACGGCACCGCCCGGGCATAGCCTTCCGCGCTCGCAACCACCTCCGCTGCTTCCGGAGATCCATTCACCGAAGCGTTCACCACGGTCTTCAGGCCGGCACGTCCTACCTCCGCGGCCACGCGCCCCATCCGGTCTGCAGGCCACACCTTCGCGCCCCAGCCGGCCCCCGGAGAGATCAAACAGAATTGCTCGCGCCCCACCGTCAAATCGGCCCAGTGTTCCGCCTCCTCATTCATCGGCAGAGTCACCGGTGCCGGCTGCAGTACCTCACCCACAGCCCCGCCCAGCAGTTCGCAGGCCTGCTCCACCACGTGTGCCGCGGTCACATCGATCTTCCGCCCATAGAACCAGCGTGCCGCCCGCTCCCGGGGATTCTCTGGCCCGACAAACATTCCGGCCTCGGCCATAATCCCCACTGCTGCGGACTTGATCGCTCCCTGCAGATCCACACACACGTCGAACTTCTCGTCGCGCAA
>DASYEU010000064.1:0-9068 GCA_036498865.1 Acidobacteriaceae bacterium | reverse complement strand
TGCTCGACCCGTTCTGTGGATGCGGCACCACAATCCATGCCGCCGAAAAGCTGCATAGGCGTTGGATCGGTATCGACGTGACACACCTTGCCATTTCGCTAATTGAGCGCCGTCTAAAGGATGCGTTCCCCGGAACTAGCTTCGATGTGCATGGCACACCAAAAGACATCGACGGTGCCCGCGCTCTCGCGCTGCTGGACAAGTATCAGTTCCAGTGGTGGGCGGTCTCCCTTGTGGATGCCGTCCCGTATGGTGGCAAGAAGAAGGGCGCGGACAGCGGCATCGACGGCCTCATCTACTTCAAGCCCGATGGCAAAATAACAGAGAAAGCAATCGTCTCAGTGAAGGGTGGCGACAATATCGGAGTTCCGATGGTGCGGGACTTGGGACACGTCATCGACCGCGAGAAGGCACGGGTCGGTGTGTTTATTACGCTGACAGAGCCGACGAAGCCGATGACGATTGAAGCTGTGAAGGCGGGCTACTACGAAACGGCACACGGCAAGTTTCCGAAGATTCAAATCCTCACCATCGCTGATCTATTCGCAGGCAAGAAACCGCATCTTCCGTGGGTTGACCCGACATCGTTTCGGAAGGCCGTAGAGGAGATAAAGGCGAAGCAAGACTCTCTGTTCTAGCTCGCGTGGGCCAATCGTTAACAGTCCCCAGCGTGCTCTCACACTTTGAGGCTTTGTTGCTGTGCTTGCCATTGGTACGCGGTATAGAGCCGCAGTGCCGCTGGCGACACAGCGGATTTGTGGAAGTCCCAACCAAGCGAGATTAGGATAATTCTCTCCAATATCCAATGCAGGTTCTCGGTGGCATAGCTAAGAGCCGTCCAGTCGCTTTGACCAAATACTTCCCCGTGAACGGCCGCATTCCGGATTCTGGTTAGCGACGCCCCCTTCCCGGTCAGAGGCCACAGATCACTGAAATCCGGGGAAAACTTAGCTAAGAAGCTTTCGTATTGCTGTCCAATCTTCGGCGGGTTTGACGCTGACCGAGGTTGCTGAAGCGCAAATGTCAGAGCGCTTTGGATTCCAGATACTAACCTCACGATCTTTACCTCTAACGTGAGTTTGTCCGGCAGCAGTGCGTAAATCGCGGCGTCTAGGAGTTCAGAGTGCAGGGCACTCCTGTAAACATTGATCGCTTTCGTGAGGAAGCTGGCGCATTCGGCGTGGTCTCTAGGCACCAGAGGCTCCAGACCACGGGGCCTCCTCTCGAATTCTGGGATGTTGAATGTCCAGTGTCGCTGTGTGGAGTCGTTTCCGTCGCAAGCGAGCCAGTGTCTCAGTGCAGTTCTTTCCCTTGATGCAAAAGACGCCAGAATCGTTAGGGCCTCTACATCCTTCTTGCTGCTGTCGGCGTCCTGCTGATTCGTGACATTGATGGAAAAGCCTCTGCGCGTAGTCTCCTTGAGCGGCCCGGGGTTATGGGACTTTAGGAACTTGCGAATTTCAGCGGTGGAACCGTCGGAGAGTTTGAGGACAAAGGAACGTACTGGGCAGCCAAACTCCTTCGCACGGGCCTCCTCGTCTGCATCATGATTGGCAAGAATCTCAAAGAGAAAGCACGCATCGACTACGTACCAACCGGACGCGGCAGACCGACGTTGCGGGTCTAACGACTTGGCCGTCACCGTCAAGTTCTCTATGGTGCCCCAAGGAGATGTCAGGAACATCGCCTCCTTGTAGCGAATCTCGGTACCGGAATTCATCCATATCCCCGTAGCCTTCCAGAACTCTTGAACCGTAGCCTCACGGAAAAATGATCCTTCAAAGGAAAAGGGAGACGGCACCGCGAACAGACGACGGGCCTGTTCCGATGTGGGGTAAAGATAAATCTTTCCCTTTTTGCTTTTGGGTAACACATTTGAAAACTGCACCAGCATTTCGGGGTATCTGCCGCGATCATTGCGCAATCCGCCCCACATGATGGGGCCGCGGCGCGTGCTTGCTTCATAAGGCACGGCGACATCAGGTCTACGTGCTGTCACGAGCGCTTCCTCCGGTGCCAGCATAAACCTATACAAAGGTTTACCAAAATTGCACACGATTGCCGGGTCGATCAGATAGAGGCGTGAAGTGCCGAACGGTTTAGTATCCTCAGCCATGGCCGAGAAATACTTCAACGGCGCTCACTGCAATACCGATTGGCAGGAGTTGGAATCCGAAACCGCAAAGCGCGAGCGGGGCCGTGGCTGGTACACCTTTTGCAAGACAGTCAGGGCCGAGCGTGGTAATAGATGCGAGATTTGTGGAATAGAGGCATTGTCGGCTGAAGAGAGAGCGCAACTCACGCGGCGAGAACGGCAACAGCGAGAGCTACACCTTCACCACAAACGGAAGCTGCGCATCTTCAGGCACCTCCGTTTTGAACGGTCGAACGTGGTGGTCTGCTGCATCCCGTGTCATAAGAAAATGGAAGCAGAGCTTGATGAGGAATTAGCTTGTGAGTCGGCGAAGGCGGAGCAACATACGCTCTTATAAAAGTTGTAGCTCCAATTCGAGCCAACTACGCCCACTGAAAACCCAGCCCTTGCCATAGTCCAAACCGTTGATCGCTGTCTTCAACACTTGCTGTCTTACCTTGTCGGCGACGAATTTCTCCCGTAGTTCCGCAACAAAGAGATCGCGCCACGCCAGCAACTCACTCGCAGGTACGTCTTCCCAGCTTGGGTAAATCTCGGACGGCTGCGAATGTAGCTGAAGGATGAAATTCAGCAGCACTTGAATCATGTTCTCTTGAAAATTATCTGACACAGCATCTCCGGGCGAGGCAATCAACCAAGTGCAAGCTGTCCATGTTCGCGCGATCCAGCGCGCAACTTCCCCCGGCTTGGCAACCACCGGAGGAGTTGTGTTCGTTGTTGCCTTTCGCACGGCCAGTTCCGATAGGTGTTGAAGGTCGTAAATGACGTTGTGAAGAAGGTAGGCATATGGTGTCGGAAATTCCCAGTGCAGGTCTTCGTTCCAAGAGGTTGTCTGCGACCTGCGAAGCACCGTCCTAAAAACATCCATCAGCCCAGTGACATAAAAATCGCCTGTAGTTATGCCTTTATTCAGCACTGCCTCGATTGCGAGCGTCTGAGTTTTTAGGGCTAGATAGATCGGGCAGCTCGCGCGTGTACTGATGCCTTGGGTCGCATCGTACCGATCATCCCTCGCGTTGTATGCGGCATCGAACCGCCCTGATCCAAGTGCCTCAATTGCAGATATGGTCAGCGGGTAGTCGGCCCGCGATGCCTTGTACCAGTCGGGATTCAGAAATGTGCGGTTTAGCAGACTGCTGTCATGATCCGATAGGTTCGGCGCGTCGTGCCCACCATAGTGCGCAATGACAACGGTGCGCAGGGGCGAGATGTCAGTTACGAGGAGATCACGAACGACCGCATCGACAGCCCGAAACGGGCTTTCCAGCGTTTTCAAAAAGCTCAGGTCACTAAGGAGTTCCAAGTGAATCAGAGACCCAGACTCGGTTAGCGAAGTGACCATTTTGGGTTGGAAGAGTATCGAGCTTGCCGTCGGCGGTAGGCCAGTCAGTCGGTCATGGTTCTTCCGAATGACCCGCTCAACCTCATCGAACTCTCCCTCCAGTAAAGCCGCTTGAAATAACTCCTCAACCTTCTTCATTTTCGATGGCGTCAGAATCGCTGAGTGCCATACCCATACGCACCATCCTGCGGCGGCTACCAAGAGGACGAATGAAGACGCCGTCAGCGAGAACTCTGCAAACTCCAGCGACATGTGAAACAGTGGCTTCACTCCGAACGGAGCATCCCGAACAACCAGCAGACCGAAGGCCAGCAGTAGAGCGGCAGGAAGGAGCCAGCTTGGTACAAAGAGGGCGACAGATCGCCGCTGAACTGGGCGGGCGATGGCGTAGGCAGCTATCAGAACACTGGCGAACGTGAGGAGCGCTTCAAAGGTCACGATCGATATAGTAAATGGCGATCGTGCGTCACCGTGAGCGAATAAAACGGTGCAATCAATTGCACGAGAGTGGCGGAACATAAGTCAGTTCCACCTTGGAGGGGAATGCCCATTTTTAGAAGGCGAGAAAGCCTGCGGTGGCGGCAGAAGAATTACGTCTTTCCGGTCGGCTCCTCTTTAAGAGCTTTGGAGAGCAAAGCGATTAGTATTTGATGTTCAAGTTGAGAGTTGCTCAGTATTTGCCCAAAGTGGAAGGCGCACAGATTTTGGGCCTTGCCATGAGGCAGGTATTGGCAACTCACCGTTGCGGGCTTGCCACAAGCGGCGGAACCTCCGATTGCATCGGAACGGTGCTCGGCACAGATTGCGCCGTCATCTACTGCCAAAAGTTCATATTGTGGGAAGAGCATGCCTATATTAGAGCATCGTTCGCAGGCAACTGCATCAATAACCGGTTCGCCTATACAGGCCGCGTGCGACGTTCGTTGTATGCACTGGGCGACAGTTTGCCCGTAGCCTACAGAGGTGCCAGAGGGCATGGAGCCAGACATGAGCGAACCCAACCGATGTGTTGCGCTATTGGTTATTCTCGCGTCGGCAACGCTCGCATTTGGAGCAAAGCCGTATGCGAGCAACCCAAGGCGTCAAGCCACTTCGCACGCCGGAACCTATAGCGCGGGGCGCTCTGCGTCTGCAAAGTCTCCGAGCCGCCCATACTACGGCGGCGGCAAACATACCGCGTCGCATGGCGGTTCATATCCCGGTTCGGTGAACTCCAGTCATAAGTATGGGCACTATCAGAGCCCAACCACAGGAACACGCACATACGGAAGGCACAAATGATGAAGTGTTTTGTCACAGGCTCCGTCTGCCTGTTCTGTTGCCTCGCCATGTTCGGGCAGCAGCCGCAGACGAGTAAGACGACCGTCGATAGTCAGGGGAACAAAGAAGTAATCGACATCACAACAGGAGTCACCGATACGGACAAGGCCGGCAAGGTGATCCAACATATTAGCGCCGCTGACCTGACACAAATGTGCGCCAAGCTAGACGATCGCGAATGGCTGAATGACTTTAAGGCAGTGGATAACGGTGATGGAAAGGGCGCATGGGCTGCGATGACCGCCCTCTGCGACGACTGGGGAGAGTTGCAGCCGAGAACACACATTGAACGGCTCCCCTTCACGCTTCTGGTTTCTCGTTTGCTGCTGATCTCACCGATAGCCTCAGATTTCGCACGGTATCGTGGGATGGAGTTGAAAACCGCGCCGGACGCCACCACCTACGATGCAGTCATCCTTCCGAGAGACCTTGGCTATGATGCCAACTGCGACATCGAAGAGCAGAACCGCCATATTGAAGGGATGATGTACACGTACAGATGCTCGATTAAGACTCCCTCTTTCCCTGAAGCCATTGCCCTAAAAGAGCGCCTCGTTCAGTCTCTGAAGAAGCTTGATTTGGGTGAGGATGAGGTGAGAGAGCACGGGTTGTCCGCGCACGCTCAAAACTCCGGATATTGTGCCCCTAGCGGAGAATGCTTGGAGGGGAACGTATACGTTTCGGCCACGAAGGATTACAAGTTCTTTCAGATCGAGGCGAACCCCATCCTGACGAGAAACGTGATGGCACAGATAGGTGCGATGAAGTATGGGAAGGATGCGCCTATCGACGGTATCTCCGACAAGGCCGCGAGCGTGTCCTTTGAAGTCTTCTCGGTTGGCCCATTGAAGCCATGACTATCGGGCGTAGCCCCTTGCGTGTCTTTCACCCCGGCGCCAGCCTTGGCGCTTTCTTCATGACGGGGATTTGGGGGAGCAATGGAACAGCCCACCGGGCTAGGATGCCAGCCCTTCAGTTCTATGAGGTCTCTGTCAACCTTCAATAAACTAATACCGCTATGTGTTGACTTTGAAGACTGCGAAGACTAGTCTTTGTAGCGAAGTCATAGGAGCGGGTGTATGAAATTGTTTGTCTATGAAGGTTCACCAGCAGAGATAGCCGAAGTAGCGCAGCTGATCGGTGCGCCAACCAAAAACCCAGTAAAAACAGCCGATGTCCCTGAAGCTGATGAAAAAGCAGCGGAGCCCAGCGAAGGCCTAAGCGTAGAACAAATAAAGTTAGTGTTCGAACGCAGGGCTCTCGGTAAACCATACAAGATTATTCTCCAGCATTTGTATAAAGCTGGAGAGAACCGCGTGAAGAGTGAAGACCTCAGGAAGGCACTCAACTACACAAAACCACAGTTCCGGGGATTACTCGGCGCGTTCGCTCGCAGGTTGAAGAAGACAACAGGTATCCCCAAGGGGGCTCGCCTGTTCGACGAAGTGTGGGATGAGGATTTGCGCCAAAAAACATGGACGTTGCCGTTGAATGTCCGCACCGCCTTGGAAGACCTCAAAATCATTTGAAAGCGATACGAAAGGACTGTATGCAAACGATCACTGGAGTCACGCTCGAAGGTAGAGCAGTAGACATTATGGAGTTCCTTCACAGGCGAGTCTTTGACCCGGCGCTTGCCTCTCCGAAGGCTAGCAAGTCTATTAAGGCGGGAGTAAGAAAGACGATTCTGAGGATGGAGCAACGCCGCACGGCAAATGGAATGATCAAGTATTTTTGGGCAGCCGTGTACGGAACCGAAAGGAGCATCCGGTTCGCGGACATGATGGCCGCCGCTGGCTTCGATAGGTTTGAAGAAGTGTTGGAAGACTTTCGGCGGGCATTTCCGCTGGACTAGTTGGCGTACGCGACACGCAACAGCGTGCCTTCTCGCGGCTCCGTGTCACTAAGTGGCATCGTTGACACAGTGTTGACACGAAACGAGGTCGTCTTCATCGACTGCCTGTAAGTAATTGAAGGAATGGAGCCGATGAGCGGAGTTGAACCGCTGACCTACTGATTACGAATCAGTTGCTCTACCAACTGAGCTACATCGGCATACCAACCATCATTCTATCGGCTCCGGTCGAAACGCGCAAAGGGTCTGTGCAGTCTCGGGCGGATGTTACCCCTGCACCGTGCCGGCGGCTAAGTTAGTCGAAACCCGTATACGGCGCGGCGTTTATAGGACAATAGGGGTTTGGGGTAGAACCCTCGTTGGATGAAGTTCATCCAACACTTCAGGATCGCGGCAAGCGATCAAACTAAGGCTCTCTGAGGAACCGGGCAAGGCATGGCGGACGAAAGTGCAGCACGCGTAGTCGGGATCGATCTGGGCACCACTAATTCGCTGGTTGCCTTCATGCAGGGCGATCAGCCGACGATTATTCCCGGGGAAGATGGCGACCGGCTGGTTCCGTCTGTGGTGGCGTTCGACCAGGAGCGTGGATTCGTGGTCGGCAATGCAGCGCGGGCCACCCTGCTGACGGATGCCTCGAGCGCGGTGTATTCGGCAAAGCGGCTGATGGGCCGCGGCGTCGACGATGTGCAGGAGGAGTTGAGGCTCTTCCCCTTCAAATTGGTCGATGGCCTGCAGACGGGCGATGTTCTCAAGCTGCAGGTTGCAGGTCTGCAACTCACACCGCCGGAGATTTCCGCGTACGTGCTGCTGCAGTTGAAGCGGAACGCGGAGCGGTTCTTCGGTGCATCCGTGACGAAGGCTGTCATCACTGTGCCTGCCTACTTCAACGATGCGCAGCGCCAGGCCACAAAGGATGCCGGCCGCATCGCCGGACTGGAGGTGCTGCGGCTGGTGAACGAACCCACCGCGGCAGCGCTGGCCTACGGGCTCGATAAGCAGCGCGACGGCTTGATCGCAGTCTACGACTTCGGTGGGGGCACGTTCGACATCTCCATTTTGAAGCTGCACGAAGGCATCTTCGAGGTGATTGCGACCGGTGGCGACACGCACCTTGGCGGCGACGACATCGACAATCTGCTGATCGCGATTGCCCTGGACGACATCGCCGGCGATGCGGAGCTTGGCATCGGCAAGGACGCGAGGGTCAGCGGCGAGCTGGTGCAGGCAGTGCGCAAGGCTGTGATCGAAGCGAAGATTGCGCTGTCCGAAGGCCACTCGGCGAAGTTGCAGGTGGCACTGCCGAGCGCTGCGGCGGGAGAGCCCGCCAAGTCGTACGCGCGCGAAATTTCGCGGTCACAGTTCGATGAACTCATTGCGCCAATCATTGCCCGGACGGCGGCGCCAGTTCGCCAGGCGCTCAAGGACGCAGGCGTCGATCCCGCGGCAATCGACGAGGTCGTACTCGTCGGCGGCTCGACTCGGATCCCCGCGGTGCGCAGGCTGGTGGATGACCTGTTCGGGCTCGGCAAGCGTGGGAAGAAACCGCACACAGAGTTGAACCCCGACGAGGTCGTCGCGCTGGGGGCGGCAGTGCAGGCGCAGATTCTCGCGGGCGGGTCGGCGGCGACCGAAGACCTTCTGCTGCTCGACGTCACGCCGTTGTCGCTCGGCATCGAGGCCCTGGGCGGCGTGGTGGCCAAGATCATTCAGCGCAACTCAACGATTCCGGCGAGCGCCACTGAGCATTTCACGACCGGCGTCGACGGACAGACCAACGTGGCGATTCACGTGGTGCAGGGCGAGCGTGAGTTGGCGAAGGATTGCCGTTCGTTGGCGCGGTTCGATCTGAAAGGCATTCCGCCGATGGTCGCCGGGCTGCCGCGCATCGAGGTGAAGTTCCTCATCGACGCGAACGGAATTCTGCACGTCAGCGCGCGGGAACAGCGCAGCGGCAAAGAGGCCGAGATCGAGGTGAAGCCGACCTACGGGCTCACCGACGAGCAGGTCGAGACGATGATCCTCGCGTCGTTCGATCATGCGGAAGAGGACATCGAAGCGCGACAGTTGATCGAGGCGCGCAACGAAGCGGATACGATTCTATCGGCCGTTGAGAAGGGCAAGCACCATCCGGCGTGGCTGGAACTGACCAGCTACGAGATGTCGACGATTGAGATGGAGATCCACCAACTGCAATCGATCGTGGGCGGCGACAGCTACCAGGCGATTCGCACGGGCATCGAGCGGCTGGACAAGGCGACGCGGCGGTTTGCTGAAGTGATGATGGATACGGAAGTGATGGGCGCCATGAAGGGCCAGACCATGGAACAGGCCGGCGAAGGGATGGGTGAAGGGCCAAGTGCGCCGCATCCGTTTGCCAAGGCGGAGTTCGAAGA
>DASYEU010000063.1:0-3816 GCA_036498865.1 Acidobacteriaceae bacterium | reverse complement strand
GCAGGGTTGGCGGGCCGATGCCGTGGCTTTCGGGGGATCGCGCGCGCACGACAGCCGATGCCCGGCGCGGCCTCTTCTACTTTTATGCGTTCGATGCGCAGCGACGTGACTTTCCCGCGATCTCCGCGCCAGGGTATGCGGACTTCTATTCACTCACGGCGATACAGTCGGCGCTGCTGGCGAATCGGGGAGTGACCGCGTCGAAGGTGAATGCGGCATTGAACTATCTCGATAGCCTGACGGGAGAGGTGCCGCGTCGCGCGGACGAGAGTGTGCATTTTGGGCGCTTGGATTGGCAACGCCCGGGCGGCAGCCGTATGGTGCTGGAATATAACCGGGCCCGATGGAGTTCGCCCGGTGGTGCAAGATTGGGTGCGGTCGTGGATCGCGGCGTGGCCAGCATGGGATCGAGCAACGGCCAGGTGGACGCAGGGGTGGCGCGCTGGGTGCAGTTCCTCGGCCGTGGTGTGAGCAACGAGGTGCGTGCTCAGCTTGGGCGCGAGTTGCGGTACGAGACGGTACAGGCTCCGTTGCCGCAGGAGCCGGCCATTGGTCCCGGCGGAATGGCGCCTGAGGTGTCGATCGGGCCGCAAGGGTTTGTCTTCGGCACACCGGCTGCGCTGGGCCAGCATGCGTATCCCGACGAGCGGCGGATCGAGGTAGCGGACGTGCTGGCATGGGTGCATGGCCGTCACTTTGTGCAACTGGGAGCGGACGTCAGCGTGCTCAGCGATCTCACGAATTCGCTATCCAACATCGAGGGCACATTCAGCTACGACAGCGGCGTTACAGGAGGCAAGGCTGGTGGCCTGGTCGACTGGATCACGGACTATACCTTCAACGTGAATGCGTATCCGAACGGAGGCTGTCCGTCGATTGGCGCGACGGTGCATGACTTCTGTTTCCGCTCGTACTCGCAGAGCTTCGGGCAGCAGAGCCTCAGCTTCCGCACGCAGGAGTGGGCGGGCTTTGTGCAGGATGACTGGCGCGTTTCGCAGCGGCTGACGCTGCATCTCGGGGCGCGGTACGAGTACGAGTTTCTGCCTCTGCCGCAACAGCCCAATGCGGTGCTGGATGCGGTCTTTGGCGGCGTGGGTGCGACCAGCGTCTTTCCCGAGGACCGCAACAATGCCGGACCGCGGCTGGGGCTGGCGTGGCAGCCGTTTGGCGCCGGGCGCGGAGTGCTGCGCATTGGGTACGGTGTGTACTTTGGCAAACTGCCGGGGGCGACAATTCGGGCGGCGCTGCTGGATACGGCGCTGCCGAGTTCAGTGACGCGCGTGCGGATTCTGCCAAAGACAGAAACGGTGTGCCCGCAGCGGACGACGGTTGGTTTCGGGTACGCTTGCTCGTTTCTCGCCGCCCCGACCAGCGCGGTGGCGGCGACCACATCGGCAACGGTATTCGACCGTAGGTTTCGGCTGCCGATGGTGCAGCAGGGTTCGCTCTCGCTCGAAGGCGAACTTGGATGGGGTGTGCTGGGGAGTGCGCGATACGAGGTGAACCTCGACCGCCAGTTGCCGAACTCGGTGGATATCAATGTCGCCGCGTCGACCGGCGTCCAACAGTTTCAGCTGCAGGGTGGAACCGGCGCAATTGGAGTGCGCGATGGCGAGACGTTCACTGTTCCGGCGTATACGGCTCGAGTCAGTCCGAGCTTCGGTCCAGTGACGGATGTGGCCTCCAATGCAAATGCGAGCTACAACGGCGTGACGTTGGAGGCTCGGCGCGGCCTGGGAGGACGGGCTGGGAGCGGCGGCGTCGGGCGCGGAATGGAGTTCCGGGTTGCGTGGACGTGGTCGAAGGCGCTCGACTTCGGGCAGAACTCGGGGGCGGTGCCACGGACGAACGGACAGTTCGATCCGTTTACGGTGCGCTATGACAAGGGGCTGTCGGCGTTGAATGTTCCACATCGCGTAGTGGCGACAGCGGTGTGGTCGCCGCGGCTTCCGGGCTCGGGCTCGATGGTGGCCGCTGCGGCGGAGAGGGCGATCTGGCGCGTGGCAGACGGCTGGTCAGTGGCGGCAATCTTCTCGGAGGCAGCCGGCCGCGGGTATAGCTACGACCTCTTCGGGGGGACACGACTGGCTGGCGGGCGCGAGAGCATCAATGGCTCGGGCGGCTCAGTCGTGCTGCCGACCGTGGGGCGGAATACGCTGCGGCTGCCGGACACGATGAACCTGGACATGCGCTTGAGCCGCAACTTTCGCGTGAGCGAGCGGGTGCGGTTGCGCGGCGCGGTGGAGGTGTTCAACGTGGCCAACCACGTGAACCTTTCCGGGGTTACACAACGCGCGTTTCTGGCGGGAACTGCCGGAACCGGAACAGCACCACCTGGCGTGACGCCGCTGATCTTCCAGAATGCGGAGACTGTGGCGAGCGAGGGTCTGAATGTACAGCCCTTCGGCACGTATACCGCGGCGGGAACGAACCTGACACGCGAGCGGCAGATCCAGTTTGGTCTACGGCTGGAGTTCTAACGCCGGCGTGTGTGCTGCGCTGGCGCACGCGGCCTGATGCGGGTCATTCTTCGGGTTGGGTGGGTGGGACGCTAGGGATGTGCCTTGATCCAGCGGTGGGCGCTGAAGTCCATGGCAATACTGGCGGCGAGCAGGAGCAGCGAGATGCCGAGGGCACCGGCGATCCAGGCGAGTTCGATGCGTCCCTTGAGGATGAAGAAGTCGAGGATGCCAAAGACGAGGACCAGCACGGCCGCTTCGGCGAAGAAGGACGAGCAGCGCCGGGAAGTGATGATGGCCAAGTCGACCAGGGAGGTGGCGGACCGGCTGCCCACAGCAGATTTACGCGCTTGAACGAGGGTCAGGCCGGAGGGGTTTGGGGTGGGCTGGCTTTGGACGGTAGCGATTGGATTTGGAACATTATTGTGCAGCATAAAAGAGCCCTTTTTGTGGCTCCTTTAAGGATGCTCCAAACGAGGGGTTATTGTCTAGTTAACATATGGTAAACCATTGATAAGGAGATGTTTGTGGGAGGGTAATCTATCATTTTCCGGGAATTGTGAGCGGGATTTCGAGGGTGCCGGAGCGGTTCGCCACGGTGTCGAAGACTCCGGCGCGGAGGGTGACGGAGCCCGTGGGCAGATCGATGGGGAGGTAGAACGTGAAGGGGGTGCGGACGAAGTCCTGGTACTCCTCGAGGGTGAGGGGGAGCTTGAGCGTTTGGCTGCGGACGGTAACTTTGCCGTCGGCGTCATAGGCGGCTGCGTCGAACTCGAGCATGGCGGTGCGCATGCCGTCGGGGGTGACAGCGAAGGTGATCTGCGTTTGGGCGAGTTTGAAGAGGAGGTCGTAGTTGACGCGCGCTTTGCCGGAGGTCGGGAGTGGACGGCGGGCGGCTGAGGTGCGGGTGGAAGCGGCGTGTGATGAAGGGGTGGGGCTGGGGGTGGCCTGTAGATCGAAGGTGAGTTGGGTGGCGGGGAGCGCGCCGAGGCCCATGGAGTCCTGTGTCATGCGGACTTTCAGAATGTTGTCGGGGGGCGCGGGGTGCTCGTCGTTGTAGCCGGTGCGGTAGACGAGGTGGACGCCGGGGCGGTCGACGGTAATTTTGATGGCGTGATAATGGCCGTCGTCGTTGGGGCGGGGAGGGATGTAGGAGAGGGTGTAATAGTGCGAGGTGTCGTCGACGGATTTTGGCGACGGCGGATTGGAAGTCGTTGGTGTTATAGATGGCGGCGCCGCCAGTGCCGGCGGCGATTTCTTCGACGCGGAGGTTGTTCAACCCCAGCCCCACGACGCCGTTAGGGTCAAAGGGATAAATGGCGATTTGTGCGCGGGTGAAGAGATCGTAGAGATCCAT
>DASYEU010000062.1:0-27880 GCA_036498865.1 Acidobacteriaceae bacterium | reverse complement strand
GAACGGCTTCTCCTGCCCCAGCAGCCGCCCATGCCGAATCCCGCGCCGCATAATCTTTCGCAGCACATACCCGCGCCCTTCGTTCGAAGGCACCACGCCATCCGAAATCAGAAACGTCGCGCACCGCGCATGGTCCGCAATAATCCGCAAACTCGCCGTGGTCTTCTCATCGAATCCGTCCGCGCTCCCCCCGGATGCGTCATCTCGACCGGAGGCCGCAGGCCGTAGCGGAGAGACCCCCGCATTTTCTTTCTCGCTGGTTGCCCCAACCAACTCCGCGGCTTTCTCAATCAGCGGCACAAACAAATCCGTGTCAAAATTCGACACCACATCCTGCAGCACGCAAGCAATCCGCTCCAGCCCCATGCCCGTATCAATGCTCGGCTTCGGCAGCGGAGTCAGCGTCGCCACTCCGCCCGAAACCGTCCGGTCGAACTGCATGAACACCAGGTTCCAAACCTCTACATACCGCTGCTCATCGCCCGGGAACGGCACATCCTTCGTCGGATCCTCCGCCGCCTGCTGCCCGAAGTCGTAATAGATCTCGCTGCACGGCCCGCACGGCCCCGTCTCGCCCATCTGCCAGAAGTTGTCCTTCGCCCCCATCGCGAAGATGCGTTCCTTCGGCACACCCACTTCCATCCAATACTTCTCAGCCTCATCGTCCCGAGGCACTGCCGCATCGCCCTCAAACACGGTCACGTACAACTTCGCAGGATCGATCCCGCACCACTCCGCGCTGGTCAGGAACTCCCACGCGTACGCAATCGCATCCTTCTTAAAGTAGTCGCCGAAAGAAAAGTTCCCCAGCATCTCGAAGAACGTATGGTGCCGCCGCGTGAACCCCACATTTTCGAGATCATTATGCTTGCCACCTGCGCGCACGCACTTCTGGCTGGTCGTCGCCCGCGAGTACTCCCGCCGCTCTGCGCCCAGAAACACATCCTTGAACTGGTTCATTCCCGCGTTCGTAAACAACAGCGTCGGGTCGTTCGCCGGCACCAGCGACGACGAGTGCACTCGCCGATGTCCCTGCCCCGTCGCAGCCGACGCCTTGCCCTCAAAAAACCGCAGAAAATCTTCCCGAATCTGGCTTCCCGAACGCTTTTCCATAGACCTTAAAGTCTACCAGCGCGAGCCAGCGCTTTCTTGGCAGTCATTCTGAGCGCAGCGAAGAACGCCCGCATTTTGCCCGCCGAGCCACGGATGCCCACTGCCCCAGTTCATCGCAGCCTGTCGCGACGAGCGGGCACTAAAACCACGTCCCCGCCTTATATCTCTCGTACTCCTCCCCAAACGCCGCACTCAGCACTGCCTCTTCCTTCCGAGCCCGCACCACCTGGATCGGCGCCAGCAGCACCACCAGAACCAACAGCACCCAGTTCCCCAGCACCACCGCCATGCCCAGCAGCGCGAGTGCTCCGAACACATAAATCGGATTCCGAATTCTCGCGTACAGTCCCGTAGTCACCAGGCTGCTCGCCTTCGCCTTCACGCTGAACGCCGATCCCAACTGCAGCCGCGCCACCACCAGCATCACTATCGACGCACCCGCCAGCACCGCGCCTGCCACCTTCACCGGCGTCCACTCCACCAGGTTCGCATGCAGCACCAGCCAGACCACCGCCGCCAGCAACGCCGCCAGCGTAATCAGATTCGCCCTCATCGTTCCGCCTCTTTCGCGGCCCCAATTCCCGGAGCCCACGTCCAGCCTTCCACCCTATACCCCGGATCCTTCGGCACGCCCAACCGCGCAAACTCCGCGCGCCGCGCCGTCATCACCATGCAACTCACCAGCGCATCGAACGCATCCTCGCTCCCGCGTGCCTTCTCCATCACTCGCCGAGGCAGCGCCCGATACATCGCATCCTCCGCGCGCTTCTTCGCCAGGTACTCCGCCCGCGCCGCCGCATTCGACTTCCGCACCGCCCCCGTGTTCAGCCGCGTATACATCTCCACCACTAGCGGTCGCTTTCCTCCTGCGCGATCGAACGGCCACACCGCGAATCCCGCCTCGCGCAGTCGCCGCAACACCGGCATCCCCCGCAACGAAGCCGTCCCCACGCTGCCCGCTCCGCCAATCTGAAACACGCTCTTCGGCGCGATCCCCTTCACCCGCGCCGCGCGCTCCGCCTCCGGAATCACCGCCGCTATCTTGCAATCGATATCCGTCGCCCGCAGCATCCGATGCAGCCGCTCGCCCGAAAACTCCTCCGGCCTCTTACCGCCTCTCCCTGCCCGGGCCTTACCCCAGAAGCGCCCATCCGCACACTCCGCTGCAAGCCATCGCTCCCCATGCTCCCGCGCCACCAGGTCCCAGAACGCCGGAGCATCCGCGCACCCCATCTCGTCCCGCACAAACCACGCCGGAAATCCAAAGCAAAAGTCGAATCCCACCACCATCTCCGGAGTCTCCCGGGCCAACCCAATCAGCCACTCCGCCACCTCATCCCGAGTCCGCCCGCTCTCCAGCGTCACCCGCCCACCCATCACTCCGGGTCCCCCATTCATGACGGCCGTCCACACCCCTGCCCAAATCTTCTTCCGCTGCCCCGCAGCGCCCCGGTCCCCCGACCAGTCCACCGCCACCACCCGCTCCACGCAGCCCATCCTCTCGCCCTCACTCACGGAACCATTCCCATCCCGCCCGCGTATATCCTTGCGAAAGGAGTCTTTGCGCGAAGCGCTTTTCGCCATACGCGCAGTATCGCTATGATCAAATTTCTGCTCTTCTGCATTCTCCTCGTCCTCTGCTGGCCGCTCGCGCTCCTTGCTCTCATCCTCTATCCGCTGGTCTGGGTGATCACGCTCCCCTTCCGCCTCGCCGGAGTCGTGGTCACGGGAGTCTTCGCACTCATCACCGCCATCTTCCTCCTCCCCGTCCGCGTCCTCCGCGCCGCCTGACCCCTCATCCCCCTTCGCTACTCCTCCACCTCAAACTCCTCCGCCTCCACTCCCCATTCCCGTAGCACCTTGAACACCGTGCCTGCCGAGAACCCCGCGCGCAGCAACCTCCCCATCACCCGCGCCGACTCCTTCTTCGCGTTCTCGCCTGCCGGCTGCTTCATCCGCTTCCGCGCTACATACTCCCGAGCCAGCGCCACCTCGTCAACGCCCTCGTACGCCGCCGACACCGCCGAACCCACCGTCTCCGCAGCCACCCCCTTCGCCGCCAGATCCTGCTGCACGCGCCGCCGCCCGAACTTCTCGCCCTCCTTGCGCAGCCGCGTGTAGTCCGTCGCAAACCGAACGTCGCTCAGGTAGTTCAGCTCCTTCAAGCGGATGATCACCGCGTCCATCGCCCGCTCGCCTTCCTCACCCGGCTCCGCCCGCCGCTGCATCAGCCTTCGCAACTCGCGCTCCGTCCGCATCCGCCGCGCGAGCATCCCCACCGCGTAGTCAAACAGCCCCGCCTCCCCGACTGGCTCCCGTTTCTTCGTCTTCTTAAATGCCATTTCCGACACTCCATCCGTACCATTCCCAACCATCCGGCCATCGCGGAGGCCGAAACCTACATCGTAGTCTCAGCAAGCCGGCCGCATGCGGCGGCCTCAGACCGTGTCTTTCCGGATTCATCCTTATCATGTTTTCGCTGCAGGAAATCCACGACTGACTGCTAGACTACGTAAGCCTTTAAGACAAAAAAGCCTTGGCCACGATGAGAAGCAGAGCATTGGACACTTAATCCTCATCGGGACACCACTTGATTCACTCCCAGGAGCACCGATGAAATTCTCCCACCCCGTTCTGCGTTGTGCGGTCCTTGCCCTCGTCTCCCTCTTTTTCGCCGCCCCTGCAACCTCCCTCGCGGACACCTACCAGATCTTCAACCTCGGCTCCGACCAGGGAATCTTCTTTTACGGCATGAACGACTCGGGCCTCGTCGTGCTCGACAATCCCGTTGCCTCAGCCTGCGGGCTCTCCACCTGCTACTACTCCTTCCTCAACGGCATCGGAACCGGCACCTCGGCGACCGCTCCCATCTTTACCGCAGATAACGGATCTTCCTGCACACCCAGCCTCCCTGCCGGCGGATCCCTGAACCACGCCTCCTGCAATAATGGCCTCGTCGCCTGGACCGGGAAGCTCACCGGTGGTCAGGTTATGCCCAACGTGTACACCGGCGCCGCCAATACCGACATCTTCAGCACCGGCGGCGAGGGCCTTCTCTTCATCAACGGCCTCGGCGATATCGTCTTCGACGACCATCTCAGCCAGGACTGGTACGAAGCCGTCGATCTCACCACCCTCGTCCCCGAACCCGGGAGCATCCTTCTCTTGGCCACCGGCCTCCTTGGCCTCACCGTCCTATACCGCCGCCGCGCTCAAGCCTAACTTCAGCCGTCGCAGAGATCGGGGCCGTCCCTGCGTCATGCTCTCCCGGTTTCGCCCTTCGCTGACCCCGAATCACTTCGCCGCATACTTCCCGGTCTTCGTCCACCGATCGCACCAGTCCCCCACCACCTCATTCCACAGCTGCGAGTTCTGCGGCTTCAGCACCCAATGCCCCTCATCCGGGAAGTACAGCATCTTGCTCGGAACGCCCAGCCGCTGCAGCGCTCCAAACATCTCCATTCCCTGCGATACATCCAGCCGCATGTCCCGCTGCGAGTGGATCACCAGTGTAGGCGTCTTCGCATTCTCGATAAACCGCATCGGCGCCCACTTCCGGAACGGATCCTGATCCGCCGGCAAATTCTGATACCGCCAAGGCTCCGCCGGATGCCCAGCCGCCCCAGAAGCCGTCATCTCGACCGGAGCGGAGCGGAGTGGAGAGACCCCCGCATTTGCCTTGGCACCACCGCCGCCCCCCACAGAAGCGTCATCTCGACCGGAGGCCGCAGGCCGTGGAGAGACCCCCGCATTTGCCTTGGCTCTATGCCCCAACGGATCGTACCCCGCACTAAACCCATCCCACCCCTTCGGAAAATCCTCGGGCCTTCTGAACTCCCACTCGTTGAACCACATCTCCTCGGTATCGCCCCACGCGCTCACCGGGTCATACATCCCGTCATGCGTCACGATGCACTTGAACCGGTTCGTATGCGTCAGCACCCAGTTCGCCATGAACCCGCCATAGCTCGCCCCGAGCGCACACTCGCGGTTCTTGTCGAGGAACGAGTAGTGCGCCTCCGCATAATCCAGACCCTTCATCAGGTCCTCGTACGCCCGTCCGCCCCAGTCGCCGCTGACTTCATCGACAAATTTTTGTCCGTAGCCCGTCGACCCGCGCCGGTTGATCCCGATGACAACATAGCCACTCGCCGCCATCAGCTCCCAGTTCCACCGATAGCTCCACGCATCCCCCCAGGCCGTCTGCGGCCCACCATGCATCAGGAACTTCACCGGATACTTCTTCGCCGGATCGAAGTTCGGCGGCTTCATCAGGAAGCCCTCAACTTTCGTCCCCTCCGCACCTGTAAACCAGAACGGCTCGAGCGGAGCGACGTCGAGCCGAGCGAAGATTTGATCATTGACGTGCGAAAGTTTAGCCATCTGCTGTCCGCCTACGAAATTTCCGGCGGAGTCGTACTTCTGTTCCGGAATCCGAACTACCTCCGAAGGATGGTCAATCGTCATGCGCATAGCCACGATTCCAACTCCATCAGCCAATCGGAGATCGCTAAACTCGCCCGTTTCCGGTCGCGTTCGCGTCTCAAAGTCTCCAGAACTTTCGACGTGCTCCTGGATAGCAACGAGTCGCAATGGTGATTCACCTTGATGGCTTCCAGTGAAGAGAATGAAGCTGGAATTGGGCGCCCACGCAAACTCATCGACCCAATCATCAAACTTCGGGATCAAGTCCTTGATTGTCTTCGTCTCCCGATCCATCACCACGAGCCGAAACTTATCCGACTCAAACCCACCCCGCGCCTGCGACCTCCACGCCAGCCACTTCCCATCTGGCGAATAAGCTGGCCCATCGTCTGACCCGGGTGAGGTAGACACCTTCACCGCCTTCGCCCCCGGCTCATCCAACCGCAGCGTGAACACGTCATTGTTCGTCGAAGCCGCCGGCACCGCGTCCAGATTCGTCACATACGCAATCTCCTTCGAGTCCGGAGCCCACGCGTAGTTCTGCACCCCGCCCACAAAGAACGTCGGCGTCTCCGCATCCCCCACCGCGCACGCCGGCGTCAGGTCGCGCACCCCCGTCCCATCCGCCGACACCACCAGCACATGGCTCCGTTGCGCGCCCACGTAGTGGTCCCAGTGCCGATACAGCAGCCCTTCCCACACCTGCCCCTTCACCGGAGTCGCAGCCGCTGCCGCATCCTTCGCCTTATCGCAGGTCTCCTCCTCCGCCCACGAAGCCGGCTCCGAATGGGTCCATGCCGCCGCATTCAACGTCCCGCCGATCACAACTCCAGGCCCCACCCTTGAAGGCGTCATCTCGACCGGAGCGGAGCGGAGTGGAGAGACCCCCGAATTTGTCTTTGTGCCGCCCCCGGATTCGACGCCCTTCACCGAGCACTCCGGATACACACTCGACACAAACATCACTCGCTTCGAATCCGGCGACCACACCCCGCCATCGGCCCCGGTGCTCACACTCGTCAACTGCTTCGCCGCACCCACCTTCCCGGCCACCTCGTCCCAGGCCGCCAGGTAAATCTGGTCCTTCGCCGAGTAGCTCACCCACTTGCCATCCGGCGAAAACCGCCCACCCGACTCCCCATCCCCAAACGTCACCTGCCGTTCTTGCCTGTCATTCTGACCGGAGGGAAGAATCCCCGCATTTGTGCCACCACCGCCTTCCAAAGGCACCACCCACAAATGGTTCACCTTCGTGTTCTTCTCCAGCGACACATCCGTCACCCCGAACATCACCCATTTCCCGCTCGGCGAAATCTGCGGATCGCTCACGCGCTTCATCGCCATCAAATCCGCGAACGTCATCGCCCGTTTCGGCGCAGGCGGTTGTGCCGCCGCACCCAGCCCCAGCGACACCGCCACCACAGCAGCCCAACCCATCTTGATCTTCATCGCGTCAGTCTAAACCCAGCCAAGCCCACCCGACGTGACCCCACTCACACCTCAAGCCCTATAAAACGCGTCATCTCGACCGCAGCACGCAGCGCAATGTGGAGAGCCCCCCAAAAAGGCGTCATCTCGACCGGAGCGCGCAGCGCGCAGTGGTGGAGAGACCCCCGCATTTGCCTTTCCGCCCTCAAATCCCAACGCGGCTAACGCCCCCAGGCAGCCAAAACCGCTTGACACCGAGGACTATAATGAACTTAGGGGACAAATTAAAAACATCTCGTCCACAAGTCCACGATCCACTAACCTATAGCCCCGCTAACTCGAATGGATGGAATATTTTACGGCTAAGCCGCCGGAATTCAGGATTATACGGGCCAGCACCAGCGTAAGTCATTTAGAACGAAGATTTTGAGCGTATAGATAGGGGGAGGGGGGTAGGCTCAATCGGCACCTCTTCCGTCTAACAGTTCGCGGTTCCCAAATCGTCGCCCGTCACTGGAGTACCGAAGCCGATGAAATATTTTCCCGCCCTGCTCGCCGCCTCGTTCGCCCTCGCCTTCGCCGCGTCCGCCGCCCGCGCCGACGACGCCGCCGGATTCGGCAAGCTCGATCCCGCCCCGCCTTCCGGCATCTCCGCTGTCGACATCATCAAGAAATTCGGCGAGCGCGAAGCTGTCTTCTCCCAGGCCCGCGAAAACTACACCTTCCGCCAATCCGTCAAAGTCGACACCATCGACGACGCCAGCAAGAAGGTCGACGGCGAATATCAGCAGATTACCGACATCACCTTCAGCCGCGACGGCAAGCGCGAAGAGCACGTCATCTTCGCCCCACAAAATACCCTCGAACGCGTCACTATGTCACCCACCGACTTCGACGAGATCGAGCACCGCCTCCCGTTCATCCTCACCACCGACGACCTGCCCAAATACGACGTCACCTACGTAGGCCGCCAGAAGGTCGACGACCTCGACACCTACGTCTTCGACGCCGGCCCACGCACCATCGCCAAAGGTCAGCATTACTTCCAGGGCCGCGTCTGGGTCGATCAGCAGGATCTACAGATCGTCCTCATCAACGGCCGCACCGTCCCGCAGGACACGCGCCCCGGCCACGAAGACCTGCAACCGCCCTTCACCACCTACTACGAGCAGGTCGACGGCAAATACTGGTTCCCCACCTACACCAAAGCCGAAGGCGTCCTCCACTTCAAAGCGCAGGACGGCGCCCTGGGCCAGGACGTTCACATGCGCTCCATCGTTAAATTCACGGACTACAAGCAGTTCCGCTCCACCAGCCGCATCATCTTCAACGGCGAAGACATCACCAACAAGAAAGACCCCGACGCAACCACGCCGCCGCCCCCGAAGAAATGAACGCAGTGAATGGGGTAGCAGCGGGCTTCAGCCCGCGGTAACGGAGAGCAAGCAATCGAGGGCTTTAGCCCCGGCACACTTACGCGGCTGGCTCGGATTCGAAATACAAATATCGCCGCCAGCTCGGATCGGCGGAACCAATCATTCGCATGATGTGCCGCGACGTGTGCAGGCTGAACGAACGCGGCTCGCGCTGCAGCTTCATCTCAGTCAGCTCGTGCAGCAGCTGATTCCCCTTGCGCCGGTTGCAGTCGTGGCAGCAGGCGACGAGATTCTCCCAGGTTGAAAGTCCGCCCCGCGAGCGCGGAATCACATGGTCAAGCGTCAGCTCGCCTGCGGTCAGCACCACGCCGCAGTACTGGCACGAGTTCCGGTCGCGCAGCAGAATATTCTTCCGCGAGAGTGCGCGCGTCTGATGCGGAATCCTGCGGTATTCCAGCAGCCGGATCACGCTCGGCATCGCGACATTCATCCGCGCCGCGTGCAGCACGGCTCCCTGCTCTTCCTCGGTGCGCGCAACGCCCTTCAGCACCAGCACCAGCGCGCGCCGCGCTCCGCAGATGTTGATCGGCTCATACGACGCGTTCAGCACCAGCACCGGCGTCTGCATCGCCGGCTGGCGAAATACCCCGATCCGCACATCGAGGTCCGAGGTCAGGCGCGGCGATCCGGCGTGTCCCGCGTGCCGATTCCCGTTAGCCCGCTGTTTCCGCATCTTTTGCGACATGTGGGACGCTTGCATTGCTCAAATCCTCCAGTTCCGATCCGTGCTCGAATCCGTTCCGTTGAACCCCTTGAACAAAATCCCGTCTTCAGCAACCGCTATCCGAATCCCTGCGCAGCCGTCCGCGCCGACTCGTCCCACATCGCAACGCGCGGCGCCTGCGCTCTCGCCAGCGTCGCGACCCAAACCTTGCCTGCGCCCGCCCGACGCAGCACGCGCGCACACTCGCGAGCCGTCGCACCCGTCGTATAAATGTCGTCGATCAGCAGTACTTCGCAGCCTGCCCGCAACTTCGTCGCGTCGGCCGCGAACGCGCCTTCCACATTTCGCCGCCGTCCCACCGGATTCAGCTCGAACTGGCTGTTCGTATCGCGCCGCCGCGTCAGCACTCCTGTCGCGCGTTGCAGCTTCCATGCAGGATCCGACTCGTGCAGCTCCGCGATCGCCGCATCGGCCAGCAACTCCGCCTGGTTATATCCCCGCTGATGCTGCTTCGCTGGAAACAACGGAACCGCAACCACAACCAGTTCGCGCGCGGCCTGCTCCCGCAGTGTCCGAATCGCGTCTGCCAGGAATCCGCCAAGCAGCTTCGCCACTCCGCGCATCTGCTCGTACTTCAGCAGATGAATCATCTCGCGCAGTTCGTCCTGATACACCGCGTAGGCAACCGCCCGCTCGAACATCGGCAGCTCAGCGCGGCATGGATCACACAGCAGCCCCTCTGAAAGCAGAGGCGCAGCCAGGCGAGCGCTCTCCATATCGATGTCCAGTGCCTCGCCGCAGCGCTCGCACAGCACAGCCGTCTGCACAGGAACAGCGACGCGGCAGGTTTCGCAGATAGGAAGAATGGAGGAGCGCAGCAAAGGAGTGTTGCACACGCGGCAGTCCGACGGATACGCCGTCGTCACAAAATCGTCCAGAACGGAGCGAGCCACTGTCGTCACGCGATCAGCCAGCTTGTGCAGCAGGCTCAATCCTGCGCGACCGTCGTCCGATCCGGCGCTATTTCCTGGCGGAGCGCCGGGTAAATCCAGGAGCGTACTCTCATTCAGGCTTTCGCTGAAGATGCACCTCGCCCACACGGCGCTCCAGGCCCTTTGGCCGCGCCGATAACCGAAGTATAAATCGTCGGCGCTCGATTTCGCCACTAGAAATGCACGTCACAGCCAAACCGCGCAGCCGCTGATACACTCCCATGCAAGCCTGTAACCACTGATTCACACGGAGATCGACCCCATGGCCACCGCACCGACCATCAAGCCCGCGTTCAAACCCTTTGTTCCCACCACGGAGACGCGGCCGGAACTTACCATTCGGGCACTGCTGCTGGGCGCGTTCTTCGGCATCGTCTTCGGTGCGGTCACAGTGTATGTCGGTCTGAAGGCCGGCCTGACCGTCGCCGCCAGCATCCCCATCTCCGTACTTTCGATCTCTATCCTCCGCGCCTTTGGCCGCGCCAGCATCCTCGAAAACAACATCGTGCAGACCACCGGCAATGCCGGTCAGTCCATCGCTTCCGGCGTCATCTTCACATTGCCTGCACTCGTCTTCCTCGGCTTCGACCTGGAAGCGAGCCGCATCTTTGCCCTTGCATTATTCGGCGGTTGGCTGGGCGTGCTCTTCATGATTCCGCTGCGCCGTCAGTTGATCGTCGAGGAGCACGGAACGCTGGTCTATCCGGAAGGCACAGCCTGCGCCGACGTGCTCATCTCCGGCGAGCGTGGTGGCAGCTTCGCCTCGCGTGTCTTCCTCGGCCTCGGCATTGGTGGCATCTATACCCTCTTCCAGAACGACGGCCTCTTCGCACTCTGGCCCGGCAGCCCAAAGAAGGACTTCGACATCGGCTCACAGCACTTACTCAAGGGAGCCAGCGTCCGCGCCGATTGCACGCCGGAATATCTCGGCGTCGGCTACATCATCGGAGCGCGTGTTGCCGCCATCATGTTCGCTGGAGGCGTCTTCTCCTGGCTCGTACTCATGCCCGCCATTCACTTCTTCGGCGCCGGCCTGGCCCAGCCTCTCTATCCCGCAACCCGGCTCATCAACGATATGTCGCCCTCGGAGCTCTGGTCCGCGTATGTGCGGCCCATGGGAGCGGGAGCGGTCGCCTGCTCCGGACTCATCACACTCATCCGCACACTCCCCACCATCGTCAGCGCGCTGACCCAGGGCTTCAAAAAAGGCACAGGCAAGGTGGAAGCCGCAACCCGCTCCCGCATCGAGCATGACCTGCCTCCCAGCGTGGTCATCGGCGGCAGCATTGTGCTGGTCGTGTTGATGTTCCTCTTCCTTCAGTTCAAACCCGTCCCCGGCGCATACGTCGGCCCGCTGGCCAACCTGGCTGCCTCGTTGTTGATCGTGGTCTTCGGCTTTCTCTTCGTCACCGTGTCGGCGCGGATCGTCGGCATCGTTGGGTCCTCGGCGTCGCCCGTCTCCGGCATGACCATCGCGACGCTCATGGCCACCGCCGCCATCTTCCTGGTCAAGGGTTGGACCGCACCGGCCTTTGGCGCACTCGCCATCACCGTAGGTGGCGTGGTCTGTATCGCGGCCTCGAACGCAGGCGACACCAGCCAGGACCTCAAGACCGGCTACCTGGTCGGCTCCACCCCGTGGAAGCAGCAGGTCGCACTGATCTTCGGCGTAATGGTCTGCATCTTCTCCATCGGAGCCACACTGAATGCGATGAATCGCGCGTACGAACAGTTCCATCGTATGCCGAAGCCGATCGCGCTGTCTCTCGCGAGCCTGCCCGACGGCGTGCAGAGCCAGGGTGCCTTCACTCGCGATCACATCGACCTGACCACGGCCGGAGACACGCAGAACAAGCAGCCGTTCACCGGCGCGAGCCACTACATCCTGCTCAACTCCATCGGCTCCAATACCATCGAGGACGGCAAATACCTCTTCAACCCCGCCACCGGCCAGATTGAGATCCAGTGGGTCCAGGGCATTGGCAGTGAGAGGGCCGCCGCGCCACAGGGACGCCTTATGGCTACAGTCATCAACGGCATCCTCTCCCGCAAGCTGCCCTGGACGCTCGTCCTGCTCGGCGTAGCCCTGGTGATTGTGGTCGAGCTACTTGGCATTCGTTCGCTCACGTTTGCGGTCGGTGCATACCTCTCCATCGCAACCACGCTTGCAATCTTCATCGGCGGCGTCATGCGCTGGATGGTCGATCGCGCCGTAGCGAAACACGCCGCAGCGAATGGCGATACCGTCGGGACCGACAGTGAGATCTCACCGGGTAGCCTCTACGCGTCCGGACTGATTGCGGCAGGCGGCATTGTCGGTCTGCTCGGCGTTTGCGTGCAGCTGGTCGAAGGCCTGTCGGAAGAGCGCGGGGGACACTGGAAGCTATTTCAGTTCAGCCATGAGAACCCGATGTACAACCAGGGGATCGGCGTACTGATGTTCGCCCTGCTCGCGTACAGCCTTTATTACTTCGCACGCAAGCCGTTGAACCAGCCGAAGCCATAGCGGCGACTGCCTATCGCAGCACCTCTTCCAGCGTTGTCGAAAGGTCCGTCTTCTCGTCCCGGTACTTCACAATCACGGGAGTGTAGACGCAGAGCCCCATCTCCTTGCCGTAGCCATGCGTCACCGCGCGCGAGCCCGGCACCACCACCGCACCCTCGGGGATCGTCAGAGGCATCTCCGCCGTCGCCTTCAGAATCGTGCCGTTGACCACGTCGTACACCGGAGTACCGCGCGTGAGAATCGTCCCCGCCGCCAGCACCGCGCGCTTGCGCACGATGGTGCCCTCATACACGCCCGTATTGCCACCCACCAGCACGTCGTCCTCAATGATCACCGGCGACGCGTTCACCGGCTCCAGCACGCCGCCGATCTGCGCCGCGGCCGACAGATGCACCCGCTTGCCGATCTGCGCGCATGAGCCCACCAGCGCGTGCGAATCGACCAGCGTATTCTCGTCCACGTACGCGCCCACGTTGATCCACATCGGCGGAACGCAGATCACGCCTCGCGCAACAAAAGCGCCGGAACGCACCGAGCTTCCCCCCGGAACAATCCGCACTCCGTCCTCCGGTGCAAACCTCCGCGCGGGATACGTCCCCTTGTCGACAAACGAGAGCGCCGTCTTGCCCGCAGGAGCGAGTCCGCTCATCTCAGTCAGCGAGCCCAGGCGAAATCCCAGCAGGATCCCGCGCTTCACCCACGCGTTGACTCGCCATCCCGTCGGCGCCGCCGCATCCGGCTCGGCCGAGCGCAGCGTGCCCGCCTCCAGCGCATTGCGCAGTTCAAGAAACGCTGCGAGGGCATGATTGTCCCCAATGGCCTCAGCGCCCGCGGCAAAGTACCGCTCAATCCGTGCCTGCAAATCATTCTGTTCAGTTGTCATGGTCTGCTTTGATTGTATCGGGATTAGACCAGGCCGAGTTCGCCCAGCAGCGATTGCAGCTTCTGCCGCGTCGCCGAGGTCACCGGAACCATGGGCAGCCGCAGCTTCTCCTCCATGCGGCCCATCAGTGCCATCACAGCCTTCACCGGCGCAGGGCTCGCCTCACAGAAGTGCGCCTGCATCAGCTTCAGGTACTTCGCGTTGATCGCCCGCGCCTTGGTCCAATCTCCAGTCATGGCCGCACGAACCATCTGCACCATCTCCGCGGGAATCGCATTCGACGCCACCGACACCAGCCCGACGCCGCCCAGCGCAATCACCGGCAGGGTCATCCCGTCGTCTCCCGAGAAGAGCTTGAACCCCTGCGGAGCGTGCACCAGGATCTCCGTCATCTGCCCGAGATTGCCGCTCGACTCCTTGATGCCCACGATGTTCGAGATCTCCGCCAGCCGAAGCACCGTGGCCGGATCCATATTCACGCCCGTGCGCGAAGGAATGTTGTACAGCAGCACCGGCATGTCAACCGCTTCGGCGATCGCACGGAAGTGCTGGTACTGGCCCTCCTGCCCCGGCCGGTTGTAGTACGGATTCGCCGTCAGAATGCCGGTCAGCCCCGGCATCTTCGCCAGCTTCTTCGCTTTCGCCACAGCCTCGCTGGTCGCGTTATGCGTGCAGCCGCCGAAAACCGGTACACGGCCCGCCGCTGCTTGCACACACAACTCAATCACGCGCAGCCACTCGGCCTCGCTCAGCGTCGAGGCTTCGCCCGTCGTCCCGCAGGGAATCAGGAAATCAATGCCCGACTCAATCTGCCAGTTCACCAGCCGGACGAATGCCGGCTCATCAATCGTGCCATCTCCACGGAAAGGGGTTACCAGTGCCGTGCCACAACCAGAAAATTCCATCGCGATTGTGAGTTTACCTTTTATCGGCCGGTGAAGTCGCGGAATCCGTCTCCGAAAGTGCGTCGCTCCTCGGCGATCCGCAATCATCGCCCTCGGTTGGCACCTCGCATTTTGGTGGAAGCAGCCAGATCACGGACACAATTCCGATCAGAGTCAGCGATGCCGCAGGCCGGTAGTACGCCGCTGGAATCGCCGCCAGGTACAGCAGGACCGACGCAATCTGTCTGCTCCAACTCGCGTGCGCAGGCGCCAGGCTCTGCGACCGGACCCGAATCCACAGCACCATGTAGCCGACTCCCGGCAGGATGCTGACGCTCGCATACAGCGCGGTCGAAAAGGACGACAGCCCCCGGACGCCAATCCAGTCCGTCGCAAACGGAAACAGCGAGAGGAAGAAAAGAAAAATCAGGTTCGCCCACAAAATCCCGTGGCTCACCGTCTCCACCTCATCCAAAAGATAGTGGTGGTTCACCCAGTAGATGCCGACCTGCACAAAGGTCAGCAGATAGAGAAACATCGTGGGCAGAACGGCCCGCACACCCGCCATCCCATCCAGCGCCGGCACCTTCAACTCCAGCACCATAATGGTGATGATGACCGCGATCACGCCGTCGGAAAACGCCTCCAAGCGCCCCGGGCTCAGGCTCTGTTTGCTCACTCCGATACCCTAGCATGGAGCGAAGCCTCCAGGCCCCGGCAGGTTAGGCAAACATCCAGCCAGGCCGGTTGAGCTCGCTCGGATTCAAAGCCGGAACATGCAGCGATGCGGCCCCGTTCACCGCCGTCGAGGGCTGGTCGATGCACTTCACAAACGCAGCCTGGAACTTCGCCATCTCGCTGCGGCTGCCCACGCTCACGCGAACGTGCGTTGGCATCGAAGCCCACGTCCGTCCCACCGCGACGTTCTCGCCCAGCATCGCGCTCTGGAACTCGCCGCCCGGCCGCTTCACGTCCACCATGAAGAAGTTCGCCTGCGAACCCGGAACAACGGAGTGGCCATGCTTTGCCAGAAACTCGAGCGTCTCCGAACGCACATCTGCGTTGATCTTGCGCCGCAGCGGCACGAGGTCCTCATCCAGAAGCGCCGCGTTCGCCGCTGCCGCACTGGTGATCGAAACGCTCGCCAGCGTCGGCGCGTACGGAGCGATCGCGCGGAACTTCTGGAAATACTCAGGCCGCGCAAACACCAGCCCGGCACGAATCCCCGCCATGCCATAAATCTTGGAGAACGTCCGCGTGACGATGATGTCGTGGTCCGCGGCGACCAGGTCAATGCACGAGTCGGCGTTCGAGAACTCGTGATACGCCTCGTCGACAATGACCACCGATCCGGCCGGTTTATGCTTCAGCAGCCACACGATGTCTTCCTTGGGAGTCATCGTTCCCGTCGGATTGTTCGGGTTCACGATGTAGTACGCGCCCGCTTTCGGCGTCGCCGCAACCATCGCCTTCACATCGTGCGCATACGTAGACGTAAGCTTGACCGCGAACTTCTGCGCACCAACCACGTCGGCCACGGCTGCCCCTTGTTCGTAGCCCGGATCGGCGTACACAAGCGGCCTTCCGGGACCGATATGCGACATCAGCGCCAGATGCAGCGGCCCGGCCGTTCCAGGGAACAAGCCCACATACCCGCGATTCATACCAAACAGATCGAGTGCAGTGCTCACCGTCGTCTGGATCACGTCCCCGTGATACCGATTGCCGACCGCAGCCATCCCCGAGATCGCGTTCAAAGCCGACTGTGGAGGCCCCAGCGGATTCTCATTCATGCTGATGAAGATGATATCGTCCTCAATCGACAGCACGGGATTCGGCGAGTTGCCGCTGCCCACACCATGCGTGGGATGAGAAGCCATGCCCTGAACCGCCGCGTATCCGGGAAGCGATGTGGCCGCCACCGAAGCCGCTCCCAGGCTGTACAGAAAGGACCTGCGCGAAAGACCGGACTTGAATGCAGTGCTCATAGGAGGGCTCCTCAAGAGATCGGTTCGTGAAGTCGAAACACCGGTACGACAGAAGGATTGACCAGTCTGGGACAGATACACGTTCACGGCAGCAGCGCTTGCACGTGCAGAAAATTCAGCTTTGGAAGTCCAGGGACGGAGTTCGAATTTGCAATCGAATGAGTATCAATTTACATCAGATTGATGTTCTGCGCGTACCGGAAAATCAAATAAAACTCAAGAATTTCCCGCCCGCACAGCCGTCAAATCGATATGTAACTGAAATTGCACAACATGAGTTTTTGGGCTTCAGCAAATCTTCATGGGTTCCTTATGTCTACGCCGCAGAAAGCCCCCTGCAAATCGTCGTCTGCCGAGGGCCCGCCCATTGGAGTGGGGCCCTAAGCCCACTCGCCCGCGCGCATTAGCGGCTCGGCGGCCCCATCCGTTGTAATCCCGTCCACGTCCATCGCCGCAGTGCCAATCATCCAGTCCACATGGATCAGGCTCGAATTTGCCCCGAGTGCAGCCAACTCCTGCTCGTCCATCTTTTCGCCGCCAATCAGGCAGGTAGAGTAAGCCTGCCCCAGCGCAATATGGCTCGCCGCATTCTCGTCGAACAACGTGCTCCAGTAGAGAATCCCCGACGCCGCAATCGGCGACGACGCCGGCACCAGCGCCACCTCGCCCAGCCGCCGCGCGCCATCATCGGTCGAGATCAGCCGGTTCAGCACATCCTCACCCGCCGTCGCGGTCGCCTCCACAATCTTGCCGCCCTCAAAGCGGCAGCGAATGTTCTCAATCAGCGTGCCCTGGTGCGAAAGCGGCTTGGACGCGCGCACAATGCCATCCACGCGGTCCTTATGCGGAGTCGTGAAGCACTCCTCGGTCGGAATGTTCGGCTGGCAATACACCCCGTTCCCCGCAGTCGTCCCTCCGCCGGCCCAAAGATGCTGGTCCGCCAACCCAACCTTCAGGTCCGTCGATCCATCCGTGGACTTGAAGTGCAGCGCCGAATACCGCTTCGCGTTCAGCATGTCCACACGCTGCTTGAGTCGCGCCCCGTGCGCCAGCCAATCCGCAACCGGATCGTCGCCGGTGATGCGCGACGCATGGAAGATGGCCTCCCACAACTTCGCTACCGCACTCTCCACCGGCTCGCCCGGGAACACCAGCTTCGCCCACTCGGGCGTCGCCGCCGCCACAATGGTCCAGTTGATCTCGTGCCGCGTAATCAGCTCCATCGCCGGCTTGCTTGCCTTGGACGCCGCCACATTCGCGCGCGCCACCTTCGCTGGATCCTGCCCGCCCAGTAGCGCCGGATTCGTGCCCGCAATCGCCATGCGCGCCGCGCCATTGCGAAACGCCTTCGCAATCGCCTCCTGCAGCCACACCGGCGCATAGTCGAAGCTCGCGTCCGGCGCGTGCTCAAATCGCGACAACACGCTCGGATCGTCCGCAAACAGCGTGGTCACCAGCAGCGCGCCGGCCCGGTACGCGTGATCGGTGATTCGCCGCACCAGTGGCAGTGCCTCGATTGGCGCAGTCAGCACCAGCTCCTGCCCCTCGCGCAGTCCCAACCCCACGCGCACGGCCACCTCGGCTAGCCGGTCAAGTTTTTCATCGAAGGTCAACGAGGCGAAGGACGGCGTGGAAATCGTAGCGGAGCTCATCTCTACAGGCTATTCGCGCCTGCTCAACTCGCGCAACCCTGCGCCCTACAGCTTCTCCCACACATCGCGGAAGTCGAAGCAACCCGTCCGCGTCGCCAACCACTCAGCCGCCCGGACCGCACCCTCTGCGAATCCTCGCCGCGAAAACGCCTCATGGGTCAACACGATGCGGTCCGCATCGCTCACCGCTTCCAGCACATGAGTTCCCTTCGCGTCGCCCTCGCGAGCGGAGGTAATGGGCACGTCCATTTTCTTCGCCGCGCCGCGCTCCACCATCTCCGCAACGGAAATTGCCGTCCCCGAAGGGGCGTCCTTCTTGCTGACGTGATGGGTTTCAACCACCGAAAACTTGTACCCCGCCGCGGTCAGGGATGCCCCCATCTCCTGCGCCAGCTTCAGCATCACCTGCACGCCAACCGAGTAGTTCGTCCCATAGAGCAGCCCCGCGCCCTTCCGCTCCGCCAGGCCGCGCATGTCCGGCAGCGACGCATACCACCCGGTCGTGCCCACCACCATCTTCGCGCCGGTCGCCAGGCACGCGCGCATGTTCTGTACCACGGCCTCGGGCGTGGTGAAGTCGATCACCACATCGAAACCCGCCACAAACGGAGGCGTCAGCGCGCTCGCGCCGGCATTCTCCAGTTCATCCAGCACATGCACGCTGTGGCCTCGCTCGGCTGCCACTTCCGCAACCAGCTTGCCGGTCTTTCCCTGCCCAAGCACCAAGATTCGCATCGTCAAAGTCTACCGTGGTCCACACGCCCAGCGAAATTAGCCTCAGGCTTTAGTTGCAACTGTTCTGGCCTCGGTGTCGAATACGGTCGGATCCGGCTCAGCAAAAAACTCCGCATGCAGCGAACGGATTGCCTCATCCACGTCCGACTCCTCGATCATGAAGCTCATGTTGATCTCGCTGGCACCCTGCGAAATCATCCGCACATTCACATGCTGGATTGCCGAAAACACGCGGCCCGAAATCCCGCTCCGTCCGCGAATGTCCTCACCCACCATGCAGATCAGCGCCTTGCTGCCTTCCAGCTTCACGTCCGCGATTTTGGCCAGTTCCTCGCAGATCTCCGGCAGGCGCTCGCTTGCGTCCACCGTCAGCGAGATGCTCACCTCGCTCGTCGAGACCATGTCGATCGCGCAGCGATACTTGTCGAACACATCGAACACCGACTTCAGGTATCCGTGCGTCATCAGCATCCGGCTGGCGACAATATCGATGATCGTCAGCCGCTTCTTCACCGCGATGCTCTTGAACGGGCTCGCGCACGGCGGGGCCATCGCCGTAATTTTCGTGCCCTCATTCTCCGCGTTGTGCGAGTTCAGCACCCATACCGGGATGCTCTTCTGCACTGCCGGCAAGATGGTCGCCGGATGCAAGACCTTCGCCCCGAAGTACGCCAGTTCCGCCGCCTCTTCAAAGCTGATCGTCTTCACCCGAAGCGCATCCTTGCAGATGCGTGGGTCGGTGGTCATGATTCCGTTGACATCGGTCCAGATCTCGATCGCGCCCGCATGCAGTCCGCCGCCCACCAGCGCAGCCGTAAAGTCGCTTCCGCCGCGTCCCAGTGTCGTAGTAATCCCATCCTTCGTCGAGCCGATGAAGCCGCCCATCACCGGCGTCTGTCCTGCTTCCACCAGGGGCAACACCAACTCCGTCAGCTTGGCCTCGATCGCGGCCTCCTGCGGCGCAGCCTTGCCGTAGTGATCGTCCGTAATAATGCAACTCCGCGCATCCACGTGCACGCCGTCCATCCCATGCTGCGCCAGCGTAGCGGCCACAATCTGCGACGACATCCGCTCGCCGTAGCTCACCACCTTGTCGCTCGTCCTCGGAGTCAATTCGCCGACCGCCGCAATTCCCCGCAGCAAATCGTCGAGCGATTCGAACCGCGCGCGAATCGCCGTCTCAAGCTCCTTGAACCGGTCGCCGCACAGCAAGTCCGACGTCGTCTCAATGTGCCGATTGCGCAGCCGCGCCGCAATCATCAACGCGCCCTTCTTATCGCCGGTCCCCGCCGCAGCGGCAGCGGCCAGCAACAGGTCGGTCACCTTGGCCATCGCCGACACCACCACGATCGGCTGCAGCCCGCGCTCCCGCCGGCCACGAACGATCTCCGCTGTACGCAGGATCGCCTTCGCGTCCTGCACAGAGGTCCCGCCAAACTTCATCACGACCAGCTTGGTTCTGGCCTCGCTTACGGATTGCGCCTCGCTCATACCAGCACCGCATCCCGCGGCGCCACGGCCGTCTTCTTAAAGTCGAGCTTGCCCAGCCGCGCCAGCACTTCAGCATTTAGCACTGCCGCTCCAGCAGCCCCGCGAATTGTATTGTGCGACAGCACCACAAACTTCCAATCCAGCAGGTTGCACTCGCGCAGCCGTCCCACCGTAGAAGCCATGCCGTGCCCGCGCATGCGGTCCAGCCGCGGCTGCGGCCGGTCCACGCTCGCGTCGAACTCCACTGGCTGATCCGGCGCCGTCGGCAGGTGCATACCGGCCAGCGGTGCAAACTCACTCCACGCCGCCAGAATCTCTTCGTGCGTCGCCTTCTTACGCAGCTTGATCGACACACACTCCATGTGCCCGTCTTCCACGGCCACACGATTGCAGTGCGCGCTCAGCTTCGTATCCAGCATCTCGACGCCGCCGCGCCCTAGCTTGCCGAGCAGCTTGCACACTTCTTCCTGCAGCTTCTCTTCCTCGTTCTTGATGTACGGAACGACGTTGCCCAGGATGTCCAGCGAGGCCACGCCCGGATAGCCGGCGCCGCTTACCGCCTGCATCGTCGACACAAACAGGCTCTCAATCCCGAACCGCTCTTCCAGCGGCTTCAGCGCCAGCACCAGCCCAATCGCGCAGCAGTTCGGATTCGTCACAATGTATCCGCCGCTCTGCTTCCGCCAGCTCTGCCCCTCGATCAGCTCCAGGTGATCGGCGTTCACCTCCGGCACCACCAGCGGCACGTCCGGCGTCATGCGGAATGCGCTCGAATTCGACACCACCGCGCAGCCTGCCGCCGCAAACTTCGGCTCCAACTCGCGCGCGTGCTCCGCGTCCAGCGCGGCAAAGATAATCTTCGGCAGCTCGCCCTCAGGCGTTCCCTCGGGGACATTCGGCATCACCGTCATCCCAGCAATGCGCGCCGGCAGCGGCGTGTCCAGCTTCCACTTGCAGGCCTCGCCGTATATTTTTCCGGCGCTGCGATCGCTCGCGGCAAGCCACGTGATCTCAAACCACGCGTGATTATTCAATAACTGGATGAAGCGCTGCCCCACCATGCCAGTAGCGCCAAGTATGCCAACTTTACGTCGTTCCATATCCTTCTAGAATACCTGCTGCCAGTGCCCCTCGTCACACTCGTTTTCCGCCCACCCTCACGGCTCATCTTTCCAGAAAGATACGGGCACTGGTTATAGAATTTCCGTGCCATGATCCCGCGACGCCGGCTGCTTCCAGTCTTCGCGCTCTCAACCCTGCTGGCCGCTGCGCCAGCAACCCAGGCTCAGGCCCGGGGAAGCTGGATGGCCGTCCAGCACCTTCCCACAGGGCAAAGAATCCGCGTCCATACTCCCCGCCGATATACCGTCTGCACCTTCGATAGCGCGGACGACGACTCGCTCATCTGCACCCAGCATCGCATAATCATTTTCGTGCCCGTGAACTCCTCGCAGGTCTTCCGGCGTTCGGAGGTTCAATCCGTCAAGCTCTCGCGCCAGGGTGCCTCCACCCTGGCCGGCACGGCCATCGGGCTCGGAGCGGGCGTTGGCATCGGCGCCGCGATCGACGCAACCGCAAAAGACCAGGCCGAGGAAGGCCACATCATGACGGTCGTCCTGGGTCTTCTCGGCGCTCTTCTCGGCGAGGGCATCGGCAACCACACCGACTTTCTCGCCGGCCCCGTCATGTACCAGGCCCCGTAATCCATCCCCTTAGTGCGGCGGCGCCTGCGCACCCATCGGGCAATTCTCCCGCTGAATCGGCGCTCCCGGATTCGCCACCTTAAAGCTGTACGCGCAACTGATGTACGAGTTGCCCGCGCCGATACGCGGATACATATACAGCGTCCGGTTGTCCGGGTTATAGACCGTCAGCAATGCCTCCGGCCCAGCGCCCGTCACCTGGAACGCCAGCGTCGAATCTCCCCCGCGCGAAGACGACGAAGAACTCGACCGCTGCGCCAGCACGGTCGTCCCCGCGCCTCGCCACCACCAGCCAACCGCAACGGCCAGGCACAGCAAAGCCAGGTCGCGAACCACGGAACCGAGACGCATCATGGGAATGTCCTCTTGGAGTCTGGATTGAGCCCACTCTGAGAGACGTTGCGCGCGGTCCTTCCGTTATCGTGCCCGGCTAATAATCCTCACGATAGCGTCTTCGTCGCGAGTGATATCCGCCCGATCCGCCCCATACCATCAGCAACGCAACCAGGTGAATCACAAACCACAGGCCGAGCCCCTGGTCCAGATAGATCAGGTATAGAACCAGCAGCCGCGGCAGCAGGATCGCAAACGCCAGCGGCACCCACCCCTGCAGATGAAACGGCGTCAACTCCGCCCCCAGCCACAGCAGGAACAGCGCCAGCCGCGGGAGAAACAACGAGAACACCAGAAACCACAGCGGCAACGCATGCGTCACCAGCAGTACATGAAGGCTCATACGGAAGACACATCCCCCAGACTGGACTAGGGCCTAAGCCCGACCGCTAAGTCGTCTCCATCGCGGCAATCACTGCATCCCCGAAAGCCGTCGTCCCGCTCGTGCCTCCAACATCCCGGGTCAACACCTTGCCCTCGGCATACACCTTTTCGAGCGCCGCCTGAACCAACTCCGCAGTTTCTTTCTCATGGATGTGATGCAACATCAGCACCGCACTTTGCAGTAGCGCGGTCGGATTCGCCAGATCCTTACCCGCAATATCCGGAGCCGACCCATGCACCGCCTCAAAGATCGCGCACTCGGTCCCTAGGTTCGCTCCCGGGACCAACCCCAGGCCCCCGACAAACGCACTGCACAAGTCGCTCAAAATATCGCCATACAAATTCTCGGTCAGCACAATGTCGTACTGGTACGGATTCATCACCAGTTGCATACACGTGTTGTCTACGATGTGTTCCTTATACTCCACCTCGGGGTACGTCATCGCAACCCCGCGGCAGCAGCGCAGAAACAGGCCGTCTGACAGCTTCATGATGTTCGCTTTATGGATCGCATGAATCTTCTTCCGCGCGTGCTTGCGCGCATACGCAAACGCAAACTCGGCAATCCGTGTCGACGCCTTTTCCGTGATGATCTTCAGCGACTGCACCACGCCCGGAACAATCTCGTGCTCCAGCCCGGCGTACAGATCCTCAGTGTTCTCACGCACCACAATAAGGTCCAGGTCGGGATACTTCGTCTTCAGACCGGGCAGATTCTTCACCGGCCGGAAGTTCGCAAACAACTCGAACTTCTGCCGCAGCGCAACATTGATCGACGAGAACCCGCCGCCTACCGGAGTCGTCACCGGCCCCTTCAGCGCCACTTTGTCCTCTTCAATCGACCGGTACAGCGCCTGCGGAATGTACTCGCCAAAGCGCTCGAACGCCTCCGCACCCGCCGCAAACGGATGCCACTCAAACTTCACGCCCGTCTTCGCGCCCGCCGTCTCCAGCACCCGCACCACAACCGCCGAAACCTCCGGTCCAATTCCGTCACCGGGAATCAGCGTAATCGCATGTTTCAAATTCGCCATCGTCTCACCAAACCTTCTTCCAGACCCTTCGCTTCTAGGTGCGCCAAGCCTTTTATTTCCGAGTACGCCAAGCCTTCCGCTTCCACGTAAGCCAGCCTCGCTTCCACGTAAGCTAACCTTCGCTTCTACGTGAGCCAAGCCTTCAGCTTCCACGTAAGACAAGCCCGGCGCTTCTAGGTAAGCCAAGCCTTCAGGCTTGGCCTCCCTCACAACGACCCACTGTAGGGCTTTAGCCCCTGGGGTATGCCTTTAGTGCCGTCTCCGTGCATCCTTGCTGCTCAGTAGCTCTTCCAGCTCCACTTTGAACTCGCGCACATCCTTGAAGTCTCGATACACACTGGCGAATCGGATATACGCCACGGTGTCGATCTCCTTCAGCCGCGACATGATCAGCTCGCCGATCTCGCTCGTCGTCCGCTCGCGCTCCGGAGAATCCACCACGTACGCCTCGGTCTCATCCACGATGCGCTCCAGCGCAGCGCCGGAAATCGGCCGCTTCTGGCACGCATGCAGCAGCCCGCCCAGAATCTTCTGGCGATCGAACTTCTCCCGCCGCCCGTCCTTCTTCACCACCATGTACGGAATTTCGTCGATGCGCTCGTAGGTCGTGAAGCGCTTGTTGCACTTCTCACACTCGCGCCGCCGCCGGATCGCGTCCGCATCTTTGCTCTCGCGCGAATCCACGACACGATCCTGCGCGAACCCACAGTAGGGACACTTCATCGGTCCAACATCATTGCAGAAGAAATAACCATCATCGTTCCAACACGATTCTACCAGCGCACAGCTTTCGGCCACATCCGGGGTCACCACCTGTCACGGAACCGTGGAGTCGGAACCTACGGGCAAAACAGTGGAGGTAGAAACGTACCGGCGATAGTCGGAGTAGTGAGAAACCCATTCGTTCTGATTCTTGCCGGTGCCCCGACCGATGACACTCGTTGGAAGCCAAAAAATCTCACTACCCAGCGTGACAGGCGCCAAATCAACCGAAGCGAAGGCCCAGCGATGGTATTTCGCCGCAACTTCGGCCGGAAAAATCCATTCGAGATGGGTTAGCTGATGCGTATCGGCTGCGACAAAGGCGGTCGCGGTCATCGGTGAGACGGCTCTTGTTGGGCAATGAGGATGATCAATAGCCTCTGGGCGAACCGAAATCGACAGCTTGTATGGAGCGTCTGACGCGGGATGTGGGGATAGAACAAAACTGAAGCAGGATCGATTCGGACCAAAGAACACGGTTGCCATACCTCCAAACCCGCCCTTGAGACCGGTAGGAAGGATAACGTGCTGACCGACGCTGACCGGCTTCCCGTCGAGAATCGTGATCTGTCTCGACTCTTCCAACGGCCCGTCAGGCGTCGTGCGCATGACCCGCATAATCGCCTCCGCCTCAGCACGATGCTCGCCCTCGAGTTTCAGCCTGCTGCCTGCGTCAACGGAGACGATCATTTCCCGCGCTGCGAGTGACGGCAGCGTGGCACGATACACGGCGGCATTTTCAACGAGTTGATCGACGAGAGAGTTGGCAGTGATGCTTTGAGGTTGGGTAACAGTGGGTCGAGGATTCTGGGCATATGTTTGAGTGAGCAGCACGACAGCGGGCAGCAGAAGCCGAAAGATTGGACGGAATGCCAATTTGAAACCTCCGTTGCAGTGTAGGAAAAGTACCTTGCGTCCTCTCAGACAATCCACCCGCCACCCACAACGTCATCGCCGTCGTAGAACACCGCCGACTGCCCCGGCGTAATCGCCCGCTGCGGTTCATCGAACTCCGCGCGCACGCAATCCGCGCCATCCATGCGCAGCGTGGCCCACGCCGGCTCATGCCGGTGACGAATCTTCACCCGCACCCGCATCTCGCCTTCCAGCCGCGCCACGGAAATCCAGTTCAGCCGATTCGCCACCAGCTCCCGCGACATCAGTTCCTCATCGCCGCCCACCGTCACCTTGTGCGAGTCCGGATGAATTGCCAGCACGTACGCCGGCTTGCTGTTCCCCGTCCCCTGTTCCCTGTTCCCTGCGATCGATCCCAGCCCCTTCCGCTGCCCCACCGTGAACCCGTGAATCCCCTCGTGCCGGCCCACCACCTCGCCTCCGGCCGTCACCAGCTCCCCCGCGGAATCCGGCATCGCCTCGCCCTGCTCCTCCAGGTACGCCTTCATAAACACCGAGTAGTCCCCGCCCGGAATAAAGCAGATCTCCTGCGAGTCAGGCTTCTGCGCCAGCGCCAGGCCAGCCTCCTCCGCCATCACCCGCACCGCCGGCTTCTGCATCTCGCCCAGCGGGAACAGCGTCCGCGACAACTGCTCCTGCGTCAGCCCAAACAGAAAGTACGTCTGGTCCTTCGACCTGTCCTCCGGCCGCGAAAGGATCCACCGCCCACGCGCCTCATCGAACCGGTTGCGCGCATAGTGACCGGTCGCGATCCGCTCCGCCCCGATGCCCCTCGCCACACTCAGCAGCGCGTCGAACTTCAGATGGTTGTTGCACAGCGTGCACGGAATCGGCGTGCGCCCCGCCAGGTACTCGTCCACAAACGGCCGCACCACCTCTGCCTCGAACCGCGCCTCTTGGTTCACCAGGTAGTACGGAATCCCCAGATGCTTCGCCACCGCCCGCGCATCGTACACATCGTCAATCGAGCAACACCGCCCGCGCACCGCCTCCGGCATGCCCTCATGCCCGGCCAGCCGCCGCTGGTTCCAAAGCTGCAGCGTCAGCCCCACCACCGTATGCCCTTCCGCACGCAGCAACGCCGCGACCGCAGAGGAATCAACCCCTCCGGACATGGCAACCGCAATGGTCTCAGGCGCAGACATACACTCTCTATTCTACGCGGCCACAGCGTCCGAAAGCGCCTCTACGGTGTCTCCGTCTGCCGGATAAAATCAGCGAGGTAGTCCTTCCACACCGCCGCCGCCGTGTGCGTCCCATGCCCCCGAGTCGCATCCGAGATCGGAATCAGCACAAACTTCGCCCGCGGCATCTCCTTCACCATCCGCTCCGCAATCCCCAGCTCCGGCGGATTGATGTAGTCGTCCGCCGAATTGATCCAGAGCACCGGCACCGTGATCGTCCCCAGCTTCGGCGCCGGATTGTAGTTCCGGCTCGCGTTCAGGTAATACACCATATCGTTCGCATCCGTGTGAGCCATCGTCCGTGCCAGATAGTCATCCACGTACTTCTCCGCCAGCGCACGCGTCGGCTGATTCTTCTGCATCTGCACCGAGCTCGACCCCATCACCAGCAGCATCTCGTTCGCCGTGCGCAATCCCTGCGCCGGCTCCGTCTTGTACTCGCCGCCCTTCCATGCCGGATCCTGCCGGATCGCCGAAATCGCCATGTACCGCATCATCCGGTTGCGCCCCGCCAACTCCACCGGCAGGCACGCAAACGGAGCCAGCGCCTGCGCAAACCCCGGATACGTCTCCCCCCACACAAACGACTGCATGCACCCCATCGAAGTCCCCAGGATCAGCCGCAGATGATCCACATGCATCCCCTCCGTCAGCATCAGGTACTGCGACCGCACCATGTCGTCGTAGTCATACTGCGGAAACCGCATGTGCAGCCCATCGGAAGGTTTGCTCGACGAGCCATGCCCTATATCGTCCGGCAGAATCAGGAAGTACTTCGTAATATCCAGCACCCCGCCTGGCACAAACAACACATCCGAGAACAGCGGATTCAGCAGCGTGTGCGCCTCTCCGCCCGTGCCGTGCAACAGCAGCACCGAATTGTCCACATGCCCCGCAGCGTTCCGGTGCGGCTGTCCCAGCGTCAGATAGTGCAGCCGCAGATGGTCGATCGTCTCCCCATCCTTGAACTGGAAATGATCGATCACGTACGTTCCGTCGACCGCGGGCCACGCAGTGGACGTCGACTGTCCCAGGCTGCCGGGCACCATCACGCCGAGCGCCACCACACATATCCAACGCCCCAGAACATTCATGGTCGTCCTCCCACGCCGCAGGCTCGCTTAGTCTTCCTCGAACAGTTCGTGGAAGAGCTCCTGCACCTTCTCTTTGGCCTCTGTCAGAGCCTTGCGGCCCGCCGGCGTCGCCCGGTACGATCGCTGTTCCCGCCCATCCTTCTTCAGCACTCTCGACCGCAGCAGCCCGCTCTTTTCCATCCCATGCAGCATCGGATACATCGTGCCTGCCCCA
>DASYEU010000061.1:0-3972 GCA_036498865.1 Acidobacteriaceae bacterium | reverse complement strand
GTAAGACCGCATGTCCGTTCCATGAGGATCGGACCCTTGCCACGGATTGATCTCCGGCCTACCCGAGGTTGGCGTTGTGCTCGCCACCGTCAAGCACGCTTTGCGCCGCTACGCGGTGGCCTTCGGCCATGCCTGACCGCGGCTGCGCGCAACGCCTTGATGATATAAGGCCGGGGCGAAGAAACGGCCCTCCAGCCGAACAAAGAAACATTGGCTGGGTGTCGGCTAAAGTTCGGTCCTCGTTATTGGAGGACGGATCATGACCACGCCGAAGGAAGTCTTTGTTGGGATCGACGTCGCGAAGCTGCGTAACGCTGTAGCGATCGCGGACGCAGGCCGGGACGGAGAGATCAGGTATATGGGCGAGTTCGACGCCTCGCTGGAAAGCATGAAGCGGCTGGTCACCCGACTGGCCGGGAAATACCCGCAGCTGCACTTTTGTTATGAGGCAGGGCCGACGGGTTATGGACTACATCGCCTGATTACCGAGCTTGGCCATTCCTGTGTGGTGGTGGCGCCGTCGCTGATTCCGCGCAAACCAGGCGACCGGATCAAGACCAACCGGCGCGACGCGACCGGGCTCGCCCGATTGCTTCGCGCCGGTGAACTGACGCCGGTATGGGTGCCGGACCCGGCGCACGAGGCGATGCGAAACCTGATCCGCTCGCGCACGGCGGCGGTCGAGACGATTCGCGCGCAAAAGCAGCAGGTCGGTGCCTTCCTGCTTCGGCACAGCCGGATATTCCCTCGCCAAAAGCAGTGGGGCGCCCGCTATCGCCGTTGGCTTCAGGAGCAGTCGTTTGAACAACCGGCCGACCAGATCGTGCTCCAGGAATATATCGAGGCGGTCCGGCTGGGCGAGGAACGGCTTGGCCGCATTGAGAAGGCCATCGCGGAATTCCTGCCGGACTGGCATTTGGCGCCAGTGGTCGAAGCCCTTCAGGCCCTGCGCGGTATCGATCTCGTGGTGGCGGTCAGCTTCGTGGTCGAGATCGGCGACATCCGACGCTTCTCCAGCCCCGGCCAGTTGATGGGGTATCTCGGACTTGTGCCCACCGAACGATCGACTGGAGAAACGGTCCGGCGTGGGTCGATCACCAAAATGGGCAACGCACGCATCCGGCAGTTGTTGGTCGAGAGTGCCTGGACCTATCGCTTCCCGCCCCGTGTTGGGGTCAAGAAACAACGGAAGCTCGATCGGGTCTCGCCGAAGATCCGTGAGATCGCGTGGAAGGCGCAGTCACGGTTGTCCGCCCGGTTCCGGGCGTTCGTAGCACGCGGCAAGAAGTCGACCGTCGCATGCACGGCGATCGCGCGGGAACTCGTGGGCTTCATGTGGGCGGTGGCGATGGAGGTCCAGCCGGCTTCGCCCACTACCCTATAAGAATCGGCGGCAATCGCCGCCATCATCGCTCGCGCAAGGGCGGAGGTGGGGCCACGGCAGGGGAATTCCCGAGCAACGCTATGTGGCCGATCCATTCGACGCCCGATGTAAGACAGGGACAGCCCCGGACGCATTCACGGTCATGCGGTAACCAACCCGCGTATCAGAGCCTGATCACCGACGTCCAAGGCGCCCCACCTCCACCCCTGCGCGATGACCCTTTGGATCGCTCCGGCCAGGCGCGATAGGTTTTTCGCGTCCGGGGGATTGAAAACAGACATCAGAGCGTTGCGGCGGCCCCACGTAGGTTGTGATGCCTATGCGGAGCTGATCACCTGAGGTTCGCTCAGGAGTATCCAGTTCCACGGCAGCAACTGGTCGAGTTCGTGGCGCTTTGTTTGTCCGGACACCATACGCATGAGCACGTCGGTCAGCCAGGCCAACGGGTCGACATCGTTGAGCTTTGCCGTCTGGATCAGCGTTGCAACGATCGACCAATGACGTCCGCCGCTGTCGGCTCCAGCGAACAACGCATTTTTCCGGCCAAGCGCGATCGGCCGCATGGCGCGTTCGGCGGCGTTGTTATGTGTGCCTTGCCAAGGTGCACTGTTCTCCCCGGTGGAAACCCGGGCCGGCAAACTCTCGCTCCAGCCGGAAGCACTCGGGGCGGGTCAGGAGGCGACGAATGGCCTGAAGCACTTCGAGAAAAGACCCCTTTAGGGGGCCAGCGGACCGTGCGGGCCGCAACGTGAGTGAACATCGAGCAGGCCTCGAAATCGTCAATGTGGGAGCCGACCCGCCATAACAACGGGGAAGGCCGTCGTCGCCGGGGAAGCGAGCGAGACACGCAACCGGCGATCCCACCGGGGTAGTGATGGCAGCACGCACGGGACATGAACAGCGCGCAACAAGGGAAGTCTGCGACCGTGTTGGGGAGCGGCAACTCCACGCCAACGACGAACCCGCGAGGGCGAGCGCCGGCGGACGCAGATGGCGGATGGGTTCGTAGTACCGCTGAGGCCGGGTAACGCCGGCGGAGGGAAGGAGCCCTGACCCGTCCCAAGCGAGGGAAGGGCGGACAGCCCGGTGATTGACGATGAGTCTACCAACGCCGTCTAAAACGGTTGAGAAGCTACAGACCTCGCTACAGACGAAAGCTAAGGCTGAACCAGCCTTCCGCTTCTATGCCCTTTGGGACAAGGTTTGCCGACAGGACGTTCTTCAAGAAGCCTACCGACGCTGCCGTGCAAATGCCGGAGCAGCGGGGGCCGACCGGGAGACGTTCGAGCAAATCGATGCCCAGGGACCGGAACGATGGCTGGAAACGCTGCGGGAGGAGCTGGTTTCTGGGCGCTACGTCCCAAAGCCCCTCCTGCGGGTATGGATACCAAAGAGCAACGGAGGCCAACGGCCTCTCGGCATTCCGAGCCTTTGCGACCGCGTGGTCCAGATGGCGGCGGTGTTGATTATTGGCCCCATCTTCGAGGCGGACTTGCTGCCACAGCAGTATGGTTTCCGTCCCGGACTGGACGCCAAGATGGCTCTCCGACGGGTCTACTGGCACGTGACGCAACATGGGCGGCGGGAGGTGGTGGACGCGGACTTGCGCGACTACTTCACTTCGATTCCGCATTCGCCCCTGGTGCGGAGCCTGTCCCGGCGCATCGCCGATGGGCGTATGCTTCACGTCATCAAGGGCTGGCTGACAGCACCGGTGGTGGAAGTCATCGACGGGCGACCGGTTCAGACCACCGAAGCGCGGCGGACGAAGCGGGGAACCCCGCAGGGCGGCGTCATCTCGCCTCTGCTGGCCAATCTCTACTTCCGGCGTTTCCTGCTGGCCTGGCACAACCATGGCCACCGGGACCAACTCGATGCCCACGTCGTCAATTATGCCGACGATTTCGTCATCTGTTGCCGACCCGGCAATGCCGGGGAGGCGATGACGCGAATGACGGCGTTGATGACGCGCCTTGGGTTGGAGGTGAACGCGACCAAGACCCAGATCGCACGGCTACCTGAAGAGTCTTTCGACTTCCTCGGGTATACCGTCGGTCGCTTCCACGGCAAAGACGGGCGCCCCTACTTCGGCACCCGGCCTTCAAGGAAGGCGGTGAAGAGCTTGCTTAAACGTATCCATCAGCGGACGGCGCGGCAGTGGTATCCGGATGAACCAGTCAGCACGGTGGGTCGCCTCAGCAGCATGATACGCGGCTGGTGCGGCTACTTTGACCAGGGTCCGGTCATACCGATTTATGAGCTCGTTCGAGCATACACTGAACGACGGGTCCGCCGCTGGCTGATGCGCCGTGCGGGACGACGAGGCGCTGGGTTCCGCCAGATCCCAGACGAGTATCTCTACGAGACGCTCGGCCTCTACCGCGTCCCACGGCGACGCGTCGACCTGCCGAGAGCGAAGGTCTGATGGGGTGGGAGAAAGCCGGATGCGGGAAATCTGCATGTCCGGTTTGACGAGCGGCGACTGGAAACGGGGCAACGGTCCGAATTGATAAGGCACCGGCATGGTGAAAGCCGCCGGAAAACAGCTCACCTCGCGACCTACCGCCACCGCGCCAGTCGTCGACTCT
>DASYEU010000060.1:0-23530 GCA_036498865.1 Acidobacteriaceae bacterium | reverse complement strand
TCGAAGGCCTGGGGTGAATCGCATGGCATTGATGAAGACTTCGAATCCGGCGTTGGGGGACAAGACGTTTACCGACCTGATGAAGGGCGGGCAGTTCGGCGATCTGGCGGATGCGGCGCGGATGACGCTGAGCGGGACGGTGAACAAGACGGGGATCCTGCTGCTCTGCACGATCTGCACGGCGGCGTATACGTGGCGGATGTTTGTGCAGGCGGGGGACGCATCGGCGGTGGGGCCGCTGGTGCTGGTTGGAGCGCTGGGCGGATTTGTGCTGGCGATGGTTACGATCTTCAAGAAGGAGTGGGCTCCGGTGACCGCGCCGATCTATGCGCTGCTGGAAGGGGTGGCGCTGGGCGGGATTTCGGCGGTGACGAATGCGCGGTATCCGGGGATTGGGATCCAGGCGGTGAGCCTGACGTTCGGCACGTTGTTTGTGCTGCTGCTGGCGTACCAGTCGGGGCTGATCAAGGTGACGGACAAGCTGCGGCTGGGGATTGTGGCGGCGACGGGCGGGATTGCGGCGTTCTATGTGCTGGAACTGCTGCTGAGTTTTGCCGGGATTCGCTTTGCGGCGATCAATGGGTCGGGGTGGATCGGGATTGGGTTCAGCCTGTTTGTGGTAGCGATTGCGGCGCTGAACCTGGTACTGGACTTCGACTTTATTGAGCAGGGCGTGGCGGTGGGGGCTCCGAAGTATATGGAGTGGTATGGCGCGTTCGGCATCATGGTGACGCTGGTGTGGCTGTACCTGGAGATTCTGCGGCTGCTCTCGAAGATGCGGAGCAGAAACTAGCGCGGGTGATGGTCGAACTCTTTACTCGGTGCCGTCCTCTATCCAGATGTCTTTGAGGCCTTTGGTCAGTACGGCGACGCTTCCCAGGACGAATAGACATCGGTCGACGACGTCATTCTTCTGCCAGCCAGTGTCACCCAGCTTGCCGATCTGGTAGTAGAGCAGGAGTAGTCCCGAGATGATTGCTGTCCCGCCGAAGAACGTTTTGAAGCGCGGCTCGTCCTTGCAGGTCTGGTAGATGACTGCCCAGAAGAAGCATCCGCCGACGAAGATGCATCGCACGTAGATGTTGCGGAGGTCTTCGGTATGTCCCATTGCGAGGCGGACGCCTTCGATGACAGAGCCGGCCATCGCGACGAAGATGCCAAATTTTTCTGATAGGGAGAGCTGTTGTTGGGCCATAGGCAGGAAATGATACATGGGCGAGTCGATGTGCTTCTTGCAGGGACGTAGCGGGAATTCGATTCGACGAAGGGCGCTGGTAGCGTTTCGATCCAGCAATGCTTATGATCGTTGGGAAACGGGTGGATCGTGCAATTTCCGGATCCGGCAAGACTCGCAGGCATGTTCCTAAGGGGATGATTGGGGCGGCGGTCCGTTCGTTCGCGCACATTCATGGGCCGCACCTTCCAGCTCGGAGGGGGAGATGGATATCGCTGAGGTCCGGCATTCCACCGTGAAGGTCGGCCCGGTAACTGTGTTCAATCGAGAGGCGGGGGTTGAGAGCCTCCCGGTTCTGTTGCTGTTGCGTGGCTTCGCCAACTCATCGCACTATTTTCGGCACCTGATGCCATTGCTGAGGAACCATCAGCCTCCGCTGCTCGCCATCTGGGGGAAGAATGACACCTTCATTATTCCGCTAGGCGCGGAGGCATTCAAGCGAGACGTGCCCGATGCGGTTGTGAAATTTCTGGACGCGGGGCACTTTGCACTGGAAACGCACGTTGAGGACATCGCATCGGCAATTCTGGAAATGCCGACGTGACGTTGGCTCGGCCTTTGAACGCGTGTGGCCGGAAAAACAGAATCGACTTACAAAAGGAGGGCACTATGGCAACCAAAGGAAAAATCCTGGTACTCGTCTCGAGTGGTCACGGCTTGCCGCTAAAAGATGGCAAGGTTTACAAGGGCGCCGGCTACTACCTCAACGAGCTGACGGTTCCGGTTCGCGCCCTGATGCAGGAGGGCTACGAAATCACCTTCGCCAACCCGCAAGGCAACACGCCGCAGTTGGATGTCAATTCAGCCGTACCCGACTTCTTCGGTGGCGACGAGGCAAGACTTCAGGACTATCGCAAATTCCACGACAACCTGACTGGGCTCAAGAATCCAAGTCGCATCTCCGATGTCATCGCCTCGGGACTGGGTCCATACGACGCAGTTTTCGTCCCCGGAGGCCATGGCCCGATGATCGATCTTCTGGATGATCCCGATGCCGGCACCGTGATGCGACACTTCCATGAAACTTCCAAGCCGACGGCTGTGCTGTGCCATGGCCCGATTTCACTGCTCTCGGCTTCTCCGAACGCGAAGGAGGTGGTCGCGGCGCTGGTGGCGGGCGATATCGCCGGAGCGCGGGCAAAGGCCCAGGGTTGGATCTATGCCGGATATAAGATGACGATCTTTTCGACCGCGGAAGAGCAGCAGCGAGAGCCGCTTGAGATCGGCGGTAAGGTCCTCTTCTACCCCGACTTTGCGTTGACGACTGCAGGCGGTGACGTCAGTGTACTCGCTCCATGGAAGAGCTACGTCCTGCAAGATCGCGAGTTGATCTCAGGGCAGAATCCGTTCTCGGATCAAGCGCTTCTGGAGCTTCTTCTGCCGGCGCTCAACAAGCGACGGGCAGCCGCTTGAGATTGGCGGCTTGGTCACCACAGCGTCACCAGCCGATTCTGTGGGTCTCGGCGGCCGATGCCTGAATTGTTGATTTGTATTTGGTGTCCCCAACGGGATTCGAACCCGTATTACCGCCGTGAAAGGGCGATGTCCTAACCATTGAACGATGGGGACCGGAGCGGAAAGTCAGCCTGGATGGCGCTCCAACCCAGTATTAAGGCTATCAACTAAGGAGGCGGGAGTCAAAGGCCCGTTGCGGTGTTCGAAGCGTCTGCTGCGCCGGTGCTTGGATTCGCCTTGAAGTGGGGGCACGCATGGAGTAGCGTTTCGCCATGCCGCCTAGTGCACGATCCGGCGTCCTTTCCGCTCGTTCCGCCCAGCCCGAACAGACCGTCGAGCAGATCGCGGTTGCGCTCGAGGGCTTTCTCGCCGAGTATCCGAAGGCAGTCGTGGTGGAAGAGGGCAAGGTGCTGTTCGACATGCGGTCGGCGAAGTACTCGCTGGGGACCGAGCATGGGCGATGCACGCTGCAGCTATGGAGTGAGGAAGGCAACATTGTCCGGCGCGTGAGCGCTGCGGTGGAGCGGGGTTCTGCGCGCGACCGGATGCTGCGGCTGACCACGCACCGGTTTGGCCAGACGCGGCCCGGTTCACTGGAGTTGCTTGCGGACCAAGACCGGCGAACGCCCACCACGCGCGAGGCGACCCGGGTGCGCTATCTGCGTGTGCTGGAGCGAGCCATGCTGCGCACGCAGGACAACGCGTGGGGCGACTGGAAGCCGGACGGCTTTCGTACCGCGATGGACCTGGAGCGGAGTTTCGGCCCGGCGTATGCACGCGGCTCGCTGGTGCAGGGACAGCACGCGTGGGCGGTCATCGCAGTCAATGCGGCGGAGGCGCAGGCGATCGTGGACGGCATCCTGACGCTGGGTGTGCTGTGGCTGGCGCACTGTCGCGAGAATGCGGGCGGGCGGCGGCTCTATCGAGGGCTGCGACTGATTGTGCCGCGTGGCATGGCGACTCTGACGGCGTCGCGGCTCGCGTGGATGAATCCGGATGCGGCGCAATGGGAGCTGTGGGAGTTCGACGAAAAGACCGAGGAGCTGGTGGAGCGCGATGCGGCGGATCACGGCAACCTGTCCACGCGGCTGCTTCAAGCGCCGAGTGAGGTGAGCGCGCGCGAGCGCTTTGCGGAGTCGGCCACACGTGTGACGCAGCTTGTGCCGGAAGCGATGCGGGAGGTGGTGGAGCAGCGGATTCGCAGCGGGACGGAGATGGCGTTTCTGCTGCACGGGCTGGAGTTTGCGCGAGTGCGGGCGGGCTATGCGGGTGCGAGCTTCAATCGCGTGCAGGAGATTACGTTTGGCGCGGGAGCGAATGAAACTCCGCTGACCGACGAGAATGCCGGCGACTTGCGGGGGCTGGTGGCGCGGCTGTTTGCGCGTCGGTGTGCCGGCGGAGAGAAACGCGATGCGTTGTATCGCATGCAGCCGGAGCGGTGGCTGGAGAATGCTCTGCGCCGCGATGTGTCCGTGATTGACCGGCATCTGGATGCGGCGCATGTGTATACGCAGGTGCCGGCGTTTGCAGCGGCGGACCGTGGCATGCTCGACCTGCTATCGGTGGACAAGGACGGACGGCTCGCGGTGATCGAGGTGAAGGCGGACGACGATCTGCATCTGGCGCTGCAAGGGCTCGACTACTGGGTGCGCGTACGCTGGCACCATCAACAGAACCCGGATGCGACGAGTGGGCTTGGCGAGTTTCAGCGGCATGGATATTTCGGCGGCGTACGGCTGGCGGAGGGTGCGCCGCGGCTCTACCTGGTAGCGCCGGCGCTGCGCATTCATCCTGCGACGGAGGCGGTATTGCGGTATCTCTCTCCGCGGGTGCAGTGGACGCTGGTGGCGCTGGATGAACGCTGGCGGCAGCAGGTGAAGGTGGTGTGGCGTAAGCGCAGCGATGATCCGCCACGGATCTGAATCTTATTTCGTTTCGACTTCCGCGGGGTGCGCGGCGGTGAAGGGTGAGCAGCAGGGTTGCTGGGTGGGCGTGAACTCCATGAACTCGACGCGCGTCTGGTCGGGGTCGAAGAGGTTGAGCTGCACTTTGCCGTCGTGGCCGATCTGCGTCTTGGTGCAGTTGGGGCCTTCGCAGTGGTTGCGGGCCAGCGCGGCGACCGCGTCCGGCATGTGCGCGACGCCGAGCGAGAAGTGATCCGACGAGCCTGACTGGCGCAGCGTGGGAGTGAGCGCAGAGTTCAGCATGTACTCGATCCAGTCGGAGCCGTCGGGCACTTGCAGGGCGACCCAGTCGGTCACCCCGTCGGTGTGGCCGCCGTGCCAGTAGGGCCGGAAGCCGAGGATGCCCATCCAGAAAGAGTTCTGCGCGTCGCGGTCGTCGACCATGAACCCGACGTGAATGATGCGGTTGCTGGTTGCGGAAGGAGATGCAGGCATCGCGGCAACTGTCTTGTTGGAGCCTTCCTGAACGAAGGTGACGAGGTTGCCCTCTGGGTCGCGCACGCTGAACTGGCCGTCGGCGAGCGAGAGTTCGGGCAGAATGTTGTGGGCTCCGAGGTAGCGCTCGAGCGCTGCGGCGTCGCGCGTGGTGAACGCGACTGCGTCCATGCGGATGTTGGGCTGCCGCGGAGGCGTGGTGAGGAGCTCGATCCACTGCGTGTGGTTGACGGGGTAGAGCCACACGCTGTCGACCTGCGTGTGCTCGAAGCCGAGCGTGTCTCCGTAGAACTTCTGCGCGGCCGCGGGATCGGTGGTGTAGAAGCGCGCGAACGCGATGCCGGTGATGGCTGGGCGCGCAGGCTGGGCCAGAAGGGTCGGCGCCAGTACGAGCAGGCAGGCGAGGCGAATCAATCGACTCATGGCAGGAACTTTAGGAGCCGGAGCACAGGTGCGTCAAATGGCGACTGAGTCGTGGGCGGCATGTGCGCCATCCAAAGGAGCAACGGCGAAAGTGCCACTCCAATTCTTGAAGGGGAACACCATGGCTACGGCTACGCAGGTATCGAAGACATTCAAGCTGGGCGGGGAACGTGAGATTCATCGACTGGGTTATGGCGCGATGCGCATCACCGGAAAGGGCATCTGGGGCGAGCCGGCGGATCGCGAGAACGCGAAGAAGGTGCTGCGGCGTGCAGTGGAGCTGGGCGTGGACTTCATCGACACGGCGGACAGCTATGGGCCGACAGTGAGCGAGCCGCTGATCGGCGAGGCGCTGGCGCCGTACTCGAAGGGCACGGTGATCGCGACCAAGGCGGGACTCACCCGGCAGGGGCCGGATCGCTGGCTGCCGGTGGGGCGGCCGGAGTATCTAACGCAGCAGGTGGAGATGAGCCTGCGCTGGCTGAAGCGCGACACGCTCGATCTGTGGCAACTGCATCGCATCGATCCGAAGGTGCCGGTGGAGGAGTCGCTGGGAGCGGCGAAGAAGCTGCAGGAAGCGGGCAAGATTCGCTTCATCGGGCTGAGCGAAGTTTCGGTTGACGAGATCAAGCAGGCGCGCAAGGTGGCCGACATCGTCAGCGTGCAGAACGAGTACAACCTGGGCAATCGCAAGAGCGAGGCGGTGCTGGAGTACTGCGAGAAGGAAGGGTTGGCGTTTATTCCGTGGTTCCCGGTGGCTTCGGGCAAGCTGGCGCAGCCGGGCGGCAAACTGGATGAACTGGCGAAGAAGCATGATGCGACGGTGAGCCAACTGTCTCTGGCGTGGTTGCTGCACCACTCGCCGGTAATGCTGCCGATACCGGGGACGTCATCCATCGCGCACCTGGAGGAGAATTTGAAGGCAGCAGAGCTGACGCTGAGCGATGCGGAGTGGAAGGAATTGGAGGCCGCCGCGAAATAATCGGCGGACGTACTCGATTGCGCGAAAATGCGCGTGTATAGTCTCGGCTCATGAAATTAACGAGACGAAATTTGCTGACGGCGGCGGGAGCAGCGGGGGCGATGTCCCTGCTGCCTGCCGCGGGGCTTGGTGCGTTTGCGCAGACTGGCGCACCTGCTGGCGCGCCGGATGCCTTCGCTACACCGAAGACGGACCTTGCCGGGCCGGTGCTGCCGACGTGGGAGTCCGTGCGCGACCACTACTCCACGCCGAAGTGGTTTCGCGAGGCGAAGGTAGGTATCTTTGCCCACTGGGGGCTATATGCGGTGCCGGCGCACCATAGCGAGTGGTACTCGCGCTTCATGTACACGACCGACGTTGCCTGGCATACGGAGCACTATGGACCGCCGGATAAGTTTGGCTACAAGGACTTCATCCCGATGTTCAAGGCGGAGAAGTTCGATGCGGACGAGTGGGTCCGCGTGGTGCAGCGTTCCGGAGCGCGGTATTTTTGCCCGGTAGGCGAGCACAGCGACGGTTTCGCGATGTGGGACAGCGACCTGACTCCGTGGTGCGCCGGGAAGATGGGGCCGAAGCGCGACATCATCGGTGAACTGGCGAAGGCGGCGAGGAAGCAGAACCTGGTGTGGGGCACGTCGACCCACCGGATGGAGCACCACAACTTTGCGTATCCGGCGCCGGGCGTGCCGAACGATGAGTTCGATCCGAAGTACGCGGGGTTCTATGGGCCGCCGATACCGGGCGGTGACATGAACGCAGGCGATGCGAGCCAGGGATTTCAGTTGGACTGGCTGGCTCGGATGCAGGAGGTGATCGACAAGTATCACCCCGAGATTCTGTACATGGACAACGGCGTGAATCCGCGCAGCTACGATCCGGTGAAGCTGCGCGTGGCGGCGTGGCTCTACAACCGCGCGCAGGAGTTCGGGTTCCAGTCGTGTATCGCGACCAAGCAGTGGGCGTATCTGTTCGGCAACATCCAGGCGTTTGAGACGGCGGGGGGATCGCCGAAGTGGCCGTATCCAAGCGACTGGCAGTGCGATACGCCGATCGGCAATTCGTGGGGATACATCACCGACTTGATTGTGCGGCCGGGCGCGGGTGTTGTGCAGCAGCTGATTGCAATCGCAAGTTGCGGCGGCAATTTTATGCTGAACATCTCGCCCATGGCGGATGGGACGATTCCCGCAGACCAGCAGGCGAGTCTCGAGGTGATGGGCGACTGGCTGAAGAAGAATGGTGAGGCGATCTATGGCTCCACGAGCTGGCTGAAGCCGGGCGAAGGGCCGAATGTGCCCGCGGAGCCTCCGGGCGACTGGCGCGGCTGGCCGACGGGTATGGGGCTGCCTCCGGTGAAGCGCGGGACCTTCCCGCCGCCGCCTGGGTTGGCGGATTACCGCTTCACGACGAAGGGCGCGGCGTTATATGCGATCGGTTTGAAGGCGCCAGCAGAGAGCGACAAATCCGAGGCGCGGCTGACGACCTTCCGTAAGGGCCATGCGAAGGTGGAGCGGGTGACACTGCTGGAGGGTGCGCGCGCGTTGAAGTTCCGGCAGGAGGACGATGCGTTAGTGTGCGATCTACCGCGCGGTTTGGGTGATTTGCCGTATTGTCTGAAGATAGAGGGCGCGATCATCGGGTTCGGGGTTTAAGCGTCACAATGGGGAAGCTGTAGCTGGCGTGAGCACGTATGCGCCGTCGACACAATTGCGCACGGGCAACGGGCTTTACGCCGAATCGCCGGCTTGAGCCCTGTGGAACTGGAGCCGCCAATGAGCAGCGTAGAAATCGAACAGAAGAGCTATGAGATGCCCCCGAAGGTAGGGATCAGCATCGCGCATTTTCTCACCGTCGCGGACGTCGAGCGATCGGCCAGCTACTACGAAAAGGTCTTCGGCGCTCGCATTCTCAGCATGGGCGATGGCAACGCGCCGCCGTACCTTCAGCTCGCAAATATCTGGATGATCCTGAACGTCGGGGGCGGTCCGACCCCGGACAAGCCGACGGTAACGCTCAGCGTTCCCGACCCGAATCACATCAACAGCTTCATGAATTTTCGCGTCGCCGATATTCAGGTGTGCTATGAGCTCTGGAAGAGTCGCGGAGCTGAATTCATCACGCCGCCGATCCCCAAGTACGGCGAGATTCGCTGCTACATCCGCGACCCTGACGGTTACATTATCGAGGTCGGACAGAGCACGGATCTTACCTACGGTTGATGTTGGGCCGCAGATGCTCTGTCGTTCGCCTCATCCCCAGGACGCGGGGGCCGCTTCAAGCTCGGCGTCGGGCTCGAGGGTGAAGGGCTCGGCGGGAGCGTTGGCGCGGGCTTCGAAGAAGGCTTCGACGGCGGACAGAACCGCGTTGCCGTTCTTCGATTCGAAGATGGCCTTGCGCAGCGCGGCGCCGCCCGGGACACCGTGGGTGAACCACGCGGCGAACTGCTTCATCTTGCCGACCGCGTCGCGGTGGCGCTGGTCGCGCGCGATCTGTCCCGCGGCGATGATGGCCGCGGTGCGCTGGGCCTCGGCGGCTTCTTCAAGAGCGATCTCGTCGACCAGCATCTGGAAGTAGGTGCGGATCATGCGGTAGCGGTCCGAGTCGGTAGGAATTTCATACGTGCCGACTCCGGTGGCTTCCTTACTGGCGGTGTACTGCGCGATCTGGCGGAAGATCCACGGGTTGGCGGGTGCGGCGCGGCCGATCATGACAGCGTCGCAGTGCGTCGCGTCGACCATGGCCGCGGCGTCTTCTGGCGTGCGGATGTCTCCATTGCCGATGACAGGGATGGTCACCGCGTCCTTGACGGCGGCGATGTACTCCCAGCGTGCCTGGCCGGTGTAACCGTCCTCGCGAGTGCGGGCGTGCAGGGCGACGGCGTTCAGGCCGCAGTCCTGGGCGAGCCGCGCCAGCTCGACGCAAACGATGTGGTGGTCGTTCCAGCCCATGCGGAACTTCACCGTGAACGGAATGGTAACGGCCGCGCGAATCGCTTTGAAGATGCGCTCAATCTGGGGCAGGTCCTTTAAGAGACCGGAGCCGCCGTTGCAGGCGACCACGCGCTTGGCCGGGCAGCCCAGGTTCAGGTCGACGAGGTCGAAGCCCGCCTCCTCGACGATCCGCGCGGAGTCGGCGAGCGTGGCCGGATTCGAGCCGAAGAGCTGCGCGGAGATGGGGTGCTCGTCGTCGTAGTAGGTGAGGTAGCGCTTGCGCTTGGTCTCGCGCATGCGGGAGAGGCCGTCGGCGGAGGTGAACTCCGTCATGATGAGGCCGCAGCCGGACTGTTGGTTGGTCTGCGTGGTTTCGACGTCGGCGCTGCTCGACTCGGCGGTGAACTGGCTGGCGTTCTTGATGAAGCGGCGGAAGACGGTGTCGGTGACTCCCGCCATGGGCGCGAGCACGGTGGCCGGCGCAATGCGGACGTTGCCAATGGTGAAGCTGGCAGGCACACGGGTGTGCATGGGCATCGCATGCTCGACGGGCGAGTCCCACTTCTTCTGCTCCAGTGTGTAGCGCTTCTTCATCCGGATGTTTGCCGCGCTGCTGATTGAATCCTAAAGCGAAAGGCCTCCGCGCTGGCGGAGGCCCTTTGCGTGGGAATGGTTGAAGTTACTTGGCGGCTGCCTTGGCTGCTGCAGCCTTGCCTGCATCCGATCCGGCGATTTTGCGGCGGAAGCGCTCGACGCGGCCTGCCGTATCGACCAGCTTCTGCTTGCCGGTAAAGAACGGGTGGCACTGCGCGCAGATTTCAACCACGATGTCGCCCTTGTTGGTGGAACGGGTCTCAAAGTGATTGCCACAGGCGCACTTGACGTTAATGGTCTCGTACTTTGGGTGAATTCCTTCTTTTGGCATGAATCTCTCTTTTCCGTAAGGTGTTGCCTGCCGGCTCGCGGTTCGCTTGCAACGGGTGCGGTCACCGTCACATCGATTGGCCTGTCGCGCCGCCCACAGAGCCCCTTTGGGGCACGATGGCTAACTATCCTCAGTTTAGCTTGGATTCCCACATGCGGCAATCCGATTCAAGCGGCCCGGGATGGGCGATACTTGGGGTGGCAGTTGCGGGGACAGGTTGGCGATGGTTGACGTTTGCAGTGTGTGCGAAGGTTCGGGGCTGCGGGTGGTGGAGCAGGACGGCCGCATGGTGGCGCGGGACTGCGAGTGCCGCATCCAGCGGCGAATGACGCGCATGCTGGTGCGGGCGCACATCCCCAAGCGGTACGAGCACTGCTCGCTGGACAGCTACGAGAGCGGGTTTCGCGGAGCCCATAAGACCTTGGCTGCTGCGCACTTGCGGGCGCGCAAATTTGTGGACGGCTACCCCGTCGAAACCGCCGGTACCGGACTGCTGCTGACCGGTTCGATCGGCGTAGGCAAGACGCACCTTGCGGTCGGCATTCTCCAGGCTCTGGTGGTGGAGCGCGGGGCGAGCGGCCTGTTCTATGACTATCGCGACCTGCTGAAGCAGGTGCAGAACAGCTACAACAACAGCGTTGCGGCCACTGAACTCGAGGTGCTGCGGCCTGTGTTTGATGCCGAGGTGCTGGTGCTGGACGAACTCGGCGCGGCCAAGCCAAGCGACTGGGTGTGGGATACGGTCGCGCACATTCTGAACACGCGCTACAACGACCGCCGGACGACGATCATCACGACCAACTACGCCAACGCGGGACCTCTGGGGGCGGAGTCGGGAACCAACGGCTCGGCTCGGGCGGCGATGCGCGAGGAGACGCTGGGGGACCGCATCGGCGAACGCATGCGCTCGCGGCTACAGGAGATGTGCGTGGTGGTGGACATGCATGGCGAGGACTTCCGCCAGAAGGTGAAGCGGGCGAGCTTCGCTTGAGCCGCTTCTAGGTGGTGGCGCAGAGCAGCAACAGGCCCGCGCCGCCCAGGCAGGCGACCCAGTAGAGAACGTCGCCCGGGTGGAATCGGCGAAGGGCGCCCATACGGCTGCCGGGCGTCAAGTGAAGGCCGCGATGTCCGGCTTCTTCCGTGGAGGTCATCAGAACGCCCTGCGAGTGGACCATGGGCTGGCTGCCGGCGGCGATGCGAGCGCGAACGGGGTCGGGACGGCGGGGCGATCCGCCTTCCAGGATCAGCATTGCGGGATAGGTTGCGGGTTCAGCGGTCATGGCGCAAAGCCCTCGGTGCCGTGCCCTTGCCCCACGGCAGACGTTTCATTGGAGTGCGTTCGTGCCCTTGCTTCGGCTCTGCGGTCGGGCGACGACGATTTCACCTTAGGCCGGGACACGCGGCAGAGGACATTCACCTTTCGTGTCAGGCTGCGACCATTCGGGGGATGCGTGCCGACCTGGTAGTAACCGGCCGAAAGGGTACGAGCCCCCGGGCGGCGCTGAGATTCGTTGATGCGGCGGGTATAGAATTTCGGTCTATGAGCGAACCTCAACCTCCCTCGATCGACATGCAAGGCAGCGCGAAGCAGAGTGTGACGGGCGAACCCACCTTTGGCTCGCGCCAGGAGGACAAAGCCGGCATCCCCATGGCCGCGTGGTTGGTTGCGGCTCTGATCGTGATTGTCGGCGTTGGCGGACTGGTGCTGGCCGGACGGAAGAAGCCGGCTCCGCCGCCGAATACGCTGCTGGCACCCGACGCGTACTCGGCGAGCCTGCCGCTGTCGCAGTTCGCGATGAGTGAGTCGGGGAACCTCTCCGGCGGCAAACTGACCTATCTGGATGGGCACGTACAGAACACAGGCGGCCGCACGGTGACCGCCGTGACGGTGCAGGTCGTCTTTCAGAACGAGGTGGCGATGCCGCCGCAGATCGATACGGTGCCGTTGACGCTGATCCGGAGCAAGGATCCGTATGTGGACACCCAGGCAGTAGGAGCCAACCCGCTAAAGCCGGGCGACGATCGCGAATTCCGGCTGACCTTCGAGACGATCCCAGACAACTGGAACCAGCAGATGCCCGAAGTGCGGGTGGTCGAAGTTAAGTAGCCAGCGCCGAACCTTCTTCCTTTTTTGCTCCGGGAACGCCCAGCGCTTGGCGACGGACTGGCTCGGTCGGGAGGCAGACTTACCGGTTCGATTGTCACAGGTAATTTTTACTGGCAGGTGGACTGAACTGGTCAGTTTCTCCCTGGGGCGGGAGAGATTTTCCTGCCGCGATATTCTCAGTTACCCCGTGTAATTTCAGTATCTTGACCCAGGGAAGCAGGTTTGGCCACCGGCTTGCACTTAGCTTCGGCAACCGCATACCTGTCAGGAGCCTGGCTCCAGACTGATCGGCCCAGGAGACGTCAAGATGACCAATTTTGCTAAAGGGCTAGGACTTTCCACTCTGCTGTTAGGAGGAGCGATGGGAGCTACCGTACTTGCGCAGACGCCCGCGACGGACCAGTCGGCGCCCGCGGCAACCGCCCAATCGTCCACCACGACCGACCCGAATGATTCGACGACCTACGCGACTGGCAAGCCTCTGGGCCCCCAGTCCAAAGAGGGTTTCTGGGGCCATATGAATCCGTTCGCGCGCAAGAAGTGGGTACAGAGAGAAGTGGATCCGATCAAGGATCGTACGAACGAGCTCGACCAGCTGCAGGCGAAGAACGCGAACGACATCAAGGATGTTGACGGCCGCGCGACTGCAGGCATCAGCAAGGCGATGATGGCGGCCAACACGGCTGACCAGCATGCGGCCGACGCAGCCACCCGGGCCAACTCCGCGCAGACGACTGCAACCGGCGCCAGCACGCGCACCGATCAGTTGAACGGCACGGTCAGCAATCTCGATCAGTACCAGCAGGTGACGGCGACGGATGTGAAGTTCGCATCGGGCCGGACGGCGCTGGGACCGCAGGGTAAGGAGAGTCTGGACGATCTGGCTACCAAGCTGAGCGGCGAGAAGGGCTACATCATCGAGGTGCAGGGCTTCAGCAAGAGCGGCGTTCAGGCGTCGCAGGCGATGGCCGACTCGGTAGTCCGCTACCTTGTCACCGAACACCAGGTGCCGCTGTACCGCATCTATCGCACCGGACTGGGCAAGAATGCACCGGCGCCGGCAGATGGTGAAACCGCAGTGGTGAACGGAGTCCGCGTGACCCTACTGCACAACAGCCTGGCCACAATGGGTTCGGCTTCGGCTTCCAACACTTACCCCGCGCCGGCAGCTCCGGCAAACAGCGGGTCCGTACAGTAGTCCTCCCCGGGATAGCAGCGGCTGTCTGGCGGAGAGGCTCCTCTCCTCCCCCGCCAGGCAGCCAAGAGTAACTCCAAGTTTCAGCGGAAGCCGCCCAAGAGCCGCAACCGCGACCAAGCTCTCCTTACCAGAGAGAACCAAGGCAGATTGGCCCCTCGCATGAGGGGCCGTTTTTTTTGTGCCGGCCCCCTCCCCCCTCCCCCTGGGGGGATAACGAATTGGTACATAGCTGGCTGCGCTGAAAAAAGATGAGTTAGCCGCAAGACTGGGCTGAGGAATGACTAAGTAGTAAACCCCTCTGAGCGCGCCGCTGGACCCATCTCTAAAGCGAACGACCCGGCAGTGGCCGGGTCGTTGTTTTTAACTCTCTATCTCTATTATAAGCGTTTGGCAAAACTCCAGTGCCATTTTTGATTTTGAGGTAAATGATTGATGGGGAAGGAGATTCTGCGTTTTTGGAAGGCGGTGGGGCTTGACATGCGAATTTGCTGAGGTTTTTCGCGAAAAGAAAGATGAGTTTGCGGGCCGGTGCTGGCGCTAGTTGGTGGGGCGGGAGCTTTGTTTTCGGCGGTGCGGGCGCGGCGGTAGGTCGTTTTCGGTGGGCCGGTTTAACGCGGGCCTTCAGCCCGCTCGTGTTTGGGCTCCCGTTCCTGGGGCTTCGCCCCAGGCTACGATCGCTCGGGCTTTCAGCCCGGTATGTCGGGGGGGGCCGGACATTGGGGGCCTGACATCGGAGGCAGTCGGCGGCGTGGTCCGGACACTGGGGGGCCTGACATCGGAGGCAGTCGGCGGGGTGGTCCGGTGCGGGATTGAGAAGCTACTACGGAGATTCTGGAGCTGCGCTCCAGAATGACGGCGCGAGAGGGAGCGGGCAGATGACGGCTTCTGGGTGGTGTCGCACGCGAAGTGAGAAACCCCACGATCGACGCGCGCGTCGAGCGTGGGGCACCCGGTGTAGGGGCGGCTCTGGTCGAGCGCTAGACGAGGGCGGATTCTTTGAGCTTGGGGACGGGGTGGGGGGAGAGTAGATCCGCGGCCAGGGGGATGGCCTGCTCTTCCGACATCTGGGGGAAGTAGGCGTTGTTGAAGTATTGGCCCAGCATGCGGTGGGTGTTGAAGAACGTGCCGTTGACGCCGATGCAGTGCTGCTGCACGCGCGCCCAGGCGTTGGGGCGGGCGTAGAGCGGGGCGATCTTGCTCTCGAGCTTGTCGTAGAGGCTGGCGGCTTCACCGTCCTCGTCGTCGGCGTCGTCGATGGCCCAGCCGGTGACGTCCTCGGCGCAGCCTTCGACCCACCAGCCGTCGAGCACGCTGAGCGAGGGAACGCCGTTCAGGGCGGCCTTCATGCCGGAGGTGCCGGAGGCTTCGTAGGGGCGGCGTGGAGTGTTGATCCACACGTCGACGCCCTGGGTGAGCATGGCGCCGAGATCCCAGTCGTAGTTCTCGAGGTAGAGGATGCGGATGCCGCTGGCCTTGAGGCTGGCGGCCGATTCGAACACGTCGCGGATGAGGCCCTTGCCGGCGACGTCGGCGGGATGCGCTTTGCCGGCAAACAAGATTTGCAGGCCGCCAATCTTCTTGGCGATGCGAGCGAGGCGCTTGGGATCGTGGAAGAGGAGGCTGGCGCGCTTGTACGTGGCAACGCGGCGGGCGAAGCCGAGGGTCAGCATTTTGGGATTGAACTGCTGGCCGGAGCGCTTGTAGACCTCGGTGAAGAGGCGCTGCTTGGCGAGGGCGTGGCAGTTGGCGATCTTGGATGGCGCGACGCCGTAGACCGAGCGGAAGTAGTTGTTGTCGTGACGCCAGTCGGGAATCTCTTCGTCGAGCAAATCCTGCATCGGCCTGGAGAGCCAGGTGGCGGCATGCACGCCGTTGGTGATGGCGTTGACGTGGTAGTCGGGGAACATCTGCTGCGAGACCTTGCCGTGCTGCATGGCAACTCCGTTGACGAAGCGGGAGAAGCGCAGGGCGAGGTAGGTCATGTTGAGCAGCGAGTTGTGCAGGCAGCCGAAGCGCTCGATGGCGGTGCCGCGTTCCGTGCCGAGCACGGTGTACATCTGGTCGAGGCCGAACTGGTCGTGGCCGGCCGGCACCGGAGTGTGCGTGGTGAAGACGCAGTGATTGGCGATCTCGGCGAGGTCTTCTTCAGTGGCCTGGCTGAGAGGCGCTCCCTCGAGATGCTCTTCGAGCAGGCCGATGCCGAGCAGGGCGGCGTGGCCCTCGTTCATGTGGTAGACGTCGGGCTTGATGCCGAGCTGCTTGAGCAGGGCCACACCTGCGAGGCCGAGCACGGTTTCCTGGCACAGGCGGTAGTAGGTATCACCGCCGTAGAGGTGGTCGGTGAGGCGACGGTCGTAGAGGTCGTTGCCCTCGAGGTCGGTGTCGAGCAGAAAGGCGGGGATGATGTGACCGGCAACGCCGACGATGTCGAAGCGCCAGGCGCACACGGAGACGGAGCGGCCCTGCATGGCGATCTTGACGACCTGGCCGGCGCTGGGGAGCAGGGTCTCGGGCGTCCAGGGGACGTCGGACTCTGTCTGCTGGCCGACAGCGTCGAGATGCTGACGGAAGTAGCCGCGACGATGCACGAGCGAGACAGCGACCATGGGCGCGGCCGTGTCGGCGGCGGAGCGCAAGGTGTCTCCGGCGAGCATGCCCAGGCCTCCGGAGTACGTAGGCAGTTCCGGGGACAGCGCGATTTCCATGGAGAAGTACGCGATGCGGCGCGATTCGAGGTCCAGATCAGCGACTGCGGGAAAGCTGGAGGGGGAATTCTGCTGGCTCATGGGGAGGCTTTGTCCTTTGGAGCTGGAGACGCTTTTTCGTGTACCGGAAAAATCCGTTGACCACCCGGATCGAAGCCTTTTCCGCTCGGACTACAAGGTACAAGTCTACCAAATGGGGCAGTGGACGGACCACGTCGGCGAGTAATCAATTCGATGCGGTGCAACTGCACTTTAGGGGGAATTGACGGCGAGAACCGCGGTGGTTGCGGCGTCCAGGCGTCGCGCGATTTCGCCGGTCCAGTCGAGATGCTCGGGCTTCATCAGGACGGAGCGCAGGACGGTGACGGAGGCATCGGCGGGGAGTGGATCGGCGGCGGGCCAGGTGGTCGCGGGGAAGAAGCGGACGGGGAGGGTGGCGAGGGCGAGGTAGAGGTCGCGGCGGCGGGCCTCGTCGAAGATGGCCTGGGAGAGGGCGGAGGAGTCCTGGGGGGTTGCAGCGCGGGGGGCCCAGAAGAGGATGTCGAGCGTGGGCGGCGCGATGGGGAGGACGAAGCGCGGATCAGCGGAGAGGGTGCGGTGGAGGGCGAGGGCAGCGTCGCGTCCCGCTTCGAGGCCGCGGGCGAAGGCGCCGCCCGGAACGCAGGGCAAGAGGCGCTGTGTCGCCCACAGAGCGACGGCGGCGGCTCCGGCGCGGGAGCACTCGAGGGAGATTTCGCCCAGGTGCAGGTCGTGCGAGGTGAAGTAGGTGTACGGGGAGTCGTGCTGATAGAAGCGGCCGACGGCGGGGTCGCGGAACAGGATGCAGCCGCAGCCGTAGGGCTGCAGGCCGTGCTTGTGGGGATCGACGACGAGCGAGTCGGCGTAGGGAATGGCGTCGAAGGCGAGGCGAGCGGCGGTGGGCAGGTTGCCGGCGAGGGTGAAGTAGCCGCCGTAGGCCGCGTCGACGTGGATGCGGAAGGGGTATCTCTTCTGCAGGGTGAGGAGGCGGTCGAGGGGATCGACGGCTCCAACGGCGGTGGTGCCGAGAGTGGCAACGACGGTGCCGATGTCCTGGGTGGCGAGGATGCGCTCGAGAGCGTCGAGATCCATGCGGCCGGTGTCGTCGGTGGGGATGGAGATGAAGGGAAGGCCGAGGACCGCGGAGATCCGGCTGTGTGTGTAGTGGGCCTGGCTGGAGGCGGCGATGGCGCGGGCGGGATGAAGTTGGCGGGCTGGCTGCCTGTGGTTCTCGCGCTCGAGAGCGCCCGCGATCCAGAGGGCTTCGAGGTTGGCGACGGTGCCGCCGCTGGTGAGGTGGCCGAGGTGCTGCGGCCAGCCGAACATTTTGGCGAGGGCGGCGACCGATTCGAGCTCCATGGCGGAGCTGGCGCGGCCGCCATCAAGCGCGTGGTTGTTGGGGTTGATGGACATCGCCAGGGCGTAGGCCGCGCGCGCGATGGGATGGGGCGGCTTGAGCATCTGGCCGGCGTAGAGCGGGTGGAAGTAGGGATCGTTGTTGTGGAGGAGGGTGGCGGCTTCGGCGAGGATGGCTGCGGCGTTTTCGTCGAGCGCGGGCGCGGGGTTGGGCGGCAGACGGACGAAACCTGCGTCCAGGGTGGACTGCGCATCGTGCAGGCGCGCGAGGAGTTCGTCCAGGTTGGTGTCAGGCGGCATGGTCAATTCGGTTAAATGTCCCGAACGCCGAGCTTCATCGCATATTCGGCGATGCCGGCCAGCACCAGGGCCAGCAGCGTCCAGGGGGCAGCGCTGCGGATTCGCTTGCTGAGGGCTTCGATGAGGAGAATTACAATCAGCAACGCGAGCATCATGTAGACGCCGTCCCACTCGAAGCCGCGCGTTCCATCGGCCAGCTTGGTGAGGTGCGATGGAATGATGTGCAGTACCTGCATGGTGATTCCAAGGAAGGCGACGGCCAGGAACAACACAAACTGCAATGCGGTGAAGAATACTTTCTTAAGCAAGACGACTCCTCTGGAGCAGGTTCTGTGGACGCGATGGTCCGGCCTCCTCATCTTAGAACTTGCGGGGGAAGGTTGCGAGGCGAAAGGTGCGGCGCGGGTTCAGGGGATCAGTGCGAGCGAGGCGGGATCGTTGAGGCGCTTTTCTGTGGCGGCGGCTTCGATCTCGCTATTGACCTCGCCGCCGAGCAGCAGCATGAATCCGCTGAGATAGAACCACGTGAGCAGGATGAGGACAGCGCCGAGCGAGCCGTAGGTTGCGGAGTAGCCGTTGAAGAAGTGGAGGTAGACGCGGAGGCCGAAGGAGGCGGCCATCCAGCCGAGGATGCCGATGGCGCCGCCCGGGGTGAACCAGCGCCACTGCCTGTGCTTTACGTCGGGCGCCCAGTAGTAGATCAGCGCGAACAACAGCGCCAGCAACGCGGTTGCGACAGCCCATCCGACGATGCGCACGACCAGGGCGAGCGGGTCGGCGATGAGGTGATGCGCGATGTGGTGGTGGACGCGGTGCGAGAAGAGATCGGTGGCGAGCAGGATGGCGAGGATTGCAGTGAAGAGCAACGAGAGGATGGGGCTGATGAGCACGGCGGCTCCGCGGACCTTCCAGTAGGGGCGCGTCTCCTTGACCTTGTAGACGGCGTTCATCGCGTCCTGGATGGCGGAGAAGCCAGCGGATGCGGCCCAGAGCGCGACGAGGACGACAGTCAGCTTCTGCCGGTTGGAGGCGTTGACGATCTCGTTGAAGGTTTGGACGACGAAGCCATAGGCGGACGGAGGAATGAGCGGAGAGAGGTAGTGAAGCAGGCGGTCGTAGCCGTTGGAAGCCTGATGCAATGCGATGCCGACCAGCGAGGATGCACTGACCAGCATGGGGAAAAGCGCAAAGAGGAACCAGTAGCTGAGCTCGGCGGCGCTGCCGAAGAGGTCGTCGTTCCAGGCCGCAGTCCAGGTTCGTTGGGCGATGACTCGAACCGGGATGCCCTGCAGGTCCCAGAGGGAGCGGATCGGCGTGAGCGAGACCCAGTCCCAGATGAACTGCTCGAATGCGTCGGGAGTGTTGGCGACGGTGGGGTGGTTCTCTGGCAAGCGGAGCGCCTCCGGCAGGTGCGCCACGCCGATCGCGCACACGCACCCATACAGGATAGATGCGGGCGGAGGCGAATTGATCGTTGGCAGTTGGACGCTAAGAGGGTGCTGAACAAGGCAAAAGCATGTCGCAGGGGCTAAAGAGGGTGCTGCAAAAGTCCTTCGCGACGCAAGAAGCTGACCGCAGCGGCTAAAGCCGAGATGGAAACAGAGCCTTTAAGGGCACGGATAAATCCGTGCCCTTAAACAAAACGAGCTTTTCAGCATCTACTAAAGCCCGCGTTTTTTCCGCCTTAGTTGCCGGGACTGAAGTCCCGGCCTATCCAGGACGAGTGCCAGCCTGTTGCCGATCTATCGAATACCGTCGCTCTTCCTAGGACTTGGTGAAGCGGGTTTCCTGTTTCTCGCGGTGGCGTTCGAGTGCAAGCGTGATGAGGCGGTCGATGAGCCTCTTGTACGGGAGGCCGCTGGCCTGCCAGAGCTTGGGATACATCGAGATGCTGGTGAAGCCGGGCAGCGTGTTGATCTCGTTCAGGAAGATGCGGGGCTTGCGAACGGCGCGGCCTTTGGCGTCGCGCGCGGGTTCCATCAGGAAGTCGACACGGGCCAGGCCGGCGCAGTCGCAGGCGCGGAAGGCGGCGAGGGCCATGGCGCGGATCTGAGACGATTCTGCGCGTGTGAGTTTGGCGGGGATGATGGGGAGGGACGGCGTCTCGGACGACTCGTACTTGGATTCGTAGTCGTAGAACTCCTTGTTGGGGACGATCTCGCCGATGACGGAGGCTTCGGCCTCGTCATTGCCCAGCACGGAGACTTCGAGTTCGCGTGGCTTGACGCCCTGGCCGCCGACGCCCTGCTCGATGACGAGCTTGCGATCGAAGCTGGCGGCGAGGTCCAGTGCGGGCGCGAGTTCGCCGCGGTTGTGCACCTTGCTGATGCCGACCGAGCTGCCAAGGTTCGCGGGCTTAACAAAGACTGGATAAGTGAGGCTCTTCTCGATGAGACGGATGGAGCCTTTGGGGTCGGAGCGCCAGGCGCTGCGCAGGAGCGGGACGTAGGGCGTTTGCGGAAGACCTGCGGCGGCGAACAGGCGCTTCATGGCGTCCTTGTCCATGGCGGCGGAGGAGCCGAGGACGCCGGAGCCGACGTAAGCGATGTCCGCGAGCTCGAACAGGCCCTGAATGGTGCCGTCCTCGCCGAAGGTGCCGTGCAGGACGGGGAAGACAACATCGAGCGAGGCGGCGAGCGAGTTGCTGGGCTGGGCAAGCTCCGCGGTGGTGGCGAAGCCGGGCGATGCAGGGACATGCAGATGCGGAGGCAGAGCCGGAATGTGAAGTTCTTCTCCGCTGCGCAGGACGGCGGCTGCGGCGGCGAACTCGGGATCGTTTCCGGCGGCATCCTGGTTAAGTGCGTGGAGCATCGCGGGGATGGGAGGCTCGGGGCCGGCGAGCAGGCGCTGGGCGTCGACGCCGCTGAGCCAGCGGCCTTGCTTGTCGATGCCGATGGGGACGACGTCGTATTTCTTGCGGTCGATGGCCTTGAGGATGGAGGCGGCGGAGAGCAGGGAGACTTCGTGCTCGCCGGAGCGGCCGCCGAAGAGAATGCCGATGCGTAGTTTTTTCTTCATGGTGTCTGGCATAAGACTACGGCTTAATGTGTGGTCGCGGCGTTAATGCTTTGACCTCCAGTTCGGGAATCGGCCGAGGCTAGCGCTTGCCGCTGAAGGAGTGGATGAGGCGGCGGTCTCGCTTGCTGGGGCGCCCGGTGGGGATGTGCGCGACAGGGCCGAGCAGACGGCGCTCCTCAGCGGCTTTACGACGGGCCTCGATGCTGGCCTCGGTCTCGCGGTAGAGCGCCTGGGCGACGGCCGCGGGGCCACGCTGCTGACTGAGGGCGAGGACTTCGATCTCCCACTCGGCGGCTTCGTTGCGAATGTGGAGTTGGTCGCCGACGCGAACCTCGCGCGCGGGCTTGGCGCGGACGGTATTGGAGGTGATGCGGCCCATCTCGCAGGCCTTGGAGGCGAGCTCGCGAGTCTTGAAGAAGCGCGCGGCCCAGAGCCACTTATCGATGCGGGTGCCTTCCATGCATCTATTTTGCTACAGAAGTTCGATGCGTTTCGCGCGTGGCCTGGCGCGGCTGCTTCTTATGCGATGAACAGGCGCGTTGATGCGATGGGGGTTTGGCAGGGCGCATGCAACCTGCGAACGGTTCGCTCCACTCAGACTCGCTGGGCGGAAGCGTCGGCTCGAACAAGGCGCGCGCTCTGGAGCGATGCAATGAAACCTGCTGCGAACATACTATGCTGCGCAATGCTCGGCTGTGCGGCGATGTTGATTTCGAATACGGCGAAGGCGCAGTCGAATGACGACAAGAAGTTTCTGGCGACGGCGGCGCAAGGCGATCAGAACGAGATCAAGTTGAGCGAACTGGCCGAGGCGAAGGCGACGAACTCTGCGGTGAAGGCGTTTGCCCAGAAGATGGTGAATGAACATAAACAAATGTCGGAGAGCATGAAGCCATTCCTGGAATCATGGGGCGTTATGGCGCCGGCCTCGGTGGATGAAGACCATCAGAAGGAATGGGACAAGCTGAACGGCATGTCCGGCGCCGACTTCGACAAGGAGTACATCGACCAGATGGTAAGCGATCACGCGAAGGCACTGGACGCGTTTACCTCCGAGGCGAAGGACACGAAGGACGCGAAGTTTCGCGCCGTGGTGATCAAGAACAAGACGGCCGTGGCTGCGCACAAGAACATGGCCTACGACCTGAAGAAAAAGCTGTAAGGCGCTCGCCTGATGCGGCACCGAGCGGAGGCTGGTGCCGTGTCAGCCGTTCTGTAGCGGCGCGGTGGTGGGCGGACCGCTTGCGCAGCGCGAGCGGTATGTGCAAGCTGGTAGGCATGCCGGAGCTACCCGACATTGCGGCGTATCTGCACGCGCTGGAAGTGCGCGTAGTGGGACAGCCGTTGTTGGGAGTGCGGCTGGCGAGCGCGTTTCTGCTGCGGACGGTCGAACCTCCACTGGCAAGCGTCGAGGGCAAGGTAGTTCGCGAACTGCGCAGCGTGGGCAAGCGGATTGCGTTCGGCTTCGAGGGCGGGAACTGGCTGGTGCTGCACCTGATGATTGCGGGGCGTCTGCACTGGCGCGACGTCGGCGCGAAGTTGGCAGGGCGGAATGCGCTGGCGGCGTTTGACTTTCCGAATGGCTCACTGGTGCTGACGGAGGCGGGGTCGAAGCGGCGGGCGTCGCTGCACGCGGTCGCGGGCGAAGCGGGGCTGGAGACAATGGATCCGGGCGGGATCGACGTAATGGCCAGCGGGATGGCGGAGTTTCGCGCGGCGCTGACGGCGGAGAATCGGACTCTGAAGCGGGCGCTGACGGACCCGCGCATTGTGAGCGGGATTGGAAATGCCTACTCGGATGAAGTGCTGCACGCGGCGCGGCTGTCGCCGATTGCGCTGACGCAGAAGCTTTCCACTGAGGAGTGGGAGCGGCTGTATACGGCGACTCGCACGACGCTGGCGTTGTGGGTGGAGCGGCTGCGCGGCGAGGCGGAAGCGGCGTTTCCCGAGAAGGTGACCGCGTTCCGCGAGGAGATGGCGGTGCACGGGCGATTCGGCAAGCCGTGTCCGCGATGCGGTGCGCCAGTGCAGCGCATCCGGTATGCGGATAACGAGACGAACTACTGCGCCGTGTGCCAGACGGAGGGGAAGGTGCTGGCCGACCGAAGCTTGTCGCGGCTGCTGGGCAAGGATTGGCCGCGGACGCTGGAGGAACTCGAGGCACTGAAGCGAAAGTAGCGACGGAAGCCGATGCGAATGTCGCCGATACGGTAGATTCTTGAGTATGGCGAAGCTGCGGGTGAACTGCTTTTCGATGACTCTGGATGGGTATAGCGCGGGGCCGAACCAGGACCTGGCGAACCCCGCAGGTGTGGGCGGGCTGGCGGTGTTTGGCTGGCAGTTCGCGACGCGGACGCATAACCAGATGGTCGGCAACGACGGCGGCACGACGGGCGTCGACGATGGATTTGTGTCGCGCGGATTTGAGGGCGTGGGCGCGTGGATCCTGGGGCGGAACATGTTCGGGCCTGTGCGCGGGC
>DASYEU010000059.1:0-14349 GCA_036498865.1 Acidobacteriaceae bacterium | reverse complement strand
GCCGGGATGGAGAACGTTGGCGGCGATGAGGCCCATCAGGAGCGCGAAGGTGGAGACGACTTCGAAGTAGAGGAGGGCCTTTGCGCCGACGCGGCCTACTTCGTGGATGTCTCCCATGCGTGCGATGCCGACTACGACGGTGGCAAAGATGATGGGCGCGAGCGTCATGCGGATGAGCTTGACGAAGCCGTCGCCCAGTGGCTTGAGTGTTACGGCTGCGTGAGGGAAGAGCACGCCGAGTACGACGCCAAGCACAATGCCGGCCATGACCTGCAGCCACAGTGGGCCGAGCAGAGGGCGTCGTAGGGGCGCTGGAACTTGATCGACTTGGCCTGTAGCGACGATTGAATTGCCCTCAGGGGCTAAAGCCCCGTTACTTTGCTGACACGGTGTGGCACGGCTGAAGCCGTGCCCTTAAGCAAGACGTTGGCGCGTGCATCGCTGTGCGCCACGGCTTGAGGCCGTTGCTTCAGCGAGATGTTGGCGCGAGCCTCTCTTGTGGTTCATGTTTACTCCGCGAGTTGCCGCATGACTTTGATCAGGTCTGATTTGCCTTCGAAGCCGATGCCGGGCAGGTCGGGCATGGTGACGTAGCCATTCTCGACGCGCACGCCGTCGGGGAATCCGCCGAAGGGTTGGAAGAGGTCGGGGTAGCTCTCGTTGCCGCCGAGGCCGAGGCCCGCCGCGATGTTGAGGGACATCTGGTGGCCTCCGTGTGGGATGCAGCGGCGAGGTGACCAGCCGGCGGTGTGGAGGACTTCAAGCGTGCGCAGATATTCGCAGAGTCCGTAGGACAGGGCGCAGTCGAACTGGAGCCAGTCGCGGTCGGAGCGCATGCCGCCGTAGCGGAGCAGATTGCGGGCGTCCTGATGGCTGAAGAGGTTTTCGCCTGTGGCCATGGGGCCGGGGTAGAATTCCGCAAGCGCGGCCTGGAGCGCGTAGTCGAGCGGGTCGCCGGCCTCTTCGTACCAGAAGAGCGGGTAGTCGCGCAGCATTTTGGCGTAGGCGATGGCGGTCTCGAGGTCGAAGCGGCCGTTGGCGTCGACGGCAAGTTGAGCGTTGCTGCCGATCTCGGAGAGGACTGCTTCGATGCGGCTGCGGTCCTCGGCGAGTTCGGCGCCGCCGATCTTCATCTTGACGACGGTGTAGCCGCGGTCGAGGTAGCTGCGCATCTCGGCGCGGAGGGCATCGAGGTTCTTGCCGGGGTAGTAGTAGCCACCGGCGGCGTAGACGAAGACGCGCGGGTCAGCTTGGTGCCCGTACTTTTCCGCAAGGAAGCGGAAGAGGGGCTGGCCGGCGATCTTGGCGACGGCGTCCCACACGGCCATGTCGATGGTGCCGACGGCGACGGAGCGCTCGCCGTGGCCGCCGGGCTTCTCGTTCTTCATCAGCGTGCGCCAGATGCGGTCGGGGTCGAGGTTGTCGCCGGCGTCATTGAGCAGGGAAGCGGGGTCGGCTTCGCGGACGCGGGGAGCGAAGCGCTCGCGGATGAGTCCGCCCTGGCCGTAGCGACCGTTGGAGTTGAAGCCATAACCGACGACGGTGCGGCCGTCGCGGACGACATCCGTCACAACGGCGACCAGTGAAAGGGTCATCTTGGAGAAATCGATGTAGGCATTCGCGATGGCGGATGCGATGGGTAAGGTTACGTCGCGAATCTCTACAACACGCATTTGGGGCACAGTTCCTTTGCTGGTCGAAGTCCTTTCCGACCATACTGCAAAGCTGCTCTGTCGCCAACACTTGGGGAGAATCGAACAGCGTGGGCATTAGTTTGAGATGAGAGTTGCAGGGAGCCCCTATTGGTGATGTTTCCCTAATAAATCAAGGACAATAGTAGCTATCTATTGGATTGACGTGGCGATGTTCGTTTGGCTATGCTTTTGGTTGAGGCGCAATGCCATCAGGAGAGGTATTTTCATGACCTCGATTGTTCCCAGCTTATTTCCGCACCGCGTCAATCGCGACGGTTCTTTCGATTCGATCTGCAAGCGGTGCTTTCTGACGATTGCCTCCTGTGCCAGCGAGACAGAATTAGCTGCGGCTGAGCGAGAGCACATGTGCGACGGGCCGCCGTTGCTGCATTCGTTCTCGCTGGCGGGGGTTGGCTCGCTGGTCCCGGCTCATATGTAACAAGGAGAGCACGATGGCGACATGGGCAACAATTTTCGCTCACAGGCGCAACGCGGATGGATCCTGCGGCTCGATTTGCAGGGCGTGCTTTGCTGTTGTTGCGTGTTCCGCGCGGGAGGAAGATCTCGCGCGGTATGAGAAGGGTCATGCATGCGACTCGTCGTTTCTTGCGGATCGCGGTGGCTGCTCTCCATCGTCTGCCGGAGCGGCGGTGAGTCGCTATGCCGGACGCAGGACAGAAGCGGCGGCCTAGGGGGTTTCTCCGGCTGCGTGCAACTCTTGTTCAGGGATTTCGCCGATGCGTTCGAGGCGTCGGAGGCCGGGGAACAGGCCCATCCAGATCAGCGCGATGATGATGCTTCCTACTCCACCAATTACTGTGGCCGGGATGACTCCGAACCATGCGGCGGTGACGCCGGATTCGAACTGACCGAGTTGGTTCGACGTTCCGATGAAGAGCGAGTTGACCGCGCTGACCCGGCCGCGCATCTCGTCTGGCGTTTCCAGTTGCACGAGCGACGCCCGCACCACGACGCTGACGACGTCCGCCGCGCCGAGCAGGCAAAGAACTGCCATGGACAAGAGGAAATTGTGGGATAGGCCGAAGATGACCGTGGCTGCTCCGAAGAGAATGACGGCGGCGAACATACGATATCCGGCACGCCTGTGAATGGGATAGTGCGCCAGGATGATGGAGTTGGCCAGAGCTCCGACTGCAGGCGCGAGACGTAATAGTCCGAGCCCCCACGGGCCGGTGTGGAGGATGTCCTTGGCGAACGCGGGGAGCAGGGCGGTGGCGCCGCCGAGCAGCACCACGAAGAGATCCAGCGAGATGGCGCCGAGGATGTTCTTGTGCGCGCGGATGTGATGGATCCCGGAGAAGATCGAACTGACGCTGGCGGTCGCCTGGGCCGGCCGTCGTTTTGGTACGACGGTTGAGGACAGCAGGGCAGCCACGGCATAGAGGCATGCGCAGATTCCGTACGGCACATGCGGGCCGAGCACGTACAGGAAGCCGCCCAGGGCCGGCCCCACGATGGATGCGGTCTGGGTGGCTGAGGAGAACCACGAGATTGCCTGGGGTACGCTGGCGGTTTCTACCAGGCCCGGAACCAGTGCCTGGGTGGAAGGCACCTCGAAGGCGCGGCACGCGCCAATTGCGGCGACTCCCCAGAAGATGCCCACGGGATGGAGTAGGTGAAGGTAGCTGCCGATTGCGAGCAGCAGCAGAGCGATGCACTGCACGACCTGGCAGATGGTGACGATGGTCTTGCGGTTGAAGCGGTCAGCAGCATGCCCGACCAGCAACGTGAGCAGGAGCATTGGCAGAAACTGCACCAGGCCGACCATGCCAAGCGCGAACGTACTGTGGGTGAGGGCGTAGATCTGCCAGCCGACGGCAACGCCTCCCATCTGGAACGACACCGTACTGCAGATCCGGGCGAGCCAGAAACGCGCATAGGAACGCTCCTGGAAGACCGCCATTCCGCCGCTTTTTGGCTGTGGATTGGGTGTCATCGTCGCCGGAGGGCCGCCGGAGTCTTCTTGACGGGAGCCCACTCGAGGAGAGGCGTGGAGCGTTCCTTCCCCTGGGGAATGGCTAAAACGGATGGGGCAGCAGCCGGGCCCCGCAGGGGACTAGTTTGCGCAGACATATAGCTAGGGTAGGTGAGAAACAGGAAAACAGCCACGTTGCCGACTCGTCGAGTGCACCGACCGGGTTGCAGGTGCCCTTTGATCGAACAATTTGTCCGATTTTGATCTACTACGGGACACTTCTTCGGTTATGATTCTGGCAAATCACTAATCCTTCGTTGCTTTTTTAGTCGCTCGGATGTTGCTATCCCTCCCCCTACCTGCCCTGGAGGTTTTCAGATGTCTCTTTCGATGCCCGTCGTTAAGCGGTGTGCGCTTGTTTGCGCGGCTGCCATTCCTTTTGCCCTGCTCAGCGGTTGCACAATGATGTCCAGCGGCCCTGCCGACACAGCACTCCCGGCGATCGGGGGCTTCGTTCATGGCGGCCAGAGCCCGATTCAGGGTGCGAGCGTCAACCTCTACGTGACCTCGAATGCTGCGACCGGCTATGGGCAGGCTGGCACTTTGATTGGTAGCAGCACTACGGATGTGAACGGGAGCTTCGTCATTTCCCCTTCGGCAACCTCTGTAAACTGTCCGGCTGGGCAGCAGGCCTACATCACGTCCGCTGGCGGGTATCCCAGTGGAGCCCCGGCACTGGCGAACAATAGCGTGCTGATGATTGCCGCTCTCGGCGATTGCGCGAATGTCAGCGCAAGCACCAGTGTCATCATCAATGAAGTCACCACGGTGGCTGCTGGTTATGCGCTGTCTGGCTTCATGACGACCTCTGCAAACGGCGCGCTGTTCCAGGCAAACGTGAGCGCTCCGGCGGCAAATCGCGCCGCCGCCGGTACCGCGACCTCGGCGGCAGGGCTTGCGCATGCCTTTCTCAATGCCGCGTCGCTAGCAAACTATGCAACGGGAGCGGCAAATGCGCAAACGGCCAACATTTCAGTTGGCAGCACCGCGGTAAACGGAAGCGTTCCGACGGTGGAGATCAACACGCTCGGCGATATCCTGCAAAGCTGTGTCAATGCGGCCACAGGAAACGCCTCGTGCGACAGTCTGTTCGGGTTCACGCCGTCGATCTCCGGAGTAGCTCCCACCAATACTCTGCAGTCGATGGTCAACCTGGCGCGCAACCCCTATCCCACAGCCGCCGCCATGAACGCGACCACCGGCCTATTCAGCCTGGTCAGCGGTTCTGCGGCATTTCAGCCGCAGATGACGACGCAGCCACCAGACTGGAGTCTGGCGATTGTTTACAAGAATGCGACGGCCTTTGGTACCACCAATTACTTCATCGGGATGGATGCCAATGACACGGTCTATGCCGGGTCCAACGCCGTCTCTGCGAAAATCACCGGTTTGAGCGCTTATGGCATAGCCACCCCATCGTTCGCCGCTGCGGCTAGTGGCACGACTACCCGGCAGATCGCGCCGGACGCGCTCGGTAATATCTGGGTTGCCAACAACAGCACCTTGCTAGTGCAATACTCCGCCAGCGCGGGAACGATCACGAACAGCTATACATACCCAAGTGGAGACGTGTACGGGGTAGCAGTTGATAAGGCCAATAATGTATGGGTCGGGAACGCGGTCGCGACGACTCCGAATCTCACCGAACTGGCCTACCCGGGCTACACCACCAACTACACCGCCACTGTAGCCGGATCGTTCGAGCCAGTTGCGGTCTTTATCGATGCAAACCAGAACATCTGGACGGCCGACTACTTCACCAATGGAACTCTGGCCTCTGTTCTGGCAAATCTCACGCCCGCATCTACTGCCAGCTATACACTTTCCGGTACTATCGTCACTCCTGTCACAGCTACGTTTGCTAGCAGCGCACTCAAGCCGATCGGAGTCGTTACCGATGCGAGCGGCAACGCGTGGTACGGCATGGTCAGCACCACGAACGGAACCACCGTTAGCTCCAACAGCCCAGCCGTAACCGGCGTCGAAGAGGTTACTCCGAACTTCACCAGCTCGGTAATCTCTTCACTTACCCCGCAAGCTGAGGTTGCCAACACCACATTGGGTGCTTCAGCCACGGGAATTCCTTCAATCGACGGGGCCGGCACACTCTATCTGTCGGACAACATTACCGCGGGCATTCACGTCTACTCCACTGTTTCGGTATCGAGCAGCGATACCGCCTCTCAGGTTCTCTCGCCGCCGTCCGGCTATTTGGGCTGCTATCTCGTAACTTCTTCGACCACAACATGCGGTACCGGTTCGTCGGGTGCCGTCTACAATCCGCGTGAAACCGCAGTCGATAGTACAGGTTCCGTGTGGGCTGACATCTCTACTACTGGTGGATTGACGCAACTGATCGGCTTGGCAGCTCCATCCTGGCCACTGCTGCAAACTGGCAAGCCTGGCCTGTCGCCCGGTCTCTCAGCGGTCACACCTCTCCCGTAGATCTCGATACCGAATACGTAAAACGAAAGGGCATCTCTCGTTATGAATAAGAGTGTTTGGAACGCGCGGAGCAAATTCGTTCGTATCGCCCTTGTGGCGATCGCTATGTTGGCTATTCCTTCCCTTGCGCATGCTCAATCTGGGTGCACGGATTCGCCGGAGAACCCGACCGTGGTGTTGGCGCTGGTTGGTTCGGCGGGAGCAGGCTTCACTTCGTTGCGGCGGTGGCTGAAAGCTCGCAAGAAGTAGCCGCAGAGAGCCGGCCCAATGGAGTCCAGCTCCATGGGTCGCATGGACTGTTGAAGCTCGGCGTCAGTGGCTCAGTGCTTTGGCGCTGCGAGGTCGAACGAGCCGATGCGGCCGGTGTCGGAATCGCGGACGATGAAGCGCAGTGTGGCGGCTTTGGGAGCAGGTAGCGCCGTGAAATGGAAGTCGGCGGTCCTGGCCGGGTCGTGCAGGTTCGTGTCCGGTTTGGCGGTGGCGATCATGCCTCGCAAGGTGTGATCGAGCATCTTTCCTTTTGCATTGAGCGACACGGCCATGACGTAGACCGAAGCTGCGGCGCCGCCGTTCGAACGGGGCTTCCAGCTCAGGTTGTCGGCTTCGGCATGGACGATGTAGGTATCTGGCGGCGCGTCGAACGATCGGTCCCGCTCGACGGTAACGCGAATGCCGTGAAGCGGCATGGCGCCCTGGGCCGCGGTGCTTAGATCGTAGGCCGCAGTCATCGCGATTTTCTCTTGCTTGGTCTGACCGGAATAGTATCCGCGACGGGTGGTGGCGACGAGGCCCGGGCGCCGGCACACCACGCGGATGTTGCGATACTGCGCGGCGCTTTCGCTGGTGGTGGTGGGCGCGTACGAGATGGTGTAGAAGCGCTCTCCGAGATCGACCGATGAGGCGATCTGCCTGGCGACATCGTTCATGCCGCGGAGGACGCGCCCTCCGGTGATCGGGCCGAGCTTGTCGAAGTCCTCCCCAGCGCCAAAGGGATCGGCGTTGCCCGCAAGGCCGTCTCCGGCGGCGAGCACGAAGTTCATCTGCGAGGCGTCTGTGACCTCGGTCATGCCTGGAGCGGAACTCGTGGGATCGACCGCATAGAGGGTAACGCGGGCGTCGAGCAGAACGTCGGTGACGTGCTGGAGCGTGTCCTGAACCTCCTGGAGGTCGTTGCCGACGATGGTTGCGGGATCGAGGGTGGGAAAACCGCCGCCTACCCATACGAGATTTTTGCGGCCGGGAATTCGCGCGTAGTTTTGTGCGATTTCCTCCAGGGCGCGCAAAGACTGGTCGAGCCGCTCGATTGGGCCGTGTTCCGCTTTGCCGTTGAGCTCAAGGTTCCATGCATAGTTCGCCGGGGTGGCGGCGAGGGCGCGAAGCAATGCGTCGCGGTCGCGGGTGAGGGGCTGGAGTTGGCGGAAGCCGTTGTCCGAGACGCTGAGGAGGGAGGTGGGCCGGGGAAGCAGGGCGGGTTGACCGGCGAGGTAATCGTGTAGAGAGCGCCGGGCGAAGGAGCTGTCCGCGAAGTGTGTATTGAGCTGGTCGAGGACCAGGAGATTGACGGGTGAATGGCCAAAGTTCGCCGGCTGTGCTGGGTCGAAGACGGTGGAGTTTCCTCCGGCGATCGAGGCGGGCGGGAGTGTGTGCTCGGACGGGGACTCGAACGATTGAATTCGCTGTAGTCTGCCGTCCTCGAAGACCTGGAAGTCGCCGGCGTTGAGTCCATCGACGGGCTTGCCGGCGGAGTCGGTAACCACGACGTCCAGCACGACCAGGCGTGAATTGAGGGTCAGCGTGGATTGCGGTGTGGTGCCCGGAGCAGGTGCTGCGGTTTGAGCGTGGATGAATCCCGTGGCCGCAGCGATGACGGCAATGAGCAGGCTGACGACCGAACGGGACCGGGTCTGGCGTGAGCTATCGTTTCTGGAGAACACTGGTGGCAACTCTCTCGTCCCTTCCACTGCAGGTTCACGCACCCAATTGCGTCCAAACCGCGTTACCATCTCGACATGCTCCATTCTACTGACGGCGGGTGCAGATGAACGAATGTGGATTCGGTTGGATTGCCTTGCGAAAGGCTCGCAGGCTTGGGCTGTACTTTCTTCTTTTGTACCTGGCCACACCGCAGAATTGCCTGGCGTGGGGACACGAGGGGCATCGGCTGACCGCCTTGGTGGCGGAGGAGTATTTGACGCCCGCGACGAAGGCGCAGATCGTTGAGCTGCTGGGGAATGAAACGCTCGCGGATGTTGCTCCCTGGGCTGACGGGTATCGTGGGGACCATCCCGAGACCGGCAAGTGGCACTATGTCGACATTCCCAAGGCGGAGAAATTCGACCGCAGCCGAGACTGCCCGGTTTCGGAGAAGGATCCAAAATCTCCGTGGCGCGATTGCGTCACCGACCGGATTCTCTTCTTCGAAGGCCGGCTTGGCGACACCTCGCTGAGCGAGGCCGACCGGGCCATGGCGCTGAAGTTTGTGGTGCATTTGATCGGCGATATTCATCAGCCGTTTCACGCCTATGGCGACGACCGTGGAGGCAACAACATTCGCGTCACGTTTCTGGGCAGTCCGCGATGTGGTAACTACGCGTGCAACCTGCACAGCGTGTGGGACGACTCGATTCTCGAGAATCAGGGACTGAGCGAAAAGAAGTACACCGAACGCCTGCTGCAGGAGATCAAGGACAATAACTGGGAGCGGCTGAGCGGCGGCGAACCGACCACCTGGGCGAACATCTCGCACCACTACGCGGTGGAGGCTGTGGCTCCGGATGGCGCGCTGATCACGCATGAGTATGTTGTCGAGGAATCCAAGATCGTGGATGCGCAACTGGCGCTCGGGGGCCTGCGACTGGCGCGGGCGCTGAACCGGATTCTTGGGGAGACACCACAAGATACTCAGCCGGGGCGGGAGCTTCTGCCGAAGCCGGAGGGCACGGCGGACTCACCGAAGAACTGAGTCTGTTGATCGGCCGAAAGCCTAAGAGTTCCGGCCGATCAACGAGACGAACACCAGCTCGATTGAGCTAGAAGTGCAGCCGGGCTGCAATCTGCAACTGCCGCGGAGTGTATGTGTAGTTGCTGTTGGAGTTGGTGTAGGTGCCGAAGTTGGGCTGCAGGGTGAGGGTGTCAACAAAACCGGAAGGGTAGCCGTTTTGTATTTGCTGTGAGGTCGCCGTGGCGCTGGTCAGGTTATACGCCGTGTTCTGGATGCCAGTGATGTTCTGGTGGTTGGTGACATTGAAGAGTTCGGCGAAGAACTCCAGGCGGGGACGCTCGATGCCGAACTTATTCACGTTGAAGTAGAAGTTCTTGGCGACGCGAATGTCGATCTTGTTGGTTTTGGGGCGGGTGTACTGGTTGCGCCGGATGCTGTCGATGCGTCCAGAAGTGCCGCCTGTACCGTTCGCGCTGCGCACACCGGATACGCTCTCGCCGGGATAGCCGCTGACGAAGGGCGTGTACGCCAGACCGCTTTGCGCCTGGAAGATGGGTGCGATCCGCCAGCCGCCCATCAGTGCATCCTTGTAGCCGTGGAAGTGAGTTTGCGGCTCATAGGTGAAGGCCAGGACAAAGCGGCGGCGGACATCGAGGGAGCTGTTGCCGTAGTCCTTGTACTGGTTGTTCGGATCGAGTGTGCTGGGGCCAGGGATGCCGGTCCCGATGTAGGGGTTGAAGTCCAGCGAGTGCGACCAGGTGAAGTTCGACATCATCGAGAAGCCGTTGCGGTACTTCTTGTTGATCTGGAAGGCCAGCGCGTTGTAGTTGCTGTTGACGTTGGACGCGATGCGAAGGATGCGATAGTAGTTGCCGTTGTAACGGCCACCATTGACGCAGCCTGCGGGCGGGTTGAGCGCAGGGCAACGGCCGTAGACCAGGACCGGGGTCGTTGTGCCGTTGACTAGAGGAGCAGGCTTGCCGCCGTGAGGCAGAACCGGATTCAGGATTCCGGGGCCGGGAGGCGTATTGACGACGTTGAAGTTCACCATCTGGGAGTTGAGGAAGTTCACGTTGATGTCGCTGGCGCTGTCGAGCTCGCGACCGAACGAGCTCATGTAGGTGACGCCCAGTACCAGGTTGTGTCCAAGGTCCTGCTCGATGGCGAGGTCGGCTTCATGCACCTGCGGGTTCTGAAGATGGTTGTCGAGGAACGAGATGCTGGGGTGGGAGCTGGCGTTGTTGGTCGCCGCGGCGCAGCGCTGGGCCTGTGCGTAGGTGGTGACGACTTGCGGGAAGACGATCTTGCAGTCGGCGGCACTTGTGGGAACGGCGTCCGAGAAGAGGCCGGAGACGTTGACCTGCGAACCCGGTCCACCGGAATTCTGGTAGGACTGCTCGACGTTGGAGTTGATGATGCGGCCGTAGTACATGCCGTAGCCACCGCGCAGGATAGTCTTGCCATCGCCGTACACGTTGTAATTGAAGCCGATGCGCGGGCCGATGTTGTTGCGGTCGTCGGGACGCGATGTGGTGTTGGGCTTGAAGTTCCCTACGCTGGTCTGGCCTACGAAGGTGGGGTTGGGCGTGGGGTTTGGCGGAACGTACTCGTACTCATACCGTGCGCCAAGAGTGAGCGTGAGTTTGGGGCTGACGCGCCAGGTGTCGGTGGCGTAACCGGCATATTCGCGAGTTGCGATCAGGGCCGAGGCGCCGACGTTGTCGGGCGTTCCGGTGGTGCCGTTCCAGTTGGAGGGAACGGTGTACCCCTGGCTAAAGCTGGAGTAGAGGCCGTAGTTCGCGTCGCAACTGCTGGTGGAGCAGGTTGCCCCTGTGCTGTCGCGGAAGGCGTCTCCTCCGGCGTACGCGGCACCGCCGAGGCCGGTGGTGGCGTGCAGGTAGTCGCCAATGAAGCTGTAGGCCCAGTCGTAGTCATACGTGCCGTAGCCGTTGAAGAGGTTGTTGATGTAGTCGGAGACCTTGTTGTAGTCCAGGCCGAACTTGAAGACGTGGTTGCCGTGCGACCAGGAGACGTCGTCCTTCAACTGGAGACGGCGCTCGTCGGGCAGGGCGAAGCGCGAGAAGAGGACGGAGGTGCCAGCGTCGAAGCCGGAGGCGTCGTAACCGAAGCCGACGCTGAGATCCGGAGCGCCAGCTACGCAGGGACCTTTGTGCGGCGCGGAGCATTCACCGGGCGAGAGCGCGCTGACGAGCGGCTGCTCGTTGGGCAAGGTGGCCGAAGGAAACTCCGTCTCCATGTCGCGGCCATATTGCGCGAGGAAGGAGTTCACGATGGAGTTGGTGACAACGGTCGAGATGCGGTAGATTCCTACGTCCGCTTTGACGAAGTCGCTGCCATAGGTGCCGCGGCCGTCGAAATTGGAGGTCTGAGTCTGCACGCCATTCGGCGAGTCCCAGCGCAGCCGGTTGTACTGAGCCGTCATGCGGTTGTGGTCGTTGACCTGCCAGTCGAGTTTGGGGAAGTTGATGACCTGGTCGCCCGTGCGGGGCACCTGTCCGAAGAACGTAGCCAGGATGCCGAGGCCCTGGTTGTAGTACGCCATGGCCTGTTGGTAGGGGAGGGCTGTTCCTGAGGCCTGGCCAGGATTCAAGGCCGCGGCCAGCGCGCAGGCGCCAAAGTTTCCTTGATAGGTCTGCCCAAGCGGATACGCTGCCGCAGTGCTGCTGGCCGGCGTGGAAAGGTTCGCAGTTGTGCTAGCTCCGGGTGAGACGACGCCGGTTGGGCTGGTGTAGCCGAATGTCGGAGCGCCGAAATCGTAGGTCCCAAATTGATCGGCAGTCCTGGTGCAGGCTTCCTGCCCGCTGAGCGGCTTTGCGAGGGTGAACATGTCGTAGGGATCGCTGGTGCGAGCCATTCCGGGGAAGTTGCGGCGGGACTGGTCGTATGCGTAGAACCAGAAGAGCTTGTCCTTAATGAGCGCTCCGCCTATTGCAAAGCCCCACTGCTTGCGCCAGTCTTTCGGCTTCACGTTCTGGATGTTGAGCCCGTTGGTCTGGTCGAAGTTATAGAGCTGCGTGTAAGGATTCGAAGCGCCACCGAGGCCGTTGTCGCGGTCGTAGAAAAACAGCTCGCCATGCAGACGATTGGTGCCCGACTTGGTGATCGTGTTGATCACGCCTCCGGCGGCGCGGCCGTATTCTGCCGAGTAGTTGGAGGTGTTGACCTGAAACTCCTGCACGGCGCCCTGGGTTACGGTGTATGCGGAGCGGGTGCGTCCGCGGGCTTCAGAGAAGTACGCCTGGTTGTCGTCCGCGCCGTCTACCGTGGAGTTGTTGAGCAGATAGCTGATACCGCGGAAGCTGAGCAGTCCGAACCCGTCCGAGTTGGAGACGACGCCGGGAGCCAGAAGCGCGAAGTCCGACCAGCGCCGGCCATTGATGGGCAGATTATCGATGGCGTTCTGGTCGATTGTGGTGCTGATGGCGTCGTCCTGCGTGTGCATCAGGGGCGCTTCGTCCGTGACCTCAACCTTGTCGGTCACAGAGCCGACCTTGAGTTGTGGCGACACTGTGGAGAGACTGCCGACGGTCACGACAATGGCGTTCGCCTGGTAGGTTTCGAAGCCATCGGCTTTAAATGTTGCGACATAGGTGCCGGGTGCGAGCTCGGGCACGCGGTACTCTCCGGAGGCATTGCTCTTGGCGGTTCGCGTGATGCCGGTATCGGCCGACGTTACCGTAACCACGGTCGCCGGCACCAGGGCGCCGCCGCTGTCCGTAATGGTGCCACCGATTGCGCCCGAAGTAGCCGACTGCGCGAAGGCTGCGGTCCGCCCGGTCGGGACGAAGGCAAAGATCGCGAGCAGAGCAGCAAGGATCGACGAGCGGGTAAGGATGTGGGCAAACTTGGCGGACCTGCGAATGATGAGATGCATCCCGTAAATCTCCTGACTTGGGCCATGCCTGCAACAAATGCCAGGCGATACAAAAAGGTGTTTCGGCCGGCGGTCTTCCGCCGGTCCGGATTCGAACTAGTTGACCTTGAGCGGAACCGTAAAGCTGGATGTGGTTCCAGCGGAACCGGTCGCAGTAATGGTGATGGTGTAGGAGCCGGCCGGAGTTCGTGGAGCAGCCGTGACTCCGTTGCCGCATGCGACGGTTCCTGAGGCTGCCAGCAGCAGCGCCAGTGCCATCCAGAGTTGGCCAAAGCGAAGCGATGCCTGGCGGCGGCGGAGTCCGATGGCCAAGGCCAGGCCAACGCCAATCAGGGTTGTCACAGCGCCCCAGGGACGGCTGCTGCCGAGGCCGATCGCGCTCAACGCCGCTCCCGCGCCCTGCTGGGTGAGAATGCTTACTGCGACGGTGTTGCTCGTGGAACAGCCGCTTGCCGTGATCGACGACGGGCTGAATGCGACCGACGAATTGGCAGGCAGGCCCGAGGCCGAGAAGGTAATGGTGCCGGTATAAACCGTCTGGGCAAGGGTGAAACTGTAGAGTCCAGTTTGCCCGGCGTTTACCGAGCTTTGCTGGAAGGTGGTGGCAGTCGTCGTAAATACGGGAAGGGCAGTGGTAATGGAAGCCGGAGCCGTACCCGTGGACGTCTTGAAGTAGCTGTCGCCGCTGTAGGTAGCGGTGAGGGTGTACGTTCCCGGAGTCGAGATGGTGGTGGTCAGCACCGCTCCATATACTGGAGCGGTGGCGGTTCCGAGGTTGCTGATCGCAACGCCCGTCGTTGGGGAGAGGGCGGTGCCGTTCGCAGAGAAGATGATCTTGCCGGTGGGAGCAGATGGTCCATTGGCGGTCAGGGTGGCGGTGAGCGTTACGGACGCCGTCGTCGCAAACGACCCTCCGGTACCGCATGAGGTGGAACCGCTGGCTGAGACGCTGGTACGCGTGACCGGGCTCTGAACAAAGTTGCCGCTGAGCGGGAAAGTGGCGGTGCCACCAAGTTGACCCTTGACCTGCAGCGTTCCGGCGAAGGGGCCAGTTGCAGTGGGTGTAGCAGTGACCGGCAGCAGGCAGTCGGTTGTTGCATCCGAATTCGTCGTGCAGGTGGGAGTTCCGAGGGAGAAGATGGAAGCTCCGGCCACGATTGAGTAGCCGCCCGTCGCCGCAGAGTCGTTCGCCGCAAAATGAACTTCGACGATGTCGGTCTGAGAGGCGCCGACGTTGCCAAACTGCGTTCCCGAGGCAACTTCGCGGATCACGCCAGTCTCGGTGTCGCCGGTGAAGAGGTCGGCGAAGGAATCGACCGATACGCCGAAGATGCCGGGGCCAGGCAGTGTTGTCGAGGCGAAGTTACCGGTTCCGCTG
>DASYEU010000058.1:0-34715 GCA_036498865.1 Acidobacteriaceae bacterium | reverse complement strand
GGTGCTCGGCGCCGGCTGGGCCGGTGCACGTGCAATGACCGCGTCCTCTGGCCCCGGAATCTCGCTCATGGCGGAGTTTGCCGGCCTCGGGTACTGGGCTGAGCTTCCCGGTGTCATCTTCGATATTCAGCGCACGGGACCTTCCACCGGCATGCCGACGCGCACGTCACAGGCTGACCTTTCCTTCGTCGCAGGTCTCTCCCACGGCGACACGAAACACGTCCTGCTGCTGCCTGGCAGCGTCAAGGAGTGTTTCGAGTTTGGCATTGCGGCGTTCGATCTCGCCGAGCACTTGCAGACTCCAATCTTCGTTCTTTCCGACCTCGATCTCGGCATGAACAACTGGATGTCGGAGCCCTTCGAGTATCCGGAAACACCCATCAACCGCGGCAAAGTGCTTAACGCCAAGCAACTCGAAGAACTCGGCGGCTTTGCCCGTTACAAGGATGTCGACGGCGACGGAATTCCATACCGCACGCTGCCTGGTACAGACCACTCCGCGGCTGCTTACTTCACCCGCGGCTCGGGCCACAACGAGAAGGCACTCTACTCGGAGCGTCCCGACGACTACGAGAACAACATGCTGCGGCTCTCGCGCAAGTTCGACACCGCGAAGACGCTCGTTCCAAAACCCCTGATCGAGGGAACCGGCAAGGAGAAGATCGGAATCATCGCCTTCGGTACCAGCCACTGGGCTGTGATCGAGAGCCGCGACCAGTTGGCGCGCGAGAACCAGATTGCGACCGATTATCTTCGCGTCCGCGCCTTCCCCTTCACGCAGGAGATTCACGACTTCGTCGCGCAGCATGAACGTATCTACGTGGTGGAACAGAACCGCGACGCTCAGTTGCTGAACATGCTGAAGATCGATCTCGATGCGACGCAGGCCGTCAAGCTGCGCCCGGTGCTGCATTTCAATGGACTGCCGATCGACGCACGCTCGGTCTCATCCGTAATTGCCACACAAGAAGGAGCGAGCAAGTAATCATGTCGACCACGCCAGTCACACCCAAGCCAGTCAAGACGAATCGTATCGGCCTCCAGATCCTGGATTACCGCGGCGGCAAGACCACACTCTGCGCCGGATGCGGACATAACGCCATCTCGGAGCGCATCACCGAAGCGTTCTACGAGATGGGCGTCCAGCCGGAACGCGTGATGAAGATGAGCGGCATTGGCTGCTCGTCCAAATCGCCCGCCTACTTCATGTCCCGGTCGTTCAGCTTCAACTCCGTCCACGGCCGTATGCCGTCAGTCGCCACGGGAGCCCTGCTCGCCAATAAGACCATGCGCTCCATCGGCGTCAGCGGCGACGGCGACACCGCATCCATCGGCATGGGTCAGTTCATCCACCTGATGCGCCGCAACGTTCCGATGATCTACATCATCGAGGACAACGGTGTGTACGGACTGACCAAGGGCCAGTTCTCCGCAACCGCCGATATCGGATCGAAGTTGAAAACCGGCGTCATCAACGACCTGCCCGCAATCGACATCTGCGCACTTGCTATCCAGATGGGCGCCACGTTTGTCGGGCGTTCGTTCTCGGGCGATAAGAAGCAACTCTCCACCATGCTGAAGGCTGCGCTCTCGCATCAGGGAACCGTGCTGCTCGACGTGATCTCGCCGTGCGTCACCTTCAACGACCACGAGGGTTCCACCAAGAGCTACAAGTACATGCAGGAGCACGAAGAAGCAGTCAGCGAAGTTGGCTTCGTGCCGTTCTTTGACGACATAGCAGTAGAGTACGACGCTAACACCACGGTCGACGTTCGACTCCACGACGGATCGCACATGCGCCTGCGCAAGATCCACGAGGATTACGACCCCACCGACAAGGCCAACGCCGTTCACATGCTGATGGATTCGCACGCGAAGGGCGAGGTGCTGACGGGCGTGTTCTACATCGACACGCAGAAGCCTGACTTCTCCACGCTGCTCAACCTGGTCGATGAACCTCTCGCGACGCTGCCCCAGGAACGCACGCGTCCTGGCCGCGAAGTTCTGACCAAAATCATGGAAGCGCACCTGTAGCCGGTTCGCACTTTCAGACGATTCAAACCGGGGCGGACTTTTGAGGTGATGGACACCTCAAAGGCGCCCCGGTTTTCGCTGAAACCGGTCCCAATTTTGCCCCCTCATCTGGTAGACTAAAAGAGTTGTTGTGTTGGATCGTCCGCAGCCGAAGTACGGCCCGGGAGATGGATTTAGCACAACGGCAAAGTAGAACGAGCGAGATTCGCAATATGTGGATCGCTGGTTCTAGTGACAAAATACTCAAGTTGTTGCAACAACAACCTGGGGACGTAGCTCAGTTGGTTAGAGCGCTGCCTTCGCCTGCCATACAGCCTCCGCATCAGAACTTCAAGAGGTGTTGCTCCCTGAGGCTTTCAATGAAATCGTGGACGTCTCGCTCTACGGTGATCCGCTCTTCGCCAGTCTCCCGAGCGAGGTTCGTGATGACCGTCTCGACCGTCTCGCCACGCTGCAGTGCTTGCCAAACATAGGCGCCTGTCGGGTTGAGGGACGAAATCAGGCCACGCTGGATATCGAGAATCGCAGCGCCATCCTGATCAACCACCGTATGGAGATGGGCTGGTGTCATGGTGACGTGATCTCCTCGCACCTCTCGTCGCGCATAAAGCACTGGCAGTGGAGAAGAGCTTAACCCTAACCTGAAATATCGCAAGCCTGAATCGGCAGCTTGGCCAAAGTTACTCGCTGCTCTTGTAGCTTCACGAGTTGAACGCCAGAGCTGCTGAGGTTCCAGTGCACTCGGAAGTGCGTCTTTGGCCACAATTACAGAACACGCGACCGTGGAGGACGCGAGACGCCCTATACCGGTACCGCGATACCGGAGACCCGGCTCAACTCGGGCAGCTCATCCCTGCGGAACCTGACCGGGAGCGCGCCTCCATGAATGTTGGCCAGCAGCGCGTATTGATCGCCATCCTGCTCCACGTGCCCGCAGAGAATCTCCGCACCTCTGCGAGAGCGTAGATAGGACGACACCAGCCCGCCTTCCGCGAATCGCTTCGCGTATCCGGTGTTCCCGGAATTTGTCTATGAGCATTAGCGCTCCTGGAGATATCGGCGGCTCGACACCGTGAATTGCGCTACCCTGCGGAAATCGAACGACTTGATCGTCCCAAAGCCGGAGTTGTGGAAATCGAAGCGACAATAGCGTAGGCCACTCGACATATTCCTTGCGCAATGCGATCCATCTATCGCTCGGAACCGGAACATGCGTTCTTCGGGGCGGTTCCGACACGTCGCTAAGGTGCCGTGCGTCAAGGAGGGCCTCCAGCGAAAAGCGCCCGTGGTCTGAGGGAGCGGTGCGGCGCATCCGGATGCTATCGCTGTAACGCGTTACATTCGTGAGTGTGAGTTGAATGAGGGCGTCAACATGAGGCTGCGATGAAGTGGGGCTGCGGTACCGTCGCTCCGTCCTCGCGCTCAGTTTTCTGTTGAATATCTTCTCCAGAATCTCCCGAACCTGGGGGAGATCCTGCCGTGATCGTTGGAACCTCTGGTACTCAGCTGCAAGCAATCCATGGAGGATTGCTCCCACGGCAAAATCAACGGCGCACTGGACCGCGGCGATGGCAGTGTTCGCAACAAGGGATAGTCCGGGGAGGGAAGGCTTAGGGCAAACATTCGGATCTGTCCGGCGATTCTCACTGTTCCTGGATAGGAAAATTCTTGCGGACCGGTATAGTTCCTCCCCGAAACGAGCAGAAGGAGCTTGTTTCCCGTCACCACGCAACGGCTGCACCTGCAGGGATGTTGTGTCCGTCAGCGCGACGGTCACCTTGTTGAACAGAGGTACCGTTACGACGTAATCCGGATCGGCCGGTGAATACGGGTAGAGGCCAATCGCGTTGAAAACGTACCACGACGACATTTCCCCGGCATCGATGCGCGGCCGCCTCGAGAATGGTGAGTGGGTCAAAAACTTCAACCCGCAGTATCCCTACTAACCATTCCACACAAGGCTCTCCCCTCGTCACCCGGCGGCGTAGTCACCATGGAAAAAGGTTGGAATGAAACCAATCCCATAAAAACGGCTCATGATTGTGTTCAGGATCGCTTGTGATTTCTCTTGTTTTCCCACGAAACGGTCAAAGAACTACAAGAACATGTTCGATTCTCCTTCCACCGTGGCATTGCGCAAAAGCAGGCGGTAGGCATCCTGGATGTCGTAGCCCTCAACCCGCGCAGATACGATCCGTCGATAAATGCGGTCTTATCGCGGCGGTCAATCAGCGAGCATTCTTTGCATTTGTCGCCGCAGCGACCTTGCAGGTGTCCGCCTATTGCACGACTGCCGAACTGTCTCCACTGATCCCCGTCTGTCACCCGTCTTGAGTGCTCCTGTCCCTCTCCGACACTATTCTTAGCGGATCGTTGATGTAGGTTTTCAAAGAACTTCATGGAATCCTTATACGTTTCCTTGTTCAATTCAGTTTAATGGCGATGAAGCAACTGACGTGCAACTCGGAAGGGATGAGGTCGTTTGCTCACAAACGGCCCCGCGATCTTCTGTTCCCCGGGTCTGATCTGTCTCCCGCTGCCCGGCGGGTTCGGTGCGCCATTGCGCTGATCACGTTGGTCGCAGTTGCTGCAATCTTTATTGCTCCATCTGTCGATTTGCCAGATGGTGTGCTACGTAATCACACTGTCATCACTCATAAGAGTGGAAATCACTCACTGGCGAATCTTACGGTGCCGATACAGGTCGATTCTTCCAACGTGGACCACGCTAACAGCGCGATGCTTGCCTCCGAGGAGCGCGAATCCTCAGATCGAAGATACGAGCAGCGTTCTCCCGTTCTGCGTTGTTAGAGTTCCAGCCTCTCTGACTCTTGCCCCGCAAAATCTAGTTGTCCGGAAGCCCCGTTCGATGGCTTTGGGATTCCCCCTAACATTTCGTTCGCAAATATTGATAGGGCCGCGGCAGTTATTCACTCCGCAAAGGTCTCTCCCGACGCAATGCTTTGCGAACAGCGGAAAGGGTGGTCGCGAGATGTTCTCCAAAGATGTCCTCTTCGAGTTGTTGCTTACTGGATTCTTCGCGCTGGCATGCCTGCGCGCTCAGGTCGCCCATGAGAGCGGTCGGCCGGTACGACTGAACGAGATCTTCCGCTTCCGGGGAAGGATTGAAAGGCTGCGCCGATCGCGGGTGCAGTGGATCTCGATCCTTGTTCTTCTGACTCTCGCGCGCATTCAGTGGTCCCTTTCGCTTTTTGTGGAGTTTCTGGCAGCCGTGATGTTTCTGGGCTTCCTGGCTCTCCCCAGTGCGAAATCGGCTGTAGGCACCCAGGTGAGGCGATGACTGAAATCTTCCAAGTCTTCGAGTTTCTGCGGAACGTGCGGTTTAACCTGCGTTTTGGAGAATGGTCGAGAGGGCATCTGGAACTGAAGCGAATTGAGGTGAGAAAAACTGAGGCATGGTGCGACTGGGTTGCCCGCCCGGTGGACGAGTGGGACGCTTACATCCCTGCGCATGCCTCCGCAAGTAATTTCACAGCGCAAACTCTGGAGGATGCAATCAACATTCGGGCGGTTCTCTTCGGAGCCCTCGTTGGTTTAGAGACGGCAGAGCTTCGGGCTTTTCGTGCTCTGCCAAACGATAGGCACGAACTCATCCTCCGGGGCACTGCATTTCGTGATGACAAACTTCCCGCGCGTAACACGGCGCTGGCAATGCGAGCGAAACTCCTCGGGTTTCACTTCACGGTTGCGGACGGATCGCTGATTTGTCTTGGCAGCCAAATCGATTCTGCATCGGATTCACACTTCAGTACTTCGTTCCCAACCCATCTCAAGGAGGTTTCCTAGTATGGCAGCCAACAAGCAGCAGGGCAGTTCACTCACTCTCTTTATGATCGGCTTTACCGCCGTGGGCGCGGGTCTGGCCGGTTACGGCGGTATAGCGGTCCTCGCGATTGGCGTGGTATTGATAGGCGTCGCTCTCTGGAGGTTCTTCTCGATCAAACCTCTCGAAGGCAAAGTTGCCCTCAAGGACCAACCCGCCGTCACCAAACTCGCCGGATTGATCGTGAATCTTGCCGGATGGGGCATTGTGGTCTTCTCGCTTCATATGACTAAGAGCGTAGGAGGCCGTATGGGTGGCGCCATTCTCGGATTATTGGTCTCACTGGTCAGTCTCATCGTGATTCTGCCCGGCGCCTGCAATAAGAACGCCATCTGGAAATAGCAAACCAGCCTCTTCTGACAATCTCGTTACTCAGCGAATCTGGAGCCAAATCAAATGAAGATGACGCGAATCGCAGCACTGCTCACTCTTGGGATCTGTCTTGTGGCGGGACGGCCTGCCCACGCCGATTCCACGCCTGCCGATGCACAATTGAAGCAGGGACTGCAAAACGCACCGGCCACCGCGGACCTCCAGAAGGGAGATCCAGGCGGGGCGATAACCGGAACCATTAACGATGTGCCGGTGTCCGACCCAAAAGCGGGCCTCACGCTGAAGGATGTAGCTAACCAGGTCGGCCAGAACAAGGTCGGCATCAACTTTACGTGGACGCTGATTACGGGCTTCCTGGTTATGTTCATGCAGGCCGGATTCGCGATGGTGGAAGCGGGCCTTTGCCGCGTCAAGAACGCTAATCACACCTACATGATGAACTTCATGGTGTACGCGTGCGGGTTGTTCGCTTACTGGGTCATAGGATTCGCCATCCAGATGGGCGGCGTTGGAAGCATCGGCAATCTCGGTGGGGTCGCGCCTCTGAACGGGGAACACACGCTCGCCTTGTTCGGGCAGAGCTGGGGCCTCTTCGGTACGCAGGGAATGTTCCTTTCCGGCCACACCTATGACGTTGGGGTCATGGTGATCTTCCTCTTCCAGATGGTCTTCATGGACACCGCACTGACGATCGTTACTGGCGCCTGCGCGGAACGCTGGAAGTTCGCGACCTTCTTTGTCTCGTCGCTTCTGATGGGCGCATTCACCTATCCTCTCTTCGCCAACTGGGCGTGGGGCGGCGGTTGGCTGTCGCAGCTGGGTACGCAGGCCGGTCTCGGTAAAGGCTATTGCGACTTCGCCGGCTCCGGCGTGGTGCACGCGGTGGGCGGACTCTCCGCTCTGGCCTGCGCGCTCATCATCGGTCCGCGCATCGGCAAATTCAACCGCGACGGTTCGAGCAACGCCATCATCGGCCACGATATCTCCGCAGTGCTGATTGGGTGTTTCATCCTTGCATTCGGCTGGTTCGGCTTCAACCCAGGCAGCACGCTGGGAGCGTCGGCCGCGGGATGCCTGCGCATCGGCTCAGTCGCGGTCAATACCATGCTTGCAGGATGCACGGGAACCTTCGGAGCCGTGTTCTATATGTGGCTGCTCAAAGGCAAGCCAGACGCATCCATGAGCGGTAACGGTCTATTGGCTGGACTGGTCGCGATCACCGCACCAAGCGGTTTCGTCAACACGGTTGGCGCAGCCATTATCGGATTGGTGGCCGGTGTCCTGGTCTGTCTCAGTGTTAGCTTCGTCGAGAATGTGATGAAGGTCGACGATCCGGTCGGTGCGGTCTCCGTCCACGGCGCGTGCGGCCTCTGGGGCGTCCTCTCCGTCGGCTTATTCGCCGACGGCACAAGCAACTATGGCGGCTCCTGGAACGGCGTAACAGGATCGGTAACCGGCCTCTTCTACGGTGATTCGAGCCAACTGGTTGCACAACTGGTAGGCATCGCAACGCTTATAGGAATCGTCTTCTCTATCACCTTCGTCATCAACTGGGTTCTCGAGATCTTCATGGGGCAACGCGTCTCGATCGAGACGGAGGTTGCCGGTCTCGACATCCCCGAAATGGGGCAGCTGGGCTATCCGGAGTTTGTGTTCAAGGCGGAAGACCCGGTGCTCCTGCCGCAAGAGCAGATCGTCCTGGCTTAGAGGTCTTCTGCGTAGTACCTCCTGGTACCAGCAAGGCGCCTGCCATAGCGCCTTGCTGGGACTTTTTTCCAGGGACCATTGCTTGACGAAACTAGAAGGAGTCTCAGCGTGAGCGATCTGGTAGCAATGAACACACCATATTTATCTGAGTCGGATCTCGGCAATTCACTTTCGTCGCAGAAAATCTTCGCTGAAGCACTTTATGGTGAAGCTCGGCTACAGTTGGCAAGAATGTTCCGAGACCCATACGCACTTTCGAAAGAAGAACGCGCGCAACTGATCGACGAACTGCGGCTGGCCGCCGCGGCTGTGCCTGAGATTGTTGAGCTGCGGGTGCTTCTCGGGATGGCCCTTTGCGTGGACCTGAAAGTTCAGGACGGAATGGAAGCCTTGCATCAGGCAGTCGAGACCGCGCCTGACAGCTTCCTCGCCCGTCTGAAGCTGGGCGAGCTGTTGATGCGCCTGCGCATCTGCGATCAGGCTGTGGTGGAAACGCAGGAGGCCGCCAGGCTGGCCGCGAACCCCGTCCAGTCGGAACTCGCCCGACGCCAGGCGGCGACGCTGCGTACCATGATGCGTGAAGGCATTGAGCGCGACTCTCGTTTGCCGATTCAAAAGATCAAGGGGCTTTGGAGACGGCTGAACCGCCGGACACCGATTTCGGAGATTGCCTTGATCGGTCCACGATGACATGCCGGAGACCCTGCAACTTGCATTGTTGATTGCGGTTCTTTTGCCAGCCGGTAAGCTGGTGGCCTCGCTCTGTACCCGCTTCGGGATACCTGCGATTCTGGGCGAGCTTCTGGTCGGCGTACTCGCCGGTCCTGGCGCTCTCAATCTGCTGCATCTGAGCACATTTCGTGACGGACAGGCCAGCGGCGCGTTCCTGCTGCTGGCCCAAGTAGGCGGCCTAGTCCTGATGTTCATTGCGGGACTTGAGACCGACATCGAACGGATGCGCGAGGCCAGTGTTACTGCTTTCCTTGTCGCTCTTTCCGGCGTGATATGGCCCTTCTTTCTGGGCGCAGCGGCAGGCCATGCTCTTGGGCTTCCCTGGAACACCGCATGGTTTATGGGCGGCGCTCTAACGGCGACCAGCGTCTCCATCTCCGCCCGCACCCTGATGGATGCCGGGCAGATGTCCACTCCTGAGGCGTCGGTCATCCTGGGTGCTGCCGTCATTGACGATGTGATGGGATTGTTCGTTCTGGCGTTCCTCGCAGCCTCCGCGAGCACAGGAAACGCGAACGCGTTCGGCGTCGCCGCGTGGGCCTCTTCGTCTCTACAGCAGCATTTGGCTTTTGCCGCCAACCACCCTCTCATTACGCAAATGTCTCTGATCGCCGTCTGCGTCACTGTTTTCTTTGTGACGGCCTACGGCGTCGCACAGAAGTGGCTCGACCCGCTGATTCTGCAGCTCAGGAAACTGAGCGCGAACGAGTCGGTATCCAGCTGTGTACTGGCGCTGGTGCTGATCTACGCCATCTTCGCCGAGTGGTTAGGCAGCGTCGCCGGCATCACCGGCGCCTATCTGCTTGGCTACGTCTTCGCGGGGTCGAAGTATAAGGGCGACATAGAACGGACCTTTTATGCGCTCGGTCACGGTCTCTTCATCCCGCTCTTCTTTGTCTCTATCGGCCTCTCCAGCAACTTCCGTGCCCTGGGCGGCCACTGGCTGCTGTTGGGAGTCATCTCGTTCATCGCCGTGGTCAGCAAGATGGTAGGGTGCGGAGCCGCCGCCCTGGCGCGCGGGATGGGCACTGTGCCCAGCTTCCGCGTCGGCTGCGGAATGGTCTCCCGTGGCGAAGTCGGCCTTATCGTCACGGCCATGGGCGCTTCCTCGGGGATATTCAAGTCGCCGGAGGTGGCGGTAATGGTGGCCGTCGTACTGTTTACGACCCTGCTCACTCCGCTCGCCCTGCGCGGTGCCTTTCAGATACAGTGCCCTGAAGATGAGAAGAACGCCGCATTTGCGACTGCTGCTGCTCGGCAGGATCCGGAGTCCCAATGAAGCCAAGTCGAATCTCGCCCCCTCATTCGAGGTCTTTGTCAAAACCGGAACCGACGCATAATCGCATCGCGCCGGTATTAGGCCTTAGCTCGGAGTTCATTGGTGAGTGCGCGACATGATTGAAATACATCCTGGAACCCAACTCGATCACTTCAGCATCGATCGCTTCGTCGCGAGCAGTAAGACCACCTCGCTGTATCAGGCGACCGACCTCGATACCGGCGCCACCGTCGCGCTCAAGGTGCCGCACGTTAACATGGCAGCCGATGCCGTATTCGCGGAACGGTTTCACCGCGAGGAAGAGATCGGCCTGACCCTGAACCACCCCGGCGTGATGAAGGTCGTTCCCAACCCGCATCGTACCCAGATGTACATGGTTCTCGAATGGCTCGACGGACCAATGCTGCGCGATGTCATCGCCGCGGAGGCCCCGCTCCCCTCAGAGCGTGCATTGCGCATTGCCATCGGTATATGCGGGGCCCTCGATTATGTCCACGGCCACGGAATCGTTCATCGCGACCTCAGACCGGAGCATGTCGTATTGCTGGCGGGTGAACATATCAAACTGATCGACTTCGGCCTCGCGGGGCAGGTGGGCGCCAAACGCGTTACCTTTACCAATATCTCGGAACTGATCAGCGACGGAGATTATCTGGCGCCCGAGCAGATCACCGGTAAACGAGGCGATGCGCGCAGTGATCTCTACGCTCTCGGCGTAATGCTTTACAAAATGCTCTCCGGCGCTTTGCCGTATGGAGAGACGTCGTCACTCGAGCAGTTCAATGACCGGCTACTGCGCGATCCTAAACCGATCCGCAAGGTCAATCCGGAGGTTTCTCCCGAATTGGAAGAGATTTTGCGCCGGTCTTTGGAGCGAGACCCCGCCCACCGATACGCCAGTGCTCGCGAGTTCGCGCAAGACCTGGCCAACCCGGCGGCAGTACAGATAACAAGACGGTGGCCCGTCTCGGAACCGACCGTGCAGCGGCGGCCGAACCTCGTTCTGTATTGCCTCCTGGCAGTTCCGGTTCTGGTACTTCTCATAATGTTGGTTGTGAGCCGCCATAAGTAGTGTGTCCTTGCCCGGAGATATCCTTCCAACTCTCAAGTGTTGGTATCAGCCTTGCCGACCTTGGCCGCGATCTGCTCTGTCCTGTACTTCGGGTCTTCCAGTTGCAGCAGTGCCTGGAATCCCCGCGCCTCCTCCAGCGGGGGAATTCGCGATGCGCTTCATGGTCTGGAACGCCGAGATGCAGAGATACGAGTGCCGCGAGTGTAGATGGCAGCAAGCACTATGCGCGGCCTGTAACGATCCAGCCGAGAAGTTGGAACTGGAATTTCAGGCCCATCGCTGCGAGGATCACCAAAAGAAAGCGGCGTAGCGCTGAATTGTCTCAGGAGAGATTTGTGGGCGCCCGCGCGGACTGATGGAGGTGTCCACACGGGCGACCGTCTCTTCGCGCTACAAAGCTGCAATGCCGTTGAAGCCGGCGGTCTTCGGAAGTCCCTCGATATCTCCGAGTTGGTTGAGGGTCCCGTCGGTGTTGATCGTGTAGACGCCGATGCCTCCGCTCCCGGATAGCACGTTGAAGAGGTACTTGCCGTCACCACTGATAGCCATGTCAAGGTTGGTAGAGCCGTTAGGCAGAGTACTGAGGATTGTGCCGGCGATGGGCGTCAGCGTCCCGTTTGGGGCAACCGAAAATCCGGCCACCGAGGACGTGGCTGAGTTATCGACGTAGGTCCACTTCCCGTTGGGGGTGATGGCGTTCCAGCAATTCCCGTTTCCGAAACTGGGCAAACTTTGGCTGACTGCTGACAGCGTTCCATTTGCATTGATTGTGTATGAGGAAATGCTCGATGTGTCGGTCCCGCTGTTGGGCTGATTCTCGGAGACGATGAGCTGACCGTTGGGCGTGAATACCGTCGCAAAGACACCAACCGTCACACTCTTATTGCTAACGACGGTGCCAAGCGTTCCATCCCCGTGGATTGGAAACACGTCGATGCTGTTAGACGCCTTCTCAATCACCACAAGCCACTGGCCGTTAGGGCTGACAGAGATAGATGACGCGCCTGAGTTCGTTCCAGTGAGAAAGACCGATGAATCCGGGATCTGCTGAAGTTTCCCGTGACCGTTGTCCTTGAAGGCAACAACAGCCCCCGATCCACCTGCGTCGAGGACATATACCGTACCGTTATGCTCTGCCACCGCAATTGGGAACGCACCCCCTGAGGATTCCTGATCTCTAAGGACGGGCAAGCCCTTGCGGAGGTCAAAGCTCGAGACAGTCCCGCTGGCAGCGTTTACTGCGAAGAGCATCGTGTGATCACCACTCAGAGTGAGCGAGCCTTGCGACTGAAGCGGATCGGTCGTTCCGCCGCTTCCGCGTCCTCCGGTATCCACCCGATCCCGGAGGACGAACTGCCCATTTTCTTGTTGATACGCCAGGATCTCGTTCTTCGCGGTGTCATTCGTCAGAACAAAGACCGAGGTGCTAATGTCCTCATGGGGATTGACCGCATACATCGTGGAAGTGCTAGCTCCGAGACTGAGCGCAATGGCCAAGAGACCAGGAATTGATTTCATCATAGCGTTGATTCCTCCCGTGGGATCTTCCCACTTGCGCAAGCGCTCTCCTGGAGTCGTCCGAAGGGGCGACGCCCGAAGTTGCGTCATGACTTTGCGCGAGAGTTTGAGGGTTGAACGAGAAAAAGGTTACAGGATGAGCGGCTAAATACTGAATCCTCCGACTAAAGGCCATCAGGATTTCGCCTCAAACGATGCCTGCGATCTGGTTTCGAGAAACGTCTCAGACCGCGGATATCCCCGCCGAGAAGCTGTGGGTTGTCGAATCACGCACTTGACACCCTTTTAAGAAGTGATCAGCCTGAGACGTTTGCTGCGCTATTAGGAGTTCTCCGCAGGGAAAAAACCGTCGCCGCGGCCTCTTCAAGCTCGCGCTTGAGGTAGCGCCAGAGTTCAGGACACCCACTTTCGATCTCCGGCCCGACACGGCAAATGACTCGTTCGTAGGTCACGCCATTTTCCAGCCAGCTCCCGCCGCTGTTGCTGAGATTCAACAGAACTGGCATGCTTCGATCGATCGCCTTCGCAAAGAGCGCTTCCGAAGTTTCTCCAGCATCGAATTCCTTCCAGAGAGCGAGGAGGAGTTCGCCAACACTAGAGGACGCAAGGCCGATCCGCTCGACGGCTCGAAGCTCTGCTGCCTTGCGCTCCTCCCAGCCGTCTTGTGCGAAGCAAACTTATCTCCGGCGTCGATCTCACCGATGTCATGGACGAGGAGCATCGCGACCACGCGATACACGTCGAGCTTAAGCGAGAGCGTTTGGCCAGGGACAAGGTAAAGCGATCTGCCAGCTATGTTCGGCGACATTCTCGTAGCGTGCTTGTCAATAGGCTTACCTTGCGCAGTATGCCCTTCAGCTTGTCGATTTCCAGCACGAAACGAATCGTATCGGAGACGCCTGTGATGTTGTCTTCCTTGATCATGGCTTCATGGCATCGAGCACAACATTGCGAGTGAGGAGTTCGGGTAGGACATGGGGACCTGCGTCAGCATGTTCAGAGAACACGAGATAGGTCGGCACACCGCTTCGACCGACCTTGGCTAAAGCTGTTGTAATCTCTGGGTCGTAACGAGTCCAATCGGCCCGAAGCAGAACATAATGCCGGCGAAGTAGCTCTTGCTCAACGCTCCTATCCTGCAATACTGCTTTCTCGTTCACCTGGCAGGAGAGACACCATGCCGCAGTGAAGTCGACGAAAACTGGCTTGCCCTGGCTCTGCGCCTGCTCAAGCGCGACGTTGGAGAACGGCTGCCACTGCAGGCGATCGGTGTGAGCGGCGCACAAGGGAAAAGCCAGTGCCACCGCTGCGATCACGCCGGCGCTAACGTAGCCCCAGCGGCGAGCCGGCCAACGGCCCAGGACCCAGCCGGCCACGGCCAGAATCACCAATCCAACCAACAGCCGGGCGATATGGTCGCTACTGTCTCCGGGCGCGCCTCCATTGGGTCGTCCATAAACCCAGATCAGCCAGACCACGGTGAGGAAGAGCGGAACGGATGTAAGTTGCTTCAGGGTCTCCGTCCAGCGGCCTGGTCGCGGCATTCGACCTGCCAATCCAGGAACGAGCGTCAATGCCAGATATGGCACGGCAAGCCCGAGAGCGAGCGCTGTGAACACGGCAAACGTGACCAATGCGTTTTGAGAGAGGGCGAAGCCGACGGCGGCCCCCATGAGCGGGGCTGTGCAGGGCGTGGCAACCACCGTGGCCAGCACGCCCGTAAAGAAGGAGCCCGCATAACCATCACGGCGGGTCAGGCCGTCCCCAGCGCTCGTCAAGGTCAGGCCGAGATCGAACATGCCTGCCAGCGAAAGCGCCATGAAGAAGAGCAGGAACGTGATGCTCACGACGAAGCCTGGGGATTGGAGTTGGAACCCCCAGCCTGCCTGTTTCCCGAAGGTCCGCAGCACAAGCAGAACACCAACAATGACCCAAAATGAGCAGAGGATGCCAGCTGTATATGCGAGTCCATGCTGCCGCTGCTGCCTTCTGCTTCCGCCCGCATTCCCGACAAGAGCAAGGGCCTTCAGGAAGAGCACGGGAAAGACGCATGGCATGAGATTGAGGATCGCACCGCCGGCAAAGGCGAGCAGAACCGCGAAAAGGAAGCTTGGTTTACCGCCCGAATCTGTGTGAGTCGCTGACGCCGTGAGCGGAGCATCGAACGTGTACGATCGTCCACCGCTCAACTTAAGGACGCCTTTGAGTTCCTTCGGCAGAGTGTCGGAGATATCGGCTCGCTCGGTCACAATCTTGACGCCGTCGGCAGATGGCTCTATCCGTTGTTCCGCGGCGTTACGGATTGAGTCGTCGTCCAGAGGGTAGTACTCCGCTAAACTCTCCCGCTTGCCGGTGACAACGTTGAGCGTGAGCATACTGCGAGTGGCGTTGACATCGACCCTGACCGAGTTCGGCATCTTTACCGGTTCGGCGTTGACGGCCATATCAATCAGGTTGTTGGTCCGGCTGGGTGCCTCGGACGTTACGTTGAGATTGAGGCCAAGGTACGCCTTTCCTGGAAGACACACTTCGCGGCATACGAGCCATTGCGCATGTGCCTTCAGCTGCGCCTCCCCGAAGGCGAGATGCTGCGATGCTTCTAAGTCGAATGGAAATACAGCCATTCTTTCGTAGCCGTAATCCATTAGCGGTCCAAGCGGAAGCCGGGAGGGTACGGGATATTGCGTCGGCCCAGCGGTGATTCCCTGCGGGAGCGCCCACTTCACGCTCGGAGGTTCGCCGGAATCCCCAGCATACATCCAGTAGACATGCCAACCAGGTTCTAGCGTCAGCAACAGAGCTACTCGACTCTTGCCTCCCGGCGCGATCGTTCCCGAGTCGGAGATCAGCTCTGCGGTCAGATGCTGTGCTTGAATCGGTCCCGGCGCCCCGGTCCCCACCTCGCGCAATTGAGCGTTGCCGAATGGGGCGAGAGCCAGCGCAATCAGGAGGATTAGGAGTCGGCGACAAGCGGTCGGCATGGTTTACCTAAGTGGCTTCAAGAGAGAGCCGCGCCCAAGGTTCCGTGGCGCAAGAGAGTCGCCGGTCGCTAGCGTGCTGGAAGGTGGTCCAGGGCGTCTTGTGCGGATAGCCGGTCGCCGTGACTACGGCTGATCTTCTCGAAAACCACCATCCCCTTCTTGTCGAGCACAAACGTAGATGGATAGGCGGTCTCGTGGGGCGCGTCCCAACGCAGGCCATAGAGATTGGTCACCGTATAATCAGGGTCCGTCACCAGAACGATGTTGGCCGGCAATTCGGCCTGCTTTTCCAGGAACTCCTTGGCGTGTTGATCGAGGTCCGCGGGAGGTCCCGGATACACGAGGAGAACTCTCGTGTCTCTTGCTGCGAACTCCGAGGCGTGGTCGACGAAGTCATGGACCTGCTTCACGCAGAAGGGGCACTGATAGCCGGGGAATCCACGCAACACGACCAGCACGAGGGTATGTCCTCGCTGCTCGGCCGACATCTTGACAGCCTTGCCGGAGGGCGTCGAGAGCGTGAAGTCTGGCGCCTTGGCTCCCACGGCCGGGGTCTGGCCGAATAGGGGCACGCCGATTAGGAAGGTCGAGTGAAGAGCGATAAGGCTAAACGACGGACTGAGACGACGTACTTTGTTCCGGCCGGCGCCGAGGAAGACCGAAAGATTTGCGAGCATGGCAAGACACTCCTAGGCAAGATTGCTGATAGGACACGCGAGTTGACGAAAGGTTACAGACTTCTTCGTCGTGGAAATGGCGACGGCTCGCGTAACTACATGACCATCTCTGATGAATACGGTTCTTCGACGGCTGACCGGCAGAGCCATCCTAGCTCGGATGCAAGCGAAAAACTCTCCCGCAGACGGTGAGCTTGGCTTTCGGGCGTCAACTTCGTTCCTGCGAAGGCTCGAGTCACAGCTTCGGCGACGGAGGCTCCCCCGCGGAGTGCGTCCAATAGTTCGCGGGTCTCCCAATCGATGCGCCGGTAGTAAACAGAGTCGTCATAGCGGTGAATCGCGAGGTGGATCCGCTCTTGTCTCATTGGAGGCGGCTTCACTCGGACTCGTTTTTCCCGCTGACTGGAGGCACTGCTCACGATCTCAATCTCCGGAGCTTCCTTCTTGACGGCCAGGACAAGATTATCGACTGGATAGGATAGCGAAAGGAGCTGCAGGTGCGGTTGCAGAGAGAGCCTTGTCTCCGGACCGACTGCACGAGCGTCCTCGCTCGTGAGTGGAGCGCGCGACGCACCGTCGAAAGCCTCCACGTAGGCCCACTCTAGTTTTGCAACATCGACCGCCAGCCGGTGTCTTCCGGCTGTGAACTCAGAATGAACTTCGAGAAAGGCTGGGAGTTTCGTGCCCAAATTCCGCAAGGTCCAAGATGTAGAGGGATGCGCAGCCAGGTAGGCCAGAATCAGAGCGTTGAAGCGCTTTCGACCCAACACTGCGTTGAGCGTGGGAAAGTCCTCCGCAACTACGCTGATGAGGCGAAACCAGTATTGCCGGTTGTAGATTTCAAGACGCTCGAATGAGCTGAGCCGCGCATTCGGCGCAATGTAGCCCTCGGCGACCTTCTTTATAGACCGGCCTCCCTCGGTCGTCTCTTGCATTTCGTACTCGGAGGTCAAAGGGCGGCGCACATCTTCCGCCATCCGCCGCTGAAGCTCAAGCAGGTTCATACACGACCTCCTCGATCAACGGAGACTCTGTTGGAATCGACGACGCGGCGGCAAGTAAGAACTTATTTGCCTTGAGCGCCTCGGCATGAACCTCTTCGAACGAAGGTATGTTGTCGTCCCATTCGAGCAGCGTGGCGGTTGGCCCGCAGCGTTCAATTGCGCGCGCATATAGCTTCCAGACGGGATCGAGCACAGGGTGGTCGTGCGTGTCGAGGATATATTTCTCAAACTTGGAATGACCTGCGATATGGATCTGCGCTACGCGCTCTGCGGGGATGCTGTTAACGTACTCCATCGGGTCAAAGTCATGGTTCTGAGACGACACGTAGATGTTGTTCACGTCGAGGAGAATCCCACAATCGGCCGCATGAACGACCTCATTGAGAAACTCCCATTCCGTCATCTCCGAATCATGGTACTCAGCGTAGCTGCTGACATTTTCTACCGCGACCGGGATTTCGAGGTAGTCCTGAACCATCCGCACACGCGCTGCTGTCGCACGGATCGCCTCCCAGGTATAAGGAAGAGGAAGCAGGTCATGCGTGTAACGGCCATCGACGCTACCCCAGCAAAGATGGTCAGACAACCACGGGGTCTTAGTCCGCTTGGCCAGCTCCTTGATCCGCTTCAGATGATCACGGTTTAGCGGTTGCGCGCTGCCGAAGTACATCGAAACCCCATGCTGGACAACCCGATACTGGTCGAGAATCCGGTCGAGCATTGTCAACGGCCGGCCGCCGTCCACCATGTAGTTTTCCGAAATGATCTCGAACCAATCAACGACGGGCTTCTTCGTCAGGATGCGGTCGTAGTGGGGCACCCTCAGCCCGATGCCGACGCCGTAATCGGTGTATCCATTGAAACGATTGGCTGGCATGTATACTCCAGGGACGATGATCCAGAAGAGGTGTAGGAGGTCTGTGGGGAGCCAGACCTCCTACACGGGTTGAGGTTAGCTCTTCGAGGGCTTGGAGCCGTCGGTCGCACAAGCGCCCTTGCCCTTGCAGGAGTTCTTGCCAGCGTGCTTCGCATCGCCGCCGCCCTGTCCCTTACAGTCGTTCTTGCCCTTGCAGGAGTGCTTGGGCAGGTCCGGCGAGTTCTGCGCGACCAGGACGCCAGCGACCGTCGAGGAGCTGGCGGTTGCTTCCGAATGGCCGGAAATAGGTTGAGCGCTAAGGCGCGCGGTCGTGCCGCCGAGGAGGCCGGCGAACGCTGCGGCCAGTGCGAGGTTGCTTACGGTAGCGGTCTTCATAAAGAGTTCCTTTCTGGTTAGGCCAGGCCGTGCAGCCTGGGGACGTTGGATTCGATCCGCTCAGGACGACCGGAAAGAGCCGGAATCACGATCGAGGAACACTTTGCCCCTCCCGTGCCGCATGTTTGAAGCCTGAAGCGGCGGTTGGTTACAGACAACTTGCCAGATTCACAGAGATATTGTGGTGGCGCCCAGAATGGCTCCCTGATGCGGCTCCTGAGCAAACAGGATGAGGTGATGGCCTACGCCACTACCAAGCTGAAAGCCAGCGGGAAGAGGAACATGTATGAACTCCTCCGAATCTTCCTTAATGGTTGCCACGTGAATCAACGAGCGTGCAACGGAAACGTGCTGAAGCACCCTACCGCTATTCTCCCCGTGCAAAACACTTGATCGGTCCGTGTCGTCGGTAAGAACGGCAATGATATCGAGCGACTTCGTCAGATGACCCGCGACCGCAAGCCTCACCTCCACTCCAGACGCGGAGGGGCTGGAGGAAACGATACGCAGAGCGAGATGGTCTCGCCGGGCGTCGTCACTGAGGGCGCGCTCAAGAGCCCCGCCGTCGCTGCCGACGAACTGGTCACGTCCGTTCACAACCATCTGTGGCGTGTAAGACCCTTCGGGGGAGAGCCGTGAGGCGTACGAACTCTGCCTGTCAGTAAACACCGGAGCAGAATATGGGTCTTTCCAGCCGAGACTGTTCCAGTACGTTACGTGCTCACTGATGCCCACAATCAACTGGCCGGCGCTGGTTTGCTTCAAGTTGATCTCGCGCAAGAGACTATCGGCGGGAGGGCAGCTTGAACATCCTTCCGATGTGAAGAGCTCCACGACTGTTACCTTAGCGGGCTTTTCTGCGCCCGCCCCGCCAGGCGCAGCGAAACACGCAGCCGCGCTGAAGCCGAGGAGCATAAATGAAAGAGCAAGTAAGGGACGAACCTGCATAGATCTGCCTCCAATTGCTGCTCATCTGACACACCAACTCGCAAGCGGTTACAACAGGTGATTTGCGAAGGTGAGCCTGTAACCGATTTGAGTCTGAGGTCTCTAACGATGAGAAACGAGCCCCTCATGCTGAGGAGCGAGACGCGATACCAAGGAAGAAATCATGAGTCAGCTTCTACATACCTATCGGCGAGTCATTTCAGCATTCCCCTCACTGCAGTCAGCCATGCTACTGGCTGTCAGGCTTTATTGGGGATTTCAGTTTGCCCAGACAGGATGGGGCAAGCTTCACAACCTGCCGAAGATCACAGCATTTTTCGCAAGCCTCAACATCCCATTCCCAGGCATCAACGCTCCCTTCGTCTCGACACTGGAGTTTGCGGGCGGCATTCTCTTTATACTGGGACTGTTCTCGCGTCCGATCGCATTTCTTCTCGCCTGCAACATGATCGTTGCCTACTGGACAGCCGATCACGAGGCACTTGTCTCGATCTTTTCGGATCCAGGTAAGTTCTATGTGGCCGATCCGTACACGTTCCTGTTCGCTTCGCTCATGGTTCTGATCTTTGGTGCGGGTCTATATTCGGTTGATACTCTCGTCGCGAGATATCTGAATGGTCGAAGTACCGGGTGCTCGGGGTGCGGCGTGCTGCAGAACGACAAAATGACCGTACGAAGCTCCTCTCTTGTACGGTCAATCGCCGCGCGCTGACAAAGAGTTCGTGCTCCCCAGCCGTATTATTTCCGAACTTCCAAAGCGATTGAGAAGGAGGGTAGCGATGGGCAAGTTGGACGGTAAAGTAGCGGTGATCACCGGAGCAAGCTCCGGAATGGCATTGGCCTCGGCTAAGCTGTTTGCCGAAGAGGGCGCGTACGTGTTCATCACGGGCCGGACGCGAGACAATCTGGACAACGCGATCACAGTTATTGGACGCAATGTGACCGGGGTGCAGGGCGATTCGGCGAAGCCGGCTGATCTCGATCGCCTTTACGAGACGGTCAGGCGGGAGAAGGGCTATATCGATGTGGTGTTTGCCAGCGCAGGCCATAGCGGTCGCGCGCCGCTGGGAGAGATCTCAGAAGAGCATTTTGACAGCATCTTTTCCCTGAATACACGCGGAACACTTTTCACCGTTCAGAAGGCGCTCCCGATGCTGCGCAACGGCGGATCCATCATCATGAACGGCTCGATCGCTCACCTCAAGGGTATGCCGGGCCTGGGCGTGTATGCAGGAAGTAAAGCAGCGCTGCGGTCGTTCGCCCGATCATGGGCGGTGGAACTTGCAGAGCGCGGGATTCGCGTGAACGTGCTCAGCCCGGGACCAATCGCTACCAATGCTCTCGCGAACGCCCCTGCGGAAGCGAAGGAGTACTTCCTGTCACGCATTCCTCGCAAGGAGTTCGGACGCCCGGAAGAAATCGCGACGACGGCTCTGTTTCTCGCCTCTGACGACTCCAGCTTCGTGAATGGCAGTGAGATCTGCGTCGACGGCGGATTTGCGCAGATCTGATTATCGAAAGAACGACGAAGAGGTGATGAAGCCTGTTCTGAAGACATCATAGGCATCACCGCGCCGGTGGCTGGGTGATGGCCTCTCGAATCGATGCGAATGGTGCCTGGGAGTCGAATGCGATTCCATGAGGTCCGACCCGCACTCCCAGTTCGAGCCAGAGCTGATTCAAGTCGATCGAGACGGGATGGTCTTTCCACGCGTTGTACATATCTGAAAGCACCGTGGTCCCGGTTGCTTTGTCACCCAGACTCAGAACCCGTTTAGGAGACCATTCGGTGTCAATGGTCGCCCCGAAGGCTGCGATAGCCCTGAGTGCATCCTGAAGGCCTTTCCGATTCTGGGTCGCTTCGCGGATTTTTACGTCGGCGATGAGACAGAACATGGCGCCTCCCCAATAGGTACGCCCCCAGGTATGTGTTTGGGCTAATCCCTGATCTCGTGGCTGGGGCTCGCCGTTCGGCATTCCCTGAACCATGCCCAGCCATACCTCCTCCGCCGGCATTTGCCCGACTTGGGCACGCGCTATCGGCTCAACATAGGTGGCCAGGCCTTCTTCAAGCCAGTGCGATTCATCCGGAAGCGAAGCAAGGGCCATGTGGACGAGTTCATGCGTCATCGTCCAGTCCCCGTCCAGCTCACGTTTTGTGACGCCGCCATCAAGCTGCATCCTCGACAGGCCCTGAACTCCATCGACGTCTCCCCACGTCGTACCGTGAATATCCTGGCCATCATGCTCATTCTGGACTACCGTCACCCGAGCGCGTTTGACTGGAAAAGTACCGTAATACACTGTCACGGCTGTGGCAGCTCTCTGCACCCAGGTCACAACGTCCTCCGTCTGAAGAATGGACTTGTCCTGATGGATGTCTATCTGTATCTGCCCTCCTCCGATCTGCAGAACGCGTTGAGAGGCGTGGACCGGCATCGTAGTTGTGGCTGACGCCCTCCTGGGGCCGGCCTTGAGAGGGGGCATCGCCGGCACACTGAGCAAATCTGTCAAAAATAGACCGCCAAGCTTCATCCGATATCCGCGGGAACTTGAATTGTGTGCACCCCAGACTCGGCCAACTGGCCCAAGCCCGACGTACTGTTAGAACCATCCAGCGACGATTGGTTACGCCAGTCCGTCGTTTGATTCAGCGGCGCTGTCCTGCGGGCTTCGTGGGGATACACTTCGGATCAGCGTCCCTGGGTCATTCGGCAGCTGCCTCCCGTAAAAGCCTTGAGGCGCTTGCCGCTGTACCGAGAGATACTGTTGTTGTAACCAAATTCACGGCCGGTTCTCTAACGATGCGAGAAGCGGCTATGCCTGTTCACGGATCAAACACTTACCAAAAGGCGAGGGCAGCCCGGTAACGATGGAACGGCGATCCTCAACTCGGACCGAAGCTGAAATGATTGCCGCCATTCTGGCTGGGGATACGCAGCTCTACCACGGCCTGATCCGCCCGCATGAGAGGAGCGTCTACATGATGGCGCTCTCCTTTGTGAAGAACGAGGCCGACGCGGAGGATATTGCACAGGAGGCTTTCCTAAAGGCCTTTCGCAACCTATCCACATTTAGGGCGGAATCCAAGTTCAGTACCTGGCTCATCAGCATTACACTCAACGAAGCGAGAAGCCGACTTAGGCGACAGACGATCGTTCGCATGGAAGCACTTGACGATCCTGCTGAGGACGGGGGAGTCGTGTCTCCGGCTTTGCTCCGAGACTGGCGCGAAATTCCTTCGGAAGCTGTGGAACGGCAGGAGATTCGTGAGATGCTTCAGGGAGCAATTAGCAGCCTCCCCACAATTTATCGCCAGGTCTTTCAACTACGCGACGTCGAGGAACTCAGCGTCAAGGAAACCGCAGATGCACTAGGCATCAGTGTCCCGTCTGTTAAAGTGCGGCTGCATCGGGCACGCATGATGTTGCAGAAGCAACTCAGCCCACTTTTGAAGAGTGTCAGTGCAAGGCCAAAGAGGAGGTGGCTCCCATCATGGTTATAGAATGCAAACACGTTTGGGGTTACATCTCCGACTATCTGGATGCCGCATTGCCGGAAGGCGTACGGCTGGATGTTCAGAAGCACCTTGAGCACTGCGAGATCTGCTCTGCCATTCTGGACTCCACTCGCAACATCATCATCCTCACCGCGGATGAACGCGTGTTTGAGCTGCCGGTTGGCTTCAGCGAACGCTTGCACGCTCGGATCGACCTAGAATTGCAAGGTACCGAAGACAGCTAGAGTTCTACAAAAATAAGCCATGCAAGACGCGGTGGGTGAGAACCTCAGCTCCAACCAGTAGGAGAGTCAGAATAGAGAGCACGATTTGAATCGTCTCTGACCGGCGTTGTTTGGCCGTGACCGGCTGCGCTCGCCATTGCGACGCCGGTCGTGATCGAAGGGACCGTATTCTCCACACAACATAGAGATTGAGAACAGACCCAAGAACGGCAACGGCCACCATCGGAATGCGGATTTTGTCCGTATGAATGAAGAACATAAATCCGGGAATGAAGGAGGCAGCCGCCAGTGAGCCCAACCCAATCAACAAGCGAAGGCCGCTGACAGCCATCACCGCAGAACATGCGCTCTGTAACAAGATAAAAATGAAGCTCGTTAGACCGATGAGCCAGGAACCATGCCTCTGTCTTTTTAGTGCAGGTACTCCGGTGTGCTCTGTCACGATACTCGCATCCTCTTCTGAGAGTTTGTCTACCCCTCCGGTAGACGTGCCAACATGGTGCGAGGTTACAAACAAAATCACTAGATCGGCGATGAGATCGTCCAGATTCCGTCCATCTATTAGCGGCGGTTGTAACCTTTTCTCTTCCCGTCCATCACATGAGGGCTTGCTCAATATAAAGTCGGTGTTTTGAAGGACCCGGGCCAGCGACGGAGACCGAGGAGAGCCAGAGCAAGTATCTCTAGTCCACAACGCCACATGAACCAGGGAATTGGGAGAAGATATGGACCGCTTTGCAATATCAGCCACACTGGAAGCACGGCCGGGTAAAGAAGGGGAAGTCGAAGAGTTTCTGAAATCCGCACAGCCATTGGCTATACAAGAAGCAGGCACAACGACATGGTTTGCCTTTCGGATCGGACCGGCCACATTCGGCATCTTCGATACATTCCCGAATGAAGCAGGAGTGCAGGCGCACCTGAGCGGCGCGATTGCTAAGGCGCTCTTCGCCAAAGCCGAAGAACTATTTGCCAAACCGCCGCAGATTCAGCAGCTTGAGATCTTTGCGGCCAAGCCGCCGTCCTAGGCCATTTCGAGGACAGGGCTATACGGCTTTCGCTAAAACGACTTGGATGGCCTGCGGCCCAATTCACAGCTGGCGATAGCAGGGCTTACCGTAATTACACGGGTGACCGAACAAAGAGACGCCCGAAGCGATCGTTGACGGTGCTACTCGAGATTTTACTTGCAGCCCAGATACCGCTCTGTCGTCAGCACGGACACATGGCCAAGTAGGCGCGGGCCGTCGTCAGCTACCAGAAGCACTACGAGGAACTGAATCTGCTCCAATTCGCCGCCATTCACATGGCAGAGCTTAGCGCATGTCCGGCGAAGATCGTGGGGTGCGAGATGGTCCAGCAGGATCCGCTTAGCAACCCTTCGCACTACGTACCAAATGACGTTCTCAGAGAATCCTTTGCCCAAGGAGTCCCATGTCGGCTTATGGCGCGGAAGATTCGCCCCGCTCTCACCTTCACCGACTCTCTCCATCGATCAACGGCGTCCTTGACCCAGGCAGGCATCGGAACGGTACGGACATGCCCCCCCTTGCCAACCAGATCCACGATAGCCCAATGTCCTTGTCTTATCTGCAAATCCTCAACCGTAAGAGTAGAGAGCTCGGCCCGGAAATGCATTGCGAGATCGCGAGCGCTACCAAGTCGTTACCATTGGCTTTCTCCAGTAAGAAGCCGAGCTTGATCCTGGGTCAGCCAATTTCAACCTAATGGACAGGCAGCTGTTTTATGCCTCTCCGGCGGAAACCAACTGTGGTGATGCTCAGGCGAACAACGGAAACATCGGGTACATCCTTGAAGGAGTGGGTAGCGGTTCATCTCAGACCTTTGCTTACGATGGACTCAACCGTCTCACACAAGCCTACTCGGTAAATCGACCGGCGGCCACGGCTTATAACCAAGCCTTCAACTACGATTCGTTTGGCAATATGACGCTGGTGGATCAGTTGCATATGCCGCTGAGTTATGGCATCGACCCTGCGACGAATCGGTTGACACTGAATGGCGATGTCAACATCGGCGATTTGCGGTATAACGCCAATGGAACATTGGCAATTTCCCCGAACGGGATCGGTGGTTACCACACTTATATGTGGACCGGCGAGGGCTACTTGCGGGGTATCGACGGGTACGGTACCGGAAGCTACCTCTACGACTCGATGGGGGAGCGCACCTTAGCGGTATATAACAACACCGGCGCTTACGAGTACGTTTACCTCAATGGCCAGACGATGGCTGATCTTGATTTGCCAAGTGGCATTTGGACGGACTACATCTACGCCAATGGCCAGAAGATCGCGCAGGTAAAGAATGCAGATTCGCCTGTCCACATCTCGGGAGACAATTGCGCGGCTTGTGGCGGAACGTCCTCCTATGTGATGCTGACCAGCGGCGCTGGGTATATCATTCAGTCTGGGGATGTGCTGCATTTCTCTCAGTTCAATGTCGCCCCCGCTGTTGGCGGTCTAATTCTTCAATTCGCTGACGGCTCAGCAACCAGCGGCACAATCGCGCAGGATCAGTATGGCGAACAAATCAATTGTTCATCAACGAGTGGGCAGACTGTGGACCGAACCATCGACTTGAGTGCTTATGCGGGAAAGGTGCTTGTCGATACGCTCCTGGTTGACGATGTGTGTTCTCCGGCGGGCCATTTCGACCTGTACTTCAATGACATTGCAATCACGAGTTTGGGCGGTGTTACGACTACCATATACACGCCCCGAGCGGGCCAAGTGTTCAACATGGTGCAATCCAGCGCGTGGCCTGGGACCGTCAGTAACATGCGCGCTGTCGCCGAAGCCAACAGCTACGCCCCTGCCCCTGGTGTGCACTACTACCTTGCAGATCAGGTCGGTACTACGCAAATGGAGCTGTCGGCCAGCGGTTGGCCAGTGTGGCAGGGATACTTCACACCCTTTGGGCAGGAGATACAAAATGGTGCGGAACAAATTGTGCCGGGACCGGTGACCGCTGACGGAACAAATAACCGATACAAGTTCACCGGCAAAGAACGGGACAGCGAATCAGGACTCGATTACTTCGGGGCTAGGTACTACGGAAGCTCAATGGGAAGGTTCATGTCCCCCGATCCAATCAAGATAACGGATGAACGTTTGCTGAACCCTGCTAACACGCTCAACCTGTATTCGTACGCTGCAAACAACCCACTGAAGTACGTCGATCTAGACGGGCAAGACATAACGTATTTCTATGATCCGGGCGGTGTTGCAGGGCACGCAGTATTATTCGCCTACAACGAGCAGACAGGCGATTCAGCACTCGAAAGTTTTGGTCCCGAGAAAAGTCGACCGGAGAACCCTGGAGTCTCGAACTTTGATATGAACCTGTTCTCGTCCGCGCAAGGGCTACGCGATAATTACGCTTCGCTTACCATCCAGACGTCGCCTGAGCTCGCGCAGCAAGTGATCGATTACATCAGAGCAAATCCCGATCCTTCAACATGGAAGGCGTGGGGACCAAACTGCAGTACGCAATGTGACAAGATTTTGCAGAAGTTCAAGCTCGATTACCAGAAGTCTCTTCTTAGGAGGAACGCAACTCCAAAGTTCCTCATGCATAATCTGATGTCGAGATATAACCCTGCTCAAAAGGGTGTGACGCCAAAACAAGGAACTGACTATGGCGCTCCTCGATTCGATATGTATCAACTGCTGTGGAACCATATCAACCCCGACAACTTCTCAGTGACCACGAGCCAGCAAGACTCAAAGGACGGCGTCCCAATCAAGCCTTGCGGTGGAGATAATCCGTGCAACAAATAAAGAAGCTCGTTCTTGCAGTTGGTGTTCTTGTGCTCGTGGCAGGTGCCTTCGTTGGTTGGTATAGCATTGCGGCCAACTACGACTATGGAGCCTTATCTGGAATCTATACCCTCAGTCAGAACGGCGAGAAATGCACTCTTCATCTCCGACCAGACCAGACGTTTACGGAGGAGTTGAATAGAGGAGGAGTAGTGCAGGAGGCGCAGGGAAGGTGGCGTCGTTATGGCCAGGCTCATGTGTCGTTCTCAGGCGAGTTCCTAAAGGTAGCGGGACAGGAGTTGAACGCTTCTGGCGAATCTCATGGGCAGTTCGACAAAGCGATGGGTCTTTTTCCGTCCCTGACGTTGGCTCCCTTGCCAGATGGCCCGACGTTCCACAAGAAGTTGTTCCGCTAACACTATGACGCAAACGACTTCGTGTACTACGACATTCCATGTTTGTGCATTTGCATACCTGTTCACCGGCAAAGAACGTGATGCCGAATCAGGACTGGACTACTTCGGGGCCAGATACTATGCGTCTACGATGGGCCGCTTCATGTCGCCTGATGACGGCAGCGACCAAGAGCCTAACAATCCACTAATCAATACCGACCCTGACGGGCACGATTGTATAAACGCGAGTAATGCTAGTTCCGGAACGGCGAGTATTATTACGACGAATAATTCGGGGGACTGCGGCAAGGGTTTCACCTATGTCAATGGGACGATTAATGCTTCGTCGCTTACGTATAACAGCGGAACAGGGGTACTCAGTTTCAATACGTCGAATTACGCCGACGGAAGCGGAATGGCGGCCACGAATGTAATGCAGCTTGGTAATACCGCTGATTCTGACACTCTCCGCGCCGGTGTTTTTCAAGGCAACGCGGCAAGGTGGAATAATGCAGCCGGTACGATTGGGCCGATGGCTGGATATGAGATGGGTGCAATTCTGATGTTGATGGACCCGCTTCTCTCAGGCACCTTGCCAGAGGTCTCGCTTGACTATGGTGGAGTGGGAACGGGACAAGCGGGTCGGATCCCCCTGAATGGCAAGACAAGGCCCGAAGCCCGTGAAGCCCTTCAAAATGCTGGCTTCAAGCAAAAAGGAGCCACGCAGGGTGGCTATGAGACTTGGCAACACCCGGATGGCAGCAAGGTTACGATTGGCCCAGATGGTGGAATAGATCGCATACCTCCTTCGTCATCCGGAAAGGCTGGCGGTACGACGGCAACGGTAACCTAGCACGTCCCCACACATTTCCAGAGGAGAAGGTTCAATAAAATGAGCGATCAAGAGGGCAATCTCGTTGAACTGACGCGGCAAATCTCTGAACTGGAAGGAACGGTTATCCAAGAGCTTGTGTATAGGTTTCATCGTAAGCTCTTGGAGATGTCATTCCTGCACTGGGATGGCCGCACAATCAGAATCACCTGTACAGGCGTTCTGTTGTGCAACGCATCCGCGGTAGACCAAAGCGGCGATGATTCAGAAGTAGTGGCGGCCGCAGTCGGAATCATCCAGAAGGAGAGTGTCGGTGAACTGGCGCAGCTTGGCTACTTCTGGGATATCAAGACGGTCTCTACGGACCAATTTCAGTATCCACTGGTTCGGCTGCGGCTGGACGGTGACATCTGTGTCGTAGTCGTTTGCAATCAAGTCGTATTTTCAGGCTCGGGAAAGGACTAAGCAGGTCTGTCGGTATGACGCGCATTGACGCAAATGCATTCGGCGAAGTGTCTGCTATTCCGCCTCGTTATACCGGCAAAGAAAGAGACAGTGAGAGCGGCTTGGATTACATGGACGCTCGCTACTACGGGAGCAGCATGGGGCGCTTCATGAGCCCCGATCCGATCTTCGCGTCAGCAGCACGTGTCATGGATCCACAACAGTGGAATATGTACGCGTATGCCCGCAACAATCCTCTTTCGAACAGTGACCCTACCGGTCTCGATTTCAACTTGAAATGTTCAGGCGGAGACTCGCTCACTTGTCAGGGCGGTGTTCAGGGCCAAACTCTATTGGCCGATGGAGGCGGGACTCGGTTCGAAGCAACGGTAGTTGCTGGCAGCGCAGACAGCGGGTACAAGGATCAGTTCGGCGGTCAATACAGCGGCACGTTCAGCGAGACGAGCGGAGTGAGCTTTACAGACAAGGCGACGGGTGACGTTTCAAATCACTCTCAGTTCATCGAGGGAAGCAATGCGACTTCGGTCAACGGCAGTGGTGCCTTCGCTGGAATAACGGCTAACTTCTTCAACGCTTGCGGAGGTTCGTGTCAGGCACGCGGCACTCTAACCGGAACAGCCGATGCGTTCACTTCGATGAAGTCTCAACTGGTGCAATCGAGCGCCTTCAAGTCGTTCCTCGATGGTCTCTCGATGGCGCATCCGCTGATCTCCGACCAGTGGAAAGATGCCAACGGGTATGCCCACTTGATCAAAGCTCCGGGTGACATCATGGATATGCACTTCGAAGGTGCAAGCACCGGAGCTGGCCTTCAGGCGTTCATCCTTCATGCGGTGAGCACGATCAAAGACATCGGAAGCGGCAACGCGTTTCACCAGCGCGGGCTGATGACGCCCGGGAAGGACCCGGACGAGAAATGAGGATGCGAGGCATAATCATCGTTCTTGCGTTGCTCTGTTCCAGGTTGGGCCAAGGGCAATCTCCATACATCGTCCCGCTGGAGAAGCTGAATGCTTCTCTAGCTGTTCCGGCTATGACAAGTCGTGCTGGCGTGGTCTACGCGGCGTATCGTTCTTTCGACTGGCTGCGGCAATCCGATGAGCTACAAGTCATCGCGTATGATCTGAACTCGAAGAAAGTGTTGAAGCAAGGAACGATCAGCGTCCCTAAGGTGCGTGGTTCACGTGCTACAAACGGGCTAGCAATCTCTCCAGACGGCGGCACGTTAGCCTATGTCGAAATCCACGAACCGAGCCTAATCCTACTTCTCTCAGCGAAAGACCTCTCGGAAGTTCGGCGTTCCTCCTCTGTGCCGTTCGCCGCCCAAGACTATCAGAGACAGTTCGCGGGCTTCGATGCGGATGCCCGCTTGAGCTTCGCTTCGGTTAATGGGAATAAACCTCGCTTTGTTCGACTGAGCTGCGAGGACTTCAAGGTGGTCTCTGAGACGAGAGCGACAGCAATCGATAGGACGGTCTTTCAGTACATCGCTTGGAATCCCCTAGCAAAACGGTTCTGGGTACCTAGGAACGGAGCCGATGTTCTGCAATACAGCGAGGCGGGTCAAGCTACCGGAGAGACATTAAAACCGGAGGTACATGAAGTGGATCAGGGCGCAATCGCGCTCGGAGAAACTGGTGTCATGGCGTTCTTCGGAATGGTGTCCAAGGGGGCGGTTGTCAGACATATCGACCACGATAGTAAGACGGTGGAGCTTCCATGCTCGCCAAGGCCATACGGTGTGAGCAGTGACTGGTCCTATGCCGGAGCGATCTGCATCACTCAACCAGACCGGTTGCCCGAGGCAGGAGGAATGAAGGTACTTACGTCTGAGTTCCTGCTCATCCGAACGGACGGCCCTAGAGTCGAGTGGCGGCAGAAGATGAACCAGCTAGGAGCCGGAAGTGGTTCGTCGTTCGAGTGGGGCTCCGCAGTAATCGAGCATGGAGCAAAGCGTATCTGGATCGTGGTGCCGACTCCGAAATCGGAGTTGGCCATTTACGAAGTTCCTGAGAAAGAGTGACTCTCCTTAGCTGCTGTCCAAATGCTGAAGGCCGTCTCTTCGGAGGCGGCCTTGCTGCGTCTGGGCGGCCCATAGGCGCGTTCGGGTGCTGTCCTCCGGCCTCCGGGGCGACCTGGAGAAAAAGCCTCGCTGCCTACGGCATCGGGTTAAGGGTGACACGTCATGTATGAAAGCGCACGTTGTCAAGTGGGCGTGATTTTGTTCTATGTTTCTCTCTTAGCCGCGCCTTTGCGAGGCCGTATGCGGCACGGCTGCGTGGTGAAGAGTCTGTTTCCCACCACGAAGACGGGTGCCCCAGGTCTCGCTTTTGAGACCTGGGTTTGCGCTTACGATGTGAGGAGGTTTGATCATGATCGAGACTTGCCGCGCGGGCAGAGTTTTTGGCGGGGGACAACGCCAGCGTCTACCAGTTCTTCTCCCACACCTGGAGGACCGGGTAGCGGTTCACGGCCGAGGGCTGGTAATTCGATCTTGACGACCACCACGTGATTCGAGCCTGCGGATCGGCGGCGAATGCGGAATCCGATTTTACCTTCGCTTCAAACTCCTGAAACAACTCCGGGTGCTCTTCGGCGACCTTAGTCGCGATGGGCACGCTCAGGTAGGGATTCGCGCCGATGCGCCCCATCGATTGAAAGATGGACGCGGCAAATCCGATTCGGATGAGAGCATCGGGAGCCGCAGGATGAAGCAGCGCCATGATTAGCCGCGCGCGAGACTGGTGCAAAGGAACCCACCAGGACCCGGTGGGCACTTTGATCTTCTCCTTGACCGGGTTGAGGGTATAGTCCATCATTTGGCCGGCCTCACCGGAGCTGACGTACTTCACATCGGTGAATCGCCAGGTTTCGAACTCCTGATCCAGTTCCCTGGGAATCATTTCCATCTCGACACCATGCAGCTTCAGCTCGTCGGCAATCTCCTTCCACTGGAGCGGAACGATGAAGCCAAGCGGCTCCTGGGCCTCGGCAGTTGTGTCGACACCATCGTGCTCGATCGTTTCGAAGTCGTCCTTCTCCGCGGTGTAACGGACGACGGGCGTACCGGTGATCTCAGATGGAAACGTCGCCGTCTTGAGCGAGTGATACATCAACGGATGGCCGCCTGCGCTGTTCTTGCCTGCAAGGTAGATGGGCGGCGCGTTGCGGTCGCCTGCCTGCGCGGCGTATTTTGCGTCGGCGTTGCGAATGGCGGTGCGCAGGCTCTTTGGATCCTCGGTAACAATATTGATTGAGTTGACCATGATGTCGTAGTCCGCCCACGCGCGCGTTCTGGGACTTTTCAGGGAATGCGTCTCCACCAGCAAACATGGGCGATTGAGTGCCGCCGTGTACAGATGCGAGTAACGAGGCGAGAAAATCTCGGGGAAGAACTCGCGTTTGCCGCTGCTAGTCGCTCCGGCGCCGCGCTGTCCAGTAGCCTGCCCGCCATTGCCGCGGCGTCCGCCAACTGCCTGACCGCTCTGGCCGGCCCCGACGGGTTGTCCAGCGCCACCGCCGAGTCCGAACTGGCCTCCTTCCCCATTGCTGCCACCGCGCAGCGCTCCGTAAGGCGAAACGAGGTGACCAGAGGCTTCCATGCGCCTGTTGAGCTCTGGAATGTAGCGGTCGTTGACCCAGGAGCGAGTAGGCTCGCCGATGTCTTCGTGCCGGGCCATATCCCAGGTCACGTCGTACTGATAGTCGGCTCCGTCGGTGACATGATTGTCGAACATGAAGTCGGGCAGCCACGCGTGGTAGAGCGCCAGGAAGCCACGCATTTCTGGCGTGGCTGCCTTGACGTAGTCACGGTTGAGGTTGAGTTCCTGTGCCTGAGCGCGGGTACCGGTTATGTCTGGACCATTCTGATTGGCGCGATTGAAGGGGCTGCGGTTTTCATGACCATCAACATTGAAGACTGGGATGACGAGAAAGATCGCATTCTTAAGCCAGGCAGCGCGCGTCTTAGTGATCACCATGTCGCGGACCAGCATGAGTGCGGTGTCCTTGCCCTCGATCTCGCCGGAGTGGATTCCAGACTGGATGAGGATGACGGCTTTGTCGGTCTTGACGGCGGCGGCCGGGCTGAACGTCTTGTCGGAGGACACGATCATCGCGTACATGGCGCGCCCCTGCGAGGTCGTTCCAAACTGGATCACTTTGACTTCGGGCGAGAGGGCGGCGAGACGGCGCATGATGCGAATCGCCTCGTCGTAGCGTGCTGTCTGCTGCCACTGAGTCTTCTCGCCGGTGGTGAGCAAATCTGCTGGAACGTTGGCGGAACTCCCAGTGAGTGAGGCGGCCGCAGCCGCCATCGGCGGTTCATACATGGAGTGCGGCACCAGCGGACTCTGCTGTGCCAACGCAGAGATAAACGACAACGTGAAGATGGCGGGTAGCAAGAGTGGGAAGCGCCCCGTGCGGGTCATATCTAAGACCTCCGAAGAGAGACTGGCTAATGCGGGCTTAAAGGTCTTCTCAACCACGTTCAAGAAGAGGCGGTAACACCGGTTTGCATGGGACGATTTGCGCTTGATTTCCAATCGCTTTAAAAGGGCCGGAGAGATTTCCTCTCCGGCCCTTTTGGTTCGTTTGAAGTGTCCACTTAGAAGATAATCTTCCCAGCAAATTGAACGTTGAACGGGGCACCCGACGAGATGCCTGTCGGAGCGCTGGTCTGTTGACCAAAGGTGGAGCCGGTGATACTTGTGGCGGGATTACCGGGATTGACAATGTTGAAGAGGTTGAAGAGATCGGCACGGAACTGCAAGTTCACACCCTCGTAGATCTTCGTGTTTTTCACCAGCGCAGAATCGATATCGAAGAAGTGGGGTCCGCGGAACTGATCGCGAGCAGTGTTGCCCTGTATTCCGTAAGTCCCACTAGGATCCGGGTTATACAGAACCTTACCCGCAGCTGCTGCGTTCCAGTACTGGATGAATTTCACACCCGTAGTAGGGTTCGTTTGAATGGTCTTGCTCCCGGTCTTGAGATTGGCGCCAGTGTAGCTGACTCGGTCCTTATTCATACCGATACCGGTGTTGTCACCGACCGTGATGGAGAAGGGGCCTGACGTATTGAATTTCACAAAGGCAGTGCCTTGCCAGCCCTTGGTGAGAGCCGCAAACCGATGACCGATCTGCGGAACCTCGTAGACGACATAGCCGCTGAGGGTATGACGGATATCAAAGCTGGCGTTTCCGTAGTCGACACGCAGGTTGTTGGAGTTGGTCGGGCCGGTACTGCGGAAGCCAGAGCCGTTGTCGAGAGTGTGGCCCAAGGTCCAGGCCAGCTGACCGGTGAGTCCGTGGTAACCGCTGGCCTTGAGCGTGGCTTGCAAGGAGTGGTAGTTCGAGGCACCGTTGCTTGCCACCTCCACCACCGCGCCGACCTTGTTATAGTTTGTAATCGACTTATTCAGCAAAGATGGACGTCGCTGAAGCAGACAATTAGCATTCGCGCCGTTGTTTGGCTGATTGCATAGATTGGTGGCAGTAGCTGTACCACCCGGCCCGTTCGTATTTCCCGGGGCGGATGTTGACCAGGGAGCCGCTTGGTTAGTGTCTAACAGGCTGTACAGGTGGACACCGACTGAACCGGCATAAGCCAGCGTGAATACAGTCTTCTTGTTCACCTGAAGCTCGGTTGCCAAGTTGAAGTCGTGGGCGTACGCCATCTTCAGGTTAGGATCCACCGAGAAGAGACCATAGGTGGAAGCTAACGCAGCGCCTGAAAAGACAGGCTGGTTGGTCTGCCACTGCCCCACGGAAAGCGAGACATTCCCGACGCCGCCAAACGGGTTAGCCTGGAGACCAGTCGCATTGGATCCCGTTGCGAACGAAACGCTGTTATTGCCGAAGCCATTGAATGGCGCCGAATCGAAGTAGAGACCATAGCTGCCACGGATGGCGAGTTTGTCGACTGGGTTATAAGCAAATCCGACGCGTGGAGAGAAGTGCAGCTTGCCTGGTTTATAAGTCGGCGGAGCACCCGGGGTACCGACCTGGATCAGGCCGTTCGCATCCGTTCCCGAAGCGCCTGGACGCCATACCGACCAAGGCCCGGTCGTGGAAATGTCCCCGAAGAAGTCGTACCGCACTCCATAGTTGAGGACC
>DASYEU010000057.1:0-7893 GCA_036498865.1 Acidobacteriaceae bacterium | reverse complement strand
AGACCCCCGCCGACAAGAGCAAAATCTTCCGCCAGCAGATGGACCCGCTCACCGGAGAATTCACGGGCTACGAGCCCCCCAACGCGGCCCCAGGCGGTCCTCAGGACCCCGGCGGCTACTCCCCCTGCGCCCTCACCTTCCTCGACTTCGCCCGCCGCCTCAGCCACGCCTGACCTACCTCTAAGTCTCGTCATTCTGGACCGCGCCTTTAGCGGTCCAGAATCTCGGTATTTGCCTTTCACACCTCGTGTCGCCCCCTCACGTAAACTTAACCACGACATGTCCACCATCCTCGAACATCTCCCCACCGGCCAGAAGGTCGGCATCGCCTTCTCCGGCGGCCTCGACACCTCCGCCGCCCTGCACTGGATGAAGCAGAAGGGCGCGATCCCCTACGCCTACACCGCCAACCTCGGGCAGCCCGACGAGTCCGACTACGACGCCATCCCCCGCGCAGCCCTCGAATACGGAGCCGCCAAGGCCCGCCTCATCGACTGCCGCGCCCAGCTCGTCCGCGAAGGCCTCGCCGCGCTCCAAGCCGGAGCCTTTCACGTCTCCACCGCCGGCATCACCTACTTCAACACCACCCCCATCGGCCGGGCCGTAACCGGGACGATGCTGGTGACAGCGATGAAGGAAGACGACGTCTCCATCTGGGGCGACGGCAGCACCTACAAGGGCAACGACATCGAGCGCTTCTACCGCTACGGCTTGCTCGTCAACCCCGACCTCAAGATCTACAAGCCCTGGCTCGACGAGACCTTCATCCACGAGCTCGGCGGCCGCGCCGAAATGTCCGAGTTCATGCGCAAGGCCGGCTTCGACTACAAAATGTCCGCCGAGAAGGCCTACTCCACTGACTCCAACATCCTCGGCGCCACCCACGAAGCCAAGGACCTCGAGCACCTCTCCACCAGCATGAAGATCGTGCTCCCCATCATGGGCGGCAAAGCCTTCTGGCGTGACGAAGTCTCCATCAAATCCGAAGAGATCACCGTCCGCTTCCACGAGGGCTGGCCGGTCGCCCTCAATGGCCAGGAATTCCCCGACCCCGTCGCCCTCATGCTCGAAGCTAACGCCGTCGGCGGACGCCACGGCCTCGGCATGTCCGACCAGATCGAGAACCGCATCATCGAAGCCAAGAGCCGCGGCATCTACGAAGCCCCCGGCCTCGCCCTGCTCTACATCGCTTATGAGCGCCTCGTCACCGGCATCCACAACGAGGACACCATCGAGCAGTATCGCGAGAATGGCCGCAAGCTAGGCCGCCTGCTCTACCAGGGCCGCTGGTTCGACTCGCAGGCCCTCATGCTCCGCGAGGCCGCCCAGCGCTGGGTCGCCAAGCCCGTCACCGGCGAGGTCACCCTCGAACTCCGCCGCGGCAACGACTACACCATCCTTAACACGGACTCGCCCAACCTTACCTTCCATCCCGAGCGCCTCTCCATGGAGAAGACCGAGTCCGCCTTCTCCCCCCGCGATCGCATCGGCCAGCTCACCATGCGCAACCTCGACATCACCGACACCCGCGACAAGCTCCGCACCTACGCCGAGTCCGGCCTCATTAGCCTCGGCACCGGGGCCACCATGCCTCAACTCAAGAGCGGCACCGACAAAGATTCCTAGCAGCTTCCATCGCCTTTCGCACCAACGGTGCGAGTTAGTCTAGCCTGGGGCGCAGCCCCAGGTTACGATCCGCCCATGCGCAGCGGGCTGTAGGCCCGCGTTAGATGTTCGCCTGGGCATACAGGCGCCCGCGCCGATGCGGCTTCATCGCATGGGTGGGGTCCGACACTCAGATTTAACTTCCGTGACGTCATCTCACGTGATCCAGATCACATCCTTTCACCGCGCCACGCCGATACACTCAGGTATAGAGTCGAGACAGAATCCATCAGCTTCAGGTTTGTGTCCCTCTCCGAAACCATAACTCCAGCGTTTTGAATATTTTGCAAATCATCCCGTTTGTTTTCAATATTTTGCAAAACACCTAAACCGGTAAGTGCTTTGTTTGGAATATTTTGCGTAAATTTGATGGGGTGGGGAGGGGGTACCATGCCAACTAGGTTCGCCAACCAAATAAGAGCCTGTTCTCAGCCCCAGTCGCGGAGTAGCAAGGGGCTTCAAAGCCTGCTGAAAGGCTCCGTCTCGTTAAGGGCACGGCTTCAGCCATGCCGTAAAATGCCGAAACCGCAACACGGCTTCCGCCATTGAGGGCACGCCTCTGTCCAAGCCCCTCCCCCTGCTTAGCCCTCGGCCGCGGGCGATCGCACTCCTCGCCGCCTCCACCCTGATTCCCGCCGCAGCCCAACAGGTTCTGCGGCGCATTCTCGTCGCTTCACCTTGAGATCCGAGTAAATCGACGCCGGGACGAAATTCTCCAAAATAATTTCCAGGGCCTGTCGATTCCCGTCAACGCCATTCGACGTAGTAGTAGAGCGTCGAGCCGCCACAACACTCAGCCGCTGCACGGCGTCCAAATCGCTATTCAGGAGAAATTCCATGCGCTTCATGATGTTGATGATCCCCAAAGGCTATGAGCAAGCGAAACCCGACGCCATGCCCTCCCCGGAAGCCGTCTCGGCCATGATGGAGTACAACAAGTCGCTCCAGCAGGCCGGCGTCCTCCTCGCCCTCGACGGCCTCCACCCGCCCTCCACCGGCGCCCGCGTCTCCTTCGCCGGAGGCAAGCCCACCGTCACCGACGGTCCCTTTCCCGAAGCCAAGGAAGTCGTCGGCGGCTACTGGATGATCCAGGTCAAGTCCCGCGCCGAAGCCATCGAATGGGCCAAGCGCTGCCCTGGCTCCAGCAACGAGACCATCGAAATCCGCCAGGTCCAGGAGTTCGCCGACTTCCCCGCCGACGTCCAGAAGGCCGCCGACGGCTTCAGCGAAATCCAGGCCAACCTGCCCCAAACCAGACCCCAATAACTCCGCGCCTCATGTCAAAGAGACCCGCCTTCAGTCCAACGGAATATCAGCCATTCCCCGGACTAGCAGCGGGCTTTAACCCGCGGTAACACGCGTGTAATTCGATGGGGCTTTAGCCCGAACCTGTTCTTCCTCACGAGTGCAAAAAAATCCAACCCTGTATGTCGATCTCCCGCAGCTTCATTCGACATACCAATAGAACCTACATTCACCACCAGGAGACAAACAATCATGAGATTTCTTAGCATCTTCAAAAGCGCCGAACGCAACACTCCTCCCTCGCCGGAAGAGATGGCGAACATGGGCAAACTGATCGAAGAAGGCTTCAAGAAGGGTTGGTTGCTCGGCACCGAAGGCTGCCTGCCGTCCGCGCTCGGCTTCCGTGTCCGTTCCACAGAGGGCAAAGTCGCCGTCACCGACGGCCCCTTCACAGAATCCAAAGAAGTCGTCGGTGGCTTCGCCCTCATCAAGGCCGACTCAAAAGAGGAAGCCATCCAACTCACGAAGGACTTCCTCAAAGTATCTGGCGTAAATGGAGAGTGCGAGGTTCGCCAGCTCTACGAGATGCCCGCGAAATAAACGTGAATCGGTATTCCAACTCCCAACTCAAAGGACAAATCACATGCGATTCATGGTTATTGTCAAAGCTACAAAAGAATCCGAAAAGGAAGGCGCACTTCCCGACTCCCAGCTTTTGGCCGAGATGGGCAAATTCAACGAGGAACTCCTCAAAGCTGGCGTTGTGCTCGCCATGGATGGCCTCCAACCGAGTGTCAAAGGCGCGCGCGTCAAGTTCTCCGGCAAGTCTCGCACCGTCATCGACGGCCCCTTCGCCGAAACCAAGGAACTGATCGCTGGATTCTGGATCTGGCGGCTCAACTCACTCGACGAGGCAATCGAGTGGGTCAAGCGTTGTCCCAATCCCCACGGGGGTGAGTCGGAGATTGAGATTCGCCAGGTCTTCGAGATGGAGGACTTCGCGCCCATCCTGTCCCAGGAGGAGATCCAGAAAAAAGTGAACGCCCGAGCCGATTTAATAGGCCAGGTAGAGAAGTAACCTCACTTGCACGGACGGTCTGAAGCTGGTGTGATCGGTAGCAGTGTCCGCTACCGATCAACACCAAGCCATTCATCAAGCCATTGACGCCGTCTGGCGCATCGAGTCTCCCAGGCTCATCGCGGCCCTCACCCGCATCACTCGCGACGTCGGTCTAGCCGAGGATCTCGCCCAGGAAGCACTCGTCGCTGCACTCGAGCAATGGCCGCAGTCAGGCGTTCCCGACAAACCCGGAGCCTGGCTGATGGCCACCGCCAAACATCGCGCTCTCGATCACTTCCGTCGCAACACGCTCCTCGATCGCAAGCACGCCGAACTCGGCCGCCATTATGAAGCCCTCGAACAGACCGTGCCCGACTTCGACACACCCCTCGACGACACCATCGGCGACGATCTCCTCCGCCTCGTCTTCATCTCCTGTCACCCGATCCTTTCCCCCGAAGCTCGCGTCGCCCTCACTCTGCGCTTGCTCGGCGGCCTCTCCACCGACGAAATCGCCCGCGCGTTCCTCGCCCCCGAATCCACCGTCGCCCAGCGCATTGTCCGCGCCAAGCGCACCCTCTCCGACGCACACGTTCCCTTCGAAATCCCCCGCGGCGCAGAGTTCACTGCCCGCCTCGCGTCAGTTCTCCAGGTCATCTACCTCGTATTCAACGAAGGCTACACTGCAACTCAGGGCGACGACTGGCTCCGCCCAGCGCTCTGCGATGATGCTCTCCGCCTCGGCCGCATCCTCGCGGAACTCGTCCCCGACGAACCCGAAGTCCACGCGCTCGCCGCGCTGATGGAGATTCAAGCCTCCCGCGCCCACGCCCGCACCGACTCCGCCGGCAACGCAATCCTTCTCCTCGATCAGGATCGCGCCCTTTGGGATCAGCTCCTCATCCGCCGCGGTCTCGCCGCACTCGAACGCGTCGAATCCCTCCACGGCTCCAACGGCCCTTACGCCTTGCAGGCCGCCATCGCCTCCTGCCACGCACGCGCACGCACTGCCGCCGAAACCAACTGGCTCCGCATTGCCTCCCTCTACGAAACCCTCGCGCAAGTCTCGCCCTCCCCTGTCGTCGAACTCAATCGCGCCGTGGCCGTCGCCATGGCCTTTGGCCCCGCCGCCGGCCTCGAACGCGTCGACGCCCTAGTCGCCGAGCCATCCCTCCGCAACTACCACTTGCTCCCAGCCGTTCGCGCCGACCTCCTGAGCAAACTTGGCCGTATCGAGGAAGCCCGTGCCGAACTATCCCGCGCCGCATCTCTCACCGGGAACACCCGCGAGCGCGACCTGCTCCTCGCGCGCGCCGCCCAACTTAAGTAAACGCAAAGATGCAGCCCACCTCGCCGCAGCGGTATAGTTTCTCATCTGACGAGGACACATTCCATGCACCGTATCTCCGCCCCCCGCCTCTTCTGCGCCGCCGCTGCCGCCACCCTTTGCCTTGCCTGCTCCGCAAGCGCTCAATCCGCGAGCCCGGCCCGCTTCCCCGCAAACAACGCCGTCCGCGTCAATCCCGACGCCCACCTCGTTCTCACCTTCTCCAGCGCGCCGGCCATCGGCAAGTCAGGCCAGGTCCGAATCTACGACGCAGCCAGCCACACCCTCGTCGACACCCTCGACCTCAGCATCCCCGCCGGTCCCGACCCTTCCCGCCGCGTTACCGCGCCTCCCGCACAAGGCGCCCAGCTCGATCCCTCCATCCCCACCTCGCCCGCCACCACAACCCCGGCCGTCCGCGTTACGCCGCCGGACCTGCATAGCTATCAACTCACCACCGTCGGCGGCCTCGACAATTTCCACTTCTACCCCATCCTCGTCCACGGCAATGTCGCCACCATCTACCCGCATAACGACGCCCTGCACTACGGCCACAAATACACCGTGCAGATCGATCCCGGCGTCCTCACTCCGGCCACCGGCACCTTCGCCGGCTTAACCACCGACACAGCCTGGACCTTCACCACCAAATCCGCCCCGCCCGTGGCCAACGCCACTCGCGTAGTCGTCGCCGCAGACGGCACCGGCGACTTCAACACCGTCCAGGGCGCCATCGACTTCGTTCCAGCCCACCCCGCGCAGCGTGTCACCATCTTCATCAAGAACGGCACCTACGAAGAGCTCGTCTTCTTCCGCGACAAATCCAATCTCACCATCCGTGGCGAGGATCGCGACAAGGTGCAAGTCGGCTACGCCAACAACAGCGGCTTCAACCCGCCCCAGCCCGGCCCCAATCGCCGCTGCGCCTTCTCCGTGTACAACTCCACCGGCATCGAGCTCGCCAACTTCTCCGTCAACAACTACGCCTACGGCCAGGCCGAGGGTCTCCTCATCTCCGGCTCGAAGAACATCGTCGACCACATGAACATCAAGGGCTCAGGTGACGCGCTCAATCTCCGTGGCCCCGTCTACCTCACCGACAGCCGCATCGTCGGCGATGGCGACACTATCCTCGGCGTCGGTCCCGCCTTCTTCAACCACTGCGAGCTGTCGTCCATGGGTCCCTTCATGTGGATCCGCAACACGGACGCTAACCACGGCAATGTCTTCCTCAACTCCACCTTCGTCACGCGCGAGCGTCCCGCTCCTGCGGCTCCGGCTCCCGCTCCGCCATCGACAACCGCCGCGCCAGCCCGGCCGCCCGTCTCCGCAGTCCTGGCACGCCTGCCCAACAACCACGGCCTCAACTATCCCTACGCAGAAGCCGTCCTCATCAACTGTCACCTCAAGGGCATCCCGCCCGCCGGCTGGGGGCCCATCGAGGACGACACCACCCATCTCCACCTCTGGGAGTTCAACAGCACCGACCTCGACGGCCACCCCATCGACACCACCCAGCGCCACCACGTCTCCAAGCAACTCACCCAACCCCAGGACGCCCAGACCATCGCCAACTACAGCAACCCCGCTTTCGTCCTCGACGGCTGGACTCCCGTAGTCAGCAACTAGAATGATCTTCACCAAACGGCTTCGCGAAGGTGTTCGCAACGGCGAAATCACCTGCAGCGTCCGCATCTGGACGCGCCCCCACGTCATCGTTGGGAACCGTTACCGCATGGAGGAAGGCGAAATCGAGGTCGACTCCATCAACCCCATCGGCTTCCCAGACATTACTCCGCAGCTCGCCCGCGCCTCTGGATTCCTCGGCGTCCTCGACCTCCTTAAGACGGCCCAGCACGGACCCGGCCAGAACATCTACCTCATCCGCTTCCACTACATCCCACCCGCCCGCAGCAGGCCCGCGGTCAAACGCCAACCGAAAGATCGCGGACTCGTCGTCGTCCCCAAAGGCGAAAAGCCCGCGGGAATGCCTAAACCCGATGTATCGAAGATGGGCTATAACCCGGCGAACTTTGCCTGGTGGATCGGAGACGAGCCATGGGTTCCCGGCTACTCCGTCTCGTATGCGATCAGTTTCTACGACGCGCGCAGCGGGACTGAGTCGGCGCGGTCAAACTGGTGGGGGCCACGTTCCGATCCCAAGAAACTGTACGGAGGATTCGGCCTCATCCGCATCCCAACCGACCCAACCGGACAGGCCACAGCCCGCCGTATCTGGCGGAAGTTCTCCGGAAAGCCCGAAAAGATGGTTCACGAACTTCCCGACAACGTCACAACCAAATACCAGGACGACGTTCGCTAGAACATCGTCCGCAGCAAGTTCAGATCCGGCCTGCTGCACAAGCTCGCGAAGAAGCGTCGAGCAACGCGGAGGATAAGGGAGAGCCCTGATCACCGAGTCCTGCAATCCGCTCAACAGTCCTGATACTTCCAGTTCCGCTGCTTTCCCTCGGCGATCCACTCCACCGCCTGCGCAATCCGTCGCTCCCGAGTCTCGACCCGCTTCGCGTCCGCGATCCACTCCACGTACTCCCGCTTGCAACTCGGGCTGAATGCATCGAACGCCTTCCCCGCC
>DASYEU010000056.1:0-32074 GCA_036498865.1 Acidobacteriaceae bacterium | reverse complement strand
CAGTCTCGCATCAAGGAACTGGAAAAGATCGAACGCATTGAGGTCCCGGAAGAGGAAGCGACCATCCACTTCAGCATTCCGCAACCGCCCGCCAGCGGACGCACCGTGATGGAAGTCTCCGGCCTCTCGATGGATTACCCGATGCCCCCCATCGATGGACAGCCGGCTGGCGTGAAGCACGTCCTTGAGAATCTCAACTTCACCATCGAGCGCGGCGAGCGCATCGCTCTCGTCGGCGCCAACGGAGCCGGCAAGTCCACCCTGATCCGGCTCCTCAGCCGCCAGGAAGAACCCACCGCTGGCACCATCCGCGAAGGCCACAACGTCCTTACCGACTTCTTCGCGCAGGATCAATACAAGGTGCTCGACCCCGATGCTGTGATGCTTGACGACATCGCCGGTGCCGCGCCGAAGGTTCCCGTCGTCGAACTTCGCTCGCTGCTCGGTTGCTTTATGTTCTCTGGTGACGACGTCTTCAAGAAGCTCGGCGTCCTTTCCGGCGGCGAACGCAATCGCTACGCCATGGCCAAGATGCTGGTCTCGCCTTCAAACTTCCTGCTGCTCGACGAGCCCACCAACCACTTGGACTTGCGCGCCAAGGACGTTCTGCTGGACGCGATCGCGAACTTCACCGGCACCGTTCTGTTCGTCTCCCACGACCGTTACTTCATCGACGGCCTCGCCACCCGCGTCTTCGAGGTCGAGGACCGTCGCGTTCACATCTATCCCGGCAACTACGAGGACTACCTCTACCGCAAATCGGGAGGACCGGAGAAGACCACGGTCTCGCTCGCCGCAGGCCTCAAGCCCACGCCGCCTCCTGCCGCCGCGATCGCGATCGAAGTCCAATCCACGAACGGAGCGCCGGCGGATGCATCGGCACGAGCGAATGTGGAAAGCAGGCAACAGGCATCGTCGAAAGCACCGGTCAAGCGCCTGAACCCGATCAAGCTGAAGCAGCTTGAAGACCGCGTTGCGGCGATTGAGCAGGAGCTATCCACGCTGGAGTCGCGCGTCACCGCTGCCGAGGAGCATCTCGGTCACTACACTTCAGTCGAAGACTCGCAGCGCACCGCCGCGGAACTCGACGGCCTTCGCGCCGAGCGCAATGCTCTCACTACCGAGTGGGAAGAGCTCGCCACTGCGCTTGAAGAGCAATCCACTGCGGTTTGAGTTGAGGCTGACGCGCAGCCTTGTGAATCAGAAGGGATAACGGGGGCTCTTAACGCCCTTCCCTGCATCGCGCCGACTGACGCCCCGGCAGTCCTCGTACATGACCGCCCCCAAACGCCGTCGCCGCGACGGGAACCGCCAAGCTCCCCCCGCGCGCAACATGCTATCCATCCCTCTCTACTTTCGTCCATGGTTGCAACAAAAAAGGTGTGGAATTCCGGTACTCATTCCGGGGTCCCGCTTGGTCGTTTCTCGATTCACTGCAATTTGCACACGGAAAAAGTTGACGCATAGGTCATCTCTCAAGCATCCTGACCACTCGCTCGTGCATTTGGAGGATCTACGATGACCGCTCCTGCCCAACCGCCCATTGAGAAAATCAAAGAATCCATGCGCGCTACCTGGATGGCCGGTGACTTCGGCGTCGTTGCCAGAACCATCACCGCCGGCGCTGAAGCCTTTGCCCAACGACTGAACCTCCCAGCCGGCGCGCGTGTGCTTGACGTCGCCTGCGGCACCGGAAATACCGCCATCCCGCTTGCCCGTCTGGGATGTGCAGTCACCGGGGTCGATATCGCAACCAATCTGTTGGCTCAGGCCCGAGAGCGTGCCGCAGTCGAGAATCTGACCGCGGTGTTCGACGAAGGCGATGCGGAACAGCTTCCTTACCCTGATGCTTCATTCGACGCGGTCGTAACCATGTTCGGAGCCATGTTCGCCCCTCGACCTGAGCTGGTCGCTGCCGAATTCGCTCGCGTTCTGAAACCTGGCGGCCTCCTCTCCATGGCAAACTGGAATCCCGCCAGCTTCACCGGCATCATGTTCAAAGCCTCGGCCAAGCATGCCCCTCCGCCGCCCGGTCTGCCGCCTCCCATCCTTTGGGGCGAGGACACCACCGTTCGTCAGCGGCTGGCATCTGGCTTCACGGACATTCAGACCGCACTGATCCCCATCGACTTCGACCTGCCCACTAGTCCAGCTGGAGCCGTTGAGTTTTTCCGCAAATATTTCGGGCCCACACAGGTCGCGTTCAGCCGCCTCGACGCTGCCGGTCAGGCCGCCTTCGCGGCTGACCTCGAGGCCCTCTGGTCCAGCGCCAACGTTGCGCCCGATCCCGCCAATCGCACCCTCATCCACAACGAGTACCTGCAGGTCACCGCGATCCGAGCCTGAGCCTGGCAGCCAAGTACTGGCGGCGGGGCCCTATTTGGCGAAGATTCTGTAAATCTCTGGGGTCATTAGCTTTGAACCTCCCGAGCACACCGACCCATCCAATCGACCGGGTGGATTAGATTTCTGTGTCTCCTGATGCCTCCCGGAGCTGTTGGTTCTTCAAAAGCAATTCGGCAACAAGCTGCTGCAGGTATGCGATCTTCGCCTGAAGCAGGCTCACCTCCTCTTGCAACGACTCCACATTCAAACTGGCTCGAATCATCATCGGAACTCCGAATTCGGGTCTCAAACCTTTGCCAGGAAGATCGACGCCGAATGTGCGACTGGTAGGTCTTCGTTAAGTTTTTCTTGCTACATGGATGAACGGATTTTTCGATCGGTTCGTTCCTTGAAGCTCTTGTTCGGGTCCATCGCGTCCATGCTTGCTGGGGTGTCATGGCGAGGCTCTCCTGTCCATTGGCGACGAATGGTTTCTTGAGCTTCCTGAATTTCGCAGCTATCGGACTATTCGCAGAACACGCGGACTTTGGTGGCGTTGCCTCCGGAGCCGTTGACATCGACGGTGAGATCTTCAAGGTGGTCGATGAGTTCCTCGATGTTTTCCGGCTTGATCTGCGAAAGAGTGAGAGGCACTCCGTGCTTGTTGAGTGCGTCGTCCAACTGCTGATGGGCCTGGGCGGGGATGAGGCTCGCCAGGCGAACGCCGGCACGCAGCAGTTGCATGGGGACGCGGACGTTCACCGTTGTCGGACCCTTCATGCCCGTGGTTGCCTCGTCGGCTTCAACCAGCACGCGCAGGTACTTGGCGCGGGTTTTCACGGTGGCCCCGCTGGAGCTTGAGTAGTCACCAGTGGGAGAAGTGCGTTCGGTCTCGAGGGCGCCCATAAGGCGTTCGGCTTCGTCGGCGGTAATCCTGCCGGCGGCGAGCATTTCCAGAATCTGGCGGCGATTTTCGTTCATTACACTCCTCCTGACGACCTCTACAGAATGCGGACCAGGACGCGGGCATCCTGAGTGCTGACGTGGACGTGAGTGCCGGGCAGGCTGCATAGGATGCCCCAGAAGATGGCGATGACGCGCCCGATATTGGTTCTGGTGGCGATGGCAAGGACCACAAACACCAGCAAAAAGATGGGCAAAAGCAGGAGCACCGGAACCCACAGAAGGAAGATCGGCAGCCATAGTTTGGGCCAGTGGAAGCCGGGGGTGTCGATGCCGAGGACTGCGAAGTTGGGAGTCACTTGAGCGCCTCCAGTGCGCGGATCGCTTCCTCAGCGGTAAGCTCGCCGGCCTTGAGCCGCTCCAACACCTCCGAGCGGGATGGAGACGGGTTGGTCTCAATAAACTGCAACTGGCCGGAGACACGGTTGAGGCGGGCCTTGATAGTGGGGTAACTAACGCCGAAGGTCTGCTCCATCTCCTTGATGGAACCGTGAGATCGGAGGAACGCGACGACGAACACCTGATCTTCCAGGCTGAGCCGGGCAAGCTCGGGCAGGGTGAACTGACCTTCGACAGCAATTCCCTTCTCCGGGATCGAGACGCGCTCGATGAGGAGGGGGGCACCCTGGGCGATGCGCAGCAGGTCTTGCCAGTCGGAAGCGTTTTTGCGGGTCGAGTCCATAGGTCTTAGTTCCTGTTTCTCAAGCACGAAAACGACAATAATACGATTTATTAATTATTACAAGTTAAATGTTTGTTTTTTTCAATTTATTGCTCTCTATCACGACAAATCCTTGAAAAGGAAGCGGCGATGGCGGGCGCTTGCTGTCCAGTTCGCTTGGGGCTGTCGCGAGAAGGCCAAATGAATAGACTAACCGGCCAGTTGGAACCCTATTCTTATCAATGCTTGTTGGTATCTAAGTCCCGCTATCGCCCTTCGCGTAGACGGGCCGCCAGCCGCTCCGGCAGACGCGCCATCAGGATGCGACCCTGGGCGCGGCGAACGTCATACGGAACGCGATGGTAGATCACTTCACCGGCTTCACTGTCGTAAATCGCGAATGCAGCGCGCCAGTCGGCATCGCGAGGCTGGCCGACCGAGCCCGGATTGATCAGGTTGCGGGTCCCGGGAGGAATCGGCATCGTCCACGACTCGGCGTCGTTGCCCTGCCGAGCCCGCGGACGGATCTCGTGCCACTCGTGATCTTTCTGCGAGAAGCCGCCCTGGACATGCGTGTGACCGACGAACGTAAGCGCAGTAACCATCACCTGCAGGGGCGCCCAGGCGTCGCGCATGCTGAGGATGTATTGGTCCTCGTTGAGTGGCGACCCGTGAGCCAGCGAAATCTGGGCCTCCCCCAGCCGCCGATCGTCCGGCTGCAGTGGCCCCTTGGGAAGCTCGCGGAGCCAGGCTATGTTTTCCTGGGTGAGATGCTCATAGGTCCAGTTGGCTGCGGCGCGGGCCGTCGGGTTGAACTGGACCGTGGAACTGATGCCGCTGCAGGCGCGGTCATGGTTTCCACGAACGATGAGCGTGGAAAGCGGCCTGACTACCTCCAGCACTTCATTGGGACTCGCCCCGTAGCCGACCATGTCGCCCAGGTTCCATAGGGCGTCCCACTCTCCGGCTGCGGCGAGAACCGCCTGCAACGCCTCAAGGTTGGAGTGGATGTCGGAAAGGATGAGAGCACGCATGGCGGGTCCACGTGCATTGGAGCACGAAATTCCAGTCTATCGCAGAGCATTGAGATGCCGCCCCCGCGGCTCTCCGGATTTGGCCGACCCAGGGAAATCAGACGGACGCCAGACGCTGCGCCCGGTCGGTGGCCATGGTCGGGGCGGACGCCAGCAGTTTCTTCGTGTACGGGTGTTTCGGGGTGTGAAACAGGTCGAGCGTCGCGGCCTGCTCGACGACGTGCCCCTGCTGCATGACGGCGATCTGATCTCCGGGTTGATCGCACGCCTGCGCCACCACCGCCAAGTCGTGCGAAATGAATAACATGGACAGTCCATGCGCCTGACGCAAGGTCTTCAGCAACGCCAGGATCTGGGCCTGCACGGTCACGTCGAGCGCCGTCGTGGGCTCGTCCGCAATGAGCAGGCGCGGCCGGTTCACGATCGCCATGGCGATGAGGATGCGTTGACGCTGCCCGCCGGAGAACTGGTGTGGGTAGTCGCGCATACGCCGTTCCGGTTCGGGCAGGGCGACCTCGTGCATCGCGTCCAGTACCAGCAGCTCGACGGACTTCCGATCGAGTCCGGGCTGATGTGCGCGAACCGCTTCGGCGATCTGCGATCCGACCCGCATCACCGGGTTCAGCGCGGTCATCGGCTCTTGGAAAATCATCGCCATATCACTGCCGCGGCGCCGCCGCATATCGCGCTCCGGCAGGGCCAACAGGTCGACTGGCGTAGCACCAGGAGCAGTGAACCGAATGCGCCCCGAGACACTGGCCTCCGCCGGGAGCAGCCGCAGTACAGCTAGCGAGGTCGCCGACTTTCCTGAGCCGGATTCGCCGACCAGTCCAAGAGACTGGCCCGGCGCGATTTCGAAGGAGACGTTGCGGACGGCCTCTCGCCCGCCAAAGGCGATAGAAAGCTCCTGCACACTCAGCAACGGGCCCGACGGATTCGGAGACGGGTTTGGCTGTGGACTCACGAAGTTGATGGTAGAGCAGTTTCCAGTTTGCGGGGCGCGGGGGTACTCTGAGGTGAAACGAGGAGCATCATGATGCCGTCTAAGCACTACATGAAGCCAGTCCGGATCGAGCGCGGATTGAGGCCCCTCGCCGGAGTTGCCGGCGTGCTGGCGATCGCCGCCTCAGCCCTTGCTCCCCTGTACGGCCAGACCCACAAGGTCGCTAAGCCGGAGACAGTCGTCCGCGCGGTCGGCGTCTATGAGTGGACTGGCGACATGGCCAAACCCAACGCCCACCGCCTGATCCCGGTCTCAGTGTTCATCGACGGCAAGCTGCGAGACGCGGCCGTCTACCTGGCACGGCCCATCCCCTTCGCGCTGGACACGGGCAATGTCTATGAGTTGCAGCAGGCCGGCAAGCCACTCGGGGCATTGGACATCCTCTTCTCGAAGCACATGGTTGCGGCGGAGACCACGACGGCCTGGGACGACGGCTGGTTCGGCTACGGCAAATTTGTTCCGCCGGGTACGGCCAAGAAGTCGACCCTGAAACCCTCCAAGACGATCTCGGCGATCAACGCGGTGGATGCCGATCCGGACAAGCCCCACTTCTCCTCCAGGTCGGCGGCTCCCGGTTCGGGCGGATCGGCGGCCCCGACTCCCGGCAGTACACCGTCCAGTGGGACGCCCGCGGACGATCCGGATCGGCCGACGATGCATCGCCGTGCCGACTCCTCGGACAAGACTGCGAGTGCGGGGGGCGGTGGCGACACTCCTTCCGATGACCCGGACCGCCCGACTCTGCGGCGACGCACTGCAGAACAGCAGGCCAGCGCGGGAAAGAGCGACCAGCCGAATGTGACGCCGGTATCCAACTCCCTGAATGACGACCCGAATCGTCCGACACTGCATCGCGGAAAACCTGAGGGCGCGCTGAATGAGAAGGACTTGCCGAGGTTGTCCGGCTTGCCTGTCGATCAGGATCTGCACCAGATAGCGGCCGTGTCCGATGCTGCGGATCGGCCTGTGCATGATTTTTCGCGTGCCTGGGACGATGAGGCCGAACACCAGGCCATTCTGACCAAGATGCAGACTGCCGCGCGGGCGCAACTGGCGAAGTATGAGGCTGCAAATGCAGTGGCTCCGCCGCCTGCTCCTCCTCCGCCACCCGACCCACATCGTCCCGGCAGCAAGATCCGCCGCGGTGTGGCCAAGGAGACACCTCCACCGCTCCCTGCGCCCCCTGAAACACTTCTCGACGAGAAACTGACGGGCTATGAACTGAGCTATGGCGGTTCAGCGACGTTCGTCTACTCCGCGCATACGGACGGCCTGGGTCCAGCGCTGCGATTTGTCACGCTGATTGCGCAGACGAATACGCAGGGTGAGCCGGAGGTGGTGTTGACGAATGTGACCGACGCGACCCACCTGGACCGCAGCCCCAGGATGAGACTGGTGGACGCAGTGGACGCCGAGGCCTCCAACCGCGCCAGCCTGCTGTTTGAGCTGAGGGCGCAGAACTCCCGCCAGTTCGCCCTCTATCGCGTGATTGGCGCGCGGGCCGATCAGACCTTCCTGACCGGCTCGACCCAGTAGCTTACTTCGCAGGCGGAGCGGCGGCGGCAGGCGCTCCAGGCGGCCGGTTGCCCTGCTGGCGCGGCGGCGGAACAAAGACAGTTGGCTGTTTCTCGCCGCGATGGCAGGTACCGCACGTGATGGGATCGTTGCCCTTACGGTTCGGCAACTGGGCGAGGTACTTGTTATTCAGATCGTCGGTGAGCTGAATCATGTACCGGGCCGTCTCCTTCACCGGGTTGGCGTCGGAGGCGCGATCAGCCCGATGCGTGACCGGGTCCGCGGGTGCGTGGCAGAACTCGCACTCCACTCCGAGATCGCCGCTGTAGGCTCGCATCACTTTACGCAGGTCCGTGTCCTGCGGTAGCACTTTGAGGTTCTTCGGTTTGGGAGGAGTTCCGCCCGGCCCCATACCGCCCGGTGCGCCCTGCGCGTTCGCCGAAAGGATAGGAATCAAACCCGCGCAGAGCACGGGCACGCAACAACGAAAAAGTCGGTTCATGTGTTCTGAGCCTCGATGGAAGGTGGGAGCGCTGATGCACTATCAAGGTCGCGGATGAATTACTCGACTGTCAAGTCCATCGGTGAAACAGGCCTTCAGTTCGCGCGGCAACAAATCGTTGGTACTGGCGTGACTTAGTAGATAGAATTAAAGTTCCATGTCATTTACCGATTCGTTATTTGGCAGACCCCTGGCCACGAGTGAAGAACGCGCCGAGCATATCGGCGTAGCTGCCGGAATCCCGATTTTCGGCCTCGATGCTCTCACCTCCGCGGCGTACGGCCCTGAAACAGCACTCTCGTTGCTGATCCCGTTGGGGCTGATGGGCATTCAATATATTGTCCCCATCATTTCGACCATTCTGGTCCTGCTGGTCATTGTTTACTTCAGCTATCGGCAGACGATTGCGGCATATCCAGGCGGGGGCGGATCCTACACGGTTGCGACGGAAAATCTTGGAGTTGGCGCAGGTCTGCTGGCAGCCGCCGCGCTGATGATTGACTACATCCTGACGGCTGCGGTCGGTATTTCGGCCGGCGTGGAAGCGGTGGTCTCCGATCAGCAATGGCTGCTTCCGCACACACTCCTGCTCTGCGTCATCATCCTTGCGGTGCTGGCGATGGTGAATATGCGGGGCGTCAAGGACACCGGCGCGGCTTTCATTGTCCCAACGTTTCTGTTTGTCGGAACTCTGCTGACCTCGATCTTCGTCGGCGCATTCCATGTCTTCAAGACGGGAGGCCACCCGGTCGCGCATGTAGTTCCGCTCGGGCACCCGACCATCAAGCTGATCGGCATCTGGCTTCTGATGAAAGCGTTCTCGAACGGATGCGCCGCAATGACCGGCGTGGAAGCTGTTTCGAACGGCGTGATGGCTTTCGGCGAGCCCCGGACCCGGAATGCGCAGCGCACGCTGACCGTGATTATCGCCATCCTGATTGTTCTGCTCTTCGGAACGGCCTGGCTGGCGAACAAGTACCAGATCATGGCAATGGATCCGACCGATCCGCATTACCAGAGCCTGCTGAGCCTGATCGTTATGGCCGTCTTCGGACGGGGCTGGTTCTTCCACTTCACCATGTGGTCTGTCTTCCTCGCGTTGTGCCTGAGCGCGAATACAGCGTTTGCCGACTTTCCCCGTCTGACCCGCGCGATCGCGATGCAGGACTATCTGCCGCACGTGTTTACCATCCGCGGCCGGCGGCTGCTCTTCTCGCACGGCATCTACGCACTCACCGGCTTCACTGCCGTCATCCTGATCATGTTCAAGGGGCGGACCGATTACCTGATCTCGCTCTACGCGATCGGTGCATTCATGGCGTTTACGCTCTCGCAGGCCGGTATGGTGATGCACTGGAAGCGGGAGCCGAAGGATCACAAGGGCCGCAACTGGCACATGCTCGTGAATGGCACGGGCGCCCTGGCCACGGGGATAACCACCATCATCGTCCTGATCGCGAAATTCACTGCGGGCGCCTGGGTTACGGCGCTGCTGATTCCCACGCTGATCCTGCTGATGGTCGCGATCAAGCAGCACTACACGCGCGTAAAGGAAGTAGTCCGCTCCGGACCGCTGAACCTGAGCAACCTGTTGCCGCCACTGGTGGTGTTGCCCATGGCGCGCTGGGACCGCATGACGGAGAAGGCCATGCGCTTCGCTGTGCTACTGTCGTCGGAGATCAAGGTGATCAACGTCGACTGCGACGACGGCGAGGATGCGTTGTGTACAGTGTGGGACGTGAATGTGCTGAACCCGATCAAGGAAAAGGGTCTGCCCCAACCGGAACTGATCCAGTTGCATTCCACCTTCCGGTTAGTGATTTCGCCCCTGATGGACTATATCCTTGAATTAGAGCAGCAGAACCCGGACCGCAAGATAACCGTTCTGCTGCCGGAGTTGGTCGTCAACCACTGGTGGGAGAACCTGCTGCACAACCAGCGGGTGCAACTGCTGAAACTGCTGCTTTTGTTGCGCGGAAAACAGCGCATCATTGTTGTCGATGTTCCCTGGTATCTGTGATTCGCTTGCAGTTTTGAATTCTTCGCGGAGAACGGAATGATGGATCGAATCACTGAGTGGATTGAGATGTTGCTCGTGAACCTCGGATTAGCACTCAACAAAATCTCGCCCGAACAGCGAACCATGGTTACGCTGTTCCTGACTTCCCTGCTCGTGGCTGCCGTGGTTGCTCGAGCCCTTCAGCTCGCGGTCCTGCGCTAGGGTCAACGGCTGAGAGCCAGCTTCTTCGGGCTCAGCTCGCGCAGGCGGCCGACGGCTGCAGGAACGATTCCCAGCACAGCCTCGATCTCCTCGATGGTCGTCAGTCGGCTCAGCGAAAACCGAACGCTTGCGCGCGCGCGTGCCTCGCTCAAACCCATCGCCGTGAGCACATGCGATGGTTCGGTCGCGCCGGACTGGCAGGCGGACCCACCCGATACCGCGAGCCCCTTTAGGTCGAGCGCGATCACCAGCGCCTCCGCCTCCACATGGTCGAAGAAGAGATTGCTGGTGTTCGACACGCGGGCTACCCCGCCGCCGTTGATGCCTGCCTCGGCCACCGCCGCAAGGATTCCGTGCTCCAGTCGATCGCGCAGAGCAATGAGTTCCTGCGAGCCAGCTTCCGCAAGCCACGCGCGCGCAATCTCTGCCGCCTTGCCCAACCCCACAATGCCTGCGACGTTCTCCGTGCCCGGACGGCGCCCGCGCTCGTGCAGGCCGCCGAAGAACATCGACTTCAACCGCACGTTGCGCCGCACAAACAGGACGCCTGTGCCCTGCGGGGCATACATCTTGTGGCCGGAGAGGCTGAGCAGATCGCAGCCCAGCGCCTTCACATCCAGCGGCAGCTTGGCGGCGGCCTGAACCGCGTCCGTGTGAAACAACGCGCCGCCCGCATGCGCGACTTCCGCCAACTCCGGCACTGGCTGGATCACGCCGGTCTCATTGTTGGCGAGCATTACGCTCACTAGCCGGGTGTTGGGCCGCATCGCAACTTGTAATGCTGCCACCTCGATCAACCCATCGGGCGTACACGGCAGGAAGGTGACGTCGACGCCGCGTTCGGCAAGCGCTTCCGCGGCGTGCAGTACGGCGTGGTGTTCGATGCTGGTGGTGATCAGGTGGTCGCCCGGCGACAGGAGACCGAAGAGCGCCATGTTGTCGCTCTCCGTGCCGCCTGACGTGAAGACCACCTCCGCGGCCCGGCAGTTCAGCAGCGCGGCGACCGATTCGCGCGCGCGGTCCACAGCGGCGCGTGCATGCTGGCCTCGCTGGTGGATGGAGCTGGCGTTGCCGAACTCCTCCGACCAGTAGGGGCGCATCGCATCCAGCACCGCCGGAAGGACAGGTGTGGTGGCATTGGCGTCCATGTAGATCCGCCGCATACCTTTTAAGTTTACGCTGCTAGACGCCCGATCCGGCGTGGCGCACGGGCAGCGACGCGGTGTCGCCAGGCTTGGCAATCGGCATCTTGGGATCGGGCTTGAGTGGATACGGAGGACCTTTGGACAGCACTTCCTGAAGCTTCTGATCGTAGCCGTAGAGGTCGTCGAAGAAGTGTGCCTTGCCATCATCCTCGTCCACGATCCCGGTGGCGTAGAAGATGACCACAGGAAGCGGCGTTTTGAGGTTGACCTGGCGATTGTCCGGACCGTCGGTCATGATGTCGTGGATCGTGTCCGGCTCCCAGTCCTTGCCCGGGGGAGCGGTCGTGTTGCTGTTAGCCAGCACCCAGACGGCGAGGTCTTCCGGCTTCTGTACGCGGATGCAGCCATGAGAGAAGTCGCGACGCGAACGGCTGAATAGTTCCGGCTGCGGCGTTGAGTGCAGGTAGATGTCGTACTGATTGGGAAACATGAACTTCACCAGGCCGAGCGAGTTCTTCGGCCCAGGCTTCTCGCGAACCTGCAAGCCGCCGTGTTCAATATCCTTTGCGGTAAACGTGGCGCGAACGTTGCCCTTGTTGTCCGTGACTTCGAAGTTGTGGCTGGCGAGATATCCCACGCCGCTGGCGCGGATGTGAGGCATCAACTCCTTCTCGACGATATCGTGCGGAACGTTCCAGTAGGGGCGGAAGATGAGGTACCGCATCATGTGCGCGAAGACGGGAGTGTCATGCTCGCCGACCACTTTGCCGACGACCACGCGCATGGTGAAGTCGAGCTGATGCTGCGGGTTGTAGCCACGCAGAACGAACTCCGGCAGATTCACCATCAGTGGCGCATTGATGTACTGATCGGGCAGCCAGCGCCAGCGTTCCAGCGAGTCCTGCAACTCGATGACGCGCTCGGTCAGCGGCACGTTGAGGCTCTTGACGGTGTCCTGGGTGAGCCGGCCGTCTTCCGTCAGACCGTGGCGGTGCTGGTACGCCTTCACTCCGTCGGCCAGGGCGGCTGTGTACGCCGGAGCGAGATGCGGCGGGTTGAAGCCGGACGTAGGAGCCGACTCATCCGGACTCGCCGCCGCCGTGGCGTGCGAGGTCTTGTGGCGATGCAGCAGACTCTCGGCGCGCGCCATGGTCTTTGCGCCGAACTTCGGCTTGGCCGCCTGCGGTTGCGGCGGTGTTTGCGCCGCCGGAGCAGGGGCGCGGTAGGGATAATCGCCGGGGACATCGCCTTCCAGTTGAAGACGTGCCATCAGCAGGCCTGTGGCCGAGTAATCGCCGCCAACGCCAACGCCGCCTTTGAATACATCGGGCAGAGGCGGGGCGGCTGCAGCTTCCTGAAGTTTGGCCAGGTCGAGGTAGTGCGCGAGCGCCTTCTCCGTTGCGCGGTACTGATCCGAGTCGGGTTCGACCTTGCGAATCAGCCCGGGAAGGTCGGTCGCATCCACGGCGTTGTCGGACACGAACTCGGCGAGGTCGTACTTCTTGTCGGCGACGTTGATGTCGAAGTTGAAATGCGCTGGGCTGACCCGGCCGATGCGCAGGTCGGAGATGTAGCGCATGACGCAGATGGTCATCGCTGCATCGAACTGGGCGATCGTGTCCTCTGCGGCGCTGGATGTGTCGTGGGTTGCGGCGATCTGCGCGATCTTCTGCACTCTGCCAAGCCAGCGCCACGCATCGTAGTCGTCGGAGTTGAGCCCCTTCGCGCCGGCATCCTGAAAAGCCTGGATGAAGGCTGTCGCCTGGGCGGTCGGCTTCAAGTCGCGCAGCCAGGCAATCTCGTAGTTGCGATCGTCGTAGAACGTGGCCACCGCGGAGTGGTATTCGGAGTAGTTTGGCCAGCGCAGGATTGAGAGCTGGGGCTGGGCCACGACTGCCTGGAGGTTGTCGGCGTAATCGGTGGTGTTAGGCGCGGAGGTCGTCTTGCGGTGGCGATGGCATCCGGCGATCAGGAGCGGGGCAAGGACCAGTGCCGAGACAGTCGCCCGGCGAAGGGTGCGGCGCAAGCTGGGGTGGTTCAAAGCGAGACTTCCTCTCAAACAAACACGTGGCTGCCCAATGAGCGTCCCACGAGAGCCGGGTTTGCGCAAGCGGCTTTTATGCCGCAGCTGCGAGGATTGGATTACGATACAGCCATGTCGAAGACCGAATCGAGGATGGTGGAGTTGGGCACGCTGGCTCCAGCCTTTGAATTGACAGACGTTGTGACCGGCAAAGCGGTGGGCCGCGACGATGTTGCCGCCGACCAGCAAGGCCTGCTGGTGATGTTCATGTGCGTCCATTGCCCCTACGTGAAGCACGTGGAGCAGGAACTTGCCCGCATCGGCGCGGACTACGAAGGCAAACTTGCCATCGTGGCGATTTCCTCGAACGATGTCGGCGCCTATCTCGAGGACTCGCCTGTGGAGATGAAGAAGCAGGCCGAGCAGCTGGGATTCAAGTTCCCCTATTTGTACGACGAGTCGCAGGAGGTGGCGCGTTCCTACGATGCCGCGTGCACGCCCGATTTCTTCCTCTTCGACCCGGAGATGAAGCTGGTCTACCGCGGCCAGCTTGACGACTCGCGCCCGCGGCGGCCGAGCGGTGGAGGCAACGATATTCCGGTCACCGGCAAAGACCTGCGCGGCGCGATGGATGCGGTTCTCGCCGGCAAACGCCCGGACACAAACCAGCGCAACAGCATCGGCTGCAACATCAAGTGGCGCGAGTAGGATTTTGCTTCTCCGGGAGTGGTCCGAACCAGTGCGATTCCAGATGGGACACAGTTTCTCTCTAGTGCTCGGGTATGGACTTGGAATAGGATGGGACGGACTCCCGGGAGAGAAAAGTGATGCGTTGGGGCCTTGCAGTGATGGCATGCGGTCTGATCATGATGACGGGCTGTTCAGGCGGTTCGTCCAGTAGCCAGCCGAGCGGTCCGGCACCGACGCAGCCTCCGGTGGCCAATGCCGGAGGTCCATACACAGGCACCGTCGGAACGCCGGTGACCTTCAGTGGGTCCGCTTCAACCGATCCGCAAGGGCAGACGCTGACCTATCAGTGGGACTTCGGCGATGGCGTGAAAGGGACGGTAGTCAGCCCGACACACACCTATCCGCAGGTTGCGGGCGTCACCTCGTCGGTTTACACCGTGAGCCTGATCGTCACCGATACGAGCGGGTTGAACAGCCAGGCATCGACGAAGGCGACTATTCAAGGTGTTCCGCTGCTAACAGACGCGGCGCTGACCGGTGTGGTCACGACGGGCAGCAAGCCGATTGTCGGCGCGCATGTCTACATGTTCGCGGCGAACAACGCAGGCTATGGGCAGACGAGCGTCAATCTGCTGAGCCTGACCGAAACAGGGACCTCCGATTCGCTGGGCGCGTACGTGCAGACGGACTCGTTCGGCCGCTTCACCATGACTGGAACTTACACTTGCACGGCAGGCCAGCAGCTTTATCTCTATTCGCTGGGAGGAAACTCCGGTGCGGGAGCAAATGCGTCAGCGGCTTTGCTCGCGGTGATTGGAAGCTGCCCAAGCAGCTCGGGACCCGCAATTGCCGTGACGGTGAATGAGGTTTCGACCGTTGCGGCTGCTTATGCCATGGCGCCATTTGCGACAGATGCGATCCATGTGTCGAGCTCAGGGACGCCGCTCGCGCTGGTTGGGATTGCCAATGCGTTTGCGAACGCGGCCAACCTGGCAACGCTCTCGACCGGCGTGGCGCTGGCTACGACTCCGGCGGGCAACGGTGCGGTTCCGCGTACCGAGATTAATTCGCTGGCTGACGCGCTTGAGCCTTGCGTCGATCGCGGCATCAATCCCGCGGTGGACTCCTGCGTGCTGCTGTTCACCAATGCGCTCTCCGGCGGTTTCACCGGGACTGTGCCGGCCGAGACTGCTACGGCAGCAATCAACATTGCGCACAACCCGGGCGTGAACGTTACGTCGGTGTTCAATCTTCCCGGAGCTTCGCCGGCGTATACGCCCGCGCTGGGAGCGGCTCCGAACGACTTTACCGTTGCGATCACCTACTCCGGAGGCGGGCTGAACGGGCCCAGAGGCGTCGCGATCGACGGCGCGGGCAACGCGTGGGTTACGAATGGCGCGGGCAACAGCGTCACCAAACTTTCCAGTGCAGGCGCTGTGTTGTCCGGGACAACCGGTTACACCACCGGAGGACTCAACAGCCCTTATGGCATCGCCTTCGATGGCACGGGCAACGCTTGGATCGCGAACAGCGGCAACAATAGCGTCAGCGAGTTCTCCAGTTCGGGAGCAGTCCTTTCAGGCAGCGGCGGCTTCAACGTAGGCGGTCTGAACGGTCCTCGCGGCATCGCGATCGATGGCGCAGGGAACGTGTGGGTCGCGAACTTCGGCGGCAACAGCGTCACCAAGCTTTCCAGCGCCGGGGCTGCGGCGTCGGGATCGCCTTACACGGCCGGATTGAATCAGCCATATGGAATTGCCATCGACGGCTCGGGCAACGCGTGGATCGCGAATTTCGGAACCAACAGCGTCGCTAAGCTCAACAGCATAGGCGTTGCGGCTGGCGGTTCGCCGTTCACGGGCGGTGCGCTTGCCTCTCCTCTCGGCGTGGCCGCAGACAGTGCGGGCAATGTGTGGCTAGCCAACACAACCGGCGCTAGCGTTACCAAACTCTCCCAGGCGGGCGCGGTTCTCTCCGGCACGACGGGCTACGCCGCCGGAGGAATTGGATCGCCGTATGGGATTGCGATCGACGGCTCCGGGAACACCTGGGTTGCGAACCAGACTCCGTATAACCTGACCGAACTCTCCAGCACCGGGAGCCTTCTTTCCGGATCTGGATACTACGCCAGCAGCGGGCTGAATTCGCCGACGGCGGTTGCGATCGACGGCTCCGGCGACGCATGGGTTGCGAACAATACCGGCAGCTCGGTCAGTGAGTTCATCGGAGTTGCGCCGCCCGTCATCACACCCATCGCAGCCGGCCTTCCGGCTTCCTTTACGGCGGACGGGACCAGCAAGCTGGGGACGCAGCCTTAGAACGGGTGCTCCTCCCCTTCCTTGGGGGTACCCCCCGTACTTAAGTCCTAAAGTAATCCCGTTTACAGGGGTTAGGTCTGACGAAAGTCCTTGTCAGGTCCGGACCGGGTCTGGAGACTTGGCCTGCTCGAAATGTCAAAGATAGCTCTGTGGATGCTGGATCCAAGAGGGCTTGGGAGGTCCTGCGCACGCGCACGACACACTTAACCCCTAAAGTTAAGTATATCGTGCCCGTCAAGGGTTTGGCTGTGGGAAAGGCGGGGCAAACTCTTATGATTGTTCAAGATACAAGGGGGTTGGTCCCGTGAGGAGGTTGCACGGAGTTTCGGCGGCTGAAGCGGCTTTCTCCGAGTGAAAGGAGAGACGCCTGGGCTAAAGCCCGTCGATTTTGTTGCTCTTTACCGCGGGCTGAAGCGCGCTGCTACTCCGGCTTGGTATGCGTACCGCCCGGGCTGATATGCCTACTGCCCGGGTTGGTATGCGTGCAGAAGGATTATTGGCCGGCGGTTTGGGTGGTGGCGGACGGCTCGCGGCGGCTTAACTTGCGGGGAGAGGTGTGGGCCGCGGGCTGCGCCGTTTCGCGCCATACCTGGGTTCCTCCCCAGGCGCGAGTGGCGGTGAGGTCGAGGTGGACCGGGGCTGGGTCCTCCGCAACCGGGGTTGCGGGAACCGACTCGACTGGCGCGCGTCCCCGCCCACGTCCATTGCCCGCGGGAGCGGTGGGAGGATCTGCCGCTACTGGGACCGGGTCGGGATCGAGAACCTCGTGCAGCCCGTCACCAAACTGGGGGACCGCGTCGCCCAACGCAAGGACTCGCGCCGGGATGGCATTGCCGATGAGATGAAGCGTGTAGCCATTCGCGTCGAAGTGGCCCTCCAGAGTGGCGGGCTGTTTTCCGCCGAGATCCAGAGTGATGGGAAGCAGGTCGAAGCCGCCGTTGCCAGCCGCCTGAGCGACGACCGGGTGCGCCCTGGGAGAGGGTTGCTCAGGCTGCTGGGTGGAGCGCACGAGAACATCGCCCAGCGAAATTTTCTCCGGGCCGAGCGCAGGCAAGCTGAGCGACTCGCCCGAGAACTCGAGTTCGCCCTCCCAATTGAGCTGGGACGACAACGAACCTGTCTCCGCCGATGGATGCCAGGCGAGCTTTCCGGCAAGGGTTCCGGTTCCTGAGAAGCCGGTCGGAGGATGCGGTGTGGCGACACTGAGCCAATCGAAGAAGGTGCGGGCCGGCAGTGCGGGAAAGGTAATGTTGGCCGATCCGGAGTCGGGGTTGCTGACGTCGGGCAGATCGGCCGTGAGGATGAGAATGCCTCGATCCGACGAATCGGCAGGCGGCCAGTGGCATTCGATCGAGGTGAAGGAGCGGAACGTCTCGCCGGAGGCAGCCCCGCAGGCAGCTTCGAGCGAGATCAGGTGATCGGGAACGAAGTCGGCGCGGCGGGCCTTCGTAAGTTGAATGTCGGTGGTAATTGCATTGTGCCCGACGGTGCCGAGGATGCCGAAGGAGACAGAGACATCGCCGCGCAAGCCGCTGTCGTTACCGAGCACGAGCTGGCTCAGGCCGCCGAGCTGGGCGTCGTGCCAACTGCCGTGCAGATCGATGGGGATCTGGGCCAGCGAGGTAGCGTTGAGGTCGGCCCCGCCCATGGTGCCTTCGACGCGGAGGGTGCCGGTGTCGCCGGAGTTGGTGTCGGTGCGAATGGGGCGGGCCTCCAGCCGGAGATGCCATTGGTGGGGCTCGGGCAGCCACAGTGCAAAGTCCGCTTCGGTGAGGGAGAATGGTGTCTTCTCCTGATCGAGCTTGAGGTTGAGCCTGGCATTGGTGGCTTCGATGTAGGGGAAGCGCCGGTCGGGCCCGGCGAAGCGCTGGTCGGTGGGGGCTGCCTGAAGTTGAGAGGCGCGCAGCAGCAGGCTCTCGATGTTCCAGGCGCCGTTGGAGGCATGCACCAGATTGACGCTGGGCGAAACACCGGTTTCTCCGGCGCCGAGGGAGATCTTGGAGAACTCGACGTGACGCCGCCACAGCGAGCTGATTCGCAGGGTGACTCGCACTTCGCCCGCGCGGAGGATGGGTTCGAAGCCGAAGGCGGGATCTTCATCCACGACGAAGTTCTCGAGGGTGAAGCCGGGCATGGGAAGCAGGGTGAGCGAGACGTGATCGAAGTGGACGGGCCGGCCGAGTGCGGCACTGATGTTTCGGGCAATGCGCTGCTGAAAGCGGCTCATGTTGAAGAGCGGCGGCACGAAGGCGATCAACAGGAAAATGGCAAGCAGCGCGAGGAGAACGAAGAGGCGGATGCGTCCACGCGATGACCGCGTGCCTTGATCCGTTTCGTCGTCAGTGTGAGTCAGGTGCATGGGTTTCTGAAGTCGATCTTGGCAGACGCACTATTCTAGCGTGTCCAGGCGGGACTGCGGCCGAGGCGCCGGAGGCGACGCAATCGTCCGTTGAAACCGCACTAAACCAAGTCGAGAGATGCAATCAAACCGTACCTAGCGGATGATGTGGAACGTCCGGCTCCAGCGGGTTTGATCGAAGATGTGGAGCAGGATGTGGCCCATGAAGGCGATGCGGTCGCCGATGGATTGCTTGTCTATCTGATCGGCGGGCGTCTCAAAGGACCAGTAGACGAACATGGGGCGGCCGACGATGTTCTCGCGAGGGACGAACCCCCAGAAGCGGCCGTCGAGCGACTTGGTGCGATTGTCGCCCATGGCGAAGACGGTGCCGGGAGGAACGATGAGTTCGCCGTTGACGATATGGTTGGGCAGATCGTTGGCCCAGAGGGGCGCGTTGTTCAGGCTGGCCTGCTCCTCGATGCCTGCGAGATCGGCGGGAAAGTCGTCACGGTAGGGCTTGTAAGCGTCCTCTTCGTCGCCGTCGTTGCGGGGCATTCCGGCGTACGGCTCATTCTGCGCGACTCCGTTGAGGTAAACGATGCCGTGCTCCAGGTGGATGCGATCGCCAGGAATGCCGATGCAGCGCTTGACGAGATAGAGGTCGGGGGTTTCGGGATGCGGCTTGAGGAAGACGATGATGTCGCCGCGCTGCACGTCGCGATGATGGACGAACGGCGCCCAGTGGGCCGGAGGAGCGAGCGTGACGCGATCGACCAGGACGTGGTCGCCGATGAGCAGGGTCTTCTCCATCGAGGCGGAGGGAATCTCGAAGTTCTGGAAGACGAACGTCATCACGAAGAGGCCGACTGCGAGGACGGTGCAGATGGAGGCGAGCGACTCAAGCGCCGTCTCTGTTTCCTCGTGCTTGGGCGAAGCGGGGGCGGTTTTCTCTTCTGGAGTGGTAGCAGTGATCTCGGTCAACGTGGTCTCCGCGCCCGGCAGGGGTGCAAGGGATAGTGTATCGCGGGCAGGCCGTTGAACGGACAGGCTGTTCTGGCCGGGGCCTAACGGACGGGGTGCTCGGACAGGCGGGGCAGGCGGCCGTCAGTTGCCTTACGGAAGTAGATGCCAGCCGGGCAGTATTCGGAGTCGCTCTTCAGCTTGTGCGCGATGTGGGGCGGAGGCGCACCGGCCACGTGATGGCGATGCACCTTGACCGCACCGGTGCAGTCGGAGCAACGGAACTCGGTGTCGGCGTCGAGCAATGCTTCGGCGACGGACTTGAGTTTCCAGAACGGCTCATAGCCGCCGCCGACCTTGAGTCGCCGGCGCTTGACCTGGCACTCGTAGATTTTTTCCGATTCCGCGGCCATGGGGACTCCTTGTCTTGCTGTTTCGAAGCGGATTGCCCAGGGACTATTCGACGGGGTGAGCCGAGGGCTTCGGTTCGCGGCCGTCTGTGGCCTTCCTGAAAAGCAGGCCGGAGGGGCAAAACTCGGCGTCGGCGGAGAGCTTGTGTTCGACGTAAGGCGCGGCGCCGATCTTGCTGTTGCGGCCGATCAGTTTCACCGCACCGTAGCAGTCCTTGCAACGGAAGTCGGTGTCGGCGTCGGAGAGAGCCACTGCGACGTTCTTGACCTTCCAGAACGGTTCGTAGCCTCCGCCAACTTTTACACGCCGCCTCTTGACTTCACACTCGTACATTTTTTCACGTTCGGCTGCCATCGTTTCTATTGTCCTGTTCCGCCGACCGTCATGCGGTCGAGCCTGATTGTGGGCATGCCGACACCTACCGGTACGCTTTGCCCGGCTTTCCCGCAGGTGCCAATTCCTTCATCCAGGGCGAGATCATTCCCGACCATGGAGACGTATTTCAGAGCTTCTGGACCATTTCCGATGAGAGTCGCGCCTTTGACGGGGCGAGTCACCTTGCCGTCTTCGATCAAGTAGGCCTCGGAGGCGGAGAAGACGAATTTGCCGTTGGTGATGTCGACCTGGCCACCGCCGAAGTTTACGGCGTAGAGGCCGCGGGGGACAGACTTGATGATGTCCTCCGGCAGATCGTCGCCGTTCAGCATGTAGGTGTTGGTCATGCGCGGCATGGGGATGTGGTGGTAACTCTCGCGGCGGCCGGAGCCGGTGTTGGGCGTACCCATGAGGCGGCTGGAGAGCTTGTCGGAGAGGTATCCCTTGAGGATGCCGTTCTCGATGAGGACATTCTCCTGGGTGGGGTTGCCCTCGTCGTCGAGGTTGATGGAGCCACGGCGATTGGGCATGCGGCCGTTGTCGACGACGGTGACCTTCTCGCTGGCAACCTTCTGCCCGATGAGGCCGGCGAAGGCGGAGGTCTTTTTACGGTTGAAGTCGGCTTCGAGTCCGTGACCGACGGCTTCGTGCAGCAGAACGCCGGGCCAACCGGGGCCGAGAACGACAGGCATCTCGCCGGCAGGGGCAGCAACTGCGTTGAGCTGGAGGATGGCGGTGCGGGCCGCCTCGCGGGCGTAATGCTCGGGCGAGTGGGAGCCTTCGAAGAAGTCGAGCGTGACGCGGCCGCCGCCGCCGCTGGTGCCGCGGGCGGTCGAACCGGCGCCGTCGTTGCCGGCGGCGTCCTGGGCGATGACGAAGATGTTGAGGCGGGCGAGCGGCTGGGTGTCGGACGCGAAGGTGCCGTCGGAGGCGGCGATCAGAATGCGGCGAAGCTCGTCACTGAATCCGGCGCGGACCTGGGTGATGCGCGAGTCGAAGGCGCGGGCGGCCTGGTCGGCGCGCTGGATGAGCTGGAGCTTGGCGGCGATTTCGGCGTCGGCGGCCGCGCCGGCGATGGGGTAGAGCGTGGGCTCGTCGGTGGTATGGCGGAAGCCGGACATCTGCTCTTTCGCCGGGCCGCTGGCGATGAGGGCGGCGGTGCGGGCCGCACGCAGCAGCCGGTCGGACGAGAGGTCGTCTGTATAGGCGTAGCCGGTGCGCTCGCCGGAGAGCACACGAATTCCACAGCCGACGCTGATGCCTTGAGAGGCTGATTTCACGAGAGATTCATCGATGCCGAGCGACGTCGAGGTAACGGACTCAAAATAAAGGTCCGCGTAGTCGCCACCGGCGGAGAGCGCCTCGCCGAGACAACGTTCCATGAGCCGCTCGGAGAGGCCGAGTTTCTCGATGAAATAACGCTTGTGATCGGGGGTAGGGGAGGCCTGTGGAAAGGTCACAGTCTCTATTCTAGGCCTCTGGGATGGTTCGCGGCAAATAAAATGCGAAGAAGGGAGAGCGCGCGTGATATGGTTTGAGGCCTCTATGCCATGACGCCACGACCGCTGCTCCAGTCTCTGGCTCTTTGCTGTCTGACAATTGCCGCCGGTCTCACGGTGCGACTGGTGCAGCTTGGGCTGCCTGCGTTCGTGGTGAAGTACGCGGGTTCGATGCTGTGGGCGGCGATGATCTACTGGATCGTCTCGACGCTGTGGCCGAGGGGCCGTGTGCCGGCGGTTGCGACCACATCGGGCCTGGTTGCGACGGCAGTGGAGTGCTTCAAGCTGTACCACTCGCCGGGAATGGATGCCTTCCGCACGACGCTGCCGGGGATCCTGCTGCTGGGGCGCTACTTTTCAGTTTGGGACATTGTGGCGTACTTGGTGGCGATCGCCGCCGCTGCGCTGATCGACCGAAGCCTCCTTCGCGCCAATAGTTGAAGAAAGAAAGACTGCTATGGTTTCGCGGGAGGCGCGGTGTCGGTGTCGACCCAATAGCCGTTGCGCGCCGAGATGGCGAGGCCGGTGTATTTGGGCGCGGTGAGGACGATGGCGTGGAAACCATCGTGCGGCGACGGCGGTTGGAAGCTGAGAATGTAGCGGTTCGGAATGTGGTTGGAGATGGTGGCCAAGTCGCGCTCGAGGCTCTTGGCGTTGGTGAGTTTGAAGTACTCGCCGCCGGTAAGGCGCGCTACGGTTTCTGGGATGTTTTTTTGCAGGCCGTCGAACACTGCGATCGCCGCGGCCTTGGCGAGACGCAAGGGCGGCGCCAGCAGGCCCAGGCAGTCATACGCCTGTTCGGCGGGGTTCTGCTTGAGGTCGACGTTGGGGTCGTCGGGATCGCGGCTCATGCAGCCATGGGCAGGTCCTGGGGTTGAGTCGCCCACAGCCTTCGCCGACTGGTGCTTGAAGTCGGAGAACCCGCTGGAGAAGCCGATGCTGTAGATCGTCGTGTTGGTGTCGCTGATCTCGCGCAAGGCGTCGATCAGCTTGAGCTTGCTGCCGCGGTCGATGGTTTCGCTGACGAGCAGAATGGCTCGGCGGTACTGGATGGGCTGCTTGCGCAGAAGGTCCAGCGAGAAGCCGAGCGAGTCGAGCGTGGCGGCGCCCTTGTCGCCATTGTCGTCGGCGATCAGCGCTTCAATGCCCTTTGCGGCCAGGTCGATATTGGGTGTGAAGTCCTGCACGAGGACGGGCGAACTGTCGTAGCCGACAATCGCGATCTTGTGTGGCACTGCGCCAACGACTGACTCCAGCATGGGAGAGAGTGCACCATATTTCGCAAGTTCCCGGGCGCCTGCGCCGCCGCCTTCAATGTCCACGACCAGTGCCAACGGTTCGCCACCGGTGTCCTGCTCCAGCCGAAGCTTTTGTGGAACTCCATCGTCGGTGAGGACGAAGTCGTCCTGATTGAGCGTGAAGATGAGCTCGCCGGCTTTGTTGCGGACCAGTGCGGGAACGAGAACCAGCGTCGACTGACTGGTGATGGTAGGAGCCTGCGACGGCGGAGCAGCGGGCGACTGCCCGGGCAGGGCGGGCGTGCATGCGCAGAGGATGCAGGCAAACGCGAGTGCGGCACTAAGCCTCAAAACAGAGCCCTCCGCACAAGTGTAAATGCGGAGGCGTAATACGGAGATGCTGGAGCTGCGCTCCAGAATGACGCCCCGATCAACCGGTGGCTTCGTTCCGGGCTATTCGGCGATTGAGTGTCGATGCGAGTTTACCGCGCGGTGTGAACCTCAGACGGCTGAAGAATGGGATGCGCGACTGAGTTGGACGAGTGGGAAGGTGCGGCAGGGATGGCGGTCGCATCGACGTCAAGAATGACTTGCTTGTCGGTGCGGAAGATGAAGGTGCTGGGATCCTTGAGCCCCCAGGCGACGAAGGGGATCACAAAGTGCGTCGCGAGTGCCACGGTCGAGCCCTGTGGATGCAGGTTGACTGTGATCTGCATTGGGTGATCCTGACCGTGGAGATTGAGGAAGCCGTCGACGGTGACCGAGCCAGCGGCGGACAGGTCGATTTTGCCGACGACGTGAGCGGGACGGAAGGTGATGGTCGGGTACTTCGGGCTCTCGAGCACGGAGTTTTGCATGCGGCTATCGCGGGCCGAGTCGGCGCTCTCGCCGGTGGTGGCATCGATCACGATCTGGCCGGAGGCGTCGCCGGTGGCGGGGTCAATGCGGAAGGAGCCATTCTTCAACTTGAACGTGCCGTGCACTGCGTGGAGCGTGGTGTTGAGCGTCCAGTGAATTGAGGTGGCCGCTGGATCGAGGTTGATGTCGAGCGGAGCCGCTTTCTGCGCGAACGCGTGGGCACCCACGGCGATGAGAACGGCTGCGCTGAATGGAGCACAAATACGGAGGGCATGTGCACCAGCGATGCGAATTGGATTCACGCGTGGGCCCCTTTCGTCAGAAGGCTCCAGCCAAAGCGCGGGCCGCGGCGAAGCAGTACAGAGGCCAGGCTCTTCTCGCCCATGTGGGCCTGCAGGAGTTCCTGGAAGAAGGCGGGTGTGCCGGCGAATCCTCGCATGGCGCGAACTTGAAGGGCGGGCCAGCGGTCGAGCGTGAGCATCAACTCGCCCATGGCAATGGGCAGCTTTCCAATCCGCCGATGCGCGCGGCAGTAGGGCTGCAACGAGCCGGACTCTATGGACTGAGCCAAGGCGTGGGCCTGGCGGAATGAGATGGCGAGGCCTTCGCCGGTGATGGCGTCGGCTGAGCCGGAGGCGTCGCCAATGAGTGCGACGAAGCCGGTTGCGACGCGGTGGAGTTTGCAGGACGCAGTGACAGCGCCACGCTGCTGGGACACGATTTCAGCGCCCTGGAGGCGAGCGGCAATCTTCGGAAACTCCGCGAGGATGTTGGAGCGGTCGGCACGCGGGTTGCGCGTGATGTAGACAATGCACACGCAGTCGGGGGCCACGGGCGTGATGTAGAGTTGCCCAGTTCGTCCCCAGTGGACTTCGACCAGATCGCTCCAGGGAGCGATGCGGTAGTGAGTCCGGAAGCCGAAGCGGAGGGAACGAGAGCGCGCGCGGTCGAGCCCGGCCGACTTGCGCACCGCGGACGCTTGGCCGTCGGCTCCGATGAGCCAGCGAAACTGAATGGGCTGGCCGTTGATGTTAGCTGTGCGGTAGGTTGCGCGCTCCGCATTCGACAGAACTGGAAGCTGAACACGGCTGCTCCACAGCAGGCGGGCACCTGCTTCTTCAGCCCGGGCAGCGAGCAGCGAGTGCAGACGCGGCCGGCGAACTCCGATGCCCGCGCCCCGAGGGAAGTGGGCGTCCACGCGATGGAGGGAGTTCTCGAAGCGAATGCCGCGGAACAAGTGGCCGTCCGAATCGCCGAGGTGCACTCCGAGCTCGGCGAGGGTTTCGCGCGAGTCGGGCATCAGGCCTTCGCCGCAGGCTTTGTCGATGGCGGGCGGACGCGCTTCGACGACGGCGCACCCGATTCCGCGCTGCTGCAAGGCTATTGAGGCCGCAAGACCTGCGGGACCTCCACCCACGATCAGGACTTCGGTAGTAGGGAGCGGCTGCATACCTTCCCCCTCGAAAGTAGTGTGAACACGGCGCAACAGCGTGTGTCCGCGCTCACTTCTGATTGGATGGACTCGGAGATGAATAGACTTGACCTGGGCGGTGGTTTTACAAAATTCAGACACAATTTAGACACGGAGGGCTCTGCGGCCCAGATCCAGCGCGTCTGACCAGAAGGCTGACGACGAATGCAGAGCGTCGACGACCGTACTGATTGCGTCCACATAGGCGTCGAGTTGCGCCTCTGTGACTACAAGCGGAGGAGCGACTTTGAGCACCATGAAGTTGTTGCCGCAGACCTGCGACAGAATCCGGTGATCGAGGAAGAGACGGCGGACCAGCATCTGGCCGAACATGCCGGGATGGATTGCCTTGAAGGCGTCAAATGCGAGTTTGAGACGAAGCTGTCGCGGCGGCTGAAAGACGATGCCGTTCATCAGGCCCAGACCGCGCACTTCGTTCACCATCTCGTACTGGGTCAGCGCATCCCGGAGACGTGTCCGCAGATGCTTGCCCATGGCGTCGGAGCGCTCGACCAGGTGTTCGCGGTCGACGACGTCGAGCGTGGCGAGGCCAGCGCGCATGGCGAGGCCGTTCTCGCTGTAGGTGGAGGTGTGAATGATGGCGCGACGAAGCGAGCCGTAAACGGCATCGTAGATGTCTTCCGTCATCATGACGGCGGCTACCGGAACGAGGCCTCCGGAGAGAGCCTTGGCGAGAACGATCATGTCCGGCGAAACAGCGTAGTGCTGCGCCGCAAGGAACCGGCCGGTGCGTCCGATGCCGGTCTGCACTTCGTCGAGCACGAATAGCGCTCCATGCTTGCGGCAGAGGTCCTGGACCTCGACGAGGTAGCCGGGGTTGGGAAGGATCATGCCTGCTTCGCCCTGGACGGGCTCGAGAATCACCGCGCCGATGCGTTCCTTGCTGAGCACCTGGGCCAGGGCGTCCGCGTCATTGAAGGGGACTTCGAAGGTCTGCGGCAGCATAGGGCCGAAGCCTTCGCGCCAGAAGGGGCTGCCCATCAGCGACAGGGCGCCGCAGGTGAGCCCGTGAAAGGCTCCACGCGCGTACACGATGCCGTTGCGGCGCGTTCTGGCGCGGGCGAACTTGATGACGGTCTCCACGCCTTCGCTGCCGGAGCTGCAGAAGAACGTTTTGGTGAGGCGATGGCCGGTGCACTGGGTGAGTTGGTACGCAAGCTGTCCGGCGAGGTCGGGAACGTGGCTCTGCAGCATGGCTGGGCCGGAGAGATCCAGTTCGGCCTTGAGCGCCGCGATGATGTCCGGGTGATTGTGGCCGGTGTTGTGGACGCAGTAGCCGGAGAGAAAATCGAGGAAGACGCGCCCGTCGTCGGCGAAGAGCTCGGTGCCGACGCAGCGCTGATAGCGCACATTCATGCCGAGCAGGTCGAGCAGACGCACCCACTCGGGGTTGACATGATCGGCGTAGGCGGAAGGGCCGCCGGGCAGAGAGGGCGATTTGGCGACTTGCAGATCGGGCGCATCGAGTTGCTGGATCATCAGGGTCTCCTGCGAAATCGGAGCGGCAAGCGGGCACAGTCTTAGACGGTTAAGACTAAGTGGAGTTAGCGTAATTCTTAACACCCTAAGAGTCAAAGCGGGAAAGATGCTAGACTCGCACCATTGAGGGACTTCCGGAGTCCGCGATTATGGCGTTTCGAAACAAAACCAACCTGCCCACCAGTGCGGAGATGCGTATCCTGAATGCGGTATGGCACTTAGGATCGGCCACGGTGGATGAGATCGTGAACTCGTTTCCCGAGGGCGAACGACCGAATTACAAGACCACGCAGGCGTTCCTGCGCATCATGGAAAACAAGGGCTTTGTCCGGCATACCGCGCGTGGGCGCGTTTTTGTGTTTGAGCCTATTGTTAAGAAGGATGAGGTCGACCAGCGGTCGGTCGAGGCTCTGCTGGCACAGAACTTCGGCGGTTCGGCGACTGGGCTGTTTGTGAACCTGCTGGAGTCCGATGCGGTGCCTGCGGCGGACATTGCCGCGCTGGAAAAAATGATTCGCGAGTACAAGAAGCGGAAAAAAGGCGCGGCAAAGGAAGACTGAAAAAACGCGAAGGGCTGGAAGGCGGGACTATGGATCCGAGTTTGGGATTGGTGGCGGCCTCTGGGCTGGTTAATTTTCTGCTGAAGACCGCCGCGGAGTGGGTAGTCTGCCTGCTTCTGGTTCGGATCGCGGGCTCGGCGCGGATTCGCTTCAATCTTTGGCTCACTATGCTGCTGGCTTTTGTCGCGCAATGGGTCTGGATGTGGGCCGGGATTGTGCGGGCGGCCTTCCCTGCTGCTGCGACGACTTTTCATGCTGAAGGGCACGCGGGTGCGGCAGCAGGCGCTCGTATCGCGGTTGCGGCTGGAACGGCGGCCACTGTTGCGCGCTCGATGGCTGTGCTGCTGGCGTGCTACCTCACGATTCTGGTTTGGCGGATGATGGGCTCGATGGCCGCGCGCGTCCGGCTAGCTCGCGCGATGCGGCACAAGAGCGAGCCCCCGCAACCGATCGCGACTTCATTCCACGAAGCCATCGAACAGACGGCGGGGCGCGGATACGATCTGCGCGGCTGCGAATTGTGGGTGCTCCCTGGACTGCCTTCGCCGGCGACGGTTGGATGGTGGCGACCGCGTGTGATTGTCCCGCCAGTTTGCGAGACACAGGATGCGGCCGAGCTCGAGGTTGTCTTCTGGCATGAACTGATGCACGTGGAGCGGCGCGATGCGCTGTGGAACGCGCTGATTCGGGCCTGCCACACTCTGCTGTGGTTCCACCCATGTGTGCCCTACGCTGTCAGCCAGCTGAATGCCGAGCGGGAGCTGGCCTGCGATGCGGCGGTTGTCCGCGAGCATCCGCAGAGCAGGGACATCTATGCGAGCTGCCTGCTGCGGTTTGCACGGGCTCGCGACCTTGCGCCGGAACCTGCGGTGGCGGGCATCGAAATGGCGTCGAGTGCGGCCCTGCTGACGACGCGCGTACGGTCGATTCTTAGTGAGGCGCAGAGCATCAGCCGCGTCTCGCGCGCGTGGCGCGCCACGGTGAGCATGGGTCTGGTTGCGGCAATGGCTGCGACTGTGCCCGCGTTGAATATTCTGTTTGCCGCGGAACTGGGCACATCGGCGATGCTGATTCCGCGCACAGTCAATCCGATCACTGGCTTTCCGAAGCGGCCGACGAAGCTGGGAAGCGCGAAGCCGTCGGGTGCACCGCCCGTGCCGTCGGCTGCCGTGGCGCTTTCGACTGAGCCGACTTCCCTTCCCGTTGAGCACGATGGCAGCCTCGCCGCCGAACATCGTGCCGCAATCGATGTGCTGACTGAATCGACTGGGATGGACACGAATGCGGCCCTGGGCGAGGGCCACAATGGCGCTGTCCTGAACACGCCGGGACCTGGCCGCGGAATTGCCGGTCCGAACTCTCCATCGTGGACGTCCGTAGCGGTCGACGCTGCGGAGCGCATGAGGCCGATGATGACGGGCCGCGATGCCGATGATCGCCACTACCGCTAAGAGCTTCTTTCGACGTTAGCGACCGTGGGATGGATCGGGCGAGGTGGCGGCGTCGAGGTCGAGGTGGTAGCTGGGAATGCCAGGGGCGTAGCAGGCATCAGCTTTGTAGGTAGCGCGACAGGCCTTGGCAAAGTCCGTGCGCGGGGACTGCGCGTACTGCCATGCATCCGCGTCGAGGATGCCGCTAACGTTGGGCGAAGGCGGGTGGGCGGTGTTGACGACACAGCCGGGCGCGGGCGGACAGGAGTCCTCGATCGCCCAGAAGGCGATGGGGTGGAGATGCTGGGCGGCGACGTGCTCGCGGATGTCCTGAATGGTGGTGATGCTGACGGGCTTGCCGTCGGGGCCCTTGCCTTCGGATACCGGGTGGGCGCTGGCATAGACGCCGGGGCGGTAGTTGGCACGCGCGACCCCTTCAGTCCATCCGAGCAGGTACTCGGCCTGCTCGGGCAACATGCGGCCACCTTCTTCCTGGTCGAGGAAGATGATGGTCTGGGGCGGAAAGCCTTCACGCCGGGCAGCGGCTACTGCCACGGCAGCATCTTCGCGGGCGAGGGCCGCGGGAGATTTGCCGGCTTTCTGCGCGCGGAGGATCTGCTTGTCCCAACGGCCATCGGCGAGCACCAGAAAGCCGAAGCCATTGCGCAGAAGGATGTCGCGCTTGCCGATCCAGGGGTTGGATTTCGTTAGCGGCGGGTTCGTGAGCCAGTATCCGGTGAAGGCGAACTGCTTGCGCAGTGCCGGGAGCAGGTCGTCACCAGGATAGTTGTTCGCGTCGAACCCGAGATACCCATGCGGCGCAGGCGCTTGCTGTGCGCCGGCGGTGACGAGCGTGGCACCGAGGGTGAGTGCGGCAATTGTGAGCTTCCAAAGACGCATGCAGGATGAGATGCGCTGAGTCTGCCTGCGGAAGGGTGAGAGCTTCACGATGCTGCGGCGCTGTGCTACCTTGCTTGCCATACACATCTATTGTGGGGGAAAGTCATGGCGAAAGCACTGGTGTCGCAGGAAATTGACCCGATGTATCCAGTGGGTAAGTTCCAGCGGCCGGAGAAGATCACTCCACAGAAACGCATCGCGGCGATTGCGGCCATCGCCGCGATGCCGCACCAGCTGGGCGAGGCACTCGAAGGGCTGGGTCGCGATCAGCTCGACACGCCCTACCGCGATGGTGGATGGACGGTGCGGCAACTGGTGCACCACATTGCCGATAGCCATATGAACGCATTCGTCCGCGTGCGCCTGGCTCTGACGGAGGACTGGCCGACTATTAGTCCGTACGACGAGAAGGCGTGGGCGCTGCTGCCGGATGCTGCCGGGCCCGTGGGCTGGTCGCTGGCGCTGCTGGAGAACCTGCATACGCGCTGGGTGATGATGCTGGATGCGCTGGCCGAAGAACAATGGGCACGCGGCGTGAACCATCCTGAAAATGGGCGGATGTCCGTGGAGTTGTCGACGCTGCTGTATGGGTGGCATTGCCGCCACCATGTGGCACACATTGTGCGGTTGCGCGAAAAGGAACGATGGTAGGCGGACGCCCGGCGCGAGCCGAATAAAGTACACGAAATCCACCGCGGGTTGCGCGGTAGGATGTTTCGAGGCGCCCGGTCCGATTTCCCGGTGACGTTTTACGCGGAGTTTTCTCCGATCCAGCAAAGGCATTCGCACTATGACTTCTCCTGCACCCGGCCGTATCGAAGTGATCACCGGCCCCATGTTCTCCGGCAAGAGCGAAGAGCTGATTCGCCGGCTCAAGCGTGCCCGCATCGCGCGGCAACGTGTCGCCTGCTTCAAACCGGATATCGATCTGCGCTACCATCGGACCGCGATCGCATCCCACAGTTCCCAGACGCACGAGGCAGTCACCGTGCCCAATGTCGCGCACCTGCGCAAGGCGCTGTATGAGCAGCTTCCCGAGGTTGAGGTAATTGGGATCGACGAGGGGCAGTTCTTCGACCAGGCGATTGTGCAGCTCACGGGCGAGCTTGTGCACCTGGGCAAGCGCATCGTGATTGCGGGATTGGACACTACGTTCACTGGCGATCCGTTTGGCCCGATTCCGGCGCTGATGGCGATCGCCGATGAGGTCACGAAGCTCTCCGCGGTGTGCATTGTGTGCGGGGCTCCGGCGATTCACACGCAGCGTCTGGGCGCCAGCCGCGAGCTGGTGGTGGTGGGAGCCGCGGGCATCTACGAGGCTCGGTGCCGAGCTTGCTTCCGCCCGTACCTGGATGCGCCGGAAGCCGAGCAGATGGAACTGCCGGACGCTCAGTTGACCCGATAGTCTGGTTGGCCCGGAACACGGTGCAAAACTGGCAGGGCGCGTATCTTGCTGAAAATAGGCTGGTACGTTTCCGGATGGAGTCAGGCATCGGGGGTTGCGTGCGCGCGTAACGTGACGCGTGTAGGCTATGCTTTGTCTGCACATACCGACTCTCAGGAGACCACACCCCATGCGCTCACCGCGTTCCGTATTTGCTCTCTCCGCCCTTATGCTCGCCGCCCTCACTGTGCTCGTCTTCGGAGTCCAGGCTCGCTTTGCGCATGCGCAGGCGAAGAAAGACAGCCTGGTCGTGCCTATCCTGACCTCGAAGGGCGATGCTGCCGGCACCGCTACATTCAAGGAGAGCAAGGATGGCAAGGAACTGACCATCAGCCTGAAGCTGAAGGATCTGCCGTTCGGCGAGCACGCGGTGCATATCCACGCCAACCCGGTGTGCGACGCGCCGGACTTCAAAGGCGCGGGCGGGCATTTCAATCCGGACAGCAAGCAGCACGGCATGGAGAACCCGATGGGCCATCATGGCGGCGACCTGCCGAAGAACCTCTCTGTCGGCGAAAACCACATGGGTGAGATCACCTACAAGGTGGACTATCTGACGCTGGCAGCGGGTGCGCCGAACTCGGTTCTGGGCCACTCGATTATGGTGCACGAGAAGGCGGACGATATGAAGACCGATCCGACCGGCAACGCGGGCAACCGCATTGCGTGCGGCGTGATTCCCGCTTC
>DASYEU010000055.1:0-44046 GCA_036498865.1 Acidobacteriaceae bacterium | reverse complement strand
CAAAAGTTCCAGACCGCGTTCAAGAAGTGCTACGAGACAGCACCCTCCTCAGCCCACCTCGACCTGCCCTACACCGCCTACTCGGAACTAGACCGCCACCTCGCCTAGCGCCAACCAAAGCTGCTCCTCCGTACCGCCGGGCGCACTCCGTCCGGCGGCTCTTTTTGGGTCTCCACCAATTCCGTATCGAAGATGCGCTAGTCGCTTTCAGTTGAACTAAAGGACAATGCTGGCAGAAGCGCTTGGGCTGCTGGCTGCATAGCAATCTCAGCCGGCACCCTCGTCGGCACGTCGAGTGTCGCGTCGATGACTGTGGTGGCGAAGTCGTCAGCCAGTAGCGGCTTGCTGAAGTAGTAGCCCTGAATCTCATCACATCGGTGCGCGCGCAGGAACGACATCTGCGCCTCGTCCTCCACGCCCTCCGCGAGCACCTTCAGATTCAAGGTCCGTGCCATGCCGATGATCGCAGTTGTAATCGCAGCGTCGTCCACATTGACGGCGACGTCTCGGACAAACGATCGGTCGATCTTCAGCTTGTTGACTGGGAACTGTCGCAGGTAGCTCAAGCTGGAGTAGCCCGTTCCAAAGTCGTCAATCGCCAGCTTCAATCCCATCTCGCTCAACTCCTGTAGGACGGAGAACATAACGTCGGCGTTGGACAGGAGAAGGCTCTCCGTCAATTCAAGCTCCAGATACTGTGGATCGAGCTCCGTTTCAAGCAGCACTCTGCGAATCAGATCGCGGAAGCCGTCCTGGCGGAACTGTACGGCGGACACGTTGACCGCAATCCGCATTGGAGGAAGCCCTTCCTTCTGCCACTTGCGGGCCTGCGTACAGGCAGTCATCAATACCCATTCGCCGATCGGCACAATCAGCCCGCTGTTCTCCGCAATGCGGATGAAGCGGTCCGGCGGAACCAGTCCGAGTTCAGGATGCCGCCAGCGAGCCAGCGCCTCCACTCCTACAATTCCGCCGGTCGCAATATCCATCTGCGGCTGGTACTCCAGGAATAGTTCCTTGCGTTCAAGCGCCAGCCGCAAGCCGTTCTCCAAAGTAAGCCGTTCCATGATTTGAATGTTCAGATCGTCGGTGAAGAACTCGATATTATTCGGCCCGCGCTGCTTGGCGCAGTACATTGCCGCGTCCGCGTTCTTGATTAGTGTTTCGCCATCCAAGCCGTGTTCCGGGAACATGCTGATTCCGACGCTACACGTGACGTTGATCGAATGGCCGTTTACGCAGAATTCCGCTGCCATTGCGCTCACTACACGCTGTGCAGCGACCGCCGCGTCGGAAGCACGCTTAACGCTGGTCAACACCGCGACAAACTCATCGCCGCCGACGCGCGCAACGGTGTCCTGCTCTCGCATCAAGACCTGGAGCCTCGCAGCGGCTTCCTGCAGCAGAGCATCGCCGAAGGAGTGCCCAAGCGAGTCGTTGATGATCTTGAAGCGATCGAGGTCGAGGAAGAGAACTGCGACGACTTCCTTGCGCCTACGCGCTCCCGCCAGGACACGCCCAATTCGGTCCTGCAGTAACACGCGATTGGGCAACCCCGTAAGCGCATCGTAGTAAGCCAGAAACTGAACGCGCTCCTCTGCAATCTTGCGGTCGGTGATGTCCTCAATCGTGCCTTCGTAAAGCACAATCTCACCATTCGCATCACGATTCGCACGCATATTGGCGACAACCCACTTCCTGGTACGGTCTCTCCTGTAGACCTCAACTTCCGCGCCGCGTACTTGGCCATCTGCCGCAACCTCGTGCAGTAGATGGACGACCTGGAGCGGATCGACGAATACTTCGTGAGAGAGGTCGGAGACCTCAGTCAGAAATTCTTCCGGAGAGTTATAGCCATGCATCTGCGCCAGGGCACGATTGATGCTGACTGGGCGGCCTTCAGGGGTAATTTGGAAGATGCCAATCACGGCGTCTTCGAAGATTGCCCGATACTTTTCCTCCGCCTGGCTCAGCGCCTGCTCAGCCAGCTTCCGATTCGTAATGTCCTGCTTGATCGCGACGAAGTGCGTGATCCATCCCGACTGCGATGAGACTGGCGTAATCGTCATCTCCTCGGTATAGAGCTCCCCATCCTTCCTTCGATTGACGATCTCTCCGCGCCAGGTTTCGCCGGCGCCGATTGTCTCCCACATCTGACGATAGAACTCGGAGCTGTGTTTTCCCGAGTGCAACAGCCGCGGAGTCTTCCCCAGGACTTCCTCCGAGGAGTAGCCGGACGAGACGGAGAACGCAGGGTTGCACCACACGATCTTCCCAGTCAAATCGGTTATGAGCACGGAATTCGCGGCCGCCTTCAGCGCTTCAGCATGCAGTTTCAGCCGAGCGTTCGCCGCGAACAGCTCAGTCGTGCGAGAGGCGACCTCTTCTTCCAGATGTTCGCGGTGACGGCGGAGCTGCAGATCACGCCGCTCGATCTGCTCCAGCATGTCGTTGAACGCAAACACGAGTTGCCCGAATTCATCGCGACTGGCCAGGCCTGCGCGGATCGAATAGTCCGCCCCCTGGGAGACAGCTTTGGAGGTATGCACGAGTTCGATCAGTGGGCGAGAGATTGGACGCTGCAGACCGCGCGCAAGCAGGAAGGCAAGAAGCAGCGCGATCAAAGCCGTTCCCAGAGCCGCGGTGTTATAGGCTCGCAGCCGCTGATGCAACTCCTGTAGATCAGACTCGATATAGATTGTGCCAACTTGTTCGCTGTCGAGCACGATTCTGTGGAAGATGACGAGGCGGTCGCGCTCGAAAGTAGCCTTCCGCACCTGGACAGGCGGCGGTACGAAGTTGGTTGTGCTCCCGTCGCGGACATAGAGTGCCAGGGGGGTGCCATCCTGCGCATAAATGCACGCAGCGGTGACGCTCGATTCCGCCCGCAACGCTTGCAGCACATCCTGCGCCGCTTCCGCGTCATGGAACGTAAGCGCTGCGGTGCTGTTTCGAGACAGAACATCAGACAAGGTCGTCAGATTCAACGCCATGGACTGCTTCAGGCCGGCGAGGTCGAAAGCCCCCATCGGGACGATGACGGAAACCGTTGTGACGCACGCCATCACCACCAGCAAAGCGGTCAGCTTATGGCGAATGGACCAGTCACTAAAGGACTTCATCGTCGATTACCCCTGCTATTCAATTTCATTCGATGACCGACTTTGCCACGCTTAACAAGCGGGAACTCATACGCAGCCCCGCCTGCACGGCAGCCTTGCGGTTCACCTGGAAATGCACCTGATCCCCTTGGCAGACGAAGTTGATGATTCCGCCTTCCTCCAGAAATCCCTTGGTCTCACCGACCGTGAGAACGCTCGTACCCTGTAGCAAATCGAAGATATGCCGCGGCTGCTGCGAAGCATTGATATACAGAATGTGGCAGTCACGCGATTCTTCCCCGGTTTGCACGGCAATCGCCAGCACGGGGCGGCCGGTGATGTTTTTCCCGGTCACGATCTGCTCGAGCTGCGATTGAAATGCCTGGTCGTTCAGGACGCACAACCGAATCGGAGCCGCAGGGCTCGCAAAGCTCTCAGCCGGCCAGTCCACAAACTTCGCGAAGTTGTACAGGTATGCGGCTTTCACCTGCTCGTCGCTCACAGCCTGCCCTTGCGCCTGCATCAGCCCCAGCACCAGCATCGGAAGTGCGAAGCTGAGACATATCCAGCACGGGCGAAGTGAACGGATAACTATCATCGCTATCGCTCACCCAGGTGCCACGTCATCTTAACTCGAAAACTACGTCCGTCCTGTTGGATCGCGGCTTGCGAAATCGCAGTCGACGGAGGATCGTAGTACGTCTTGTCCAAGAGGTTGTAAATGCTTGCCGTTACATCGACGTGCTTCGCGATCTTCCGCCCCAGAAGATCGACGTTGAAAACGGCAAACGGCGAGACAGCGCCGCTCGCAATGGTCGTCATCCTGCTTCTGTATTGCGCGTTGAGACTGACAAACAACGTTTTGCGCAGCACGGCCTGCGTCAGGCTCACCTTGCCGAGATGCCGGGGAGAGTCGTCCAGGAACGTCTCGGCTTCCGAATCCTTCGTCTCCTGGAAGCTATAGCTGGCGATCCCTTCGAGGCCTCCTCGCACCTGCCCATTGAACTCCACCTCCAGGCCGTTGGATTCGACGCGACCCAGATTGCGGAAGATCGTATCGTAGCCAGCAACGGGCTCCTGGGTGATCAAGTTCTTCAAGTTGTTATGGAATGCGGAAGTCGAAATCCAGAGCCAATCCGATACGTGTCGTTCCCAAACCAGTTCGGACGACTGAATTCTCTCCGGGCTTAAGCTTGGATTGGGCAGATTTGGCGCAACCGAGTAGTACTTCTCATACACGTTGGGCGCTCGAAACGATTGGCCGTAGACCAGTTTGAAGATATTGCCAGGCGTGGGGTGATACACCACGGCAATGCGCGGGTCGGTACTTGCCTTCACGCTGCTGTAATAGTCATAGCGCAAGCCCGCATTCACACTTAGGTTGCTGGAGAAGGCGAATTCGTCTTGCAGGTAGAGCGCGCCGATGAAGGATTGTCGCCGGTCGTCCAACCCAAGCACGTAAGGGTTCAGACTGTAGTTGCTCTGATTCTGGCGAAGGTTGTCTCGATACTCCCCGCCGGCGGTAATGCGATTGCGGCTGACGTTCTTGGTCACCTGGAGTTCCGTACCCCACCATTTGCCATCGGCAAAATCCAGGTTCGGGCTGGTCTGCGCCGGATCGATTGGGGAGGGATACACGTATGTGCCCTGATAGGTGTATCGGTCGTAGAACGTCCGGGCGAGCATGTCCCAGGATCCGAACAACATGCGCGCATAACTCAGGTCGAAATATTCGTGATCGTCCGTCGTGCGCGTGCCCGAGTTGTTGAAGATCGTTCCATACGCGGCCGTCGGGATGCCCTTTTCCCGCGTGGCGTATGCGGCTTGCAAGGTAAAGCCATGCGAGGAGGCGGTTGCGAGCGCGGTTGCGAGCTGGTCGTCGTCCGCGTGTCTCGCAATGCCGTTGTCGGTCTGTGGCGTGTTGAACTCAGGGTAGAAGAGCTGGTTGTGGCCCTTACTGCCGTAGAACGACCCGGAAATCAGGAACTCCCCCTGCGGCAGCGTGCGCCCGTAGCTGACGCTTCCTTTCCAGGTATTGTAGGAGGCCGCTTCGGCGGAGAGCTCCAGCCTATTCAAGTCGCGGCCATGCTTTGTAATAATGTTGATGACGGCGAACAGCGCGTTGCTGCCGTATAGCGAAGAAACCGGACCGCGCACGATCTCGATGCGCTGAATAAGGTCGACGTCGATCGGAAACTCTGTCCCGATCATTGCCTCGTCGTAGATATTGTCATTCAGCCGATGGCCGTCCACTAGCAGCAGAATCCTTGTGTTGTAGTCCCCGGGCCGGGCAAAACCGCGAACCCCCAGGCTGCTGTAATTCCGGTCGTAGGTAACAAAGAAACTGCGTACCGTTCGCAGGACGTCGGCCAGCGTGCGATATCCCTGTTCCCGAATCTGATTTCCGGTCACCACCGTCACCGACGACGGAGCCTCCCCTGAAGGCTGAAGGTGCTTAGAGGCGCTATACACCGGGATGTTGCCCAACTCCTCCAGGGTCGCATCCGCAAGGTCGGGCTTAGGAAGTTGCGCTAAAGCGGGATCCACTGTCCCGAAGACCAGCGGAAGAACCATTGCCGACAGGATTCGCATCAGCGCACAAGCTCTGGGCGCCGGACCCTGGCACTTTCGTGGCAAGCCCTGTTCGCGGATTAGATCGGAATTCCGGATAGTCCCCTCGTCAGCTCTGCGAACGGCCTTGGAGACCTCGGGCCGTTTATAACTCGTAGAGTCCTGATGCTAACGACGTTTGGGAGCTTCCGGAATAACACGAAGGGAGGAGCACCGGGGTTGGTACAGGATTAAAATCCCGTTTTGGGAGTTCGAAAACGCTCGGGGTCAGGTGTTCCCGGGCCTGGCCTGCTCCAAAGTTGCCGCTTCATCGGCTCCGTTGGCCTTATCCGCATCAAACCACATAACTTCCCGCCCCTGAGAAGGGCATATCGGACGGAGGCTGCATGATACGATGCATGGGCGAGAACCCTGAATGATCGAACTGACCGACGTCACCCGGAGTTACGGGACGGGAAGCGCAGTCCTGGCTCTGAAGAACATCTCGTTGTCCGTTGGAGCGGCCGAAAGAGTCGCCGTGATGGGGCCATCGGGCTCTGGTAAGTCCACACTCCTCAATCTGATATGCGGACTGGACGAGCCAACAACGGGTTCGGTCAAGGTCGACGGGGTGGAACTCTCCGGTCTGACCGACGACGGGCGAACCCGCCTGCGCCGCGAAAAGATCGGCATGATCTTCCAGACATTCAACTTGCTGCCGACCCTTACCGCGCTCGAAAACGTCGCCCTGCCTCTGCGCCTGCAAGGACTTTCGAAGAAAGATGCGGAGGGCCGGGCCTCCTCCATGCTCAGCCACGTTGGGCTGAAGGGCAGGGTGATTCATCGCCCGGACGAACTCTCCGGCGGCGAGCGCCAGCGGGTTGCTATCGCTCGAGCACTTATCTTTCGGCCGCCCTTGCTGCTCGGCGACGAGCCGACCGGCAACCTCGACTCTCACACCGGCGCGGAGATTCTTCGCTTGCTCGACGATCTCCAGCAGGAGTACCAGAGCACGCTGCTGATGGTGACTCACAACGCCGAAGCAGCCGGCTACTGCAACCGCGTCATCACCCTGCATGACGGTGAGATTGTGAACGACGTGCCCTGCGGAGCCGCGGTCGCAAGAGGCCAGGGATGACCCCCGCATTGTGGCAGGTGACCTCGCGGCAGTGGAGAACCCATCGCCTGCGGGTCGCCATGACAACCCTGGGCATCGCCCTCGGCGTCGCTGTATTCTTCGCGGTCCGCACGGCCAACGCGGCGCTTCTGGATTCCCTGACGCTCACCGTCGAGCGCCTCGCCGGCAAATCCACGCTCGAGGTCACGGCGGGAGAAACGGGGTTTCCAGAGGAGACGCTCGACACCGTACGCGCTACTCCGGGCGTGCAACTCGCCGAGCCGGTCATCGAAGTCATCGTGCACACTGCCTTCCAGGATGAGGGCAATCTACTCATCCTCGGAGTGGACACGACCGGCGACCAGCAACTGCGCCAATACGAGTTCGACCGCTCGCAGTCGCAGATCGGCGACCCGCTCACCTACCTCGCCGATCCCAGATCCATTCTTCTCTCGCAGGCGTTTGCGGATCGCCACGGCCTCCACATCGGCGATCATCTCCCGCTCTTCACCTCCCACGGAAAGATGGACTTCACCGTGCAGGGCCTCTTCAAGCCCACCGGCGTCGGCGAGGTCTTCGGCGGCAACATCGCCGTCATGGACATCTACTCCGCGCAGACCGTCTTCGGCCGCGGCCACAACTTCGACCGCATCGACCTGATGAATACCCCAGCCGTTCCGGTGGAAGAGCTGCAAAAGAGCTTGCACGCGCGACTGCCCGCGGGGATAGAAGTGATGCGTCCGGAGATGGCCGGCCAGGCTCTGGCCAACGCAGTCACAGCCATGCGCCTCGGCATGCTCATCACGAGCTTCATCGCATTGCTGGTCGGCGTCTACATCATCTTCAACTCCTTCACCATCGCGGTGAACCAGCGTTGGAAGGAAATCGGCATTCTGCGAGCCATCGGAGTCGAGCGCGGCAAGATCAACGCCATGTTCATGGGCGAAGCCGCGATCATGGGCGTCGTCGGCTCCGGCCTTGGTATCGCCGTCGGATACTACCTTGCGTCGGGCGCGAATCGTGTAATGGGCTCCGTCGCTGCGTCGGTCTACGGAATCGTCTCCACCGCCGTCGCTCCCAGGCTGCACGCGGATCTCGTGCTGACCTCGTTAGCTCTCGGAGTTGCAGCATCGCTCGGCGGCGCATGGTTCCCCGCTCGAGCGGCATCGTACCTCGACCCCATTCTCGCACTGCACAACATCGAGGCGCGCCAGCGAGAATCGGCCGTCGGCTTCGGACGTACCGCGCTGGGCATAACACTGCTGGCCATCAGCATGCTGCTGATCCAGTACTCGCCCTCCGGCGTAGGTCTCGTCTTCGAATTCTCCTACGCGGCGTTGATGCTCCTCGGCCTCACCATCCTGCTGCCCACGCTGGTGCATTGGGCTGCGCGCGCCATTCGGCCTGCTATGGATTTCGTTGGCGGTTCAGAGGGAGCTCTCGCGGTCGACGCCATGATTCAGTCGCCGCGCCGCAGTGCCGCCACCGTCGGCGCGCTGATGGTAGGCCTCATGTTCGTCTTCTCCACCGCTTCCTACATTCAGAGCTACAAGCACATGATCGACCGATGGACGAGGGAGATGCTGAACGCAGACCTCGTCGTCGCCACCTCCACGCTGTTGCGCTCCACGTCGTATCACTTCAGCGAGGATTTGGGCAATCGCATCGCTGCCCTGCCGGAGGTGCAGCGTGTCGAGAATGTGCGCTTCACCATCGTCCCCTACCGCGACGACACGGCTGCCATCGCCGCTCAGGATATGGATGGCTTTCTCGCCCGTTCCGCCAACGCGGTGCTTGGCGGCAACCGGAAGACGGTGAACGATCTGCTGCCGCGCGGCCAGGGCGTGCTGGTCTCGAAGAATTTCGCTGCGCGGTGGCGAGCCCGAGTTGGCGATCGCGTGCATCTAAACACCCCGACGGGCGCGCTGGATCTGCCCATCCTCGGTCTGGTTGAGGACTACCGCTCCGACAAGGGAACCATCTTCCTCGACCGGGCTGTCTACAAGCATTTCTGGAAGGACGACGCCGTGGACTTTGTCGACATCACGCTGAAGCCCGGTGAAAGTCCGCCAGCCGTGAAGCAGGAAATTCAGCGCCTGACTGCCGGCTCCGAGCACGCGATCGTCTACACCAACTCCGAGTTTCGTAACTGGATTGGCAGTCTCGTGGACACGTTCTTCATCCTGAATTACATGCAGCTTGTCGTCGCGGTTATTGTCGCGGTTGTGGGGATTGCCAACACGCTGATCATCTCCGTGGCGGAGCGGCGTCGCGAATTCGGAATCGTCCGCGCCATCGGCGGTTACTGCTCCCAGATTCGCAGGATGGTCCTCCTGGAAGCATTTTCCATCTCGGTCGTAGGCGTCATTGTGGGTGCGATCGCCGCTTTGTTCAACATTCAATTCATGTCGCACACTGTGTCGACCATCCTCGCCGGCTACGATGTGCCCTTCTATTTTCCGTGGAAGCTTATCCTGGAGGCGTTCCCGGCGGTCATTGCAGTCTCATTGCTCGCCGGTTGGATCCCCGCGCGCCATGCGATGCAGGTGCCGGTCATTGAGGCTATCGGCTATGAATAAGAATTGGATTCGAACACTGACCCTGTGTTTCTGCGCTCTGCTGTCATCGCAGACGCCGATGTTCGCGGCTGACGCTCCCAGCGCCCGCACGATCATGGAAGGCGTATACCGTCAGGACACCAGCCACGACATCTCCATGCGGGCCAGCTTCCAGATCTACGATGCGCAGGGCCACAGCACAAAGAAAGAGTTCACCTACCGTCGCCTGGGTTCGCCCGGAGACAGCAAAACGTTGGTCGTCTTTACGGCGCCGAAGGAGATTCGCGGCGTAGCCCTTCTATCCGTCAATCAGCATGCAGCGTCCGTGCGCCAGTACATGTACACCCCAGCAACCCAGCGCGTTCGCACCGTTGCCGAGCAGGAGCGCACCGCGCGCTTCATTGGTACCGACTTCACGTTCGAGGACATTGGTGAACGCGTGCTCGACGACTTCTCCTACAGGCTGCTGGGCGACACCGAAACCATGGACGGGCACAAGACCTACAAGGTGGAAGCAACGCCCGAGGATTCGTCGCGCTCGCAGTACAAGTTCGTCTACTACTGGGTGGCACAGGATGCCCCAGTCATTCTCTTCGCGGAGATGTACGACGCCCAGGGGCAGAAGGTGCGCGTACTCCATGCTACCGACCTCAAGCGCGAAAAGGGCATCTGGGGCGCGCGCAATACGGAGATCAGCACGGTGCGCGAAGGAACACGGACCGTGCTGCGTATCGACGAGGTGAAGTTCAACACGAACCTCGACGAGAAGCTGTTCACGCCCGAAGGCCTGCCGCAGGCCGCCGTTCCCGACGCCGGCAAATAATCGTCAGACCATTTGTTCGGCAAACCGCTCCTGCAGCACCCGTCGCAACAGCTTGCCAGTATGATTCTGCGGCAGTCCGCCGGCATCGAGAATCCATATTCGCCGCGGCGCTTTATAAGCCGCAAGATTCTGCTTACACCATTCCAGCAGTTCTTCCTCGCTCGCCGACGAACCCTCGAGGAGTTCTACTGCCGCAGCCGGGACCTCGCCCTTCTCGGGATGAGGCAGGCCAAATGCCGCTGCGCGCGCCACTGCCGCATGCGTCGTGATCGCTTCTTCCAACTCGCGCACATATACGGAATAGCCGCCGGACTTGATCACATCCTTCATCCGCCCCACCAGCCGGATCATCCCGAATCGATTCCTCGTCGCCAGGTCACCCGTGCGCAACCACCCATCACTCGTCAGCAGGCCCCGGTCCGTGCCTTCGCGCTTCCAGTAGTGGGGCGCCAGTCCTCGCCGCCGGATCTGGCACTCGCCTGTAACTCCCGCCGGCAGCGCCCGCCCATCTTCACTGGCTACCCGGATGCGGAACGGCGGCACAGGGAAGTACACGTCGCCGCTGTTCGGCAGCAACGAGGTCTCAATCCCCATCATCGCCAGGCCTCCTAACTCCACCATGCCATAGCCGTTCAACAGTACCGGCGCCACCCGCCGCCCGCCGGGCAACCGTACCAACGCGCCGAACTGCCGCAGCCGTTGCCGAACCTCAGTCGGCAGATGATCGCTCGCCGAGAGCCACACGCGCACACTCGCCAGCCTCGCCGGCTCCGGATTGTTGTTCACCAGCCGCGCGAACATCACCGGTACGCCCACCACAGCAGTCACGCCGTGACGCTCCACCAGGTCCACGGCACGTGTCACTTCAAAGTGATCGAGAAAACAGCCGCGAATGCCAGCCATCAACCCATACAGTGCGATACTCACCGCCATAATGTGCGACCACGGCAGCGCAACCAAAGCGAGGTCCTTCGGCCCCAGCAGCAACCCGGTCAACACGGTCGACGCACGCGCCCCCAGCAACGCCCGGCTCGAAAGTGCTGCTCCCTGCGGAAAGCCGCTGGTCCCCGAGGTGTGAAACACCGCCACCGTTGCGGCCGAATCGATTGCAGCCGGAGGAAATGCCTCTCCAACCGCCGCCGCGCGCACGAACCCATCCAGCGTCTCCACTTCGTCGTCCGCCTGGACCCACGTTCGCACCTGCAGCGCTGAGCGATTCCCGATCTTGCGCTCGAAGACGATCTTGTCCGTTACGACGATGTCCGTGCCGCTATCCGTCAGTATCCGTCGTACCTCCGCCAGAGAGAGCATCGGGTTCAGTGGCACCGCGATCCCGCCAGCTCGCACGATCGCGAGAAACCAGCGAAAGCACATCCGGTCGTTGCTGCGATAAATCGCCACAGGTTGCCCCGGCCGCAACCCCACCATCCGCCTCAGGAACGCATCGATTGCGCAGACATCCGCATGCAGTTGCGAGAGGAAATACGCCCCTCCCTCTTCAACGGAGACCTCACGATCCCCGCGCCGCAGCAATTCATCTACAACATTCGCGACCGTTACCTTGCGGTCACGCGAGAGCCGTATACGCTGAATCAGGTTCATTCGACAGGCAATGCTTTGCGGCCCCATTCACTGGCCACGCAGTAGTAAAAGAGGCGGTCGAGATAGTCCAGCACATGCGGTGGCCGCACACCAGCGGGTCCCAGCAGCCGCTCGGCATTCTTGGTGTCGAACTGCATGCGCATCGTAAAGTAGTCGCGATACACGCCGCCATCGTCGAACACTCGGCGCTTGGGGCCACGCAATAGCAGCGACAGGATCGGCCGCACCAGCGCGAAGAAGAACTTCGGATCCACATAGCGCGGCTCCGGCACGCGGAAGAACTCCGCCGCATGTTGCGCGATCTGTTGAATGGTAGCGCTCCCACGTGGCCCCGCGCACAAGTGCACCGTGCTTCCCAGCGCAGCCTCGTCGAATGTCAGCAGAGCAACCGCGGTCGCTACAAAGTCCACCGGCACAATATCCAGCACCGCGTCGGGGTACCCGGGCACCGTGCGCCACAGTCGGCGCGAGTAGATCTTCAGCGGCCAATACAGCATCTTGAAGCTCGACGTCACGCCGGTTTGCGAATCGCCAACAATGATGCTCGGCCGCAGAATCATACCGGGCAGAGAACCGAGGTAGGAGCACACCAGCGTCTCCGCCTCCGCTTTGGTCTGTTCGTACGTGTTGCGATAGCGCTGGCCCACAACCAGTTGATCCTCGCGAACCAGGTCGGTCCGCTCGCCCGCCACGTAGGCCGTACCCACGTAGGCGAGGCTCCGCAACTGCCGCGCACCGGCCGCAAAGTCCAGCACACGCCGCGTGCCCTCCACGTTGATGCTGCGCGCCTCCTCCAGCCCATGATCGAAGCGGACTGTAGCGGCCGAGTGGATGACGCGCGTCGTCTCCTCCGACAGTCGCTCGTACGTCGCCGCATCCAGGCCGCAGTTTGGATGGCTCACGTCGCCCGAGTACACCTGCACCCGCGCCTGCTCCGACGGAGGCACAATCCCTGCAGCCCTCTGTTGCCCCGACTCTCCCGGCCGGTCGCGAATCAGCAGCGCCAGTCGTGCGTGGGGCTGGCGATCCAGCAACTCCCGCACCAATTGCACGCCCAGAAAGCCGGTAGCGCCGGTGACCAGAATCAGTTCGTCGTCGTTCATGCGGAAACCGGCCCCATGGTGTGTACGACTCGAAGGCCGGTGGGCGAGCATGCTCTTGCGCCCGGACATCGATCCGCGTCAAGGAACATCATAGCCTGCGAACATCGGCTTCGCGGCTCAAAAAAGAAAGTCGAAATCCACCAGCAGGTGTCGTCCATAGTTCCCGAAGAAAGTTCCGTACTGCGGATCGCCCATGTTGTTGTGGACTTGCAGGTAGTTCGAGTGGTTGGTCAGGTTAATGCCGCTCAACGCCAGCCGAATCGCATGCTTCGTCCCCAGGTTCAGGTCCTTCGAAACGCGCGCATTCGCCGAGAAGTACCGTGGATAGCGGGGCTGTGGTCCCTGCGACAGATCGACATACTGCTGCAGCGCATTCGTCGGCTGATATGCGAATCCATCGCGATACTCGATGTGCGGCACGATCCGAATTCGATAGGGAAGCGCGATCGTTCCCCATAGCAGAAAGCGATTCGGAATCTCACCGGCCGTGCTCGCCTGGTCCAAAGATCGCACCACAGGATACCGATAGGTTCCCAGATAGCCGGTAACGTCAGTCATCGTCCCGCGCGAATACTGCCGCACGTACGAGAAGTAAAGCCGCCGGCTCTCATTCGATCCAATGCCGCTCGTGAACTCCAACTGCCGCAGGTGTCCGCTGCCCGAACCTGCCAGCACCAGCGCGTTCAGCGTGGGCGTCACTTCGGACCGCAGAGTTAGCTGGTCGCTGCGGTCGCTCTCCATGTAACGCACGCGGACCGTCGCATACGAACGCAGACTGTGTTCGCCTTCAACCGTCCACGACAAGGAGTAGGGCGAGAAATTGCCGCTCGACGCTTCCTGGTCAATCAGTGGAAACGCAGGATTCGGATCTGTGTTGATGAAGTTGTAGAACAGCCGCGGACCATCGCTCACATTCCCGGCCGCATCGTAGGTCGTCACCGTCTGCTGTGGGTAGCTGCGGAACGCATACACGTTCAGCGGCACTTCGTCGTAGAAGACGCCCATCCCTCCGCGCAGCACGGTTGTCGCCGACCCCTTGAAAGGAGTCCATGTAAACCCCGCCCGTGGCGCAACACGAATGGTCGAAGCAATACTCTGCGCCTCCCACCTGACGCCCGCATCGAAAGCAAGTTGCTTGGTCGCCGTCCAGTGATCCTGGAAGTACGCGGCTGGCTCCATATCGGAGAGATCGTAGCTCCCCTGGCCGCTGTATGCGATGTCCTGCAGTGGACGCCCATTTGCGTCCGTCAGATGCACCGTTCGCCCAAACACGCTTCCTGAATCCTCCGCGTGCGCCAGCACCGTACCGGTCTGGAGCGCATGCTCACCGTGCCAGTGCAGCACCCGTGGCGTCCATGTCTCGATCCACTGCGCGCGCGAACCGTCGCCATTCTGCTGGCTGAAGTAGTTGCCCGCATCCCCCACCGGACTCAGCGTCATCTCACCCGGCAATTGCGGCGTCACAACCGTCACCACGCGGGTATACGCGAACGTGCTGGCCAGCAACCCCCCGGCGAATCCAATGCGGTGAGTCAGCGTGCCGGTATCTTCGTGGAAGTCCGCGTTGGGCGTTACGCCCTGCGGATCGAAGTAATTCAGATTCATGTGCTCAATCGTGCGCGGCGCAAAATGCAGTGCAGCAGTCAGAGTCTGCGTCGCCGTCAGCGGAACATCGAACTGGGTGAACGAGTTGAACGCAGTTGACTTCGACTCGTTGAACGGGAAGGGCAGCGTACGCACCGGGTCCTTGTGCATCAGGTACTCGGACGCCTCCAGCGCATAGAGGTGATTCTTGATCAGCGGCCCGCTCAGATTCAGTCGCGGCGTTTCCGCTCGCAGGCCCACCAGGTGGCCGCTGCGAATGCGCACCTCCGGCAATGGATCGTTCAGGCTGAAGTCCCACTTGTCTCCGCCGCGCCGCGTCTCCGCAGTCACCACACCCGCCGTAAAGTTGCCATACTCCGCCAGGTATGGCGACTGCAGCACTTTCACGGTCTGCACGCTGTCCACCGGGACGCTCAGCCCGAAGCTGCCGGTCGCGGGATCGGTCACATCCACTGCATTCACGATCAGCACGCTGTGCTGCTCGCCCAACCCCGCAATACTCACCTGCCCATCCGGCAAACGAACCACGCCCGGCACCAGCGGCAGCACGTCCGCCAGCGTGGCAGGATGGAGCGGCGTCTGGGTTGCTTCCGCAACTGCGAGCTTGCTCTGCCCGGTCTCTTCGACCGCTAACGGATCGCCACCCTCCGCCTTCACGGTCACTTCTTCGGTATGCGCCAGCTTCTTGTTCAGGTGGACCGTCAGATCGGCGTCACCCTCCTGAACCGGAATCTGCACCGTCTGGAAGCCAGCCAGCTTCGCCGTCGCGGTGCATGGCGGATGTGCTGCACACTGAACCGTCGCATGCCCCTCGGCGTCAGTCGTCCACGTGCTCAACAATCCGCCGGAATCGCGCACATCGATCGCAACTCCCGCCACCGGCTGGGACGCATCATCGACTACAGTGATTTGGGTCCCGGGACTAGATGCGCGTTGCGCCGGGCAAGGCGTGCCGGCCGCGCCCAGCGTTATGTAAAGCGCAGCGGCCGCAATCCGGGGAAGCGCCTTCAACCTAGTCTTCCAGCGTGCGTTCATTGGTCCTCTTGCGGCCAGGGGACTCTACTGGATACCCTCCGAACGTCGCAGCGCCCGGACCCACACCCCTCTCATCAATCTTAGACCCTTAAGAAACCAATTAGGTGGCAAATGTTCGCCCAGCCGATCGAGCGCTTCAAGCGGGGCGCCGGTCTTTTTGCGTACGTCGCCTAACGCGCCGCAGGAAGCGCTGGAACCTCCAGCCGCGCTTTCGTCCGTGCCAACGTACTCACAGTAAGGCTGCTGTCAATGCCCGCGACCGCCCGTGGATTCTGCTTGCCTCCGGTCGCTTGCGGTACAGCCTGCCGCAGATACGCGAACAACTCGCCCGCGGTCACCACGCCGTCGTGGTTCGCATCCGCTTTGCCCTGCAAGCCTTGCAGGAGAAAGTACGTAAACACCCCGTGGCCCTCGCCCCACTTCGCGTCCTCAAACGACGATTCGCTGATGTCGCTCGCCGTAATCACCGCCCTCTGCCCCTTGGAGGCATAGCGCTGCAGGTACTGGTTGATCAGATTATTCGTGCGCTGCGTACCCGTCCCGCCCCTCATCCCGCTAAACCCGTAGCTGTGGCACGTGTCGGCAAACGTTAGTACTCGCTTCGCCTTCAGCACGCGTTCAAACACATCCTGCAGTTGCCACATCGGAAAGGCCGTACCGCCCATGTCGTCGGCCTTGGCGTCCGCAGTAATCAGGTACAGGTTCCGCGGGTCCATCGGATCGGGCGCACCGTGCCCCGCAATGTAGATCACCACGGTGTCCTGTTCCTGCGGCTTCGTCAGAAACGTAAACAGCGCATGCCGCACAGACTGCGTCGTCGCGTCCTGGTTCAGCAGCAGCAGCGCGTCTTCGTCCTTTACCCCGCCGCCCGCCGGAGACTTCAGAAAATCCAGCATCGCCGTCGCGTCGCGGTCCGCATACTGCAGATCGTTGATCTGCTGATCTCCACCCTTCGCATAGTGCGAGATTCCAATCACTACAGCAAACAGCCGCCCCGCCCTCTTCTCCGGAACCTGCTTGCCGGGAATCGTCTCAAACCCGCGGCCTGCCGGGCCCGACTCACTTCCAAATTCCATCAGGAAATTGAAGTACTTCTGCCGTCCGAACTCGTCCTTGAACTCCAGTTCCACCGAGTTCCGCCCCGGCTGCATCGGGAATCCGCCCGCGCCTTTCAAGTCGAGGTGAAGCGCAAATCCATCGAGTCCGTTCGTGCTCTTCATCGCCACGTCGGCGGACTCCGTATTCACTTTCGTATGGATCGATCCGTAGTTGATCCTCGGCCCGCCCGACGGAATCCGAAGCACTAATTGCTGCACGGAACCCGGTGCAGCGTCGAGTGTGACCGAGCTGTTCACTGCAACTCGCTGATTCGTATCGGGTAGCTCAAGCCAGGGCTCATTGGTCGGGGCCGGCTGACTCGCGCCCCCTCCCAACGAGAGCAGCGCCGTCCAAACCATGGTCACCAACGCCCCGCGAATCGCCATAACGAACGTACCCCGCACTGTAGAGAAAGCCCCAATCTACCTTAGATTTTGTTTTGACACGGTGTCGCCAAGGTCCTAAACTACATCTCTCCCCCACAGGCCCATTTCGTCCAATTAAGCTTCACTGGAGCATCTCGATGCGGACCTTCTCCCAGGTATCCCTGCTTCTCTGCGCCCTCTGTGTGCTCTCACTCGACTCTCCTTCCTCTTTCGCCCAGAAGGCGAAAGACGCACCCGCGGCCCAAAAGCCTACATCGAACCCCGAGAAGGTGCCGGAACTCTCCGATTCCGATAAGAAGAAAATGGCGGAGATCGAGCAGCGTCCTGAAATCAAAGACGCCATTCTGGCTGCCTGGGACGCAAAGCGTCGCGCGGACATCGACTTCGCTTACAACATCAATTCGACAGCGCACTTCTCCGACATGTCGGGCCCCGAATTCGCCACCTTCCGCGAACACTACGGGCAACTCTATAACAACCCGATGTTGCAGCGCTATCTCAACGCCATCGGTCAGCGCCTCGTCCCCAAGGACTCGCCGAACGTCTACTCCTTCAAGCTCGAGCTCGATCCCATCCCGAAGGCGGAAGCGCTCTCCACCGGCACCATTCTCGTCAGCACCGGCATGGTCTCCATGCTCGATAACGAGGCGCAGCTCGCCTACGTTCTCGGCCACGAGATCGCCCACGTCGAGAAGAACCACGCCTACTCCATCGTGCGCATGGGCATTCTCGAGCCCGCACTTAATGCCGAGAAGGAGAAAGAGGTCAAGGAGAAGCGCGCGGTCCTCACCGCGGTAACCACCCTGGCCACGGGCGGTCTCGGAGGCATCGCAGGCGGCTGGAACGGCGCACTCACAGGCAGCATCATTGGCCTCGCCGGTGGCCTCGCCAGCAGTCCCCTCATCTTCCGCGACCACAATACCGTCACCGAGTGGGGCGACATCTACGAGAACGAAGCCGACGAGCAATCGCTCCACTACATGCTCAATCAGGGCTACGACGTCCGCGAGGCGCCGCGGCTATACGCACGTCTGCAGGCGGAGGCCTCGCGCGATCCGCGCATCGGCCTCGGCTTCATGGCCAAGGAAAGCCGCATGAAGGCCCGCACTGCCCACATCCAGACCGTGCTCACTGGCGACTTCAAGACGCAGTGGGAGACGAAGCTCAAGGCGGCAGGCCTCACCGGATCCAGCGGCGAGTTCTCCCTCATCGTCGCTGCGCTCAAGCGCGATAACGGCATCATCGCCATCGACTACGACCTGTTCGCCATGGCACGCGATAACCTGGAAGAAGCCGTCGAATTGCGATCCAACGATCCCCGCGCGCAACTCTACCTGGGCAAGATCATCTCGCTCACCGCGCGCACCAACGAAGACCGCACTCAGGCCGAAGAGCACTTCATGAAGGCGATCCAGTACGACGGAGTCCGCGGAGCCTATCCCGATCCGCACCTGGAGCACGCGCTCCATCTCATCGGCGAGAACGGCGACAAGGGCGAAATCAAGAACGAGATCGAAGCCTACGTCGCCCTCTACCAGCGCGAGCACATGGGCACACTGCCCACCAACATGGCCATCCTCTACGACTACTTGACGCTCGTCGGCGACACCAACTGGTACGCCGCACCCGCTGCCGTCGTCTCGACCAAGAACGTGGAGGCCATCCGCATCAACTCCTCCGGCGTATCCGCCCCGCTCACCGGTCCGCAGGTTATCTCGTCCGCAGTCGGCTCGTCGGTGACACCGCAACCGGTCGAAGTCTCGCAACCTGCGGCAACGCCGGCCAAGGCTCGCACCGCACCCAAGAAGACAGGCGGCCAATGAGACTCCGCGCACTCGCAGTTGGGCTAGCAGTCCTTGCACTCGCGGCTCCGATGCCGGCGCAGAAGATCGCCGTCGGCATCGCTCCTGTCTTCGACGCCGGCGGCGACGAGTTCGGCGAAGCCGTAACTCAGCACCTCACTCTCTTCATGTACCAGGACCTCATGGGCAACAAGCAGTTTGTGGCCTCGCTGCTCAGCCCCGGTGGCGTCTATACGCCGCTCGACGCCAGCTGGCTCACCGAGTACGTGCAGGACCGGCCCGAACTCGACCTGCTCCTCATCTCTACCCTCAAGCCCACGGTCGCCACCGATAAGAACGGCGGCTTCGCCATCAGCGTCGAAATCTCGCTGCTGGATGCGCGCACGGGTGACAACAAGGGCACCTGGACCGTCTCCGATACCATCAAGTCCAAGAACGCCTGGCTGGAGAAGGGATCATCCATCCTCACCTCGTCGGTCAACGATCGATCCGGCAGGTACGGCCTCTCCGCCATGTCGCCTTCCAGTGACTGGGAGAAGTCGCCGATGGGCAAGACCGCCAGCCATCTCGCGGAACAAGTCCGCGACACCCTATCCGTGCACCTCGGAGGCTTCGTGAAGAAAGGCTCCACCGAGATTGTGGATGCTGGGAATGCACCGTCAGGGCCCTGCGACGTGCATACGCGCATCACCTACAACTACAAGCACAGCGTCTCGCGCTCCTACACACTGCTTGCCAACGGACTCGATCAGTCCACCACCATCCAGGACGGGATCGCCGGCTTCAAAGCTCCCGAAGGCCCGCTGCTGCTGCAGTTCGCCATCAACGACGCACCCTACAAGCTCTCCAAACAGGCCATCTACCAGCTTTCCGCAACGCACTCCTGCAAGAACAGCACTCTCGTCATCGACATCGGCCAGGGCGGCGACGCGCACCAGCACTGGGAATAAACAGAACAAAGATGTCGCAGGTGGAAGCCAGCGAACCTCTCCGGGCTCCCTCTATTCCTCTGTGTTCTCTGTGATTTGTATTCTGTCTGCAGCTCAATGCCCAGCGGCAGCCTTCGGCAGCGTCCTCAGGCTCTTCGTTTCAATGCCCCACATCGTCGGCACCTCCACCTCGGCTCCAAGCCCACGCGTACCGCTGCTCGCGCTGGAGAGAAGCTGCGTCAGCGGCGACTCCACCCCGCGCGTCGCGCCACGTGTCACGCCTTCAAAGTTGAGCACCGACGGGTCCGACAGCGGCTGCGCCGTGCTCAGCAGCACCAGTGTGTCGACCCCATACGGCGGCCCCACCTTCAACGTCGGCGCATTGCGCAGGATGATCGGGCTGTCCACATCGCCCGCGCTCGGATACTGGTTCTCCGAATTGTTCTGCGGGTACACCAGGCTCCCCGCCCCATGACAGTCGATGTCCAGAATGTAGACCCAGCGCGGATCCTTCACCACGCTGTTCGACTCCAGCGCCAACCGCATCCGGTCATCCTGCCGCACCGGACTGTTGGTATCGATCGGATTTGTGCCTGTCGCCGGCACAAAAATCAGCTTGAAGTAGCTTGCCTCTGACGCACCCGCCACGGCATTGTTCGCGAGCTGCAGCCATCCATGCACTTTCGCCAGCCGCATGGAGTACGTGTTCAGCTTCTCCGCCGCAGTGGACAGGTCCGCGCCGTCGCCCGCCGCCACCCAGTCGCTGCGCACCGGATACGGCGAGGTCGTCGAGCAGCCAGGACTATGATCCGGCACTACCGCCGGATGCGGCACAACCCCCGACTCATTCTTGTGGAACCACGTGTAGCTCGCCTCGCCCTTCACCAGCGAGCCAGCCAGCACATAGCTCGCATCCGCCATAGTCGTAGTGGCCTGCGCTTCGCTGCTCGCGTCGCCCAGCTTCAGCTTTTCAGCAAGCTCCCGTGGCGCGGGCAGGTTCACCCACACCACGGCCTTCGGGGCCAGGTGCGCCTTCAGCGCGTCGCCGGAGACGTGTGCGCCCAGTTCCGTCGGCCCGGCAGCCTTCTTCTCAAAGCTGACGAACGAGTGCTCGTGCTCTGCCGCCATGGCGTCCGTGCCAAAGTGCCGCAGCATCCATGCCGAGCCATTCCAGCTCAGCACATCGGTGTACGCCTCTTCCGCCGGATCCGAAATTGTCGCAACCCCGGAAGCCTTCACCTGCTCCGTCGCAGCCTTGATCTCTGCTCCCGACAAATTCGACCCTCCGATCCAGAATCGCAGAGGGTTCGACTGTCCCGGCATCAGTTTGCTCAGCTCGAACACGTCGCCCACCCGCACCTGCGCGCCCCCCGGGTTCACAATCGTCGCGCTCGACCGCGCCACGCCCAGCGCCTTGTCGATCCGCAGTGTCGCCGCCACGCCATCCGCGCTCTTCGTAATCGCCGTAAATTCGCTGCCCGGTCCAATGCCCGAGACCATCCCAATGTCCAGCCACACGCTCCCATCCGTGTCGACCTTCAGCGCCGCAGTCCGCACCTTGTCCGCCTTCGCCGCTCCCACTCCGCCGAACAGAGGCTGCGCTCGCCGCGTCGCACTCGCATCCAGGTCCGGCTCCTGGTCCGGCGTCCCGCTTCCCTCCAGAATTGCCTTCACCCGCTGATACACCAGCGACGCCGGAGCATCCGCCGGCAGCACCTGCAGTGTCTCCAGTAGGGCCGCCGTAAAGGCGCCATGCGCCTCCGGCATCTCCGCCGATGGATCGGCCTCGTTCGCTTGCTGATCCTGCTGCACCGCTGCAAACACCAGTGCCGGATTATCCGTGCGCTCCGTAGGGGGAGGCCGTCGTTCGCCGTTCGACAGTTTGTCCGGCGGATCGTTTACCGGGCGCGGATCGTACGGCAATGATCTCTGCCGCCTCGTCGCCAGCCCACGCGTCGAGCCGCCGCTGTGGCAACTGTCGAAGATCACCGTCAGGTGAACACCCTTATCCAGAGCGGCGTTGAAGATGCGCGTCATTTCGCGATCGCGAATGTCGTAGCCGCCCTTGTATGCGTCCGACGGAACCAGCGTGCTGTCCACATTCACTAGCTTGCCCGTTTCGTCGCGCACCGTCAGCTTCTCGCCTGCGGTGTTCACGCGCAGCGAACCGTGGCTCGCGTCGTAGAACACCACCGTGTCTCCGCGCTGCGGCACGTCCACGATGTACTTCTTCATCGCCGCCAGAATGCCATCCCGCGTCGTATGGTCCGCCGGCAGAACCACCATGCCAGGCCGGTTCTGGCGCGGCGCCGGATTCGTCAGCAGCACAACGTTATCCGCGGGAAACCCATACTTCGGCCCGGTCAGCACGTCGGCCATCGACTGCGCGTCGTTCACCGCGCCCTGCAGATTCTCAAAGCTCCCCAGTTCGCATCGCCCATAGGTGCAGGTCTTGTCGTGCTGTGCGGTGGTGCCCGCAGGCTGATACGTGTCGATGCCGAGGATGAGCGCACGCCGGGCTTGCCCCTGCGCCGCGATCAGCGGACACAGCAACAGACTCGCAACAACCACGAACCGCTTCATGGGAATCCCCGCTTCACATTAGGTCGTGCTCGGATTCGCACCGAGCGCCGCCGGCATAATCGGCTTCAGCCCAAACGTTGCCGACAGGTACGTAATATCCGGCTTCAGTCCCAGCGCCAGGTCAATGACCGACGTGTTCGTTGGTGAACCCTTCGGCACCAGGTATCCCTGCCGCAACTCCACATCGTCCAGATGCGGCTTCAACTGGTCGGTGAACGCATGCGGCACCAGAATGTAGTCGCCCGGAACCAGATTCACGCCCTGCTGGGTCTCCGCCGCTGTGCGCGCTTGCTGCGTTGCAAATGCCAGTTGCGGGAAGCTGTTGATCAGGAACGTCGTCCGCGATTCGAACGCGCCATACAGGCTGCTGAATCCCTGCAGCGCCTCGATGCCGATCTGCGGCAGACCCACAATCGGCGCGAACTTCCCCGCTGCGCTGGTGACCATCTTCAACACACTGCACAGCGCCGACTCTTTGTGTGCCATCGAAAGATTTACCGCCCATTGTCCCGAACCGCCCGGCAGAATCACCTGCTTCATCTTCTGGGACGCGGCTCCCGGGTCGAAGCTCAGGTTCTGCATCGGAGGCAGCTTGCCCGAGTCGTCCGGAAACAGCGACGCCAGCGACGTCCACGCCATCGGATCCAGCAGATTCTGCATCAGCGATTTCGTCTGCACCACATCGATGCGCAACTGCGCCGACTGCAATTGCTGGAACTGCGTGCGATCTTCCGCCGCCATGCGGAACCCGTTCACCGCCAGGCTCGCCTGCACGTCGCCGTGGTAGTCCATCAACTCTTTCGGCTCAATGCTGGTCGCGAACCGCATCGTATTGTTCTTCGTGTCGTAATGGAAGAAATCGATTTGCCGGTCCAGCGCGCCCGCGCTTGTATCCGGCTTCTTCTTCGAGAACAGCCCGCGAGTGCGGCCACCCGGCTCCGGCGCCGAATTCACGGCCGCTCCAAAGCTGCTCCAGAACTTCTCCGAATCGTGAGCACCCTGTGCCTGCGACCCGCCCTGGCCGGCCGCATCCATCATGCTCGCAAAGAAACGGCTGCCCGACGCCGTTCCCAACAGCGGAGCAAACGCTCCGCTCATCAAGGCATTCTGCAGGAAATCCCGTCGACTTCCACTCATGTCCACGTCCCCGTCCGTTGGAGTGGCCCGTCCGCGGGAAAAATTTGTTTCGCAAAAGCGATCTTGCGCTACAGCATACCCGAAATCAGGAATGCCGATACGCCGATTTTCGCGCCCGGTTGAACCGCCTCTTCGCTGGCGCAGACCCAGTACAGGCCGCGCAGGACGGCGCTCTGGATCCGGGAACACCTCGCGCACCGGTCAGCCCGGCGTCGAGTCCGAATCCATCCGCTCGTTGGACGCACCGCCTGCCTATTTGGACGCAACCTCACCTGTGGCATCCGCCCGGCCACTCCCCGGCACCTGCGGATACGCTTTGCTGCCGTCGTTCAACTCCAGCCGCAGGTAATCCCAAACCACTCCGGAAGTAACGTCGCCCGCGGGTACCGTGAACGTCACCGCATTCTCGCCAGGCTTCAACAGCGCCGCATCGAACGTCTGAACGTACTGATACCAGACGCCCTTGTTCGTGTTGTAACGCAACGCATTCGTCCCCACCGGATGCAGCGTTCCCACAGCCTGCCCATTCACGCCGATCTCGAGTCCACCGTTTCCATCCGCACCGGCCAGCGCGATTCGCAGCACCCCTTCGCCCTTCACCGCCTTTGCCACATTGAACTTGACCGTCCACGTCGTCGCCCGGCCCTTGCCCCAGTCACGCCACATATCCTGCGTGCCGGTTGGATTGTTCACCCAACCAAATCGCTGGTTCAGCGGATCCTTCGCCGCCGGATTCTTCCATGCCTCCGTCGTCGAGTGCGGCACCTCCTCGAAGAACCAGTCCTTCTTGTAGTCACTCTTGCCGATCGTGTAGGTCACGTCCTTCGGAAACAGGTCGCCGTACCGCAGCGGCCAGCCCCATAGCCAGTAATTCGCGCCGTCGCCCTTATAGAACTTATCCGCCGTCCGGTCCGGGTAGCCAATCTCCCAAATCTGCTTCCCATACCGCACCGGCTGCCAGTTCAGCTTGCCCAGGTCGATCTTCTTGCCTGCTTCTACCGTAATGTCGGTCTTCGCGTATTCGCCCAGAACGCCGTCCGCAAAGGCGTGGAGCGTGTACTTGCCGGGACGCACATTGGCGATCGTGAACTTCCCATCCTCCGCGCCGTCCACCCAGAACTGGTAGTAGTTCCCATCATGCGGCCACGTTACAACACCGCCCGTGCCATAGCGCAGCGTGTATCCACCCGCGCTGGTCGTGTAGTCCGGGTGCGCTAGTCCAACCGTCAGATGTGGTAGCGTCTTCTTCGCCGCCTGCGCATCCGTCAGCACCAGCTGGCCCGACACCGTCCCGCGCTCCTCCTTGTGCGGATAGTCCACTCCGCTCACCCACGCATACGGCCACCCGGCCTTGACTGCCTTCGACTTCTCCACCGCGTCGTTCCATAGCGCCAGCGAGTTCTCCCGCCACGCCGCCGGCACTGCCGGATCGCCGCTTCCGTAGCTCGCCTTGAACGCATCCATCTCCGCCGGCGTCGCTTCCTTCGCCGAATCCAGCGCATTGAAGTACACAAAGATCGGCCCCACCACGTGCTTCCAATCCTCGCCCGCCGGCACATGGTTTCCCGAACCACCCGCATAGTGGCCAGAGGTCCAGTAGTCCAGCAGCGTCCCGCTCATGTGGTCGATCAGATCCAGCTTTTCCGCGCCGCCGCCAATGTATTCATTGCTCGGGTTGATGAAGTACACCCCGATATGGTCCTGCGTGCTCGACCATCCCCATGCCTTCAGCTTGTACATCACCGCGTTGTAGCTGTACTTATGCTCCACCGAATTCGCATACACGCCGCTGGACAGTATCCGCTGCTCCTTTGCATGAACCACCACACCCTTGCCCAGGTCTGGGCGGCCGGTCATCAGCAGGTTGCGGTCCTGGTCCACCGAGAGCCAGTCGAACGTCGGGTTCATCGACTCCAGGATGAACCGGTTCTCGCCAAACCCGGAGTTCGGATAGCTCGCCTTGTGCGTGTACTCCGCCGTGGTGTAGAAGCCGCTCGTGCCTCGCTCCAGGGCAAAGCGCACCTCAATGTCCATCCCGCCGTTCCGCGGCCCGCCCGGTCCCTGGAAAGCGTCCGGTGATTCATTCGTCCCCCGTGTACCAGCACCCGGGTTGCTGCCGCCAGGATTCACGCCCTTCACGGAAACCTCGGCCCGCTCGCCGCTATTCGCCGCGGGATCAATCGTCACTGCGGTAGTCACCGCGCCCGCAGGCGTGCTCTCCCAGAACTCGCCCCGGTTCGGCACAATGCTTACCCCGTGATACATCAGGCTGCCAATCTTGATCGTCCCATTGCGCTTCAGTACGGTCATCTTCACGATCCCGTTGTCCATCGTCCACGAGTCGCCGTTGTCCGTCAGCGTCACCGGCGAATTCACGGTCACCTTCTCCACCTTCTGCGCCTCGGCCGCCGCACCACAGTACAGCCCAACAGCCAGCCCAAGCAGCAGGGAACCACCGATCGTCTTGATCATGACGCCAACCTCTCTGTATCTTCTTTGAAACTGTTTCTGGATGCGAAAGAACTATAGCCGTGCCCCAACTCCTCCGTCAAAACCGGCCCAACCCCCGGGTCCGTCACCCAAAAAAAGATGCTTCAACTCGACCGAACCTGAGCGCGCGTACCGAGTCGAAGGGGCAGTGGAGAGCCCCCCATTTGCCCTCCGCCCCACCTCCGACGATTCTCCATCGATCGAGCCAGACACAAACCTCGCACAAACGCATAAGCTGGTTCGTGCCCGCACCCAAGGAGTTCACCAAATGATCAAATCGCTCGCCCTTTGCGTTCTGCTCACGGCCGTCCCGCTTGCCACTGCCCAGGCTGTGGCCGTGGCCTACGCCCCGCCGTCCCACTCCAATGTCCTCAACTCCACCATCGTCAACTGGGACTCCCTCATCGCCAAGCCCAGCGCGGCCGGCTCCTCGCGAGCCGTCTTCGACAACCCCACGCCCACCCTCCCCAAGCTCGAATCCCACATCACCACCCTCAACCCGGGCATGGAGTCGCACCCGCCCCACCACCACCCCTGGGAGGAGATGATCCTCATCAAGGAGGGCCACCTCGAGGTCCAGATCAACGGCATCAAGCACGCTGCCGGCCCCGGCTCGCTTCTTTTCTTCGCCTCGCACGACCCCCACAACCTCAAGAACGTCGGCACCACTCCCGCCACCTACTACGTCATGGTCTTCGCTACGGACCGCACCCTCACCACCCCTGACAAGTCCGCCGCGGAGCAGGCCGTTCCCGGCAAACTCTCGTCCTCAGTCTTCGATTGCGACTCGCTCGCCACCACGCCCACGCCGACCGGTGCGCGCGTCGTCGTCGTCAACTCGCCAACGCTCACTTTCAACATGCTCGAAAGCCACATCACCACGCTCAACGCCGGCCAGTCCACCGCGGTCGACATGCTCGACCCCGGCGACGAGATCGTCGTCTTCAAATCCGGCCAGGTCGAGATCACGGTCAACGGCGTCTCTTCTCGCGTCAACGCAGGCTCGATGCTCTACTGGGCCCCCAACGACAAGCGCACCATCCGCAACCTGGACACCACTCCTGCCACCTACCAGGTCATCCGCATCATCTCCGACAAGTCCCCGAAGTAGCCGCTTGGGAGGCTGAAGAAGCACATTGTCCGTTAAGCGAGAAATCCGTGCAGAAAGGCAAGCTTCCTGCACGGACTCGTTTTTTAACAACCAATCGGCGAGCCGGCTATTCGCCGCTCGTCGTAGCCGGGGCGGGCTTGGCCGGAAGCTTGGCATTTTCGTCCAGCTCCAGCCGCAGATAGTCCCACACCACGCCGCTCTGCAGATCGCCTGCCGGCACCGTGAAGGTCATCGTATTCTCCCCTGGCTTCAGCAGGGCAGCATCGAACTTCAGCGTCCGCTGCTGCCACAGCCCCTTGTCCGTGTTGTAGCGAATGGCATTCGTCCCAATCAGCCGCGGATTGTCCGGGTTGCTGCCATCACCCAGCGCGCCCGCGCTCTGCCCGTTCACCGCCACCGCCAACCCGTTGCGCAGTCCGTCGACACCCGCGAGTCCGACTCGCAAAGCGGCAACGCCAGTCTCCGGCTTAGCCATGTTGAACTTGATCGTCCACACCGTGTCCTTGCCGCGTCCATACACGCGCCATGGGCCCGTCTGGTCGGTCTGCGGATACTGCGTCAGGGACTCCGCCTTCACCCATCCAAATCTCTGGTTCTTCGGGTCCTTCGCATCCGGATTCAGAAACGAGAGGTTCGTCGCGGTGGGCACTTCCTCGAAGAACCAATCCTTGTGCGGATCGCTCTTTCCCACCGTGTAGGTCAGGCCGTCGGGGAACAACAGCGCGTAACGTAGATTCCAACCCCACAGCCAGAAATTCTGGCCATCGCCCTTCAGGAACTCTTCGGCCGCGCGATCCGGGGTGCCAATTTCCCAAACCTGTTTGCCAAAGCGCACCGGCTTCCACACCAGCTTGCCAAGGTCGATCGTCTTGCCTGCCTCAACCGTGATGTTCGCCTGGGCGAAATCGCCCAGCACGCCATCCGCGGTCGCATGCAGCGTGTACGTTCCCGGACGCACTTTGGTGATCGCGAACTTCCCATCCGCCGTCCCATCGTTGAAGAACTGGTAGTAGCGCGCATCGTGAATCCAGCTGCCCGCATCCGGATTCGGTGTAAAGGCGAAGCCACCTCTGCCGCCGCGCCCTCCTCCTGCTCCCGCGCCACCCGCAGGTGCTCCTGCCCCGGCTGGCGGAGCTGCTCTTAAACCAGCCGCAGGCGCCCCGCCGTTTGCTCCTGCACCCGGTGCTCCTCCCGGAGGGGCGAAGCCTGCAAACGTCGGCCGCGGAATCGACGCCGGATCGATATCCGCATGCGTCAGTCCCACCACCAGGTGCGGCAGTTTCTTCGAGCTGCCCTTCGGAGCCAGAGCATCATCGAGCACAAGCTGCCCGGTCACATTGCCGCGCTGGGACAGAGGCGCGTAGTCCACACCCTTCACCCAGTCGAACGGCCACTTTGTGTTCTCCTTCTTCCACTGCGCCGTCGCATCGGCCCATAAGGCGTTGGCATTGGCCGTCCAACTTGCCGGAACCGTCGGATTCCCCTCGGTCGCCTTCAGCGTATCCAGCTCCGCCTGTGTCGTCGGTTTGGGATTGTCCAGCGAGTTCACATACACGTAGATCGGACCCACCACCTTGGTCCACTCTTCGCCCGCCGGAATCTGCGCCCGCGCACCGTCGTAGTGTCCGCTGTGCCAGTAATCCAGGATGATCGGCTCCGGATCTCCGTTATCCCCAAAGTGGGCATCCAGGTCGATGCGCGTAGGGCCGCCGCTCAGATACTCAATCGTCGGATTAATGAACCAGGCGCCCATGTGGTGCGTCGTGCTCGACCATCCATACGCCTTGGTGACATACTGCATGCCCGAGTAGCTGTACTTGTGCTCAACCGAGTTCTTGTACACGCCCTTGGCCATAATGCGCTGCTCCTTCGCATGCACCACGACGCCCTGGCCCCAGTCCGTGGGGGCTGCTTCCAGCATGTTGCGATCCTTGTCCACCGTGATCCAGTCAAACGCCTGGTTCAGCCGGGTAATGTAGCGGTCCTCGGCGCCCACTCCCATCGCCGGATACGACGCCGGGTGGCTCAAAATCGAATACACATAGATCCCGCTCTCGCCCCGCCCCAGCGAGTAGCGAATCTCAATATCCACCATCGTGCCGCCGCCCGGAGCGCTCCGCGTCATCATGAAGGTCCCGTTCGACTTGCCCTTGATCGATACTTCAGCCCGAGCCCCGCTGTTCGTCACCGGATCGATCGACACCGAATTCACCAGCACCGGCGCGCCCATGGGATTGTGCTCCCACGTTCCGCCGCTCGCCTGCATAACCTGCACGCCTTTGTAGATCAGCGAAGGCATCGCTCCGGTGCCCTTGTGCACGGTCGCTTTCACGATCCCGTTATCCAGCGTCCACGTATCGCCGTTGTCCACGACAGTGACAGGGGCCGCCGCGGCCGGAGCAGCGGGCGCCGCATGCATACGCGGCGACATCATTAAAAAGAAAAGGCAAGCGCACGCAGAAAAGCGTGCCCAGCGGGCAGGCAGAAACAATTTCATAGCGGACTCCATAGCGTAGAGACGCAGCTCACCAGCCGAAAGCCGCAACAAATATCGTTCAAATGGAGGCAGATGCCCGGTGTCAGCTCTGTCTGGACCACCCCTGGTGCCTCCAGACGACGCAGCCGCGACACCTATTCGGTCGCGGCTGGAATGATTGGACTTAGAGTGCTCCGGCGGATCCCGAGTGAGCCCGCCGGTTGATTCAGCCGTTAGGCGCGGACACAGTTTTCCAGTGCCCGGCGGTTGGGGATCGTGACCATCGGGCCATTGAATGCCACCAGGTGACGATGCTTGAACGAACCCAGAGTGCGAGTCACCGTCTCACGCGATGCACCGATAAACTCGCCGATCTGCTCGTGCGTCAACATAAACCGGAAGCGCGTGCCCTGCTCGGTCGTCTGGCCGTTCTCGCTCATATCCAGCAGCAGCCGGGCTAGTTTCTCCGGAGCCGAGGACGACAGTCCGACCGTCCGCAGCTGCTCGCAAGCCATCGTGTACTGTAGGCTCACCTCTTCGGTCACCAGCTTGTACACTTCGGGATGACGCATCAGGAAGTCGCGAAACTCGCTTCCGGAAACGTGCATGATCTTCGCCGAAGACAGCGTCTCGGCCGTGGTCTCGCACATCGTCCCGAACAGGGCGGACGTCAGCCCAAGCACCTCGCCGGTCCGTGCGACACGCAGGCTCAGCCGCTTGCCATCGCTGGAGTTCATCGAAAGCCGAACCAGGCCCTCGCGGATCAGAAAGACGCCGGTGCTTTCCTGCTTTTCGCTGAAGAGAACTTCTCCGGCATCGTAGTTCGTGGCAGGGCGAATTGAGGTGAGATCTGCAAGCGCCGCCGGCGAAAGCTTCTGAATGAATCCGCCAACCCGGAGAGTCCGGCACTTCGTTTGATTGACCGTATCGTTCGTCATTTGCATATCACCGCTCCTCTTCAACGTGAGTTTCGCTTCCGCGCGTTATTTCTTCGGCAAGGTACTTAGTCCAGGGAGTGCTCGTCAGTAGCTCCGCCGATGTCTCGGCATAGATCGCTCGAAGCACTCCCAGCCCGGTTGCATCTGCATAGGTCGCATTGCGGAGATCAATGACTAACTTTCGTGAGCCCAAGGGAGGCGTCAACTCCGACCACGTGCGGCCCAGTTCTGTTGCCCACGGTCCGGCGATTCTGCCTTCGAGTGTGATTGCGACCGATACTTCGTTTTGTGTTATCGAAATTCGTAACGTAAGCTGGCTCATCCCTGCGCCATGCCATACGTAAAAGCACGGCGCGTGCCAAAGTTGGCCGCACTCGAGACGATTCCTGTAACCAATTGAAAAGGGAAGTAGTTGCGGTACTCGAAGTGCGAAGTGGATTAACCTGCGACGACGAAAGTGACGAAGTGACGACGACGAGATTTCGTCACTACGACTTCATATAGTCACTTCGCTCGATTCCAAGCTTCTTGATTTTGGAGTTCAATGTAGTCCGCTTCAGGCCAAGCCGCGCTGCAGCGCCATTCGGCCCGCCGATCTGTCCCTGGGCCTCGCGCAGCACCCGCAGGATGTGCTCTTTCTCGGCCGCCTGGAGCGTTGGGCTTTCCCAATCCTGGCCCTCCTGCTCCTCTTCGAGCTCCAATTCAGAGAGGGGAACGAATAGCACCGGCCCGCGCGTCAGGATAACCGCACGCTCCAGAAAATTCTCGAGCTCGCGAATATTCCCAGGCCACTGCCACCGAGCGAGCGCCGCCATCGTCTCTTCCGGAATAGTTTCGATATGCTTGCCCATTCGCCTGCTGTGAGCATCCACAAAATGCCGCACCAGGATCGGAATATCCCCGGCGCGCTCGCGCAGCGGCGGCGAGAATACCGGGAACACCTTCAGCCGGTAGTACAGGTCGCTGCGGAACTCCTTGTTCCCAACCATCTGCGCCAGGTCGCGGTTGGTCGCAGCAATCAGGCGCACATCCACTGAAATCGCCCGATTACCCCCCACCCTCTCAATCTCTTTTTCCTGCAGCGCTCGCAGCAGCTTGGGTTGCAGATCGAGTGGAAGCTCTCCCACCTCATCGAGAAACAGCGTCCCCTCGTGCGCCAGTTCAAGCCGCCCAATCTTCCGCGCGATCGCTCCGGTGAACGCCCCCTTCTCGTGGCCAAATAGCTCGCTCTCGATCAGCCCCGCCGGAATTGCCGCACAGTTGATCTTCACGAACGTCCGCTCGCTTCTGGGGCTCAAGCGGTGAATCGCTCGCGCCAGCAATTCTTTGCCTGTCCCCGTCTCACCCTGGATCAGCACGGTTGCGTCCGTAGGCGCCACCGTTTCAATCTCTCGCAGCACCCGCCGCAGCCCCACGCTTTCACCCACCACGTCGTCGAACCGTTTTTCGAGATTGATCTCCTCCTCGAGATATCTCTTCTCCTGCCCAAGCCGGTCGCGCAACTCCTGGATCTGCCGGAAGGCCATGGCATTATTCACGGCCATCGCCACCTGGTCGGCCATTTCGATCAGCATCTCCGCTTCGCGTTCGGAGAACGCCGCTTCCATCCGGCTCGCAACCATCATCGTGCCGACGACTTCGCCACGATGAACCAACGCAACCCAGCAGCCGGACTTCATCCCCAGCGACGTGAGGTGTCGTATTGACTCCGGCGGGAACGAGGAATTCTCCATGTTCTCAATCAACACCGGCTCTCGCGTACGAAACGCACGTCCAGCAGGGGAACCCTCGATGGGGAGCAGAATTTCACCCCGAAGCTTCTCTTCGTCGGCGCTTAGGAATTGCGCGATCAGTTGATCGTTCGCCGCATCGTACAGCGCAAGCGTAGCGGCGTCGTGCGGGATCATCTCCCCGATACTGGCCGAAATGGCACTCAGCAACTTGCGTACATCCATGTTGGCCAGCAGCGCGTTGCTCAGTTGCAGCATGAACGCTTCTTCCGCGCGCTTCCGGTCCGTAAAGTCGCGCGTCACCTTGGCGTAGCTCGTCACCTCGCCCGCGGAATCCCGGACAGCCGTCAATATACTGTCGGTCCAGAAGCGGGACCCGTCCTTGCGAATCCGCCATCCCTGGACTTCGATGCGCCCTCGCGCAGCCGCCAGCCGAAGCAATTCCTCCGGACGGCCGAGATCAAGATCTTCCTGGGTGAAGAAGCGCGAATAGTGCTTGCCGAGGATCTCCTCCTCGGTATAGCCCTTGATCCGCTCGCCCCCAGGGTTCCACGTCATTACGTGGCCGTCCCGATCCAGCAGGTAGAGGGCATAGTCCCGCACCCCCTCAATAATTGATCGCAACTGCTGATCGTTGCGGCGCAGAGCTTCCGTTGCGGCCCGCTGCTCGGTCACATCCCGGATAAAGCTCAGCACTACCGGGCCCGTCCCCGTATCGGCAGGCTTCAGCATGATGTCCACCGGAAACTCGCTGCCATCCTTGCGCAGGGCAAAGAGGTTCAATGCCGCACCCATCTGCCGCGTCCGCGGATGCGCCGAGTAGTTTTCCCGATGGCTAGGATGCCGTCCGCGAAAGCGCGCCGGAACAAGGCCCTCAATCGGCATCCCGATCAGTTCATCCAGAGAATATCCAAACAGCTCTGCGGTCCGCGGATTCACAGCCCGGATAATCCCTTTGGAGTCAGTCACAAGAATCGCGTCAGGGGAGAGGTTGAACAGCGTCTCGGACGCGAATTGCGCGAAAATTGCCTGGGCATCCACCGGCAGCGCCGATTGGTCGAATTCCGATGGGTCCAAGGGCAACATAAATCGATCCAATCCTTCAAAGTGAAGCGCCGGGAGAAAGTGGACCAGTCTTGCCGATCCACCACCACCCGCGGGGACCAAATGGCATTGCAGCCCCTATCCTAAACAATTTTCTGGAGAAATGTCCGTCGTCTGCAATTCCAGGTCCGGGCACCTGCTGCTCACGCAGGGTCCGGCCAGGACCTCCGATCGCAATCGCGGCTTCCATGCGCATCAAGTTGGAGCTTGACCATGGTGCGGGGCAGCGTCTAAAACAATCCGGGGGGAAATAATGCGAGCTTCGAACTTACTGTCGGCCATCAACGGAACGCGGATCACCCGCCGGTCTTTCCTTACCGGCGTGGGCGGAGCCGCCGGAGCACTTGCGCTGCCGGCGTGGGCCGCTGCGCCTCCGGATACGTATTCCCTGGTGGCAAAGGTAGACCGAGCCCGCATCCTCAGCGCTGCCCAACGCTACCTCGCCGAGCAGCCCATCACTGTCACGGCGGCCCACAGCCCCCGCACCCAGGGCGGCCCGCACGACTACTTCTCCGAGGGCGACTACTGGTGGCCCGACCCCAAAAACCCCGGTGGCCCCTACATCCGCCGCGACGGCTTCTCGAATCCGGCCAACTTCAACGACAACCGCGAAGCCCTGATCCGCCTCAGTGTGATCACCCCCGCGCTCGCTGCAGCGTGGCGTCTCACCAAAGACAAGCGCTACGCCGCCCACTTCCTCGAACACTTGCTCGCGTGGTTCGTCGACCCCGCCACCAAAATGAACCCCAACCTGGAGTACGCCCAGGCCATCTTCGGCGTCACCAAAGGCCGCGGCACCGGCGTCATCGACACGCTGCACCTCGTCGAGGTCGTCCGCGCCCTCCGCGTAATGGAAGCCGCCGGCGGCCTCATCGCATCCTACATCGAGCCCATCCGCGCCTGGTTCGCCGCCTACGTCGACTGGATGGCCACCTCAGCCAACGGCAAAGAGGAAGAGGCTGCAAAGAATAATCACGGCACCTGCTGGGTGCTCCAGGCCGCGGAGTTCGCGCAGTTTGCGCACCGCGCCGATCTCACCGCCCTCTGCCGCGACCGATTCAAGAACGCCATCGTCCCGGACCAGATCGCCAAGGACGGCAGTCTGCCGCTCGAACTGGCCCGCACCAAGCCTTACAGCTACAGCCTGTTTGATACGGACGTGCTCGCCGGCATCTGCCAGTCGCTCTCGACGCCCAAGGACAATCTCTGGCAGTTCAAGGGGCCCAACGGCAAAGGCGTAGCCGATGCAGTCGCCTTCGTCGCTCCATACATCGCGGACAAATCGAAGTGGCCATTCGCCAAGGATGTCGAGTACTTCGACGACCTGCCCGCGCGTCGCCCCAGCCTGCTCTTCGCCGGCGCATCGCTCGGCCGGCCCGAATACATCGCCGCATGGCAGCGACTCGACCCCGACCCCAAGGTCCCTGAGGTAATCCGCAACATGCCCATCCGTCAGCCGTTACTCTGGGTGGACCCCATCCTCCGCGCCTAACCCCGCCCTACGGCTTCGCGCTCGCCAGGCGATCCAGTTCGGAGCCCGCCAGTAGAAAGCCGCCAACCCCATACACGTAGCTGGCCGAAGGCTTGAACTTGCCCGGCTGCCCGTCAATCGGTTGGATTGAGCCCAGCCGTCCGTCCGCGTACACGTGCGTCAACATCCCCGCCCATGCCTTCTCCACCACCGGAAGATATTGCTTCCGGTCGAGAATGTGCTGGTTGATCCCGTATGCGATGCCATAGGTAAAGAACGCAGAGCCCGACACCTCCGGCAGGTCGTACGACGCCGCATCGAGCAGCCCCGAGCGCCACAGCCCGTCCTGCCCCTGGATCGCAGCCACTGCTGCCGCCATCTCGCGCATCTTCTCGACATATCTGGGGCGCGCGGGATCGTTCGGCGGCAGCACCTCCAGAATCTTCACCAGCGCACCCATCACCCAGCCATTGCCCCTCGACCAGAACAGTTTGCGCCCGTTGTCCTGCTTCTGCGTAAAGAACCGGCTGTCGCGGAAGTAGAAATGCTCGGCCGGGTCGTAGAGATGACTGGTCGTGATATCCCACTCTTTATCCATGAAGTCGAGATACTTTCGATCACCCGTCACGACGTACATGCGAGCCAGCACCGGCGGCGCCATAAACAGAGCGTCACACCACCACCACAAATCCTTGCTCGCATCGTCCGGCCGCACAATCAGCTTGTCCAGAATGGCCTTGGTGTCGGCGATTCTCTCCCGCTTCCGCCGAGCCGGTGGGTCTGCTAGATACAGATCCAAATACGCCTGCCCCAGCGCCATATCGTCCGCGTGGGGGAAGCGATCGTTCAGCAACTTCCAGTGCTGCTGCTCGGCAAACTTCAGCACGGCGTCGCGATAGCTCGGATCGCCGGTCGTTGCCGAGGCGGCAAGCAAGCCATCGTAGAGCGCGGCAAACGTCCATTGACGATTGAACTTCGGCTGCGCCACCCCACGCTGCCAATCGCCAACCTTCTTCATCGCCGCGCGAATGTCCGCAGACTTCAACGCCGCGGAAAGATCATGCGCCAGCGGACCCGGGTCGTCCGGGGCATCTCCCACCGCATTCCGATCGACAGGCGACGGCGCAGCAGCAGCCGCGACAGTGGCTGCCGCACTTTGCCCTTGTGTCCCCTGCGCCAGCGCACACGGCGCACCCACAAGAAAAGCGGCCATCCCCCACATTGCCAACCGGCATTGCGAAAACCTGAACATATCGACTCCTTCTACAGAGATCCTTCGTTCATCACCAGCGCAACGGCGCTCCGCAACCGTGCCGTACTCGCTTCCACCGAAGGCCGCAGCCTCGGACTTCCCGGCAGCGAATTGTGTTTCATCTCCGCCTCAATCGTCGGCCCAAACAGGTACCATCCGTTGGTGATTTCTCCGACCACCACAATCTCGGTCGGCGCCAGCGCGGCGCCAACCATGCGCAGGCCCCGTCCCAGGTATTGCGACATCTTCTCGATCGCAGCGACTGCCACTGCATCGCCGCTCAACGCCAGGCGAAGCAGCGCCTCAAACGACGGCGCCATCTTGCCGCTCATCTCCTGGTAGTACCGGAGTCCCGCACGATTGGACGCGAAACTCTCCCAGCAGCCCGTGCCTCCGCATGCGCACGAAGGGCCTTCGCTCTCAATCTGAATGTGGCCGAACTCGCCCGCCATTCCTTCCTTGCCACGCAGAATGCGCCCGTTCACGAAGATCCCGGCGCCGATGCCCTCGGACACATTCACCACCACCAGGTCGTGTACGCCGTCGCTGTCCCCAAACCACACCTCGGAGAGGACGCAACCGTTCGCGACATTCTCCATCTTCACGCGCAGCCCGGTCGCCCGCAGCAACCGCGTCTGCAAATCCACCACCGACCACTTGAGCCTGGGCGTGAACACAGGATGCCCTGGGTTGGGCTCAGGGCGTCCCGGCACGCTGATCCCAATCCCATCGAAGGAACGATCGTTCTTTGCCAGAACCTTCTTTACTTCCCGAACGATCGTGGTCACCGCCTTGCGCGGATCGTCCGGCAGAACCACGATGTTCTGAGCCACAATCTTGCCGCCCAGGTCGACGACGGCCACCGTCGTCTGCGAGGTATGAATATCCAGCGCAACCACGGCACGCTGATCGTTCAGGTGCAGAAAGGTCGGACGCCGGCCGCGCGGCAGCCGTCCCGTCGATCCTTCGAAGATCCACCGCTCGCGGATCAGAATCTCTACGATGAGTGAGACTGTGCTCCGCTGCAGGCCGGAGAGCCGCGCCAGGTCGGCACGCGAAACCGGCTGGCGGGTCCGAATCAGGTTGAAGACCAGGTTGCGATTGATCTCCCGCGGCGTCTTGTTGGAGGCGCTTCGATTTCCGGTGAAAGCGAAGCGGGTCGTTGTGGTGCGTGACATACCGGATCTCTTTGCGGCTGATTTTACCGTCGACTTCGAGGCGTTCATTGCGCGCTTCGTCCCTGTCCTTGGAACCTAACCAGAAACAACAGCAATTTGTTTGACGAGTAGACAAACAAAAGTTCCTCACCATCCTAGACGCAATTGTAGAGAGTGTGAACTATATATTCTCGGCCCCTTCCGTCCGCAGGTTCCGCAGCCCCGGACTATGGCGCGACGTCGAGGGTGCCAATCCGCCCGGAAACCGCATCGCGCATGACGATTCGCACCCGTGTCGCCCCGGCTGGAACCTGCAGCGGCAGTTGGAAGGTCACCGCTCCGTGCGCAGCGTCGCTCTTCTGCTCGCTTTGCAACTCGCGCGAGACGTGCCCTAGCAGTTTGCTCTTGGGCCCCGCACTCACCCTCCCTTTGCCGCCGTTGGGCCGGTCGTCAAACGCGACCGCCATCGCCGTCACCTCCGCAACCGTCTGGCCTCCGGGAGCCGGAGTCCACGAGAGGTTCCGCCCATCCACGCTGATCTGCCATAGCTTTTTGTCCGCGCTCTTCTCCGCCGTCACCGAGAGCCCGTTGTACGCCATCGCGCTCGTGGCCGCCTGCGACAGCTCCATTTGCAGCATGCTCATGCGCTGACTCGTCGCCAGCGTCGAGTCGGCCTCCATGTTGTTCGCGTTTTCCGCCTCCGGATAATAGCCCTCGCGCGTCGTCGCAATCAGGTCCGGATTGGAGAGCTTGATTCGGATGCTGCGAAACTTCGCCGCGTCCTCGCTCTTGTTGGCCGGCGAGTACGAGAGCGAGTAGTACGTGTTCCCGCGATCGATGGAGTTCGCAATCTCGTTGTTCACATCGTTGCGCGACGTGAAGATCCTGCCGCCCGTCGCCGGCGCAAACTGGTTGAAGTTAACATCCGCGCTGAACGGATCGGTCGCCACAAACGGCGTTCCATCGCTGGAGTCGTCCGGAACCATGATGCCCACCGTCGCCGAGCTGTTCACCGTGGGATCGATGTAGAACACCGTGACGCGCGTCGCCAGCATCGTCTGCGTCACGCGTTTCACTACGTCGTTCATCTCCTTCGCCGTCTCCGGGTCGGCCGTGCTCAGGTCGACCCCCGGCGCATTCGCGCCCACCCAGATGACGTTCTTGCGTCCGGGCGTCCCTCGCGTTGCCTCCGCAATCTGCAGCAGCGACGACAGCGACTGCACGATGCGCTCCACCGCATTCTGTCCGCCGCTGCCTCCGTTGGCCATCTTCCACGGATACTCCGGGAAGTGCGCCTTCAACGCCGCCAGCACGTCGGCGCGCTTCTGCGTGTAGTCCTGCAGCTGTTGAAACTTCGTATTGCTGGCAACCAGTAGCGCCGTGGGCTGGTTCAGAACTTCGGGCTGTGCACGCAGGTACTTCTCCAGCGACTGTCGCGCAAACGACATGTCCGAAAACGCCGTGTTCAACTCGTCCAGCACCAGGATCGTCACCGGCGCATTGCCGATCTTCGCCAGGTCGGCCGACGACGCCACCACCACCTCCGCCTTCCCGTCGGGCGACTGTGGCATCCGGTGCGCACTCGGTGGCTCGAACGTCCGAATCGTCTGCGGCTGCGCGTCCTCGTAGACGCTGAAGTCGCCCTGCCCCAGGTTCGTTAGCAGATTGCCCTTCTTGTCCGTGACCACCACGTCCAGCGTCACCAGCCGGACGCTCACCTTGATGTCCGGCGCAGCCGTCTGCTGTGCGGTTAGCGAACCCGCGGGAACAAGCACCGCCATCAGGATCGCCGTCCACCGGTGCATACCGCGACTCCCTGCGCTGCTCGAACGGACGATCATCGACACTCCACCACGCGCCACGCTTGGAACCCCAGCGCAACTTGCATACTTTCGTTCCATTCTAGTGTGCCTAACCAAGCGCTGGACCTCAGCCATCGTCCTCCTCACCAGGGCCTCGCCAGACTGTTGACTGCTGCACCACATCCCCCTTGCGTTTCCGTCTCTTGCAAGCGGACACTGAGGGGGATTCTTCGAGCCTCGTGTATGGCGATGGGACGGGCGACGTGATGTTGGAAAACGATCTGGAATCGAAGCTGGACGCACAGGCTCCGCGGGCCAAGGCCAACCGCGAGGCCCTCGCCACCCTCATGGCCGCGCTGCGTGCGGAGGAGGACGCGATCCGCAAGGGCGGCGGCACAAAGGCCACCGACGCCCAGCACGCCAAAGGCCGCCTCACTGTCCGCGAGCGCCTGAACCTCCTGCTCGACCAAGGCACCGAACTCCTCGAACTCGGCCTCTGGGCCGCCCACGGAATGTACGCCGAGTATGGAGGCGCTCCCGGCGCAGGCGTTGTCACCGGCCTCGGCCGCGTGGGCGGCCGCCTCTGCATGATCATCGCCAACGACGCTACCGTGAAAGCCGGTGCCTTCTTCCCCATGACCGCGAAGAAGGTTCTGCGCGCGCAGACCATCGCCCTCGACAACCGCATCCCCACGCTCTATCTGGTCGACTCCGCCGGCGTCTTCCTCCCCCTCCAGGAAGACGTCTTCCCCGACACCGACGACTTTGGCCGCGTCTTCCGCAACAACGCCGTCATGTCTTCCCTCGGCATCCCCCAGATCACCGCCATCATGGGCATGTGCGTCGCCGGCGGAGCCTACCTGCCCGTAATGACCGACACCGTGCTGATGACCGAAGGCTCCGGCCTCTTCCTCGCCGGCCCATCGCTGGTGCAGGCCGCAATCGGCCAGAAGACCGGCCCCGAAGAGCTGGGGGGCGCCGCCATGCACGCCGAAATCTCCGGCACGGTCGACTTCAAAGAGCCCAACGACGAAGCCTGCATCGCGCGTCTCCGCTCGCTGGTCGACAAAATCGGCGACCGCCGCGCCGCGCCGTTCTCCCGCATCCCGTACGACTCCGCACTCGACGCGCCCCGCTTCTCCGTCGAGGACGTCTACACCTTGCAGAACCCCACGCCCGGCGCCAGCAACGCCTATGACATGCGCGAAGTCATCGCGCGCCTCGTCGACCGCAGCGAGTTCGACGAGTACAAAGCCGACTTCGGCCGTACTGTCCTCTGCGGCTACGCGCGCATCGGCGGCCGCGCCGTTGGCATCGTCGCCAACCAGAAGATCAACCAGAGCCAGACCGTCGCTATGGGCCCGGCTGCCGGGTCGACGCGCACCGAAGTCGGCGGCGTCATCTACACCGAAGGCGCGCAGAAGGCCGCCCGTTTCATCATGGACTGCAACCAGAACCTCGTGCCGCTGGTCTTCCTGCACGACGTCAACGGCTTCATGGTCGGCAAGGACGCTGAGTGGTCCGGCATCATCCGCGCCGGCGCCAAGATGGTCTCCGCCGTCAGCACCAGCGTGGTGCCGAAGATCGCAGTCATCGTCGGCGGAAGCTTCGGCGCCGGCCACTACGCCATGTGCGGCAAGGCCTACGACCCGCGCTTCCTCTTCGCCTGGCCCACCGCCCGCTACGCCGTCATGAGCGGAGCCGCCGCCGCCAACACCCTCGCCGAAGTCCGCGCGAAGCAGATGGAACGCGGCGGCAAGGTCCTCACCGACGCGGAGAAGAAGTCGCTCCTCGACGAAATCAAGGCCGCCTACGACGCACAGGCCGACCCGCGCTACGGAGCCGCGCGCCTCTGGATCGACGCCATCATTGACCCTGCACAAACTCGCGAGGTGCTGATCACTGCGCTCGAAGCCTGCGCACTGAACCCGGACGTGCCGCGGTTCAATCCGGGGGTTCTGCAAACCTGAGACGCGCTGCGCCCGAACCTGCATCTGACCCTGGAAGGAGCAAGCATGAACGTCGACGTCGAGACCGTGGAAAGTCTGTATCCCTTCATCCTGACCGAGGAGCAGGAGCATCTGCGGCGCGAGATACGCGAGTTCGCCGCCCGTGAGATCGCTCCCAACATGATGGCCTGGGACGAAGCCAGCGAGTTCCCCCTCGCGACCATCAAGAAGCTCGGCGCGATGGGACTCCTCGGCGTCATCATCCCCGCGGAGTATGGGGGCGCTGGCATGGGCTACGTGGATTATGTGCTCGCCATCGAAGAACTCTCCGCCGTCGACGGGTCCATCGGCATCATCATGGCCGCGCACAACTCGCTCGGAACCAACCACATCTTTCTCGCCGGCAACGAGGCGCAGAAGCGCAAGTACGTCCCCCGCCTCGCCACCGGCGAACATCTCGCCGCATGGGCACTCACTGAGTCCGGCTCCGGCTCCGATGCCGGCGGCGCCCGCACTACCGCCGTAAAGAAGGGTGACCGCTACATCCTCAACGGCAACAAGACCTTTATCACCAACGGCCACTACGCCGACGTCCTGGTCGTCATCGCGGTAACGGACAAGACCAAGGGCACGCACGGCCTCTCTGCATTCCTCGTCGAGAAAGACACACCCGGATTCCGCCCCGGCAAGAAGGAAAACAAGCTGGGCCTGCGCGCCAGCGATACCAGCGAACTCATCTTCGAGGACTGCGAAATCCCCGCCGAAAATCTGATCGGCGTCGAGGGCGAGGGCTTCATCGACGCCATGCGCGTGCTCGACGGCGGCCGCATCTCCATCGCCGCGCTCTCGCTCGGCATCGGCCGCGGCGCGCTGGACGCGGCGCTGAAGTACGTGAAGGAGCGCAAGCAGTTCGGCAAGGCCATCGCCGAGTTCCAGGGCATCCAGTGGAAGCTCGCCGACATGGCCACCGAGCTGGACGCTGCGCGCCTGCTCACCCAGCGCGCCGCCGTGTTGAAGGACGCAGGGCGCAAGGTGACGCGCGAGTCGTCCATGGCGAAGCTCTTCGCCAGCGAGGTCGCCGTGCATCTGTGCAACGAGGCGGTGCAGCTGTTCGGCGGATATGGCTTCATCAAGGATTACCCTGCGGAGAAGTTCTATCGCGACGTGAAGCTGTGTACGATTGGCGAGGGCACCAGCGAGATTCAGCGTATGGTGATCGCACGCGAAATTCTGAAGGTTCATCCTTCGCGCGGTTGACGGGGCGAGAGAACAGGAAATGAAGGACGCAGTCAAGATCGTTGAATGTCCCCGGGACGCCTGGCAGGGCCTGCCCAGCCAGATTCCCGCCGAGGTGAAGGCCGAATACTTGCGTCGCGTCATCGCCGCAGGCTTCACCCACATCGATGCGGTCAGCTTCGTCTCGCCTGCCGCTGTTCCGCAGATGGCGGACTCCGAGCAGGTGCTCGACGAACTGCTGCCGTCCGACGACGTCGAGATCATCGGCATCGTCGTCAACGAGAAAGGCGCGCAGCGGGCGATTGAGACTGGCTCGGTGCGGACGCTCGGGTTCCCATACTCCATCTCGCCTCACTTCCTCGAGCGCAACCAGAAGCAGACGCCGGAACAGGCGCTGGACACGCTGGACGCCATCGGCACGCTGGCCCAAAATGCCGAGCTGCAGGTGGTCGCGTACCTGTCCATGGCGTTCGGCAACCCATACGGCGATGCGTGGAGCCTGGACGAGGTGATCAGCGCCTGCGACCTGCTGGTCGAGTCGGGTGTGGAACAGATCTCGCTGGCGGACACGGTTGGCCTGGCTTCGGCGTCGTTGATCGGCGAGACTGTCGCGGCGGTACACGCAGCGTTTCCGCGGGTTGAGATCGGCGTGCATCTGCACTCGCGGCGGGCGGATGCGGCAGCGCGCATCCGCGCGGCGTACGAAGCAGGCTGCCGCCGTTTCGACGCCGCCATCGGAGGCTTCGGCGGCTGTCCGTTCGCGCAGGATGCGCTGGTGGGAAACATTCCCACGGAGACGCTGGTCGCGACGCTGAACGAGTGCGGCGCGAAGTTGCCGGATCTGGGTCCGCTGGACGAACTCATGCGCGTGAGCGCGGAAATCGCCCGGCGCTTTGGTCCGGTGGTGAACTGACAGGCAGTCGGGAGGAACACGTTGAAGGCGACAACGATTACCGTGGCGGACCGCCCTCCAGTGTGGAGGATTACCTTGAACCGGCCGGAGCGGCGCAATGCGATGACTCCGGAGATGCAGACGGAGTTGATCGCGGCGCTGGAGGCTGCTGCTGCGTCCCGCGACTGCCGCGTGCTGGTGCTGTGCGGAGCGGGCGAAGCGTTCTGTTCCGGGTTGGACCTTTCGGTGTTGCAGTCGATGAACGACAAGACGGCCGCAGACCATCGCGAAGATGCGGCTCGGGTCTCGCGATTGTTCCGCACGCTGTACGAACTGCCGATCCCGACGATTGCGGCGGTTCATGGGGCGGCGGTGGCGGGCGGCACCGGGCTGGCGACGATCTGCGACTTTACCCTGGCAACGCCGGGCGCACGGTTCGGCTTCACTGAGGCGCGGATCGGGTTTGTGCCGGCGCTGGTGTCGGCCTTCCTGGCGTTGCAGGTTGGCGACAAGCGAAGCCGCGACCTGCTGCTGAGCGCGCGAACCTTCGATGCGGCAGAGGGCTACCGGCTGGGGCTGGTCTATGAGGTTGTGCCCCCGGAGCGTCTGGCCGAGCGGGTGCAGGCGTTGGCGGAGTGCCTGATGACGAACAGCCCCGAGGGGCTCGCAGCAACGAAGCGGCTGCTCGCCACGCAGAACAAGGCGTGGCTGGACGCCGCAATCGAAGCCTCGCTGCAAGCGAACGCACAAGCCCGTGAGACCGCGGACTTCCGCGAAGGGGTCGCCGCGTTTCTGGAGAAGCGAAAGCCCGTATGGAAGAAATAGGTTCGTGACTCGAGGCTGTCGGCTCGGTGGGGTCGATTGCGGTGGATTGCGGGGCCGGGTCTTGGATTTCGACGGTTCGGCCTGGGGGCGCGAGGTCGGGGTTGGTTTCCGGGATGGGAGATGCGGATTCCTTTTCGACGTCGCGGACCTGCTGGGTGGGGCGGCGGACGATGCGCAGGCCGCG
>DASYEU010000054.1:0-11792 GCA_036498865.1 Acidobacteriaceae bacterium | reverse complement strand
CCACGGCTGGGCGTGGTTCTACTTCGTCAACGAGCAGGTGCTGCGCTACCTCAACCTCCGCGTCCCCCGCGACTACGACACGGTCCCGCTGTGGCTCTTCTGGGGCCTCTGCTTTATCTGGCTCATGCCCTGGTCGGCGTTCCTTTTTAGAGCAATCGCCACCGTAATTCCGTTGCGCATTCCCGCTTGGCGCGACCGGTTCCGAAAGCGGACTCTTCTGCAGTGGGAGCGCGCACCGCTCCTGCTGCTCGTCTGGGCCGCAGTGCCACTGTTGTTCTTTTCGCTGTCCACACGGCAGGAGTACTACGTTCTTCCCGCCCTGCCCGCGTTCTGCCTGCTGCTTGCGCACGCGCTGGAACTGGCTCTTTTCAGCTTCCGGGACCTCGGCATCGAACGGCCGACCGGCGGACGCTGGGAGATCAGAATGCAGTCGTTCACCCAAAAGGAGCGGAAGGAGCGCGATCCCGCATTGCACGGGCAGGATCGGGTGGGGGCTCTCCGGACGGCGTTCAACGCCACCGTCGCCCTCCTAGCACTGGGTTCGATCTTCGCCGCAGTCTCGCTCTTCTTCCTCCTGCACACGCACACGCCTGCACCGTCGACCGACCTCGCCGCGCTGCTGCAGCAGAACCCCAGCGACTACGCGATGAGCATGGGCCACTTCCTCGACCTGAACGCGCAGGCGCTCGGCCTCTTCCGGCTACCGTTGGCGATCGCTGCCGCGAGCCTCTTCCTCGGTCCGCTCGTCTCGTACCTGCTGCGCCGCCGCGCCCAGCCGCACGCCGCGACGCTCGCGCTCGCCGCCGGCTCGTTCGGATTCCTGCTGGCCGCGCACCTCGGCCTGCGGACCTTCGCGCCGGTGCTCAGCTCCGCGCAGCTTGCCGAGAAAATCGCCCCGCAGATTCACCCTGACGATCTGATCGTCATCCACCAGGAGTACGAGTACGGCTCGACCCTCGGCTTCTATCTCCAGCTGCCGAGCTACCGCTTCCTGGCCGAGCGCACCAGCCCGCCGCAAACCTCCGCGCCGACGGACCACGATACCGCTGACATCGCGATGCGCCCCGTCGCGGTCGGGGCGATTCATATCCTCACCGATGCGAGCTACCACGGCACGCCCGACTACGGCCGCAGTTCCAACCTCTGGTACGGCAGCTTCTTCCCCGACGCGCCGCGCATCTTCGAAACCGCACAGTCGCTCGCCGCCCGCTGGCCTGGCCCGCAGCGCATCTTCCTCTGGCAGGACCTCGGCAGCCAGCCCAGCGCGTTGCCGCGACTGCCCGGCCCGGTCTACGTCCTGGCAAAATCAGGCGGCAAAGAAATTGTCAGCAATCAGCCAAACCAATGACTTACAGCACAGGGAGCCGCGTGCGCGAATGGCGGAGATTGCCGCACAACCGTATCTCTACCAACTCAGACCGGAGCTTGCGTCAGATGCGCGTGTGGCCATCGTGGGCCACTACCTCATCCTCTTTCGCATTCGCGGGGATGCAGTCCGAGTGGAACGCGTCGTGCACGGCAGTCGGGACCTGCTGCCAACCTTGGAAGAAGCAGAAAATTAGTTCTGGCGCGACCGAACAAGCCAAGGCCGCCGTGCGTATGGTTAGTATTCCGCCCTGCTGCGAGGTTCCCGCAATGCGCTTCAGCCCGCACCTTTTTCTGTTCGCCGCCACCCTTGCGGCTGCACCCACGTTCGCCCAGACCGCGACGCCAGTTCAGCGCATGGCGAAGGACGCGCACCCGTCGTTCGCTGTCGCAACCATTAAGCCGCACGACCCCAGTTCCAACCGCCAGGGCTTCAACGCCGTGGGCGATCGCTACACCGTCCGCAACCAGAGCATCGTCACGTTGATGATGTTTGCCTACTCCATCGACCCGCACCAGGTGGTCGATGCCCCCGAGTGGGCCCGCACAGCACGCTTCGACATCGAGGGCACCACCGACACGCCCGGCGAGCCCAGCCAGCGCCAGCAGCAAGAGATGCTGCAGAAGCTGCTGACCGACCGCTTCAAGCTCAAGTTCCACCGCGAGCCACGCGAACTCCCCGTCTACGCCATCCAGATCGCGAAGGGCGGTCCGAAGCTGCCGTCTCCCGCCAATCCCGATGCCGACCCCGACCAGGATGCCAGCGGCCATGGGACTGAGGTCACGGTCACAATTACGACGGCCAGCATGGCGGACTTCATCCTCGGCATGCAGTTCTTCTTCGACCGCCCGATCGTCGATCGGACAGGCCTGACCGGCCGCTACGACTTCAAGCTTCGCTACACCCACGACGAAGCCCGCGCCACCGATCCCAACGCGCCGCCCGGCCTGTTTACCGCGATCCAGGAACAGCTCGGGCTGAAGCTCGAGCCCGTCAAAGCGCCCATCGACGTCTTCGCCATCGAACACGTCGAGCAGCCGTCGGAGAACTGAGCCCAAGATTTCCGCGCCTGCGGGTAACGTCGATGCGTATTGGTCGATGGAGGTGGGTCCATGCAGCTTCGTCTCTCTCGCCTGCTGATTCCGGCCCTGCTGATCACCCACGCGTTGGGGCAGGGCGCAACGGCAGTCGCCCCTATGGCGCGCGACGCGGACCCAGCGTTTGAGGTGGCGACCATCCGCCCCGCGGACCCGAGCGACACCAACCAGGGGTTTCGTCTGGACGGTCACCGCATCTCCATCGAAGCGAATTCGATGATCGGCCTCATCTGCTTCGCCTACTCGATCCAGAAGACGCAGATCGTCAATGCACCGGCGTGGTTCGATGAGCAGCGCTGGAACATCGACGGGGTGCCCGATGCAGAGGGCAAACCGAGTTGGAAGCAATATCGGAGCATGCTGCAGAAGCTGCTCGCCACACGGTTCGGCGTGAAGATGCATCCGGATAAGCGCGAGCTTTCGATCTACGCACTCACGGTCGCGAAAGGCGGCCCGAAGCTGGAGAAGAGCAAGAGCGATCCGGATGCGCTGGGCGACGCGTCGGGCCACGGCGTCGGGTCGGCACAGGCCATGAAGTTCACCAACGAGAGCATGACGGACCTCGCGCACGTGCTCGAGCTGACTGGAGCGGACAGGCCAGTCGTCGACCAGACAAATCTTCCGGGCCGCTACGATTTCAGCCTGCTCTGGAGTCCGGACCAGATCCGCGCCACCGAGCCGGACGCGCCTCCGGGACTCTTCACCGCGGTCCAGGAGCAACTGGGGCTGAAGCTGGAGGCCGTCCACGCGCCTGCGGATGTCTTCGTCATCGACGCCGCAACGCGGCCGACGGAGAACTAGGCCACGCGCTGGATACGGCCGTTCTCGAGCTCGAAGTGTTCGCCGCGCCAGACGACGGTGTGCGACGCGAAGCTCCACGCCCAGAACGCGAGACCGAAGAAGTCGCGCAGCGGCAGCAGCCAGATATCGCGCAGCACCTGCTCATCGCGCAGCAGGCCGACGCCTACCGTCAGCGCCACTGAGACGCGCGCGAGCAACACCAGGCTGAGCAGCGTGAAGCTCCACAGCGCAAAGCCGGACGCGATGCAGTTCAGCACCGCCCACGGAATGCAGTAGGTAATCCCCAACCCCACATAGCCCCAGCGGCGCGAGTCGCGGGTGCTACGCGCCCAGCGCAGCTGGTGGTCCCAGAAGCCGCGGAAGTCGTACGCAGGAACGGTGGTCTCGACCGTCTCCGGACACAGCTCCACGCGGTAGCCGGCGCGAGCGATGCGCACGCCGATCTCGTAGTCGTCCGCGAGGTAGTCGACCAGCGGCTCGAGGCCTCCTGCGGCGGTCAGCGCCGTGCGCGAGACCGCGAGCGTCGACCCCAGCCCGAAGCGGATGCCGCCTTCAATCTTGCGCGCTGTCAGCACGCCGGGCAGGAAGTCGGTCGAGATGCCCAGCGCCTCCAGCCGCGACCACAGCGTCAGGCCTTTGCCCTCCGCGGAGGTGCGGCCCAGGTATGGAGCGGTGACCATGCCCACGCGCTGGTCTTCTTTCCCGGCGGCGCCAAAACACGCCATCACCCGTTCCAGGTAGTGCGGCGACACGCGGATGTCGCTGTCGTTGATGAGGATGTAGGGGTACTGTGCCTGGCGCAGCATCTGGATTAGGTTGCTCACCTTGCCCGAGGTGCCCAACCGCTCCGGGCACTCGATCAGTCGGACGGTGCAGAACGGGAACTCGCGGCGCAAGCGCTCGATCTCCTCCACGGCAGGGTCGTCGAGGCTGCTGACGCCGAACAGGATTTCGAAGTGGCCCGCGTAGCGCTGCTGGCAGTGGCTGACAAAGCCGGCGTACATGCGCGCATCGACGCCCTTCAGCGGCTTCAGAATCGTCACGTTGGGCGCGAATGCCGGCTGGTCCGCGGCGCCGCGCGCCACCTTCCGCCAGTGATGTTCGAAGTCGCGCGCGCCCAACAGCGCCAGCAGCATGTAGATCAGACCGCCAACCGTCAGTAGCGTCGTGAACCCCTCTACCAACGTCGCCATACATCCAGTTTACCCAACTCGCGCCGTGCGGCCCGGTTGGGGCCCGGTGAGGCGGGTCCGCAGTGCGCGGCCCGCGGCCCGGAACCCGGGAAAGCAACCGTGTCCACATGCGATTGTCATCAGGATTATTGCTCCGCGCGGTTAGTCTCTGAACTGAGAATGAGGTCCCGCCGACTCACGCACGAATCCCCGCTGCGCCGCCTGGTTCTGGCGGCTCTGCTGCTGTGGAGCGGCCCGGCTGTCTTGTCCGCGCAGACTGCCGCGCCACCCGGTCCCGGTCCGCTTCCGCCGCTCACTCAGGTGGAGATCGACAACGCCGAATCGACCTCGAGGCCCGACGGAGTGCAGACGCCGGAGGCGAATCCGAGCCGCCCGACCATCTCCAACCCGGCGCATATTCCTCCTGTCGGCTACCTGCAGTTTGAGCAGGGGTTCCTGCAAGCGAATGGGTCACCCGCCGTCAGCGGGCAGTTCAGCCTGGTGCAGGCGGTACGACTGTCGCTCCACCCACGGTTGATGGTTCAATTCCAGAGCCAGCCGTTGGCAGTCACGCGCAGCACCGCGTCGTCCGACGGTCCGGCTACGAGCGCGACCGATACCGGCGACCTGGTGGCCGGCGTGCAGGGCGTGCTGGTGAAGGAGGCGCGGCGGAGGCCGACGGTCGCGCTGGGCTACCTGCGACGAGTGCGTGGCGGCAGCGCGCCTGACCTCGACATCGGGGGCTTCTCGCAATCCGCGGTGGTGCTGGCCAGCGGCGACCTGGGCGACTTCCACTACGACGCCAACTTCAACGTCTCCGAGCAGGGCGACACCGTACGGCGCGCGCAGTTCGGGCAGGCGCTGGCCGTCACGCACGACGCGTTTCCGCGCCAGCTCCACGACAAGCTCGAAATCTCGGGCGAGATCTGGAGCTTCACGCAGCCGCTGGTCGACACGACGCGCAACGGAGCGGCCAGCCCGCGCAGCAACGCTGTGGGCGTGCTGTGGGCTCTGGGCTACACGGTGCGGCCGAACCTGGTGCTCGACGCGGGTTTCGACCACGGGTGCACCTCCACCTCCACGGCCTGGCAGGGCTTCGCCGGCTTCACCTATCTGCTGCCGCAGCGGTTGTGGGGACGGACGGAGACAGGCTATCCGGCCGGTCCGCACAAGCATGTGCATCGCCGGTAGTGCAGCACGCTGCGGGGAATCTGCGCGGGCTTTGAATACATGCTGAAAATCAACCTCGCTGTCTTGCGCGTCGGAACCACGCAGGTATATCGTTCTCGGATTCGCAGAGCAGCACCACTCTCTTTTGGAGGTAAGCAAATGCGCTTGCGCACGGGACACTTTGCCTTGATGACGGTTCTCGCGGTAGGGCTCGCCGGTTGCGGCGGGTCGGAGCCTTCGGAATCCCAGATGAAAGACGCCATGAGCAGCTTCCTGAATCATCCGGTGGATGGCAGCGTTGGCGACCCCATTAAAGTCGCCTCGTTCAAGAAGGGAGCCTGCGATAAGCCCACCGCCCAGGGAGTCAATTGCACCTTTACGATGGCGGTGACCTCCGCCAACCCGTTCGCGCAGATGTTCAACAACCTGCCCAGCGCCGTTTTCTACAAGGACAAGGACTCCGGCAACTGGATGATGCGCGCACCGTTCTAGCCTGACCCCACCTCCCCTACAACCTTTGCCCAGAGCAGCTCTCCGGCACTCGTCCGGCGCTGCATACGCTGTTGTGCGGCCTGCGCGCGGATGATTTGGATCGGATATAGTTACAGAACTAAGTCCCTTCCCCTGAAATCTGGACTATTTGTAACTCAACTTCATGCATATTGCCGATCGCGGGCGGTTTTGCTGCTTGCGGCGGCACTGGAGAGAGCGATGAATCGTTGGCAAGCAGGAATTGCGGCAGCCTTGGTGGCTGTCTCGTGCGCGGCGCATTCGCAGGTCACCGTCAAACGCATCCAGACTGACTCCGCGGCCATCGCCACCGGAGTATGGGCGGGCGACACCTTCTACCTGAGCGGGCAGGTGGCCTCGCCGCTGAACGAGGGCAAGGGCACGCCGGAGTACGGCGACACCAGGGCGCAGGCCGCGAGCATCTTCGCGAAGATCCAGAAGCTGCTGCAGGCTCAGGGGCTCGACATGAAGGACGTCGTCCACATGACGGTGATGCTCGGCCCCGATCCGAAGACGGGCAAGCTCGATTTCGCGGGCATGCAATCCGAGTACGTGAAGTACTTCGGCACCAGGGACCAGCCCAACAAGCCCGCCCGCTCGGCGTTCCAGGCAGCCGCGCTGGCCGCGCCCTGGGCGCTGCTTGAAGTGGAGGTTACGGCGGTCCGGAGCAAGTAGAACCGCCGCAACCCTCGTGTGGTTTTTTGCCAGCGTCTTCCGGTCGAATCCCTGGATTCAACAGCTTGCGGAGGCCACCCGGCGTATCGGCGCGTATTGGGTTACACGGTCAATCGCTCGCCGCGGGCCCTGTTTTCTGTCGATCCGGGGCCGGATGAAGCTGCAGGAGTTCATCGATCGCGTCGTATCCGGTCGGAAGTTGAATGCCGTCCGTGTGGGCGCCCCCGGCGAGTAGCGCGGCGACCGAGTCCGGCTGGCGGCGGCGCTTCCAGTACGAATCCGTACAGGCCCGGACGGCGAGTTGAAGCGCGGTGCGGTTGCGGGCATCCCGAGCGTTGACCGGCGTACCGGCGTCGATCAATGTGCGGACCACTTCATGATGCGCGCGCCAGGCCGCGACGTGAAGCGCGGTGGAACTCCGAGTCAACTCCCAGTAGCCGTCGCCCTCGAGCCAAAGCGCGTCGGGCGGAATGCCGAGGGCAAGCAGGCACCGTACTCCGGCGGCGTTGTCCGCGCCGGCGAAGCGGGCCAGCAGAGTTCCTCCTATCGCACGAATACTCGCGAGCAGATCGGGATGGTCTGCGGTTATGGCCTGCGCAGTTGCCAGATCGGCGCGGGCACACGCTGCCACCAACGCGTCCAGACCTTCTTCGAGACCAGGCTCGAAGCCCCGCTGTTCAAGGCTCGCGAAAATATCGCCACGCCCGTAATAGGCAGCCATCTGGAAGGCGTTGCGCCCGTCCACTCCATTGCGCACATGCGGATCGGCTCCGTGATCGAGGAGCATATCGATCATCACGAGGCCATTGTCGCGACGGATGGAGTGCAGGAAGGGCGAGTATTTCCAGACGGTGCCGTAGTTGGCGTCGGCGCCATGTTGGAGCGCGAGTTCCAGGCCCTTTTCGTCGTGCCAGTCGCATTTGCGCGCGGCCACTGTGGCGAGACTCGCCTGATTCCAACGCCCGGAGTCGAGCAGGAGTTGCAGCACCGCGTTGTCGTAGGTCTCCGGGACGTGATACGGCGTCTCTTCATCGTTCGGGTCGGCGCCAAACTCCAGCAGCAGCCTGGTTAGCCCGGGATTCTGCGCGATTCCAGCAGCGCCGTAAATCGCGGATTCTGCGACCGGCCGCGGCGGATCGTCCATGAACTCCGTCCACCCTGTATTCGCGCTGGCTCCTGCTTCCAGCAGTGCGCGGCCTGCATGGACAAACGATTCAGACCGCGCTGTATCCAAACGAAGGTAGCGCGAGAAGCAGAGGTAGGTGAGCGCGTCCCACTGGTGGGGGCCGCCCTGGGCTGCCGCGAGGGAGCGGTTGCCGGCAAGGTGCGCGCGAACCGCCGCAGCATCCCCAAGCACGGCCGCGCTGTAGATGTTCGCGGTAGCTACCTCCGGATAGCGGGTGAGAATCATGGCGGCGTGCTCCAGCGTGCCGCCGCTGTGCCAGCCATGCCGATCGACGCAAGCGAACTCAATAAACGCATTGACGGGATCATCCAGATCTTCAAGCGTGCGGAGGATGTGAAGCGTTTCGAGGTGCTTTGCAAACTGGGGCCACGAGTCGTAGCCGTGTTCGCGGGCAAGAACGAACTGCGCGTCGGCGAGCGCGATTGGATGTATTTGGTCCTGCGCAAGCGCGCGCAGGCGCGGATGATGCCGGTGGATGCGCTCCAGTGCGGCAGGCACAAGGGCAGCAACGTCGCGGGCAAGATCTTTGGCCTGCTTCTTGTATTGTTCGAGGTTAGGGCGGTCGGGAAGGGTGCGATCGGGCATGCGAAGCTCCTTTCAAGTTACGCCTGGAATGTCCGCATGAATCAGGCTGAAAGAAGTCTCGTCAGATTGTGGAGAACAAAGGTGGGCACTGCCCTTTCCGCGGACTGGATGCGCCCTTCGCGCTTAGTAGGAAGATAAAAGCTCGGGCGTCCCGGCGTCAACGGGCGGTTGCCCTGGCCGGGTAGGCCCGTTGGCTGGAAGAGCGCTTCCAAGATGAGCTATTCGTAGCGCAGGGCTTCGATGGGGTCGAGATTTGCGGCTTTCCATGCGGGGTAGATGCCGAACACCAGACCAATACCGCAGGAGCATACAAACGCCACCGCGATCCACGCGGGCGACAGCAGAGTCGGCAGGAAGATGCGCAGCGCAAACGCGATGCCCATGCCCAGCACGATGCCGATGATGCCGCCCACCGCGCACAGCGTAATCGCCTCCAGCGTGAACTGCGTGAGGATGGTCTTTTTAGTCGCACCGATGGCTTTGCGGACGCCGATCTCGCGCGTGCGCTCGGTGACGCTGACCAGCATGATGTTCATGACGCCGATGCCGCCCACCATCAGCGCGACGCACGAGAGCGAGAACATCAGCAGAAACAAGCCGCCGGTAATCTGGTCCCACAGGCGCGTAAGCGTATCCGTGCCGAAGATGGAGAAGTTGTCCTGCGCATCGTTCAGCACCTTCCGGCGCCGGCGCAGCAGTTCGGTAAGCTCGTCGACCACGGCGAGGCGGTCCTTCGGGTCGTCGTACTTCAGCGTGATCCAGTAGTCGAGCTGCTCGGGATGCATGTAGTGGAACGTGGTGATGGGGAACAGGGCCTGGTTGTCCTGCGGATTCTGGCCGCCGCCGAAGGCCTGCTTGCGCTTGTCCAGCACGCCCACCACGGTGAACAGCATGCCCGCCGCCTGCACCTCGCGGCCGATGGCGCTGGTGCCGGGATACAACTGCTGCGCGGTGTCGTAGCCCAGAACCGTCACCCGCGATGCGCGCTCGTTGTCGGACTCGTTGAAGAAGCGCCCCTCCAGCAGGTTCAGGTCCTGCACCTCTTCCTGCTCGGGCACAACGCCGGTCAGGATGGTGTTCTGCATGGTCTTGCCATTGGCCTTGATGGCGGTGACGCCGGAACGGCCGGGCGCGTTGTTGTCTGTGTATTGCAGCGCAGGCGAGACGGCGACGACGTGAGGCAGCACCTTCATCGCCATGGCGTCGTCGTAGGTGAGCTGCTTGCGCGTCAGCATCTCGGTGGTGGGCCGGCCGGTGAAGGCAGGGAAGCGGAACACGAAGAGGACATTGGAGCCGAGCGACTCGACCAGGCCCGCGACGCTCTGGTTCAGCCCGTTCACCACAGAGGAGATGGTAATCACGGTCATGACGCCGATGACGATGCCGAGAATGGTGAGCCCGCTGCGCATCTTGTTCGCGCGCAGAGTGCCCATCGCCATCGTTACCGTCTCTTTGAGATCACCGCTTCGCATCGTCTCGCCTCAACACTGCCTTTACAGCTCCGCCCGCAGCGCCACAATAGGATCCAGATTCGCTGCCTTCCATGCCGGGTACACGCCGAAGAAAATTCCGGTGCCGGTTGCCATCAGGAGTCCCACCGCTACGCTCCACACGGCTACTGTGGATGGGAATCCGAGCACCAGTGTCACCGCCATGGCCAGCCCAATGCCACCCATGACGCCGAAGAACCCGCCGAGCAGCGCCATTGCGCCCGACTCGACGAGGAACTGCAGCATCACGTCCCTGGCCCGCGCGCCCAGCGCCTTGCGAATGCCGATCTCGCGTGTGCGCTCGCTGACGCTGACCAGCATCATGTTCATGATGACGATACCGCCGACCACCAGCGCGATCATGGCAATGCCGCCGGCCACTGCGCCAAACCACGCCGTAACGGTGGAGAAGATTCCCACCAGTGTGTTGTTCACGTCCAGCTCAAACGAGTCCGGCTGTCCGGGCGCGTCGTGGCGGCGCGATCGCATCAGCACGCGCACCTCGTCGCCCGCCGCCTCCAGCACCGGTCCGGCCGAACCGGCCTTGATGTACATGGTCAGGCTCTTCATGGTGCCGTAGCTCTTCTGGTACGCGGTGAGCGGGATGGCGACCCAGTTGTCCTGGCTCTGGCCGAAGGTGCTGCCCTGCTTATCCGCCACGCCGACCACCGTGTACGGCTGGCCATCCACGCGCAGCTCCAGTCCCAGCGGATCGACGCCGGGGAAAAGATTGTCACGAATATCGGTGCCGATGATGGCGACCTGCGACGCATGGTTCTCATCCTGCTCGGTAAAGTCGCGCCCTTCGGCGATGTCCAGATTTTGCAGGTTCGCCATCTGCCAGGTGTAGCCGCGAACCTGGCAGTCGGTTACGGAGTTGGTGCCGCGCACCACCTTGGCAACGGTGGACTGTACCGCGCCCATGCCGGTGCAGCGCTTGCAGTTGTCGTGGACATACGTGTAGTCGTCGAACAGCACGTTCTTGCGCCGCTGCAACTGCTCATACTGCGTGGAGCTGGTGATAATCGGCGGCATCCGCGAGACGGTGAACACGTCCGCGCCGTAGCGTGTGAACTTGGTGGTGACATAGGTGTTCGCGCCGTTCACCAGGGTGACGACGGCGATCACGCTGGCCACGCCGATCATGACGCCAAGCAGGGTCAGCACCGTGCGCAGCTTGTTCTGCCACAGCGACTGCAACGCCAGCTTGACCGCTTCCTTGAATTCCATCTACCCCCGATTGTACGCAGTGACCGGCCCATCCGTTCCCCGGAAGACGCGAACCAGAGACGACAATCGATTCGCTCCTTGACACCCGTACCCTTTACCCCTACATTGTATTCCATATGAACCCCACCCCTTCGCTTGGCGAATTCGAACAGATCGTTCTTCTCGCCACCCTGCGTCTTGGCGATGAGGCCTACGGCGTCACGATCCTGAACGAGATTGCCGCCCGCACCGGCCGCAACCCTGCGCCGGGCGCGCTCTACACGACGCTGCATCGCATGGAGGACAAGGGCCTGGTCACCTTCCGCGACGGCAGTCCCACCCCCGAACGCGGCGGCCGCGCCAAGCGCTTCGTCACCGTCACCCGCGAAGGGCGCACCGCCCTCGCCAGCGCGCAATCGGCCTACCGCAGCCTGCTCGAAGGCCTCGACCTGCTCCCCAATCTGCATGCCACCCACACTGGAGCCGCCCATGCGTAACCTCGCCGAACCCTTCCTCGCGCTCTTCGCCGGA
>DASYEU010000053.1:0-2799 GCA_036498865.1 Acidobacteriaceae bacterium | reverse complement strand
GTGGCTTTGGCGGTCCAGATAAACGGCTTGGGGGCTTGGTTGTGGCGGTCGATGTAGTCTCCAATGGCGGTGATCAACTCTTCGACATCGCGAAACACGCCGCGTCGTAATCGGTTCTGCGTCAGATCCCGAAAGAAGCGCTCCACCATGTTCAGCCAGGAGGCGCTCGTCGGCGTAAAGTGAACGTGAAAACGAGGATGCCGTTTCAACCAGCGCCTCACCTTGAAGTGCTTATGCGTGGCATAGTTGTCGGCAATCAGGTGCAGTTGTTTGCCGGCCGGGGTCACATCGTCGATCACTTTTAAGAACTGCAGCCATTCCTGGTGACGATGGCGATCATCGCACATGCTAATCACCGTGCCATCACCCACATTCAGCGCCGCGAACAATGTTGCCGTGCCATTGCGCTTGTAATCATGCGTCATCGTGCCGCAGCGGCCCTTCTTAATCGGCAACCCCGGTTGCGTGCGGTCCAGGGCCTGGTCGCGGTAGGGATGCCGGTTACCCGGCACCCCCCGCACAGATCCCCACGGGCGGCATTCCCGCATGAGGCTCCTATCTTGGATGGATGGCGTCAAAGCGAACTCCGGGGTAAGGATGAGAGACACGCGGCCGCGGAAGCCATCGATCAGCCAGGATTTGCATCCGCGTCCACGGCAGGCGATGTCGCTGGCTCCGATGGATCAAAATGGTCCGCCAGAGCAGGATAACCCGATCGCGAAACACGGCCAGACTGTCGGTATTTCCCGGAACTGCGTGGTAGTTGAAGTAGCCCTGCACGACCGACCGGAGCCATTGGCCCGTCTGCGCTGGCGGTTCATGCATACGTCTACGGAGCTGCTGCTTCATTTCCAGCAGCTTGGCTCGCATCCGTTTGCCGATCGTTTTGCGCTTCACGGCGTAGCCCCCCTTCCGGTCCTTCCCGCTAATGTGCGTGAATCCCAGAAAGTCGAACGTCTCGGGCTTTCCTTCTCCTCTCTTGGTCCGGTTGACTTCGGCAAAGCGCCCGAACTCAATCCGGCGCGTTTTGTCTGGGTGTAGCTCCAGCCTGAACTTCCGCAACCGTTCCCGAAACTCCGCCAGGAAGCGGTCTGCCTCAGCCAGGTGCTGAAAGCCGAGAACATTATCATCCGCGTATCGGACGACAATGAGATCGCCCCGCGCACACTTCTTGCGCCAGACGTCCACCCATAGGTCGAACACGTAATGCAGATAGATGTTCGCGAGCAACGGCGAAATCACCGAGCCTTGCGGAGTACCCATCTCTGTGTCCTTCCATTCACCTTCCTCCAGCACTCCCGCCTTTAGCCATTTCTGGATCAGCCGGAGAATGCGGCGGTCGGCAACGCGATGTTGGACGAACCTTAGGAGCCAATCGTGCGACAAATGATCGAAAAAGCCCCTGATGTCACAGTCCAAAATCCAGTTCACCTTCTTCCGCGTGATGGCGACGTACAGCGCATCCAGCGCATGATGCTGGCTGCGACCGGGTCGGAAACCATACGAGAAACCCCGAAAGTCCTCCTCATAAATCTCATTGAGGATTGTGACCACGGCCTGTTGAACAATTTTGTCCTCCAGGGCCGCGACCCCGAGTGGCCGTTGTCGGCCATCCGGTTTCGGAATATAGACTCTTCTCGATGGCTGCGCTCGATAAGCGCCGCTGTGAACCCGATCGTGCAGATCGGCAAGCCGACCTTCCAGCCCAGTCTCATACTCCTGCCAAGTGACGCCGTCCACTCCAGGTGCGGCCTTTCGCTTCAGGGCGTAAAAGCTGTCCTGCAGCAGCGCGACTGTCAGATGGTGAAGTAAGGCGGTGAACTTCGTCTCCTTCCGTTCCCTTGCTACCTTGCGCACACCCGCCAACCCTTGGGACACGCGCACCCCGCTCTGTGTCGAGAGCGTGCTGGATTGATGGGTGTTCTCCTTGATCAGCGGCCTTCCCTCCTCACTCTCCGCCGGCGGTTTCCCGCTTTTGTTCGAATGATTCATCGGTACTGTTCCGCTGTCCGACTCCTCGAAGACGTGCACGCGGGCCGTACGGCTCTGGCCTTCACCCGCCGGCCTGTTGCGATCCTCCGCATCAGGCATCTCCGAGGTCTCCCGGTTCTCGTGCATGGAATTTCCAGACGTGCATGGGGTCTACGACTACGCAGGGCCGCCCAGCAACTCGCGCTGTCGCTGCTGGTCGTGTGGCCTTCCGCCCAAATCACAGCGTCGGCACCCTGATTGCAGATTTTCGAAGCTCGATACCCAGCCCATCTATCCCCCTGTTTACGCTTCACTGGACGCCTCGCGACGACCAGCGCAAAACTCGGGGCCGAGCGGATCGCTACTCCCTTCTCGTAAGGCTCTTTCATCCTCTATTCCATGCCGGTTTATCCCGGCGCACAATCTGGCTCTTCTCGTCCACGCACAATACCAGCGCACGGTCAGGAGGATTCAGGTATAGACCGACGACATCTCGCAGCTTTTCTTCAAAACGCGGATCATTGGACAGCTTGAAGCGCTCCACCCGGTGCGGTTGCACATCATGCCGCTGCCAGACCCGGTGCACGATGGTGCGGGAAATGCCGAGTTGTTTGCCTAACATCCGTACGCTCCAGTGTGTGCTGCCATCGCCGGGTCGCGTCTTCAGTGTCGTATCCAGGATCTTCTGTTCCACGTCCGGCGTCAGGACCTTGCCCTGACGTTTCCGCCTCCGAATTCCTGTTACCGCCACCATCCGTCTTTGCCAAATGCGGCGCGGAGAGCCAAAACCGTAGGCCGAGACACGTTCAGTTGCTCTGCGATGGACTG
>DASYEU010000052.1:0-12946 GCA_036498865.1 Acidobacteriaceae bacterium | reverse complement strand
GTCGATGATCGACGACGAAACCAGCGTTTTCCCCACGCCGACGTTTTGCTTCCAACCAGCCCGGTGCGTGAACAGGTACTGAATCGCGACGGCGAGGTAGTGGTTCGGGTTCAGCAGCCCGGTCGTGCGCGTCACAATGCCGTGGCGATCGTGGTCGGTGTCACAGGCCCAGGCCACATCAAATTTTTCCTTGTTGGCAATCATGCTGGCCATGGCGTTGGGCGAGGAGCAGTCCATGCGAATGCGGCCATCCCAGTCGAGCGTCATGAAGCGAAACGTCGGATCGACGTACGGATTCAGAATCTGTAACTTGGGGAGATACTTTTCCGCGATGCGCGGCCAGTAGTGAACACCGGCACCGCCCAGCGGATCGACCGCAAGCTTCAGCGTGGTCCCGGCCAGCGGAGCGAAGTCGATGACATTGCTCAGGTCATTCACGTAAGCGCCGATGTAGTCGTGCCGGTGCGTGGTTCCCGCGTGCAGCGCAACGTTCAAAGCAACGCGATTGACGCCGGTAAGCTTCTTCGCGATCAGGTCGTTCGCGCGGTTCTCGATCCACTTGGTGGCGGTGGTATCGGCAGGGCCTCCGTTGGGCGGGTTGTACTTGAAGCCGCCATCGTCGGGAGGATTGTGCGACGGCGTGATAACGATGCCGTCGGCCTTGCCGGCATTCGCGCCGGTAGAGGAGTCGCCATGGGCTGCGTTGTAGGTGAGGATGGCGTGCGACAGCGCCGGCGTAGGCGTGTACCCCAGGGCTCGCTCGCCATTGCCGCGTGCGCTGTCAATCATCACATCGACGTTGTTGGCGGCCAGCACCTCCAACGCTGTCGCAAACGCCGGGTCGGAGAGAGCGTGCGTATCCTGCGCCAGAAACAGTGGCCCGGTGGTCCCCTCGCCGCGGCGATAGTCGACGATGGCCTGCGTAATCGCGGCAATATGATCGTCGTTAAAAGATCCCTGGAACGCGCTGCCGCGATGGCCCGAAGTCCCGAACGCCACGCGCTCGGCGGGGTTCGCGGGATCGGGATGCACGGCGTAGTAGGCCGTGATCAGGCGCGGCACATTGACCAGCGTGTCGGGTGTGGGGAGCGTGCCGGGCTTGTTGGCTGCGGTCGTGGCGTCGGTCATGTCGGATTCCTCGGTGCTGGCTGCTTTTGCAGTCTATGGGATCGAGCGAATTCGTGCGAAATCGGAGGTGTGGCGATAATCGTACGAGCGAGAGCGAGATTTACCCGCCGCGCCTTCAATAATGCTTGATTTCCCGCGCGCTTCGGCCTAGAACGGGAGTGCTCCAGTGTCTGGCTTGCGCCGCGTTGTAAAGCGGCTTGGGGGCAAGACCAGTGGTGCGTGAGTCGTTGAGCTGGGATCGTTGAGTAACGCAACTGGGCTCGTGTTCGGATTCGGGGCTGGATATTCGCAGCGCGTGAGGCTCTGTGCCTGCTCCATCCTCTTGTTGAGTGTGTGGGCAGGCCTGGCCGCATCGACGGCATGGGGCGCGCAGGCGACCCTCGTCGCCGACGCCCACGTGAACAGTGCGTTGCCGTCCACCAATAGCGGGACCATCTCCAACCTGAATGTCGGCGGAGGATACACGGCGCTGCTGCAGTTCGACCTTTCGCAACTGCCTGCAGGCACAACGGCCGCGCAAGTCTCGCGCGCGGTGTTGCGCCTCTATGCCAATCGCGTCACCACGCCTGGGCCAATCACGATTTCGCCCATCTCCGCAGCATGGGGCGAGTACAGCGTGACCTTCGCAACCGAGCCCGCAATCGGCAGCGCAGCCAAAACATTTTCGGTGAGCCAGGAAGGCGCATTCGTCGCCGTCGATGTAACCTCATTGGTCCAGGGGTGGATCACCAACCCCGCGACCAACAACGGCATCGCGCTTACGGCGGCCGCGGCAGTCGTTCAGTTTGACACGAAAGAGAATGACCTGACCGCCCATGCGGCCATGCTGGATGTGCAGCTTGTGAACTCGGGGCCGGCTGGGCCGCAAGGGCCGGCAGGCGCCACTGGCGCACAAGGTCCGGCCGGCCTCGCCGGTACACCTGGCCTTCCCGGATCTCAAGGACTGACTGGGGCTACCGGGCCGATTGGGCCACAAGGTCTAACCGGCCCGCAAGGGTCAACCGGAGCCACCGGCCTCACAGGGCCGCAAGGGCCCGCCGGGTCGTCCGGAATCGGTGGGCTGTCCTACCAGGGCGGCTATAGTTCTACGTGGAACTATGCGCAGGGCGACGTCGCCGTGTGGCAGGGCTCGAGCTACACGTCCCTGATCGCGTCGAATCACGGCAACACGCCGAGCGTCAGTCCGCAGCAGTGGGGACTTCTGTCGGCGCAGGGACCAGCGGGGCCGCAAGGGACGGCCGGAGCAGCAGGCGCGGCTGGGCCTCAGGGCTTGCCGGGAAACATGGGCCCCCCGGGGCCGCCCGGACCGCAAGGCGAGCAGGGAATCGCGGGACAGGCGGGCGCGCAGGGCATTCCCGGTGCGACCGGTGCAACCGGACTTTCCGGACCCATGGGGCCGCAGGGAGTTCCAGGTCCGGTTGGAATCACGTTTCAGGGCGCGTACTCGTCCACCATGAACTACGCACTGGCCGACGGCGTCTCGTATAAAGGCTCGGGGTACGTATCGCTCATGCCGAGCAATCACGGCAACACGCCCGACCAGAGCCCGCAGCAGTGGGCGCAGTTTGCCGCGGCCGGTGCAGCAGGCGCGACCGGTCCGGCCGGAGCCACAGGTGCAACGGGCGCCACCGGCCCCGCTGGTCCACAAGGCGTTCCGGGACCAACCGGCGCTACAGGAGCGACCGGACCGCAGGGACCTCCCGTGGCGAACTACCTTGGCAACTACCAGTCGACTACCAACTACGCACGCAACGACGCGGTGAGCTGGCAGGGCTCAACCTACATTTCCCTCTCCGCAGGCAATCGCGGCAACGTGCCCGACCAGAATCCAGAGCAGTGGGCCGTGCTCGCCGCGCAGGGAACTCCGGGAGCAGATGGCGTCGCCGGCCCCGCAGGACCCACGGGCCCCGTTGGCGCAGTTGGAGCCACCGGCGCAACCGGACCGCAAGGACCGCCAGTTTCGTTTCAGGGAGAGTGGCTCATCGGCGCGCCCTACACGGTAGGAGACGCCGTCGCCTACGGAGGCTCGAGTTACATCGCGCTGCTTACCAACACGGGCCGCCAGCCGGACATCAGCCCCGTCTATTGGAGCCTGCTGGCGGCTTCCGGAGCACCTGGGACGGCGGGCCCGCAAGGTGCGGAGGGCCCGCAAGGGCCAACCGGCTACGCCGGACAGCCCGGCGAAACCGGCCCGCAAGGTCCCGCGGGACCAACCGGAGCCGCAGGTCCAACGGGGGCGGCCGGAGCCACGGGTCCACAGGGGCCAGCAGGCTCCGCCGGCCCAACCGGCGCGACCGGCACAGCCGGACCGCCTGGCGCCAACGGAACCAATGGGATCGACGGAGTTCCAGGCCTGCCCGGAATCTCGTTCAAGGGCACCTGGCTCTCCGGCTATGGCTACGCAACAAACGACGCAGTCACCTTCGGCACCTCAGCGTCGACCTACATTGCTCTGAGCGCGAATACGTCGCAGAATCCCGTCGACTATCCGGGAGTCTGGGCTCTGCTCGCGCAGGCGGGCAGCGCCGGACCGTCGGGTCCTTCAGGTCCAGCCGCTTCGGTGACCATCGGCACGGTCACCACGGGAGCACCGGGCACGCAGGCACTAGTCACTAACTCCGGCACCAACTCTGCCGCCGTACTCAACTTCACCCTGCCTCAGGGAGCCGCAGGCAGCGGCAGCGGTGGCGGCACTGGCGGCTCTTCGTTTGCCTCGATCTATCACGCGCAGCCTGCCGGCGGCCTGCCGGGTATCACGCTGGAGTTCTACTCCGTCACCAACTCCACCTCCAGTCCAACGGAATCGATTGATGTGCTCACCTGGGCGCCCACCAGCTGCACGGTCGCCTCGTTGAACGTCTACTCGCAACTCACATCGCAGACTACCTTGACGCTGCGCACCCTCGCGACTCCCACCGGCCCGGCTACAGCATTGCTCACGTGCACATTGGCGGCTGGCCCTTCCGCCACCTCCTGCACGGTGCCGGACGCCACGCTCGTGAGCGCCGGCTCGTTTCTCGACTACAGCATCGTCAGCCAGAACGGCCCAACGACTTCCGCCATCTGGACTGCACTCGCCTGCAACTGATCGCTGCAGCAACCCGCGGACCGCTCCCACAGCGTAAGATTTCGCTATGCCTTCGATCCTCGTCACCAGCCGCGCCAACCCTCGCGTCAAGCAACTTCGCGCGGCATTCGGAGGCAATGCGCGGCTCTCCGGAGGCCTGGTCGCGATCGAGGGCGAGAACCTGCTGCGCGAGGCCCTCCGCTGCGGTCTGCCGCTCAAAACCATCTTCCTCAGTGAGCGCGTCGACCCGCCCGCGTGGCTCCCGCGCGGGGTCGAACTCCTCACGCTGCCGCACGATGTCTTCGCCAGCGCAGCCGACACCCAGCATCCGCAGGGCATCGCAGCCTTGCTCGTGCCGCCCACCTGGCAGCTCGAGGACGCCTTTCCCCCGGACGCGAAGCCCCTCCTTCTAATCGCCGCCGGCCTGCAGGATCCCGGCAACTTCGGCACGCTCGTCCGGTCCGCCGAAGCCTTCGGAGCCACCGCCGTCCTCACCACTCCCGGCACCGTCAGCGAGTGGAACCAGAAAGCTCTGCGCGCTTCCGCCGGATCCGTCTTCCGCATGCCCGTAGTCGCCATCGCCGGCGACCAACTCGCCGACCTTAAGTCCCGAGGCCTCACACTGCTCGCCACCGTGGCCGACGATCCCTCGCGTCCAACTGCGCTTCCCGCGGCGAATGCAAACCTCCGCCAACCTTGCGCGCTGATGATCGGCAACGAAGGCGCTGGCCTCTCCGCCGAATTCCTCGCCCTCGCCGACGCGCGCATCACACTCCCCATGCCGGGCCGCGTCGAAAGCCTCAACGCCGCCGTCGCCGGGTCATTGCTCTTGTACGAAGCCTCGCGCCAGCGGCAGGCAGTCCCTGGCCTCCAGCTCCTAGTACCCATCCGATGAGCCTCTTCGACACATCGCCGATCGCCGCCGCAGCAGCCAACCTCAGCCAGGCTCCGCTGGCCGAGCGCATGCGCCCGCGCACCCTCGACGAGTTCGTCGGCCAGGAGCATCTGCTCGCCGCCGGCAAGCCTCTTCGCCTCGCCATCGAGCGCGACGATCCCACCTCGATGATCTTCTGGGGTCCGCCCGGCACTGGCAAAACCACGCTCGCCAAGATCATCGCCGCTCTCACCCACGCCACCTTTATCGAGTTCTCCGCCGTCATGTCCGGCATCAAGGAGATCAAGCAGGTCATGGTCGCCGCCGAGAAGGCTGCCAGCTTCAACGTCGCATCCAGCGCGCGCACCATCCTCTTCGTCGACGAGATTCATCGCTTCAACAAAGCGCAGCAGGACGCGTTTCTCCCCTACGTTGAGCGCGGAGCCATTCGCCTCATCGGCGCCACCACGGAGAATCCATCCTTCGAACTCAACGCCGCGCTGCTCTCCCGCTGCCGCGTCTACACGCTACAGCCGCTCACCGAGCCGCAGATCGTCGCGCTGCTTCGTCGCGCCCTCGCGGACGGCACCCGCGGTCTCGGCGCATCCGGCGTCAGCGCCGACGAAGACGCACTCGCCTCCATCGCATCCTATGCCAGCGGCGATGCGCGCAACGCCCTCAACGCACTCGGTGTTGCCGCCAGCCTGGCAGCCGAGGCGCCGGATCGCCGCATCACGAAAGAAGTTGCCGCCGAAGCCCTCCAGCGCCGCGTCCTGCTCTACGACAAGCAGGGCGAGCAGCATTACGACATCATCTCCGCGCTGCACAAATCCGTGCGCAACTCCGACGCGGACGCCGCGCTCTACTGGCTCGGCCGCATGCTGCAAGCAGGCGAAGACCCCATGTACGTTGCCCGCCGCGTCGTCCGCATGGCGGTTGAGGATATCGGCCTGGCCGCGCCCGAAGCTCTCAATCTCTGCCTCTCCGCGCGCGACGCGATGCACTTCCTCGGCTCACCCGAAGGCGAACTCGCCCTGGCACAGGCGGTCGTCTACCTTGCGCTCGCGCCCAAGTCGAATGCTGTTTATACGGCTTACGGTGCAGTCACTGCGGATATCGAAGCCACTGCCGCGGAGCCCGTCCCGCTCCATTTGCGCAACGCGCCCACCAAGCTGATGAAGTCGCTCGATTACGGCAAGGACTACCAGTACGCGCACGATGTCGAAGACCGCGTGGCGGACATGGAATGCCTGCCGCCGTCGCTCGCCGGCCGCCGTTACTACCACCCCACCCAGGAAGGCCGCGAAAAGAATCTCGCCCAGCGCATGGACGAGATCAGTCGCATCCGCCGCGACAAGCGAACCAAGAACTGAGGGGCGGAATCCCGCCCCACTTTCTACGCCACCGCCTGGCGCGTTTCCTTGCCTGCGCCAACTCCGGGCAACGCCCCCTTGATCCGTCCCAGCAGATCCGAGGGATGCAGTGGCTTGCTTAACAGTGTGAAGTGGTGTCCATGCTCACGAGCGGCCTCCAGCATATCCTTCGTCGCAGCATGGCCTGAGAACAGGAGCACCCTGCAATTCGGGCAGTTCTCCACCACCGCGATCGCCAACTCAATCCCGTCGATGCCCGGACCCATCATCACGTCGGAGAGCAGCAGATCGGGCGGCGTAGCCTTCGCAATCTCCAACGCGGACTCTCCGTTGTAGGCCGTCAGGGCTGTAAAACCATTCTTCCGCAGAATGATGGAGAGCGAGTCGGCAATCACAGGCTCGTCGTCCACCACCAGGACCACCGGTTGCGGCTGCCGCGCACTCGTTGCTTCCTGCTCAAGGGGCACATCTGTCAAGGGGATCACTGAAATCTTCGTCGTGGATCGCATCGTGGACACCTCAAAAGAAACCCTAAGACACTTTCGAAAATACGGGTTAACTCTTTTGTTTCTGAATGACAGAGTGAAAATGAGGGGGTGGGCAGAAATACTTCGGTTGACGCCCGGTGCAGATTAGGGATAGCATGATTTATCGATTGCGTCAGGATAGCGTCTCGTTAGTATCTGTTTAGACGCGCCCCGACATCAGATTAATGTATGGAGTACTGCCATGGATGTGAATGACAATATCCCTGCACAGTTTGAGTCCATTCTTCAGGTAGATGTGCCAAAGGGGCGCGACGGCAAGCACAAGCAGATCATCCAGCAGCTCATTGCCGGTATCGATCAGTTGCAGGATGGGTCGGCCCTGAAGATCCCCCTGGCCGAACTGCCAGACACCAAGGAAAACATCCGGTCCGCGCTCAATCGTGTGACCAAGCAACGCCGGATCGGGATCGCCACCTCGAGTGACGAAAACTTCCTGTACGTCTGGAAGACCCGCGACTAGCTAGCGGGCAGGCGCCGGTTCGAGCGCGTCTGCCTCTTCGCGGCGGGATTTCGCCCCCAGCAAGAGGAACAGACCGCCGAGACCGGTGCCGGCCAGCAACAAGCTTGCCGGCTCGGGAACGTCTCCCACCGGAGGCGGTGGGTTGAGCGGCACCTGCGGAATGGTTCCAGTCGTCGGTCCGCCAAGGATCGGCGGGACAAACGGCCCAAGCGCCGGCCACGTGTCTTCCGGAGTGATCTCTGCCACCTGCGGCGGAATCTCATCCGGGAACGTGATCTGCGTGTTGTCCATCGGCGGGAAGTTGATGATCGGCGGCGGCGGATCGAGCTCCGCCACGGTAAACAGCATGTCCGTCGTCGAAGGAATCACCGGGACCGAGCAGGAAAATGCCACCTTCTGCACTGCCTCGTCCTGCGTCATGACGTATTTGGGCCGGTGAACGTTCGGGTTCGGTTTCCAGTTGGGATGGGCTTTGCCCCATTCGGCCCACGCTGCCGCCGTCGCCTTGCTGACGCGGTTGCGGACCGGCTTGGTGACGTAGGTGCGAACGAATCGCTCACAGGTCGCCGAGGCGTGAACTGCTAAAACGCCAGCCGCAGCAGGAAGAAGAATGAAGACAATGACTACAGCTTGAATCCGTACGCGGATACTGCTCATCAGGGGGCCTACCTTCGATCTACGCACGCTGCTCTTCAACGGAAGCGTTTCCGGCTGGTCCTACTGGTTTTGCGCCAGTTTAGATTCGGACCTGGCCTTACGGCGTTGGCGAGCAGACAGAATAGGGTTGAGGGTAACGTACGCGATGCCGGCAGGGGTGAACTTTTTAGTCACCATCGGCCGGGTTACGCCTGTATATAACTCAGTTAACCCATATTTGCAGGCTCCAAAGCGAGCGTCAATAAGAAAAGCGACGGAGCAGCGATTTATACGTTCATTTCGCTGACCGTCCAGCCCGACAAGCCAACGCTGGACAACATCGGGCATTCGTCTCGATGCCCTGAGAAGCAAAGCTACTCCACTTCGCGGACCGGCTGAATACCACTTCCCGGCGCGGCCTAACACTTCAGGGGAAGGGAAGCTGCCTGCCGCGCAAAGAAAAAGGACCGCGGATCACAACGCGGTCCCTTCAAGAGTGGCCAAACTCAACTTGGCCTCGGCTTCGGCGCTGCTAGTACTTTACGGAGCAGGCGCCGTGCTACTTCGTATTGCGGGCAATCGCCGCCATCACCACGTTCTTGGTCAGCAGCTCCGGCAACACGTCCGCCGAGCTTCCCGGAGCGGCAGGGTACATTACGTACGTCGGAACGCTTGCACGTCCAACCTCCGCCAGCTTCTTCGTGATCTCCGGATCGTTGTTCGTCCAGTCGGCCTTCAGCGTCACGACGTTTGCCTTACGCAGTGCATCCTGCACGTCCGCCGACTTCAGGTAGAGCTTCTCGTTGTACTGGCAGCTGATGCACCAGGCTGCCGTGAAGTCGATGAACACCGGATGCCCCGCAACCCGTGCCGCATCCACAGCCGACTGTGAATAGGCCGCCCACGTCACTCCGTCGGCGATAGCCGCAGTTGGAGCGGCTGCTGCTGTCGCCCGGCTCGCCTCCTCCGCGGCATGCACCTTCGAGGCCGCGCGCTCCTGCGACAGCGGAATCGCAAGCCCCACCGCGATCAGCGCCACCGCCACCACGGCACTCGCCGTCTTCGCAGGCCATCGGCCCAGCACCCATCCCGCAATGGCCAGCACCAGGAAGCACGCCATCAGCCAGGCAATCTGGTCCACACCGCCGTCAGCGCCGCCGCCCGATACCTGTCCATACACCCACGCCAGCCAGATCGCCGTCCCGAACAGAGGCACAGCCGTCAGCTGCTTCAGCACCTCCATCCACGCGCCCGGCCTCGGCAGCACCCGCGTCCATGCCGGCTGGAAACTCAGCGCCACGTACGGCAGAGCCAGCCCAAGCGCCAGCGACGTAAACACTGCGAACGTCACGCCCGTGGACTGCGTCAGCGCAAACCCGATCGCCGTCCCCATCAGCGGGGCCGCGCACGGAGTCGCTACCACCGTAGCCAGCACGCCCGTAAAGAAGCTGCCCGCATACCCCTGCTTCTGTGCGAGCGACCCGCCCACAGACGTCAGCGACAACCCGAGATCGAACTGACCCGCCAACGACAGGGCAAAGAAGAACATGAACGACGCCAGCACCGCGAGGAACACCGGCGATTGTAGCTGGAAGCCCCAGCCCGCGTGGCTGCCTCCGGCACGCACCACCAGCAGCACGCCGACGATCGCCCAGAACGACACCAGGATTCCCAGCGCATACACCAGCCCGTGCCGCCGCAGGTGCGCACGCTCCAGGCTCGAACTCTGCACCAGTGCCAGCCCCTTCAGGAACAGCACCGGAAACACGCATGGCATCAGGTTCAGAAGGATGCCGCCGACAAACGCCAGCCCGATCGCGCTCAAGGCCGTCACATCCGCGCCGCCGCCCGCCGGCCTTCCGGCCATCACATCGTCCACCTGCGTTATCGGCGCGTTCACCTCGTACGCCACCGAATCGGAAAGCTTCACGATGCCGTGCAGCGTAGGAGGCAGCGCCGCCAGGTCCGGCGAGCGTTTGACGTAAACCCGAATCCCATCGCGCTGGGGTTCAATGCCCTGATCCGCCGAGTTCACAATCAGGTCGGTCGGCGTCTTGTCCAGCGGATAGAACTCCGCGTCTTTCTCGCGCTTGCCATCCACCAGCGCTAGCTCAAACCGCTGCTTGTCGCCGCGCACGGAAATCGTCGCACCCGCCGGCAGAGCCTTCGGGAGCAGCGTCAGCGCCTCGGCCAGCGCTCCCACCTGCGGTTCCTGCGCGGGCAGCGGAGCGCCCGGCTGCACCGTCAGATCCAGCCCAAGATGCGCCTTGCCGGGAATGCAAACCTGCGCGCATACCAGCCAGCTCACCTGCGCATCCAAATGAACCGGTCCCGGCTTCACCGTCGAATCCGCGGAAATCATCACCGGAAACGCAACTTCGTCCTCGTACCCGAAGTCCATCAGCGGGCCCAGCGGCAGACGCTGCGGAATAGGGAACTGCATCGCACCCGCCGTGATGCCTGCCGGCAGAGTCCAGTCGATGTGCGGTGGTTCGCCGGAGTCGCCAGCATTCACCCAATACACATGCCAGTGCTCGTCCATCGTCAGCACCAGCCCCACCTGCTGCGCTCCCCCCGGAGCAATCGCCGGCCCCAGCGACACCAATTCGGCCGTCAGATGCTGTGCCTTCACGGGTCCGGGCCCGCCATCGCCCACGACTTTCAACTGCGCACCCGCCTCCGCGCCTGCGAAAACGCCGCAGATCGTCAGCAGTACAGCGAAGATGGTTGTCCGAATCCTCACGTTCTCAATTCTAGTTGAGCCGGCTGTTTTAGCCCCCGCGCCGACTATAACTGCCGCCTGCGGTGCTCAACCATGATGCAGCGGTCCATCACCACATGAATTCCACCCTGCTCTGCGCGTTCCGCTGCTTCCTTGTTCACGATCCCTTGCTGCACCCACAGCTCCTTCAATCCCAGGGTCAGCATCTCATCCACAATCGCCGGAATGTACGAGGGCAGGCGAAACACATTCACCACATCCGGTTTTACCGGCAGCGCAGCCAGCGTCGGGTAACTCTTCTCGCCCAGCACCTTCTCCAGCGACGGATTCACCGGATAAATCTTGTACCCATGCTGCTGCATGTAGGCCGAAACATAATGACTCGGCTTACCCGGATTCTCCGACAGCCCCACCACCGCAATGGCTCGTCCTCGCCCCTCACCCAACATCGCATCTATGACTTCAGGTTCGTTCATTTCCATTCAGCCTTTCATCCCGTGCGGAATCTCCCTGCACGCAGTGCTACTTCTTCCACGCTCCCAGCAGCCGTCGCACCACAATCAGTTCGCCCACGTGGTACGCATTGTGATCTGCGATCAGCAGAGTCTCGCGCAGCAGATTCTGACCCGTTCCCCACAGGAACGGACGTGCAAGATCGGCGCCCGGTTTCAAAATCAGCTTCTTGAATGCATCGAGATCCGCCTCTACCGCGGCCACCGACCGGTCCCACGCCTCAGGCGATCCCGGCTCCGCATGCTTCGGCCAGTACGCCGCAGGCCACTCCATCGGCTGATACCCACCCGTGGGCGGCGCCGAGAAATCCAGAATGTCCCGCTGCGCAATTCGAATGTGCTCCAGAATCTGCCACGCCGAATACGGCAGCCCATCCGGCACCAGGCCGCGCAGCTTCACCGGAAAATCTGCCACCGCATCGGCAAACGTCGCATGCGCGTGGCCCTTTTCCAACAGCGCCACCAGCTGTGTGCGAAGCTCCTCGTCCAGACTTCCCACCTTCTTGCTCTCAGCCTTCGCCATCGCGCCCCTCACTTCCGCTTCCTTTGGATGCGCCCAGGCCGTCCAGAGGCTCAGCTAGACCTCGTCGTCATCTTCAACCGCCGCCGGCACGCCGCCCTCGCGCCGCATCCGCAGATAGCCGCGAATAAACGGCTCCAGGTCGCCATCCAGAACCTTGTCCACATCCCCCACTTCAACCCGCGTCCGCAAGTCCTTCGCCATGCGGTACGGCTGCAGCACGTAACTCCGAATCTGCGACCCGAACCCAATCTCCAGCTTAGAGTCTTCGATCTTCCGCGTCGCCGCCTTCTTCTTATCCAGCTCGTACTCGTACAGCTTCGAGCGCATCATCTTCATCGCCCGCTCTTTGTTCTTGTGCTGCGAGCGTTCGTTCTGGCACCCCGTCACCAGTCCCGTCGGAATATGCGTAATACGCACCGCGGAGTCGGTCGTGTTCACATGCTGCCCGCCCTTGCCGCCCGAGCGGTAGGTGTCGATGCGCAGGTCCTCCGTCTTCAGATCGATAACAATCGTGTCGTCGATCTCCGGACTCACAAACACGCTGGCAAAGCTCGTATGCCTCCGCTTGGCCGAATCGAACGGAGAAATCCGCACCAGCCGGTGCACGCCCGTCTCGCCGCTCAGCAGGCCGAACGCAAATTCGCCGGTGATGGTAAACGTCGCCGACTTGATGCCCGCCTCGTCGCCGTCCTGAATTTCGTTAATCTCGGTCTTGAACCCCTGCCGCTCCGCCCAGCGCAGATACATGCGCATCAGCATCTCGGCCCAATCCTGGGATTCCGTCCCGCCCGCGCCCGGATGTACGGTGACGATCGCGTTGAGCGGATCCGTTTCGCCCGACAGCATGGTGCGAAACTCGAGCTGATCGACCAGGTCCCCCAGCGCCTTGATCTCGCGCTCGAGATCGGGCTCCACGGCCTCCCCCTCACGCGCCAGCTCGAAGTAGGCCTCAACATCGCCGGTGCGCCGCTCCAGCCCGGCATCGTCGGCCAGCTGCGCTTCGATGCGCTTGCGGTCGCGCATCAGCGGCTGTGACTGCGCAGGGTTCGACCACAACGCCGGATCGGCGAGCTTCTGTTCGATGGCAGCTAGATCAGTTTTGA
>DASYEU010000051.1:0-5490 GCA_036498865.1 Acidobacteriaceae bacterium | reverse complement strand
GTTCGTGGTCGTTCGCACCTGCTGGATGAAGCAGCTCGTCGAGCGATTCGCACCAGAGCATCTGCCGCTCGAAGATGCGGCCGAAGTGGCGGGCGGTGGAGTTGAGAGCATTCTCCATGGTGGGCTGCAGGCCGCCGTCGGCTTCGAGTTCAAGGCTGGTGACCTGGCGATCGGTGATGCCGCAGGGAATGATCCACTCGAAGTCGCGGAGGTCAGGGGTGACGTTGAGCGCGAAGCCGTGGGAGGTGACGCCCTGCGAGACGTGGACGCCGATGGCGGCGACTTTTTTCTCCTGAATGCTGCCGCCGGGGATCGTCCAGACGCCGGTGCGCTTGGGGATGCGCTGGGTCATGACGCCGAAGTCGCCGCAGGTGCGGATGAGCACCTCTTCGAGCAGGCGGACGTAGTCGACGGGCCCCAGATGTTTCAAGCCTGGGCCCTTTTTGCCGGGCCAGTCGCCGCGCAGGTCGATGATGGGGTAGCCGACGAGCTGGCCGGGGCCATGGTAGGTGACGTCGCCGCCGCGGTTGATCTCGTGGAGCTCGATGTTGCGGGCGGCGAGGAATTCACCGCTGGCGAGGACGTTGGCGCGGGAGGAGTTGCGGCCGAGAGTTATCACCGGCGGGTGCTCGAGCAGGAGGAGCGTGTCGCCGATGAGGTTGGCCTTGCGCGCCGCGACGACGCGGGCTTGCAGGGCTAGGCCTTCTGCGTATGGGAGGCGGCCGAGTTGGAGGAGGTGAATGAAGTTACTCATCGTCTTCGGCGTTCAGATCGTCGGCTAACTTCTCATCGCACCACGAATGACTCTCAAGGCGTTTGAGTCCTTCCTGGTCGAAGTACTTAGCGTGGTCTCCCCTTGGAGAAGCTATGCCGCCTGTGAATTTTGCGGGTAAGCAGCGCCAGCCCTTTGAATGGGACCGAACCATGCAGAGGGGCATAAATGCGACATGCAACAGTCTAGGAATATCTCCGACCGCAAAGTACGGGATAGCTAAGACCATCTCACGATGCGTTTGGGTTAGCTTCCCGATGTATCCGTAAAGACGCTTGTCGGTCTTATCGTCTTTGGGATACTTCCCTTTGACTTGGACCGGACGGATTAGCATGCCGTCCGAGGTTTGCTTTACGACGATGAAATCAAATCCGTCATCTCGATGAGGGAAGTACACGCGCCAGCCCGCTTCAGCAATCAAGCCTGCCACTTGGAGTTCTGCTAATTGGCTAAACTCCCTCGGTGCACTGTTCTTTCCAGAGCTCACTAACCTATCCTCGGTATCCAGGCCCTTTGAGCATTTCAAGAAGCTCGGACACTGAGCCCGACGTCCATTCCTTCGGCAACCCCAGCTTCCGTGCCTCGATCTTGAATGGCTTTCTGGCGGGAATATCTGCCTGCTCCGTCGTTACTTCACTCGGCGGTTCTGCTTCTCGCTTCGTTGTGTCGTCTTGCGGCATAAAGATGACCTCAGAGGCTAAAGCCGTGTTAATTTTGCTGCTACTTACGGCACGGCTTAAGCCGTGCCCTTAACCAAGACGCGAGCTTTGTACGTCCCACCCTCGCCGATGGAACCGGCAGGGATGGGCACCCGGGCTTTCGAACTCGTTCGACCATTTCGTTGACGTCGACGAAATGGTTCTGTAAACCATGACCGACCGGCATTGGGTTAGACATTCACGGCTTTGCCCTCGACGCTGCTGAACGCGTCGAGTAGCGCTTCGGCCACCGTGGGGTGGGCGTGGATGGTGAACATCATTTCTTCTATCGTGGCTTCGAGCTCCAGCGCGGTGACGGCCTCCGCGATGATCTCCGTGGCGTAGGGTCCGATGATGTGTACGCCGAGAATCTCGCCGTACTTCGCGTCCGCGACCACTTTGACGAAGCCGTCGTGCGCGTCGAGGATGGTCGCCTTGGAGTTGCCGACGAACGGGAACTTGCCCACCTTCACCTGGAAGCCCTTCTCTTTTGCGGCGGCTTCCGTGAGGCCCACGCTGGCGATCTGCGGCTCGGTGTAGGTGCAGCCTGGGATGCGCTGCTTGTTCACCGGCTTGGCGAACTTGCCGGCGATGCGCGAGGCGACGACCAGGCCGGCCATGCTGCCCACGTGCGCCAGCTGCGGCATGCCGCCCACGATGTCGCCGATGGCGTAGACGCCCGGCTCGGTGGTCTCCATCCACTCGTTGGTCATGATGAAGCCGCGGTCGGGCTTGATGCTGGTCTTGTCCAGGCCCAGGTCGGCGGTGCGCGGCGAGCGGCCGACGGCGACCAGCACCTTCTCCGCTTGCTTCTGCTGCGGCTTGCCGTTCTGGTCGGTCCAGCTGACCAGCACGCCGTCCTTATTCTTCTCGATCTTGGTGTCCTTGATGGAGAGGTTGACGTCGATGCTGCGCTTCTTGAACTGGCGCAGCAGTTCCTTCGAGATTTCCTCGTCTTCCACAGGGACCATGCGCGGCAACATTTCGAGGATGGTGACGTCGGCGCCGAAGCTCTTGAAGATGGACGCGAACTCCACGCCCACCGCCCCCGACCCGATGACGACCAGAGATTTCGGCATCTCCGCGATCTTCAGGATCTCGTAGTTCGTCAGGATGGTGTCGTCGGCCTTCAACCCCGGCAACATGCGCGCATCGGAGCCGGTGGCGAGCACAACCTTCTTCGCCTTCACGGTCTCGTCGCCACCGGCGGTCAGCTTGACCGCGATGGTGTGGACGCCGTCCCTGGCCGGGCCGGTGAGCTTGCCGAAGCCCTTGAAGGTGGTGATCTTGTTCTTCTTCATCAGGAAGTCGAGGCCCTTGGTGTGGCGGCTGATGACGTCGTCCTTGCGGGCGATGACGTTCTTCCAATTGATCTTGGGGTCGACGACGTCGATGCCGAAGCGCTCGGCGTGCTTCAGGTGGTCCCAGATTTCGGCGGTGAAGAGCATGGCCTTGGTGGGAATGCATCCCCACAACAGGCAAGTGCCGCCCAGGCGGTCGTTTGCGTCGATCAGAGCGACCTTCAGGCCAAGCTGCGCGGCGCGAATGGCGCACGTGTATCCGGCGGGCCCACCGCCCACCACCACTGCATCAAAGATTGTGTCTGCCAACGGAAGCTCCATTCCCAGCGAAAATATCGCAACTCTTCAATTTTACGCTGGACGTCAACCAGTCGCCGATATCCGGGCGTGGAGGCGGGTGGCCCATCCTTTGCGGTTTCATCGCAAAGGGTGGGTTGCCTTTTTCTTCTCCACCCCGAGAACCCAAGGTAGACTCATCCCACCATGCCAAAGGGGCTCTACCGTCTCCACAACACTGGAGACCTTCACTTCATCACCATCAGTTGTCACCGCCACGCCCACATCCTCAAAACGCCCGAAGCCTGCGACACCTTCCAGAGAATCCTCGAAGAAACCCGCAGGAAGTACCTCTTCCAGATCCTCGGCTACGTCGCGATGTCGAACCACATCCATCTTCTCGTCACCGAGCCCGAGAGAAACAAGCTGTCCACTGCGATCCAGGTCCTCAAGCAGCGCTTTTCCCGAACGCGCGACGGCGAATTCATCTGGGAGCCCCGCTATTACGACTTCAACGTGTTCACCGCGGAGAAGCGAATCGAAAAGCTGCGCTACATGCATCGCAATCCGGTCAAGGCCGGGCTGGTCGAACGTCCGGAAGACTGGCGCTGGAGCAGCTTCAACGCCTATGCCACCAATGAACCGCACCCTGTCTTGATCGCAAGATAGGCCGCGGGGGCGTCCTTTCAACCCACTCGCTAGCCATAAAACGGCAACCCACCCTTTGCGATGAAGCCACAAAGGATGGGCCACCCAAGTCGGTGGTAGAGACGAAAGGATCTACTCGGAAGGCGCGATGTTTGCGGCGTTCACTATGTCGCCCTGAACGATCTCGATGCGAGTCAAGGTTTGCGAGCCTCTGGGTCCGCACGCGTCGCGGACGATCCCAGACTACGCCGCATCCGACCGGCGCAGCTCCATCTCGGCAATCGCGCGCATCAGCGAGGCTTTGAATTCACGGATCTTGGGGTCTTTGGGATCAAAGTCAGGGGAATGCTCCATCCGTTCCAATGTGGAGCGAAGGACCTCGAGGAAGGCGGGGGACAAATTTACCATGGGGGTCGGCCTATTGCTGCGATGCGAGTGGCTGCTGGGGCGTTGCCCTGCTTCTTAGGCGGGGGCGCTCAAGTTTCATCCAGCCAAATCCATCACATCCCTTCGACCCGCAAACAGACGTCGAGCTTGTTGTCTGCATCCCTACTCATTTGGGGCGAATTTTCCTCGGTTGGAGGCCTTGCGCTGTGCATAAGGCGGCCCGGCTAGAGCGCTGATCCTGCGGCAGTTGTCCTACATTCCCGCTGTGCGAACGGATTCCCGAAGGCGGCTGCCTCGGGGGCCTGTGAAGAACTACGATAACCGGGTGCCTGTCGGCTGGGCTTCGGCAGATTTTCCGGCTTGTTCAAGATCCGCGGACCGGTTTCCTAAATCGGGGACAGGTGCCAACCCTTGCACTTGCGTCACATCGACTCGATATCCACATTTCCAGCGACAACGACTACTGCTACTAGCATTTCTCTTCTCTTTACTCTGTATTTAGTACTAGTAGTCGCGAACGGGAACGGTCGCCGCCCATGCCCGGGCAACACCGCGCTCACATCGTGCCGGGTGCACAGAACCGACCACTTTCCCACAAAGAAATCCCTCGCACGCACAGCCCATCCATCAATAGAATCAAGGCACCGTGCAGAGACCCCCTGATTCGGTGTAAAGTTTCCCCCAGCATCCCCTTCGCTGGAAAGTACTGAGGAGAAGTCGCAATGACACCCGTAACCCAGGATGCAGCCGCCACAACCCAGGAGCCCGCAATGACCACGAGTGCGCCCACCGGAAATCTTGAAATAACCGTCTCCCGCGCGGAGTTGTTGCGCGAACTGACGGCGGCGCAATCGGTTGTGGAACGCAAGACGACGATTCCCATCCTGTCGAACTTCCTCTTCGAAGCCGCGGACGACAAGCTGACCATCACCGCGACCGACCTTGACCAGTCGATTCGCACCAGCTGCGCAGCCAAGGTGAAGAAGCCCGGCGCATGCACCATTCCGGCGCGCAAACTGTACGACTACATCAAGTTGCTGCCCGAAGGCGACATCTCCATCAAGCTGATGGACAACCACTGGGTGCAGATCCGCGCCGGCCGCTCCAACACCAAGATGGTGGGCATGGCACGGGCGAACTTCCCGCAGGTGGCGGAGTTCCCGGGCTCGGGCGCTTCGAAGATTTCGGCCTCGTCGCTGCGCAACATGATCTCGAAGACCATCTTCGCCATCTCGAACGAGGAGAGCCGCTACACGCTGAACGGCGCGCTGCTGGTGCTGAAGGCGGAGTCGATGGCCATGGTGGCGACCGACGGCCACCGCCTGGCGCATATCGAGAAGCTTGGGGAGAATCTGGACGGCATCTCCGGCGAAAAGAAGACGCTGATCCCGCGCAAGGCGCTGCAGGA
>DASYEU010000050.1:0-5098 GCA_036498865.1 Acidobacteriaceae bacterium | reverse complement strand
TAACGTGGCTACACTCGATGATGCCATCGCCGCCTTTAGTCCGACAACACGGATTAGGGGAAAGACGATCATCCGCGTTCATCCGTGAGGGCTCCGGGGTTGCCCGATACTCACAAGAGCCATGAATGCTCGACCAGTGGTAGAGGCGCCGTGAAGAACTCGTGGTTGACGGCCACGATACGTGCGGCTGCAGCCGAGTATCGGAGTCTACACCTTTGTGCTAATGAACTTTCTCGTGACGTTCTGCCCTACCGTTACTGCCGTCTAATCGAGAACTCCAACGTAGGCAATATCTCATGCAAGTTGTGAGCCGGATGAGTTGAGCAACAGACGGCCTGAACTATTGCGGCCACCTCCTGATGACGGTCCGCTCCCCCCGATTCAGAGCCCGTTCCTATCTTGTGTTGTAGCCGCCGTTGTTTATCGATGTTGTGCAAGACACAGAACATGTCTACTGCGTGCGTCTATACCCGCTCCGCCGTCAATTGAATGGTTCCCTCCGGAGACATCGTCCTGAAAAGAAAATGAATTAGCGCGACGTGGTTTTAGCGTGGAAAGATGCGCCTAGTCATTGATCAACCAACGTTCTCCCCGTGTCTCTATAGTCGCAACATTGTATTGCGCGCGTCCTAAACATTTCTATAGGGAGCCAAATGTTATCGGGGCATAGTCTGTCGAAGGTGCTATTCACGCGCCCAAGGAGGGCTCACATGTCGACCAAGACAACGCCAACCGTTTCCTATCGCACGCTTGACGTGGAGGGGCTGGAGATCTTCTATCGCGAAGCCGGTCCGAAAGAGGCTCCCGCGGTTTTGCTCTTGCACGGCTTTCCGTCGTCGTCTCATATGTTCCGCAATCTGATTCCCATGCTTGCGGACAAATATCATGTCGTTGCCCCAGACTTCCCTGGATATGGCGAAAGCTCAGCGCCGTCGGTCAACGATTTCGACTATTCCTACGAGCGGTTAGCCACTGTGACCGAAAAGTTCACTGAAGGGCTACATCTCTCTTCTTATGCGCTATACCTCTCGGACATAGGTGCATCGATTGGCTTTCGGCTGGCCCTCATGCATCCGGAGCGCGTGACCGCTTTGATCGTCCAAAACGGGGAGGCCCATGTTGAAGCTTTTAATAAGGAGTTCTCGAAGGGACTATTCGACTTTTGGGAAGATCGGAGCGAAAAGAACACTCAGGTTCTACTCGACTGGCTTCTGACGATTGAAGGGACCAAATGGCATTATCTGAATGGCGTGCATGATCCGTCGCGGATCAGCCCGGACAATTGGGTCATCGACCAGGCGAATCAGGATCGGCCGGGGAACAAGGATATCCAACTTTCAATCCTCTACAACACCAAACGGAATTTGGATGTCTATGCCGATTGGCAGGAGTATCTCCGCAAACAACAACCGCCCATGCTGATCGCCTGGGGCAAAAATGATGGAATCTTTACGGTCCAAGGCGCTGAGCTCTATAAAAGAGAGCTCCCCAATGCAGAACTTCATCTTCTCGACACGGGGCACTTCGCATTGGAAGAAGAAGCCGATCAGATTGGGTCGCTGATGAATGAGTTTCTAGACCGAACACTAAGCAAGAAATAGGTATTGAGATGTCGCTGCCAACAGAATCGCGTGTGATTTCGAGCCCTCCTCATCTGATATGCCATGGAAGGTGAGCCCGCTCGCCTGTAGAAACCTTCCGGTTCCCTCGAGGGCCTTGAGTGGCAAGTCGAAGCGGAGATGGAAGAGAGATACAAGGAGTTGATTTCAATGCCAAAGAACATAATGTCAGAACAACAGAGTGCCAAACATCTCGCCGCGCGAGCGGTCATGGCATATCGCGCCGGATTTCCGGTCGCGTGGCTCTCGATTACTAGAAGTGGCGAGCACTCCAGCGGAATCGTATGCGACTGGAAGGGTCAGCGTGATTCAATCCGCGATGACACGAAGCTGTTAAGCAGAGCCTTCGCTTTCGTCTACATCGGATCGATCATGGATCAGGCAATCAGCGATCCGATTTCGGATGAGTTGCGCGAAGAACTCGTATCCGACATGTCGAGTGCGCTCGACGCGCGGCAGACCGCAGTCGATTGGGGAGTCGCCAAAGCAGTGGCAGACACCAATCCCTTTGCGCATGCCGGGTACAAGCTGGCATCGCGGCTTCTGCGGATCGATCAACCGCTGATCGAATCTCTCGCTCGGGAGTTGACGTCCCAGGGAACGATTGAAAGTGTCGCTCTGAGGCAGTGGTGGGCCGCCAATGCAAGCGCGCTCAATTTTGATGAACTGGAAACGACCACAACGTACTGAAGGCAATGTCGGCCAAGGTGCCGAGATGCCTACGTAAGCACTTGTGAGAACGCACGGTCGCTCAAGGTGAAATGGAGTCTCACCTCAATAGAGGGATTGACCGATACCTCGACAGTTGGAATCCAAGCAAACACCGTGCCAGCACGACTACTCGTGTTCTTCGCTAAGGATAGGGGAGCCCGGCCACCAATCTATTTATCTCGAACCGCGTGGTTCATCCCGCTGAAGCGATTTGCGGCTATCTCGAACCATCGCATTTGGAGCAAAGCATGAGGGTCTTTGTCGCCGGCGCAAGCGGTGCAGTCGGTATCCCGATTGTCAGTGAGTTAAGCAAGCAAGGCCACGAGGTGGTCGCAATGACTCGTTCGGAGCGTGGCAAACAACGCCTTCAGGCACTTGGCGTTAATGTGGTGTCGATCGACGCTTTCGATTACAAGCAAATCAAGGACGCGCTACGCCAGGTCGCCCCCGAGGCAGTGATCGATGTGCTGACGTTCCTGCCGAAGAATCTGACAGACATGCCGAAGGCTACTGCCGGCGACCGCAGGCTGCGGCTTGAAGGTGGTGGTCATCTGTTTGCGGCGTCCCTTGCCAGCGGCGTGAGCCGATATCTTCAGCAATCGTGCGGGTTCTGGATCAAGCCGAAGTGTGGAGAACAGCTCGGGATGGAAGATGATTCTTTCGAACTCCAAGCGACGCCGAACATCGCAAGCGGTTCGGACATGTACCGTCAGGTCGAGCAGCGGGTATTCAGCGATCCGAAGATCGAGGGCATCGCTCTTCGTTATGGCTTCTTTTATGGCCCGGATACATGGTATGCCGAGGACGGCAGTGCCACGAAGATGGCCAGGCAACAGCAGCTACCCATTGTTGGTAAAGGATCAGCTGTCAATTCCTTCGTGCATGTGGATGATGCAGCGAAAGCTACTGTCGCGACACTGACGGTGGAACCAGGTGTGTACGACATTGTCGATGATGATCCAGCAGCGGTGTCAGTTTGGCTGCCAGCATTTGCGGTCTCCGTAGGTGCTCCAGCGCCAGCGCAGATTAGCGAGGAGGCCGGAGTCGCCGTAACCGGTCCGGATGCGGTCTTCTACCACAACAACCTGAGCGGCGCCTCCAATGCAAAGGCAAAGACCATGTTCCGCTTCGAGCCTCGTCCGCTGGAGTGGCTCAAACGCTAGAGCGGCCGCGTGGCAGAGATCGAGGTTGTCGACCAGATCATCAATCGCTTGATGAGTCCGAGCCACATTCGCGTGCTCCTGTGGTGGTGCCAAGCAACGAACATTTGGCCGCCATACCGTCGACGAGCGGGCTGCGGAGTTAATGGGCCGAAGGGGTACTACTTCAACAACTCTGCAATCTCGCGAAGTGCTCGAGCGACAGGCCCACAAGGCTGGTGGGCCGGGTGATCAGAGCTGCAGAAAAATAGAGGTTGCATCCTGTGATTTCTGCCGTGTCTTAAAAGAATGCGCAGCCTAACATAGCCCGTACTGGGCCCTTACTTTGACGCGGTAAAGCAGCACAGTACGAGGGGACAATTATGAAACTGACATGGCGCGAGAACAAAGGGTGGAGCGGCCAGATTGCGGCCAGGAATTCGACACAGGGAGGTGACCGATGAAAGCAATTGTAGCGACGGATCAAGCCGCTGGAATCGGCGGTGTGAAGTTGGTGGAGCGGCCCGAGCCGCAGGCGGCGATCAACGATGTCGTTGTTCAGATCCATGCGTCGGGATTCACCGGGGATGAGCTGACGTGGCCCTCAACGTGGACCGACCGTGTCGGTCGCGGTCGGACGCCTTCAATCCCCGGACACGAGTTCTCCGGGGTGGTCACCGCTCTCGGCTACGGCACGACGGGGCTGTCGATTGGACAGCGTGTGTTCGGCCTCACGGACTGGTATCGCGATGGCACACTGGCTGAGTATGTGGCCGTCGAGGGACGCGACCTCACGCCGCTGCCGGGCGACGTCGACTTCACGGTGGGCGCGGCCCTAGTAATGTCTGGCTTGACCGCGTGGCAGGGACTGTTCGAGCACGGCTGCCTTCAGGCGGGGCAAAGGGTCCTCGTGCATGGCGCTGCCGGAGTAGTCGGCTCGATGGCAAGCCAACTCGCACGTGACGCCGGAGCGTATGTCATCGGCACAGGGCGTGTTGGCGCCCGTCAGCGGGCTCTCGACTTCGGTGCACAGGAGTTCGTCGACCTCGATAAGGACGCTCTGGAAGATGTCGGCCAGGTTGATCTGGTTTTCGATGTCCTCGGCGGCGACATCGCGAAGCGGTCTGCGGCCATCATTCGCGTCGGAGGAACGCTGGTGACCATCACCGGCCCGACGGAGGCGCGGCCTACCGGAGGAACTACTATTGATTTCGTCGTCGTACCCAACCGCGCTCAATTGAGTGAGCTTGTCCAGCGCCTCCGGCATGGCCGGTTGCGGACAAACATTGGGAACGTGGCTAACCTTGACGATGCCGTTGCCGCCTTCAACCGGACCGAGCGGATCAAGGGAAAGACGATCATTCGCGTCCATCCATGAGGATCCCGATGATTGCCGAAAGCTAGCGCTGTGAGCACCAATCCCTTTGCCATGCGGATGGAACGTGCCCCGCCACTTCTGCGAGAGCTTCTAGAGCGAGCGATTTAAACAGCCATCGGGGAGTGAGAGCCCACGACACCTCGGGGTGACACGCCATGCGACTGCCTGCCGAACGTGTGGGCGTTCACAAGGATCGATTAGAGACAGTTTCATAAGCGGAGGCAATATGGATAGCACAGTCACAAATGGAA
>DASYEU010000049.1:0-38444 GCA_036498865.1 Acidobacteriaceae bacterium | reverse complement strand
ACGCGGAAGTCGATCAGCCGCCCCTTGTACCGCACCCGGAAACGGCCGTCCTGCGGCACTCTGCGCTCGGCGATATCCAGTTCGCTCATCACCTTCACGCGCGACAGAATCGTCTGGTGATGCTCCCGTGCAATCGGAGCCATCGCCTGTTGCAGGACGCCGTCGATGCGGTACTTCACCATCAAACAGTCGTCGCACGTCTCTAAATGAATGTCCGAAGCCCGCCGCTCCAGCGCCGTAAAGATCGTCGTATCCACCAGCCGGATAATCGGCGAGATATCGTCCTCGCTGGTCAGCCGCTCAATCGAAATGTTCTCGTCGGAGTTCTCATCCCCGGTCAGAACGTCGAACGCCAGCCCCTCGCTCGCCTCGTCCAGCACGCGCTGGCTCTGCTCGGTCTTTTTCAGCAGGTCGGTGATCTGCGACAGCGTCGCCACCCGCGTCACCAGCCTCTGCCCCAGCAGTCCCGAAATCTCGTCCAGCACCATCAGCTTCGAGGGATCGCTCACCGCGATCGCCAGCCTGCCTTCAAGCTGCTCCAGAGGCACAAAGTTGTACCGGAACATCATGTCCACCGGCACGCTCTTGAACAGGTCATGCGAAATCTTGAAGTTCTTCAGATCAACGAAGTCCGCGTGATACCGCCGCGCCAAAGCCTGCGCGCGCTCCACTTCGTTCATCCCCATTTCGCTCACACTGAGTGGCACTGCAACTGGTGTAGACATATACCTGTAAGACTCCCCTCAAACCCGTCCGTTACCGCTGAATCGACTCAACTTCACTAACCCCGTCGCTTTTCGCCGTCCACAGCCACGCGCACTCCACGTCCAGTGTAAGCCGCCCGCCACCGAATGCATCCCCCGCGATTGCCCTCGCCCCTTGTTTGTCATTCCCCCGTCCTTTCCCCGAGAGGAATCTCCTTTTGCCCCGCCCTTCGTCCAGCTAGAATGACCCCAGCGCACAGCGCACCTAGCCGAACAATTAAGTTCTGGAGCACCTTGCATGCGTAGAGGTCCGCTGGCCCTCATCCCGACCGCCCTGATTCTCACCCTCAATGGCTGGAGTTACGCCCAATCCCCGCAAGACTCTCCCACCCCAACCCTCAAGCTCACCACCCGCGAGATCGTCCTCGACGTCTCCGTCTCCGACTCCGAAGGCCGCTCCGTCCGCGGGCTTCACCAGTCTGACTTCGTCATCTCCGAAAACGGCAAGCCGCAGCCCATCCACAGCTTTGCCGAATTCGACCAGCAACCCACCCCGCCGGACCTGCCCCCCGAACTTCCCCCCAACGTCTACACCAACTACCAGCCACTGCCCGAAACCGGTCCCGTCAACATCCTTCTGCTCGACACCCTCAACGCCCAGCCCGCCGACCTCGCCCACGAGCAGGAAGCCGTCATGGACTACCTCGAAAAGGTGCCGCCCGGCACTCAGCTCGCCATTCTCTGGCTCTCCACCAGCGGCCTGCACACGCTCCAGCCCTTCACCTCCGAGCCGGTCCTGCTCCGCCGCGCCGTCCAGACCCGCATGTTCGAGTTCGGCTCCAACATGGAGCGCTGGACCCGCGACTGGTACACCACCGACGCTATCGACCAGATCGCCGCCTATGTCTCTCGCATCCGCGGCCGCAAAAACCTCCTCTGGTTCACTCCGCGCATGCCCATCCCCCTCGTCCACGATGGAGGCTACAGCTGGCCCGACCCAGACTCCCACGGCGGCTGGAGCGCGCCCGACATGGGCGTCGTCAACCGCCTCATGGACGCCTTCGAGCTCCTCACCACTGAGCAGATCGCCGTCTACCCCATCGATCCCGGCGGCGTTCAGGGCCTCGGCATCGAGAGCCTCCGCGCCGAAGCCGTCGCCGAAGGCCTCGGCGGCATCGCTTACTACAACAACAACGACCTCGGCTCCGTCATCGCCCGCGCCATCGATAACGGCTCACACTTCTACACCCTCTCCTACCGTCCTCCCAGCCGGAAGGACGACGGCCACTTTCACTCCATCAAGGTCGAGGTCAATCGCCCCGGCCTGCGCCTCGTCTACCGCAAGGGCTACAACGCTGAAGATCCCCGCCTCCACCTGCCCACCTCGGGACCTCCGCTCCTGAACGCCGCGCTCCAGGCCAAGGTCCCATCTGCTACGCAACTCTACTTCAACGTCGCCGTCCAGCCCCAGCCCGCCTCAGCCACCCAAAATCCCGACGCCGCCGGTCCAGACCCAACTCGCCCTGCCCAGCTACGCCCCGCCGGCTCGCCCGTCCTGGGCGCACTCGCCCGCAAATACCGCAAAGCGCGGCTCACCCGCTTCGATCTCGTCTACGCCCTGCAACCCGCCCAGATCGCCTTCGCCGACGGCCCCAACGGCACCCACAGCGGCGCCCTCGAGTTCCAGGCCGCCGCCTACAGCAGCAACCGCAAGCTCGTCACCACCCTCAAGCAAGCCACCACCCTGCCCCTCAGCGCCGACACCGACCCGCAGTCCGACGACACACCCATATTCGAATTCGCCCAGCACCTCGACTTGCCCCCCGGCCGCATCTACCTCCGCGTCGGCATCCTCGACCGCCTCTCCAACAAAGTCGGCACCCTCGAAATCCCCCTCACCATCCCCAAACGCTAGCCCAGGCCTTCCCGCTCCTGTCCGGTCAGCTACAAATCTATGAGTTTGTCGCTCTGCAGTTCAGCGTGATATCGTCTCAAACAAAAATAGTAGATAAATCTATGCTCGTAGTAGCATCCACCAGACCGCTCAACGGAAGCACGAGGCACAAAGTCCTACAGGCCCAACTCGCTCTTGTGTTCCTGGCACTGTTTGTACACGGTTCAATCGGTCAATCTGACTCCGCCGCTCCCACCCTCAAGGTCTTCTCCCGCGAAACCATCGTCGACGTCACCGTCACAGATTCGCATGGCAATCCCGTCCACGGCCTTACCCGCAACGACTTCAACGTCAAGGAAGACGGCAAGCCGCAACCCATCCGCAGTTTCGAGGAGTTCGGCGCCGCCCCGCCGGCAACAACCGCGCGCCCCACTCTCCCACCTCACGTCTACACCAACCTGCAGCCACCGCCGACCACCGGCGCAGTCAACATCCTGTTACTGGATTTTGTAAATACCGCGGCCCTGGTTTCGACAACATGTTGCATCAGTTATGACGTGAAGGACTCAACTACCGCGGCCACAGTCGGGCCTGAGGATTATGCGCTGGCCACACGAGCGCAGCATCTCGTAAAGCAGGAAGCGATGAAGTATGTCGCGGCCATGCCTCCGGGCACTCGGGTTGCCGTACTGGGAATGACAAGCCGTCTCCATACGCTGCAGGGATTTACGTCGGATCCGTCGCTTCTGCGCGCAGCCATCGACACCATGCAGTACGACGCCGAGGGTCATGCCGATACTGGCCCCCAGCTTTGCACTGAGCTCAGTACGCGCATACGCTCAACCTTCGAAGTGCTCAACCAGATCGCCGCCGACACCTCTTCCATCAAGGGCAAGAAAAATCTCATCTGGTTCTCCGTTGGCGTACCGGCCCTCAATAACCCCAGCGCCAGGCCGCCATGCCTCCCCGACTACCGGACGGACCAGTTCAAAACGTATGGCCTGCTCGCCGCGGCGCAAATCGCCCTGTATCCCGTCGATGCGAGAGGCGTTCCGCCCATCCCCAGCTATATCCCTCCACGCGCTGTACCAGAATTTCTGGAGAAAGTTGGCACGGAACAGCTCTCCATGGAGACCTGGGCAGAAGACACCGGCGGAGCTGCCTTCTACAACTCCAACGACGTTGCGGGAGAGATCGCCAAGGCCGTCGACAAGGGTTCCAACTACTACAGCATCTCCTACGTGCCTCCCGGCCCCGGCTACAACGATGCGCACCATTCCATCCGCCTGACCGTAGACAAGCCTGGCATCAAGCTGGTCTACCGTCAGACCTACGACGCCGTCGATCCGGCAACCATCAAACCCGCTCCCGGCCTGATCTTGGCCAGAAACACCGAGCCCACCGGTCCGGTGGACATGCGGAAGGAAATGGGTCGCAGTATGCCCACATCCACTGCTCTCCTCTTCGATGTCCAGGTCGAGCCTTCCACCGAGCCCGCCAGGCCCGCCGATCCGCAGGTCATAGGGGTGCTCGACACAAAACTAAAAGGAAAGCCCCTGACACGCTATGGCTTCCAGTACGCACTGCCTGGCCGTCAGATCGCTTTCACCTCGACACCCGACGGCAAGCGCCACGGCTCGCTCGAATTCGACCTCGCCGCCTACGACAGCGACGGCAACGTCGTCACCAGCTTCCGTCAGGCCCTTGACCTGAATCTCACCGCCGACCAGACTGCCCAACTAGCCCACTCACCCTTCCGCTACTTCCAGCAGCTCGACCTGCCGCCCGGCGCACTCTTCCTCCGCATCGGTGTCCTGGACCGAACCTCCAACAAAGTCGGCACCCTCGAAATCCCCCTCACCATCCCCAAACACTAGCCCGCCGCAAATCGGATGCCCATCTTCGTCGCCCCACACCCGCCCGTGGCGTTCCTCCGAGCTCCCGCGGCCCCCTTCTCGACACCTGCGCATCACCTCCGCCGCCAAAAGGCCGTCATTCTGGGCCGACTTTGGCTCAGAATCTCCGTATTTCGCCTTTCCCCTCCGCCCGCCCGAAGTTTTGGACCAGTTTTCCACCGCCACCCCATGTCAAGAAAATTCTTTCAACCAACTCAAATAAAAAGAGATAGCTTGCCGTCGATCTCGCACCAACCTGATAAAATAGAAACAGAGACCATCCAAAGCTGCGGCTAGGCGGGGACTGCGAAAGCTCCCGGCCAGCGGCCTTTGCCTCTCAAGCCGTCAATACCAACAGGAAGGAGCCCGATGCGCTCAGAATCCATTCATCGCCATCTGTCGCCGCGCCCACTATTCTGGCCGTAACTCCAATGAATGGAAATATTTGACTATAACCACCATGAAATCAAATATTTACAGATGTCGATTTTGTCAAGTAATTGAAAATACGCCTGTTAACGGGCATACCCCCCCGGGGGGGGTACCCGGGAATCTATTGCGGGCCGCCGCCGCCGGCTCCCGCGCTTAGGCTGAAGATCGGAAGGTACAGAGCAATCAGGATGGTCACAACCACGACGCCCATAATGATCAGGATCGCAGGCTCAATCAGGCTCATGGCCGCGGTCAGGTTCGTCTGCACGTCTTCCTCGAAGAACTCCGCCACCGAGTTCAGCATCTGCGGCAGTGCGCCCGTCGACTCGCCGACTTCGATCATCTCGACCGCCAGCTCCGGAAACACCTTCGTCTTTTCCAGGCTCAGCGACAACCCCTTACCTTCGCGGACCGACTCCACGCTCGTGAACACCGCTTTGCTGATCTGCTTCGAGTCGATCGACCTTGCCGCCGTTTCCAGGCTCGGAACCAGCGGCAAACCGCCCTTCAACAGCGTCGACAGCGTCCGCGCAAACAGCCCGACCTGGTACTTCAGCCACACACTGCCCACCAGCGGCAGCCCGATACGTACCTTGTCCACCAGCGTCGCGCCCGCATCCGTCTTCATCCAGCGGATCAGCAGGAAAATGGCCAGCGCCAACGCCACCAAAAGGTACAGGCCGTATTTCTGCGCGCCCGTCCCCAACTCCAGCAGAAACGAGGTGACCGCCGGCAGCTTCGTCCCCAGTTGCTCATACAGCTCCGCAAACCGCGGCACCACAAAGGTAATCAGAAAGGTGAACAATCCGACCACCATCACCACCAGCACCGCCGGATAGATCAGGCTCGCCGTCAGCTTCTTGCGGAACGTCAAACTCACCCGCTGGAAGTCGAGATAGCGCTGCAGCACTTCTTCCAGGTTGCCCGAGCGCTCGCCCGCCAGCAGCGTCGTTGTGTAGACGATCGGAAATCCGCCCTGTGCTTCGAACGATTCGGAGATCGACTCGCCGTTCTTCACGCGGGTCGCAACGTCCTCCAGCTGCGCTCGAAAGTGCGGTAGCTTCTGCCGCCGCGCCAACAGTTCGATCGAGCTCAGAATCGGCAACCCCGCGCGAATCAGCGTCAGAAACTGCTGGTTGAAAACCAGGAAAGTCTCCAGCTTCACCTTCTTGGTTTTGCCTTGTCCCGCCAGCAGCCCGCGCGCTTTTACCGAGAAGACGTGATATCCGGCTTGCGTGAACCGCGCGCGCAGTTCCTCCGCCGTGGCCGCCGCATGCGTCTGCTCCTGCACACGGCCACGTTCATCCGCCAACCTGATCACGAACTCGGTCATAAGGCTCTGTCCATCTTAGACGTTTCCCGCGCGGATTCCTCACCGCATTTCGCAGCAAGGAATCAACGCAGGTTTTCTGGGGATGGAAACAAAGCCCGAAGCAGGAACCAGATCTGTCTCAGCCGTGGAGCGCGGGAACCGGCATCTTCTCCCGCTCGGAGAGATACCATGCAACCGTCTTCCGCAGTCCATCGTGGAAGTGAACCTTCGGCTGGTAGCCAAGTTCAGTGGTCGCCCGCTCGATGTCCGCGAGCGAGTGCTTGATGTCGCCCTCGCGCTGCGCACCGTAGTTCGGCTTGCCCTTGAAGCCGATCTGCTCGGCAATTACCTCATACACCTCGTTCAGTGTGTGGCTCTTGCCGGTACCGATGTTGAACACGCGTCCCGTCGCCACCGCACTCGGCGCCTGGCACGCGAGCAGGTTGGCATGAACCGCGTTGTCCACGTAATTGAAATCGCGGCTGGTCAGCCCGTCGCCGAAGATAGTAGGCGTCTCGCCCGCCATCATCTTGTAGGTGAACTGAGCAATCACGCCCGAGTAAGGCGAATCGGCCGCCTGGCGAGGCCCAAAAATATTGAAGTAGCGCAGGCAGACTCCTTCGAGCCCATAAGCGCGGTAGAACGACTGAATGTAGTACTCGCACGTCAGCTTCTGCACCGCATACGGCGAAAGCGGCAGCGGCGACATATCTTCCTGCTTCGGCTGCGTCGGCTGATCGCCATACGCCGAAGACGACGCGGCGTACACAATGCGCCGCACTTTGGCGTCGCGCGCCGCGATCAGCAGATTCAGCGTTCCGTTGATGTTGGACTCGTGCGACGTCAGCGGGTCCTTCACCGAGCGCGGCACGGAAGCGAGCGCGCCCTGATGCAGCACATAATCCGCGCCTTCGCATGCAGCCTTGACGCCTTCCACGTCCTGAAGATCCATCTTCTCAAACGAGATGCGATGGGAAATATCTGCCAGGTTGTCCAATGTTCCGGTCGAGAGATTGTCGATCCCCCGAACCTCATGCCCCTGCTCAACCAGCGTGTGAGCCAAAGTCGAGCCAATAAAGCCAGCGATTCCAGTAATCAGGTAACGAGCCATGTGCCCTCCACTCCATCCTTCATGAGATGCCGCGATTTGCCTTCTCGCGAATCGAACTCACGCTCTGTTCGCACCCGAATCTGCTCGTGCAAAGAATGGGATGTGCAAACCGATATGAGCCTTCAGTCTCGCGAGCAACTGCCATTCCGTCGATGCCACTTTCGTGCAGGTTCGTGGCCGTCAGAATCGGCAGATCGATATGAACTGACCCATAGTATGCGCTGCCACTACTATATGGGAGATGAATTTGCCACGACGAACCAAGGCAGCACCCAACCCCTTCAGCCTGCGCGGCGATTCATTTCCCGCCCTCACGCAGTCATCCTGCGGCAACATGTCTTTGATAACTTGTTTTGGACTCCCACTTTAGGGGTGGCGCAATGCCTATGGAACGGATGCGATAATCGTGATCATGCCGAAATCCACTCAAGTTGTTCTGCCAAAGATTGCACAAGAGCGCCTCAACCGTCTGGAAGCCCGCACCGCTCGAATCGGAGTCATCGGACTTGGCTACGTCGGCCTGCCGCTTTCCCTGCTTTTGTCCGAGGCCGGATTCAAAGTGACGGGCTTCGACATCGATGCCAAGAAGGTCACCGACCTTGAAGCGGGCCGATCCTACATCTTCCGTATTCCAGCTCCCGAGATTCAGGCCGCGCGCCAGCAAGGCTTCACGGCGACCACGGAATTCTCCAAGCTATCCGATCAGGACGCAGTCATCATGTGCGTCCCGACTCCGCTCACCGAACACCGCGAACCCGACCTGAGTTACGTCGAAAACACGGCCAAGGCTGCCGCACCGTGGATCCGCGAAGGGCAGCTCGTTGTCCTGGAGAGCACAACTTATCCCGGCACAACCGAGGAGTTGATGATCCCGGTTCTGGAAGCTGGCAATACTCTCGGCCTGAAAGTGCAGAGCAAGGGAGAGCCGGCAGAGCATGGCGTCTTCTACGTTGCGTTCTCGCCCGAGCGCGAAGATCCAGGCAACGTGACCGTTGCGCGACGCGATATTCCGAAGGTTGTCGGCGGACACGAAGATATTGCCACGGAGCTTGCCGCGACACTGTATGAGGGTATCTTCACGCGGTCAGTTCGAGTCTCCTCAACACGCGTCGCAGAGATGACCAAGCTGCTGGAGAATATTTACCGCTGCGTAAATATTGCGCTGGTCAATGAGCTCAAGGTTCTCTCGCTGCGCATGGGTGTTGATATCTGGGAAGTGATCGACGCGGCCGCGACCAAGCCATTCGGCTTTCATCCGTTCTATCCCGGGCCGGGCCTGGGTGGACACTGCATTCCGATTGATCCGTTCTACCTGAGCTGGAAGGCCAAGGAATATGACTTCAACACGCGCTTCATCGAACTTTCCGGAGAAGTCAACGAGTCGATGCCCGCACACGTGGTGCAGTATGTTGCGAAGGCTCTGAATCAGCATAAGAAGGCGATGAACGGCTCGAAGATCCTGATGCTCGGCATGGCTTACAAGAAGGACATCGACGATCTGCGCGAGTCTCCTTCGCTGACCGTGATTGAGCTGCTGCGCGAACAAGGTGCAGAGGTGGTCTACAACGATCCTTACTTCCCCACTGTTGGACGAGGCCGCCACTACAACCTCAACATGACCTGTACGCCGCTGACGAACCTTGAGCAATACGATTGCGTGCTGATCATGACGGACCATTCCGACTACAACTATCGCGAGATCGTCGATCAGTCGGTGCTCGTTGTCGACTCACGCAACGCGACCAAAGGCATCCAGTCTCCGAAGATCGTGCGCTGTTAGTTGCGCTCGAAGCAGGACTGTCGCGCCCAAAGTAATTCTTTGGGCGCGACCTTGTTTTACGCCGAACTCTCGTGGTATAAGAGTCAAAGTTCACGCAATGTGGACTAAGTCAAAAGAGCCGATGGGCACAGGGAATTATTTTCCAGTTACTCGGAAAATATTACCGGGATAGTTACCAGACGAATGCTTCACAATTGCTTAATCTGCTGGTTCTGATGATTTAGGAGATTGCTCACTCGAGCTATCTTTCTCAGGCAGGCAGTTATTAATTGATCCGCGACAAAGTAAGCCCCTTCCGACTTCAATCCATCCTTGATGGCCTCCTACCAGAGACTGGGCCTCGTCTCGCGCAGGGTTCTGAAGACACTGAGAACCTTGCCATAGCCGTCAGAATCCTGCCAAATCGCATAACACGTAAGTAACTATTACGAACGAGTTATCGTTCCTAGCCGAATACAAACCCTGCCACGAAGAGCTTTTCCTGGCATGAGTACAAGTGTGCTCATTCAACCTGGAACGCGCCCCTGAAGGCGGCAAAATCACTCGGCCCTCTAAACAAGAGCATGGCTGAGACGGGAGTTCTACGCTCTTCGGGCGGTAATCGGATTTCTCATTTTCAGAGCCGTGTCCCAGGTACAGATGTGACGTTACTGAAGTTGGCAACAAGCAGCAGGAGTGCGGTCGCGAGCTATATGACCTGAAAGTGGCAGCGGTCAGCAGCCTTCGGGGAACTGTGCAGTACGTGCCTGATCAGTAACGTTGAATTCGTAGGCCGCATCGTCTATGCGGCAAAAACAGGTGGGATTCCACCACGGGCTAGAGGTGAGTTTTGAAGATTGTTAAAGTAATTGGGGCCAGCATCGGCGTTATCGTTTGTTTCTTCTACCTGGGCTGCGGAAGCGTGCAAGTCGCAGAAGCCGCGCACAACAACGTCTCACCTCTGGCGATCACGACCAAAGCCTTGCCCTCTGCTCTTGTCGGCACCCCTTACGTCGCAATTCTCGACGGAAGCGGCGGCACACCCGGCTATACCTGGAAGGTCAACTCGGGCGCGCTTCCCTCCGGCCTTACTCTCGCAACCGCGACGGGCGTTGTTTCCGGAACTCCGAACGTTGGTGGGAACTACTCCTTCAGCGTCTCGCTGAGCGACGCGGGCCATCCCACCCAGAACAAGTCGACTGCGATGACGATCTCGGTCACGGGAACACCGCTCTCGATCCCAGCCACTGCTTTGGCACCGGCCGCGATTGGAGCGGCCTACTCACAAGCTCTACAGGTGGCCGGAGGAGTCCCCGCCTATAAATGGTCGGTCACGGCAGGCAGCTTGCCTGCTGGTCTCGCGCTTGCCTCCACGGGCGCGATCTCGGGCGTTCCTACCGCGAGCGGGACGTTCACCTTTACCGCTTCCGTGCAGGACGGCGGCCAGCCGACGCAGACTGCCTCCATTCCTCTCAGCATCGTTGTAGCGTCGTCCCGTCTGCAGATCAAATCCGTATCGCTGCCTGCCGGTGTTACGGGAGCAGCCTATTCGCAAGCACTGCAGGCCACCGGCGGAACGCCAGCCTATAGGTGGACCATCTCCTCCGGAAGCCTGCCGGCCGGCCTGATCCTCTCGTCCACCGGCTCACTCTCGGGCACGCCGGCTGCGAGCGGAACCGCAATCTTCACCGCTACCGTAAGCGACAACAGCGTCCCCACCCAGACAGCATCCGCGACCGTCACCATCGTTGTCGCGCCGACCCCGCTCTCCATCACCGCTTCGACGATGCCCTCCGTTGTTGTCGGCACCGCGTACTCGCAGACTCTAAGGGCCGCTGGCGGGACCCAGCCCTACAAGTGGTCGATCGCCTCCGGCTCTTTGCCTTCAGGCCTGGTACTCGCGTCGGCCACGGGCACGATTTCGGGTGTGCCCACCCAGTCTGGATCCTCGACCTTTACCGCAGCAGTGACGGATAGCAGCAGCCCGGCGCAGTCTGCATCGGCAACCGCATCCATCGTGGTTTCTGCTACAGCGTTGAAAGTTGTTCCCACCACTCTTCCCGCTGTTCGAGTCGGCACTGCCTATTCGCAGACCCTGCAGGCCACGGGCGGAACCGCACCGTACAAATGGGCAGTCACCTCCGGCAGCCTTCCCGCCGGGCTCGCTCTCTCCACCACAGGTGCAATCACAGGCACGCCGACTGCGAGCGGAGTCGCCAACTTTATCGCAACCGTGACCGATAGCAGCAGCCCCACGCAGAACGCAGCGACAAACGGGTCAGTCTCAGTATCTCCGATCCTGTTGACGATCACGTCGTCCTCGCTTCCTTCTGTTCCGACCGGTAGCTCTTATACGCAGCAACTTCACGCAAACGGCGGAGCGACTCCGTACACCTGGTCCATCACCTCAGGCAAGCTTCCAGCCGGACTCACCCTGATGCCCTCGACCGGAACCATCACCGGTGTGCCGACAACCATTGGGACCGCGACGTTCACCGCATCCGTAGTGGACAGCGGCAGCCCATCCCAGCTCGCTTCGGCGACGACCGCTGTCGTGGTCGCTCCTGCCGCGACCGGACCAGCGCAGCCGGTATCTCCGCTCAACGCACTGGCCATTGCAACCTCCGCGCTTCCTTCTGTGGGCGTCGGCACCGCTTATTCGCAGACGCTGCAGGCAAGCGGCGGTACCGCACCCTATACGTGGGCACTCGCCTCCGGACAACTGCCGGCAGGCCTCTCCATCTCCACCGCGGGTCTCATCTCCGGCACGCCAACCGCAACCGGCACTGCCACCTTCAGCGTCTCTGTGACGGACAGCAGTTCGCCGACGCAGACGCAGTCGGCTGGTTTGACCATCGCAACCGGCGCGGGAGCTCTCAGCATCACTTCTGCGACACTCTCCTCCGGAAGCACCGGAACGGGCTATGCGCAGACGCTGGCTGCAACCGGCGGCACCCCAGCCTATACGTGGCAGATCACGTCGGGCAGCTTGCCGGCGGGCTTGACCCTGGCTGCGACCACGGGCGTCATCTCCGGCACGCCGACCACGAACGGCACCTCCACCTTCACCGCAGTGGTGCAAGACAATGGAAGCCCGGCGCAAACACAGTCTGCGACCACCTCCATCACCATTGCCGCGGCACAGACCTCAAGCGGACCTGGAGCGACCTGGTACGTGAACGCTGCTGGCGGTTCACGCTACTCGGTGAACAGCACCACCGGACTCTGCGACGGCACCAGCGCGGCTGCTCCAGTCGGCACAACGCCCAACCAGCATTGCGCCTTCAACGACGTCCGCTACCTCTGGACGGATGGCAGCTATAACACTGACACCGGCGCAGGCGCACCAAAGTGGGGCTGGATCGGCCACGGCGGCGACACCTATCTGATTGACTGTTCCGGAATGACTGGCGGCGCTTGCCGCGTCGGCCAGAACGGACCCAACCCGGGCGATGGCTTCGGATTGGCTGGCAATCCGTCCGGCTCCGGCGCACCTGTACCTCTCTCCGGATCGCCGACGGCACACACCCAGATCTTCGGCATCAACCACGGGGCGTGCTCGGCGCAGAGTGCCAGGACCCAGATCTACGGCGGCTACGGCACAGGAACCGTCCTGAGCATGAACGGAGCCTCGTATGTCGATATCGCCTGCCTCGACATCACCGACCACTCGAGCTGCGGACGGCAGGGACAGTTGAACACCTGCAACTCGAACTATCCGGTTGGCGACTTCGCAACGGACGGCATTGGCTGGTCGAACACCTCCACCAATGACACCCTGACCGATGTGCGCATCCACGGAATGTCTCGTACCGGCATGATCGGCCCGACCGGAACTGGAGTGGTGATGACCGATATAGCAATCATCGGAAATGCCTCCTCAGGATGGAACGCCGACAACGCCTCCGGGACCACCGGAACCGGCACGCTGCTGGTTCAGAACTTCAACATCTCGTGGAATGGCTGCGCCGAGGAGTATCCGATCGTCGACGCTCTGCCGTACTCCGATTGCACCGACGACAACGCCGGTGGATATGGAGACGGATTCGGAACCGCCACCACCGCCAGCGTCCCCGGATGGCAGGCTCACTTCGATCAGGGAGTGGTCAGCTATAACACCCAGGACGGACTCGATGCTCTCCATCTGACCGGTTCGGGTTCGAGCATGACCATCACCCGTGTGCTCGCATACGGCAACATGGGCCAGCAGATCAAGGTCGGCGGCGCGTCGGGCACGGCAGTCAACAACCTGCTGGTGACCAACTGCAACGCTCTGCGCAACGTGATTCCTGGAACGCCAGCCGGCTACAACAGCCGCCTGAGTGACTTCTGCCGCGCTGCGGACACAGGCATCGAGATGACAGTGGGCAAGGGCTCGACCCTCACCTTCGACAACAATACCGTCTATGCAGCAAACGGGACGGCAATGGAGATCGATTGCGACGGTTCGGCCGGACCGTGCGACTCGACCTCTCTGATCGACTTCCGCAACAACATCTTCCTCGGCTTCATCAACGGGCCGTCGAGCGGTTATCCCGGCATGACGACTGGAGACTACAGCAACCCGATCTACGCTGCCACCGTCAATCCGTTCCCGAACCCCGGCAGCATCTTTGCCAACAACCTGACGTATCACCCCAAGAGCAGCTGGGGCTGCCCGGCAACGTACTACTTCGAAGTCAACGCAATCTGCGCTGACCCGCACTTGGTCGACGAAACCTGGCATCTGTATGGATACGGAAATATGAGCCCCGCTCCGGGAAGCGTCCTCAAAGGCGCCGGCGCGCTGATCCAAGGCATAACAAGCGACTATACTGGAGCGGTGCGCACCACCACTCCCACGATCGGAGCCTATGAATAGTGGTCTTGTCTCGCAGGGCATTCGGGATTTTGTTGCTGGGGATGATCAGTAGTCTTCCCCTGTACGGAACCACCTGGTATGTCCGGCGCGATGGCGGAACCAGATATTCGGCGAACTCGACCAATGGCCGGTGCGACGGGAAGGCAGATTCCGCCGCCCCCCGCACCGGCACCAACCAACACTGTGCATTCAACGACATCCGGTTCTTGTGGACCGATGGAAGTTACACAACCGACTCCAGCGTAGGCGCTCCCAAATGGGGATGGATTGGCGCCGGCGGAGATACCTACATCATCCGCGACGGCCCCTGGCGGATCGGCCAGAACGGCCCGAATCCAGGCGATGGGTTCGGACTTGCCGGAAATCCTTTCGGAGCAGGAGCGCCGCCTCCCCCCTCGGGCACGCCGGACGCCCACACCAAAATCTTCGGAGCCAATCACGGCTCCTGCGCTGCGCAAAGCGCGAGGACGCAGATCTTCGGCGGCTACGGCGTCGGAACCGTTCTGAGTCTAAACGGAGCATCGTATGTCGATGTTGCCTGCCTCGACATCTCCGACCACTCCAACTGCGGCCGGCAAGGGCAAGCATCTGCGTGCAAGACTGACTATCCGGTCGGCGATTTCTCGACGGATGGGCTTGGGTGGTCCAACACCTCCACCAATGACACTGTGACCGATATGCGAATCCACGGCATGGCCCGCGCTGGAATGATCGGCCCCACCGGGACCGGCGTGGTGATCACGGACATTGAGTTGGTCGCCAATGCCTCGTCCGGGTGGAATGCCGACAACGGAAGCGGCACCACGGGAACCGGAACCCTCCTGGTCCAGGACTTCACTATCAGTTGGAACGGCTGCGCCGAAGAATACCCGATTGTGGACAAGCTCCCGTACCAGGACTGCACCGACGATAGCGGCGGCGGCTATGGCGACGGATTCGGCACCGCCACCACCGCCAGCAAGCCCGGATGGAAGGCGCGTTTTGACCGCGGCGTTGTCAGCTACAACACGCAGGACGGCCTGGATGCTCTGCACCTGACCGGAGCAGGCTCCAGCATGACCATCAACCGCGTCCTCGCATTCGGAAACATGGGACAGCAGATCAAGGTCGGAGGCCAACAGGGGATCTCCACCAACAACCTTGTAGTCACCAACTGCAACGCACTCAGGCAGTCCATCCCCGGCACGCCCGCCAAATACAACTCGCACCTCAGTGATTTCTGCCGCGCGGCCGACACTGGAATTGCCCTGACGATCGGCAAAGGGACAACCCTTACCTTCGACAACAACACCATCTACTCCGCCAGCACGGTTGGCATAGAAATAAGTTGCGATGGAACCGCGGGCCCTTGCGACGCAACCTCTCTCATCGACTATCGCAACAATATCTTCCTCAGCTTTATGAACGACGCTGCCGCTGGCTACCCCGGTGGCGGAAACGGGAAATATTCCAGTGTCATCTATGTCGACAAGGACATAACCTCCAATCCATTTACCAACTCCGGCAGTGCGTACTCCAACAACATCCTGTACTACCCAACCAGCAAAACGCGGTGCCTCGCCAACGTGGATGCGCAGCAGGCATGCCGAGATCCGCACCTGGTGGATGAAACCTGGCACGTATATGGTTATGGCAACATGAGCCCAGCTTCCGGCTCCGCGGCGGCCGCAGGTCCCGGCGTCTCGGGCTTTGACCTTGCGCAAGGCCCAGGTGGCGTCTCCAGGCCTAAGCCTCCCACCCCACGAAGGCTGGGACTCATCTCCGGTGCCATCTTCGTAGCCGCGTTAGGATTGGGCATCTGGCAGATCACATCGTCACGGACCAAGAAGGCCTGACGCAGCGACCTCGAATCCGCTCTTAGCGCAGCCCAGTGCAGCGCAGCAGCATGGATCCGGCCGTTCGCGCGTTCCCGATGTCCAGCGGATACAAAACCATTCCGCGCACAGCACTCTTCAGCGCCCCCCAGAGCTCGCGCCGATTTCCCAGCGCATCCGCATGCTGCTTGTAGACGCGGCCCAGCGCCCGGCGTCGGGCGACCCTACCGCAGCCCGGCGAGCCGTAGTGCTTCGCAATGAATTGCAGCTGAGCCTTCAGCATTCGGTCTGGCTCCGTCGACATGGAACTGGGCGATGTGCGGTACAGAGCCAGGACCTTGGGCACAAATGCCACCTCGTACCGTTGCGCGATCCGCAGCCAGAGGTCGCGGTCTTCCGTAGCCCGCATCGTCTCGTCGAACATGCCCACTTCGTCGACGCACTTTCTGCGGAAGGTCATGGTGGGGCAAGGGAGCTCGACCCGGCGCATATAGATGTAGGGCGCAATCCTGCCCTCTGCATGCTCGGGATTTCCGGCGAACGTTTCAAAGATCACACCGTCCGGGCCAATCCGCGAAATCAATCCATACGACAGCCCGACTTCGGGCCGGTTCTCAAAGCACTGGACCGATTCGGCCAGCCGACAGGGCAGCCAGATATCATCCGCGTCGAGCAGCGCCAGCAGCTCCGCAGACGAATTGCGAATCGCTGTATTGCGCGCCGCCGGCAGACCGGCATTCGCTTGTCGGATGTACTTCAGCTTAGGCCCTAACTGCTGGATAAAAGGCGCCACCAGCTCAGGCGTATTGTCCGTGCTGCCATCGTCGACAAGCAGGATTCTCCAGTCGTCAAAGGTTTGAGCAATGACGCTTTCAATGGCGAGGGTCAGGTACTTTGCAGCGTTGTACGCCGGGATGATGATGTCAACCTTCGGCATTCAGCATGGACTCCCTGACCGCCTGGCATTGGACGCTGGAGCAGTCCTCACCAGGCAGATCCCTTGGAACGCGTGAACAACAGATGAAATGTGCCTTGGGCTGAAAACGAGCACCGGCGTTCGAGCTTTATGATAAATGGCTTTTGGCCCAACGATAGAATCCTTCATCCTCCCCAAAAGAGGGATGCGGCATCAGCCTTTAGTCCTTTCCTTCTACCCCGTGCTTGTGTCACACTTGCACCCATAGTGATGCAAGCACGCAGGTTGCACGCATCGGACGAGGCGCGACTACGCTAGAGACCGCCTGCAAGCTCGAACGACTCACACAAGCCCCGCCCAAATAAACACGGAAGCAGACAATGTCCATCCAGGTAAACGACACTCCTACGTATCCGCTTGCGAAGCCGACGCTCGCAACCCGCGTGTGGGCGCATGTGCAGATCATGCGGCTGGATCACTCGATCAAGAATATTTTCGTCGTTCCCGGTATCGTCGTTCCGCTAAGCATCCTGCGGACGCCTCTGCTCTCTCCGGCGCTCGACAAAAATATCCTTATCGGCTTCGTCTCTACGACGCTGATCGCCTGTAGCAACTACGTGTTGAACGAGGTGCTGGACGCCCCCTTCGACCGCCTTCACCCCAAGAAGCGGACCAGGCCGGCCGCCCAGGGTCTCGTGAACGTGCCGATTGCCTACGCGCAGTGGTTGCTCATGATGGTCATCGGCATTGCGCTGGCGCTTACCATCTCGCGAGCCTTTGCCTATACCGCCGGCGTGCTGTGGATCATGGGATGCCTCTACAACATCCCTCCCTTCCGTCTGAAGGACAAGGTCTACCTCGACGTACTCTGCGAGTCCATCAACAACCCCCTGCGCATGCTGCTGGGCTGGTTCATGGTCACCTCCGTTCTCATCGCTCCAGCCTCGCTTCTCATCTGCTACTGGATGACCGGGTGCTATCTCATGGCACTCAAGAGGTTCAGCGAATATCGCGAAATTGGCGACGTCAAGGTCGCCGGCGCCTATCGCAAATCGTTCCAGCACTACACTGAGGTGTCTCTCCTCAGCTCCGTCACGTTCTATGCTGCGGCCGCGATGCTGTTCTTTGGCGCGTTCATCATTCGTTATCGAATCGAGCTGGTTCTCGTCTTCCCGCTCGTCGCGCTCATGATGGCAACCTACTTCAAGCTCGCCTTCCAGCCCAACAGCGCAGTGCAAAACCCCGAGAAGCTCTACCGCGAACCTCTGCTGATGGTTGAATCGGGGCTTGTCTCGTTGTCGATGATCATCCTGCTCTATGTCGATGTCCCCATCATCAGCCGCATCTTTTCGCCAACGTTGCCCTCTGCACTCGGACATTGAGCCGCTTCCTGCGGATTGAGTACCAGCCCCATCAGTCAGGATTGACGGTCGCACATACCTCGCATCAAGCGTGAAGGGTCAGGGATGAATCGTACCGCACAAACTTTTGATAAGCGGGCATTTCTTGCGTACGTCGTCTGCAGTTTGATTGCGGTCTTCTACCTCCCTACCCTGGTCCCGCAGCAGCCGACTGCATCGATGTCCTACGCATTCGGTTACAACAATCGCATTGGAGTCGCACTCCTGCTGGTCCTCGTCGCCGTGGGCGCGATCTGGACCAAGGGGTGGAATCTTGAGTTCTCCGCCCCCGGGAAATCCAAGCCCGTTTCGGTGCGGGTTCTCATCCTGGCATTGCTTGGAGTTCTCGGCAGTTGTGTCGCGATGTACCTGCTTGCCGGTCACTTCGGCGGCTTCGCCGAATCCTCCTATGAGATCGACCGGGCCTGGCTGCTTTCCCAGGGAAAGACCCCGTACATCGACTTCGAGTGGCCCTTCGGAGCAGCCCTGCTCTACGGTCCAGTCATCCTCTCGCGCCTCTTCTCCATCGGCATCGTCCAGGCGTGCTATTCCTTCTGGATCCTGAATTTCCTCATAGGCACGGTAATGCTCTATGCCGTGGTCAACTGGATCGACTACCCAACCGAATCCAAACGAACGATCTTCTTGCTTCTCTACGGCGCGGGATTCTTGTCCATCATCAACATGGGCACGCACTACACCTACCTGCGCTACACCTGTCCCTTATTTCTAATTCTGCTTGTGCATCGAGCGCTTCGCCGTGGCGGAACCCAGTGGCCCATTCTTGCCGCGCTCCTGGCTGTGATCTCCGCCATTCTCCTCCTCCTGATCTCTCCCGAGACAGCCATTGCATTTGCGTTCGCGTCCGTGTGCGTGTTCGCTCTCAGTTCCCCCGGGCTTAGCCGTTTTCACATCGTGCTCACCGGCGGGCTACTGATCGCGCTTGCGGTGGTCTTCAAAACCGCCTCCAAACTTCACGTGCTCGACACGATGAAAGCGTCCGGCGGCGGCGCAGACAGCTATCCAATCGCATTGGCGCCTCATATTCTTCTTCTCTTTTGCGCCATCTTTATCTGCGCCTGCTACGCCTACCAACGCTTCACGGATCGCCGGCTCAATGACAACACCATCGGCCTCATCGCCATCTCGATCCCGATGATTGCCGCCGCTCTCGGACGATGCGACGTCCTCCACGTCACCTGGAATGGCGAAGGCCTGTTTCTGGCCAGCCTGGTGTACACCTCCAACTTCAAGCGTGCTTGGAAATGGTGCCGGTCCGCATTCTTGATCTTCGCGATCCTCTATCCGGCTCTCCTCTATGCCTACGCATACGCTGGCCCGATGGCGTCGATCGCCTCCGAACTACTCCGCGACCGCGGCGACAATTCAAGAATCCGAAGCGGGATCATCCACGTTGTCGACGCCGCCATCTCGCATCTGGCAAAGCCGGAATCAAGGCCCGCCTGGGAAGCCAAGTTGAAGAAGGCGGAACGACCGGCAATTCCCGATGCGATCGATCTGGCCCAACTCTATCCTTCGTGGCATGGCACGTTCCTGGCCCCCGCCGGCTATCGGCCGCACGGCGAAGGCTTCGGCAGCTATCGATCGTCTCAAGTCAGCTACGGCTACTATCAGGGCCTGGAGAACGCGAATACCGTTGCCGCCATTCAATTGAAGGTCACGGAACTCCAGAGCCACCCAGAGATGGCGCTGCTACTGCCCGACACCTTCTTTGACCGCAGATGTTCGGTTGATTTTTCCGGCATGAAGCATGGCATCACGATGAACTGGGGCTTCCCCTACTTCGGCAAAGGAATCCACTCCGAGAGCGTGCGCAAGCCTCTGTGCGACTCCATCCATGAGCAATACACGCTCGAACAGCCGCCTAGTCTGGAAAACTTTGGGTACGGTCTGTGGGTTGCCAAATCCGCCGAATCCACCCACACAAGTCGTCCGGAATAGAAACCGCTAGCGGTCGGAGCCTGCGAGCAATCTGCTGTAGACAGCCGTTGTCCGGCCCATCATCGCTTCCACGGTGAAGAGATCCGTGGCACGGCGCTTCCCTGCCACCCCCATCGCCCTCGCGGAAGCGGGATCGGCAAGCAGCCTGGCAATGCCGTCCGAGAGCGCATCAACATCATCCGGTGGGACGATGAAGCCGCTCTCACCGTGCTTCACCGCCTCGGCGTTCCCGCCAACATCCGTTGCGACCACGGGCAGCGATGCAGCCATCGCCTCGATAATTGCGTTTGAAAACCCCTCGCTGCGAGACGGCAATACGAACATATCGGCACCGGAAAGATGCCCGTGCATGTCGGTGATTCCGCCGACAAAATTAAACCGGCCGGAGAGATTCAGATCCCGCACCAGCGCCTGCAACTCCGCAAAATAATCCTGCTCCAGCACCTCGCCTGCAACACTGAAGACAACATTGGGGAAGCGGGAAACGATGGATGCAGCCGCCTTGACCAGCACGTCGTGACCCTTCACCCGGCGGATATTGCCCACCGTAGTGATCACAACGTCGCCGCCAGTTTTTGCAGAGCCGTACCTCTCGCTCCACTCGGCCAGATTCAGGCCGTTGTAAATAGTTTGGACACGAGCGGCATCGATCCGATCCACCTCAATGCAATGCCGGCGAACCTGCTCCGAGACGGCGAACACTGCGTCCGGCGTCGTGGCCATCAAGCGGTAGGCAATCTCATGCTTCCGGTCCCGCAGAATGCCCATGTCCCTGCGGCTCCAAATCAACTTCGCATCCGACGTAACCTTCGTGACGAATCCAGCCCACAGATCCGAGCTCTCAAAAAAGGTCTGCACGATTTTAATTTCGTGCTGTTCCAGAAACTGCCTCAAGTCAAAAGCGGCTCGCAGCGCGGTGAGATCGTAGGTCCGCTTCAACGGCAGCAGGTAGATGGGGCACGGAGGCGACTTGAGAGCTGCGCTCTCCGGATGCGCCGAAAAGGTCAGAATCGACGCCCGATATCCATACTGCGGCAGGAGTGCAGCAAGCTTTAGGACGACGCGTTCTCCGCCCCCGAGCGTCTTGGAAAACTGATCGAGCACCAGCAGAACGTGCGGCAGTGCTGAATCACCGGTTTCCTCAGACCTCGACCCCTCCTGGGGGAAAGCTGTAATCATGCTCATTGCGAACTTTCAGAGAAGAGGTTAGACCGGCCCAACGGAATCGAACATGAGTCTATCGATAAGCCAGGTATGGATTGAGTGGAGTCGCAGGCTGCGCCTGGATGAGCTCGTTGGCCGATTCCGTCTCCTTCAGTTCGAGTGCCCGAACCGCTGCCGCAACCAGCACCCAAAGGAGCCCGGAAATCTCAAGATACGTCCATCGATCTCCGAAGATGTTGGCGATAAGACAGGAGCTGATCGCCGCGAAAAGCCCAAGCCCAAGCCCCCGATACAGCGGATCGGTCGCCTGCTTGAACAGGCGATACGCCGTAGCCGTCATTTGCTGAATCAGAACAAACGTAATGATGAATCCAATAATGCCGGTCTCCACCAGAACCTTCACATACCAGTTGTGAGTGTCCTTCAGATTGTCGACATGTTGTCCCATCTGGAAGGTTGCGTATCCATTGCCGACAATCGGACTGCTCAGGAACGCCTTCTCCGCATTGGTCCACAGATCGACGCGCTCCTGCGCCGAGGCCTCAAGTTGTCCACTGGAGTCTTGCGTCATGTTGATGCGCTGGCGAACCGGGCCTGGCACCACGGCTTGCCACGTGAACAGGAAGACTCCCAGGATGATAAGCAGCTTGCGATCCTTCAGCAGCCCCACCATCAGAATGCCGAAAAGCAGGGCGGCATACCCGCCACGCGAAAAGGTGTACCCCAGCGCAGCAATCGTGGCCGCAATCAAGGCGTAGCCCGCCAGCTTGGCCTTCTTCCGATTGATGAACACCACCAGCCCCCAGAAGAACATGGCGAACTGGGCAAAGAAAGCAGCTGTCTGGTTGGAACCGTAAGCCAGCGGGCCGCCGTCGCGTTTGCTCTCATCGAAGTTCGCCCAGTTCCTCGTTATGTTCTCCAGAATGAAACTTCGATCGATAAACAGCAGGGCCACCGCGGTAATAATAATCACGGTTCTCACGGCCTTTCGGTCCTCAATCACCATTCCCGCGGCCAGAAAGACCAGTGGAATGACCATGTAGTCTTTCCACGTTACAAAATTGATGTCATGCAGCCACAGCGGTGCCGGAGCATTTCCAAGCGCTGTTCCAATCCACATGGAGAGGTACAGGTAGACCCCATAGACAAACCAGATCAGGTACAGCTTGGTCTTCGGAAGCCGTTTCCCTTTGATCATCGCTCCGACGATGATCGCGACCAGCAGGATCGTCAGCACGTTCGCGCCCAAGGGGTAGTCGAGGAAGTGGTCCCGCATAGTGCGGTAGGGGATAAAGGGCATCATGTAGTACAGCCCCATCAGGGGTCTTCCGCCCAGCGACACCAGGCACATCACCCAGAACCCCAGGTACGCAACTAGCGGAATGTAATGTCCAAGCCCTGTTCCCATCTTCCCTCTGAAATCCGCGAACGGGCTACGCTCGCAGACCGGCCCCGATGACTAGACCCAAACCCTGTTCCGCCCCGCGACAAAGTTGAAAAACGCAAGGGCTGCGGCTACGTTGAGCATAACAAATGTATTGGCGATCGCGACCGGCTTGAACCGCCGACTATACGGGCTCATAACCCCAAGCATCGCAAGCAAATAGAACGCGATCTGAAGCCAGAACATCGTCCGAAAGAAGACCCCTCCGCAGAGGCCCGCGGCCACCAGCATCAGAACCAACAGCAGCGGAACCAGCAGCCGCATCAGCTTGTGGCTGATGAACCGGAAGAGCAGCGGATTCCCTGGTGAAAGCAGCCACGGCGCCAATCGCAGCAACTGGTAGTTTCCCGTCAGCGTACGAACCTTGCGCGAGAACTCTTTCCCCTTTTCGCTGAAGACTCGATCGCGAGCGATTGCAGAAGGCAGAAACACTACGCGTTTTCCCTGACGAGCCACCTGCATCGGGACAAACACATCGTCCAGGATGGTGCCCGTAGGAATCTCGGTGTAAAGCTCCCGCCGCATCGCATAGATCGCACCGGTCACCCCCACAACGGAGCCGGAAGCGGATTCGAGTTTGCGCACAGCCTTCTCGATCTTCCAATAGATGCCGAGAGCATCCGATGCGGGTGCCTCTGCACTGGCGGCAAGCAGCAACTCGCCGCTCACCGCACCCACCGTGGGATCGGCAAAGCAGGAGACAAGCTCGGAGACCAGGTTTGGCTCAATCGACTGGCGCGCATCCTGGAAGATCAGAATCTCCCCAGTCGCTTGCCGCACCGCCTGATTCAAAGCGTAAGCCTTGCCGTTCGACTGCTCAAGGAGTACAGGAACGATCCTCGAAGAGCGTTCGCGGAGAATGTTCGCCGTGCCATCCGTGGAACCATCGGAAGCAACAACAATCTGAAGCCGGTCCTGCGGATAGTCCAGGAGACCCAGATTGTTCAGCTTCGCGGGCAGGTTGGCTTCTTCATTGCGAGCAGCAATGATGATCGAAACGGTGGGCTCAATGGCGCTCCGTTGAATCGGCCGCGTCGATACGCGGGCCAGCACCCACAGCCAGACCGCATATCCAAAGTATGCGTAGGCTACCAGCGCAAGGCAGATCCAGAAGAGCAGATTCATGATCCTCTCAATGGGGTTGATGTCCAATGAACGGTAGGGACGGGCCGCTGCCGGCGAACCCTGCGGCGGCCCTCCGGCCAATGCAGGCCGCATCCCTGATGATACGGCATAGACCCACGGCAGATTGAGGGGGCTCTAATCCGAAAGTGGTAGGAGAATCATCGAGTTCGCATGACACCATGGAAGCTGACCCACTTCGTGCTCTTCAGGATTGGGTCGCTGCGCTGATACCATCGCATCAACGGCAAAAGAGTAAGAAGATCGATTCAGTCGACACGGTTTGACGCCCACGAAACACGTCTAAAGGGAGTACTTGATTGCAGTTGCGATTGTGGCACATTGCGCGAAGCGTTCTGTCCAACTGGTTCTCCACGGTAGCCACTCTCGCCGTCGGATTCTTCCTTGCGCCCTTTGTCGTCCATCGCCTGGGCAACGTCGCCTATGGCGTCTGGGTGCTCGCCATCTCCTCGGTCAACTACCTCACCATGCTCGATTTAGGCATGGCCAGTTCCGTCATCCGCTTCGTCTCCAAAGGCTACGCCACACAGGATCACCAGGCAGCATCGGATTCCCTCTCCGCAGTGCTCTGGGTCAGGTTGCAGATCAGCGCGTTGATCCTGCTGCTCACTGCAGCGTTTGCCATCGTGTTCCCGCACGTATTCAACGTCCCTGCATCCTTAGCCCTCGACGCTCGCGAAGCCCTCGTCATCATCGGGCTCACCACCGCAATCTCCATGTCGTTCGGCGTGTTCAGCTCCACACTATCCGCACTGAACCGGTACGACCTGCGCAGCTACATTTCGCTCATCCAACTCACCTTGCGGGTCACTGGAGTGGTGGCCGTCTTGCGCGCGGGCCATGGCATTGTCGCCATCGCGTTCTGCGAGCTCTTCGCCGCTATAGTCGGCAACGCCTTGCTCATGATCGTCGCGCGCAGAGTCTACCCCGAGTTGACTATTCGCCTGCGCAAGCCAGAGATGGCCGTGCTGAAGAATATCTGGTCCTACAGCGCCTACGCGTTCCTCATCACCATTGCCGTCCAACTCGTCTATCAGACCGACAACCTCGTCGTCGGCGCGTTCGTTTCAACCGCGGCCGTAACCTTCTACTCCATCGGAAACAGCCTGTGCCGCTACACCGACCAGGCCGTCGCAGCAATGACCTCGACCTTCAATCCGGCCGCAAGCTCCTATGAAGCAGTCGGTGATACCGCAGGGTTGCGCGCGCTTTACTTCAACGGCACCCGCTTCACCATGGCCGTGACCTTGCCCATCGTGATCACCCTGATCCTGCGCGGAGGAAGCTTCATCAGCGTATGGATGGGCCCCCAATACGCGAAGACCTCGGGCACCGTGCTGGCCATCCTGGCCACGGCCCTCATGTTCTCCTTGCAGAACACCACGGCGGTTGCCATCGCCTATGGTGTCGAAAAACATAAAACGCTGGCCAAGTGGTCCATCGCCGAAGCCATCGCCAACCTCTCGCTGAGCATCGGTCTGGCGCACACCAGGTTGGGACTCTACGGAGTCGCAATCGGCACGCTGATCCCAAGCCTCGTCATCCACCTCGTTTGCTGGCCCAGCTACGTGCGCCGCCTTGTCGACGTCAGCTATCTTCAGGTGTATCGCAACGTCTGGGGCCCAGTCTTTCTATGCGCCATTCCATTTGCGGTCGCCTCCTACGTGGTCGATATGCAGTTCCCTCCGCATCGGATGATAACGTTCATTCTGCAAACGCTGGCGCTGCTCCCAATCTTCGGCATCGCAGTCGGCATCGTCTTTCGCGATAACGTCAAGCGTCAGATTATTCCCAGGGTAAGGTCCTACTTCTATGCAAATGCGCGGTAGGTGGTATCCGGCCATGACGTCGATGTATCCAGGCAATGTACCGGCTTCCAATACGAACTTCGGCGCAAGCCTGCAGGCTCTGTAGCAGAACGGCTAGGCATTCGGAATATGAGCGACAACAGTTCCCATCAAAAAATTACGATCGCCCACATCATGCCGTGGAGCGGCGTCGGCGGCGTCGAAATCGCGACCCTCCGAATGACCGAGGCCACCCGCGACCGCTTCCGCCACGTGGGGTTCTGCCTGCCCGATGCCGTCGCCCTAAGAAACTCATTCGAGCAATTGGGCATCGAAACAGTTATCTATGCAGCTCCTGAACCGAGCTTGAAACACGGGCTCAATTATTACCAGGCATCGCGCGCGCTCGCCCAGCAACTTCGCTCGGCTGGAGCCGACATCGTCCATTTCTCCGAGATCAAAGGCGCGTATCACAGCAGCCTGGCGGCGCGCCTGGCAAACGCCCGGATCATCTGCCATGTCCGGAATACCTACCCCGCCATCAGCCTGCGCGAGAGGCTTCCCCTCTCCCCCGTGCACAGTTTCATCTTCGTGTCGGTGGAAGCGCAACGCAACTTCGGCTACCCCGTGCCAGACTCCAGATCGCGCGTAATCTACGATGCCATCGAGATTCCGCAAATCGATATCGACCAGTCAAACGTGGATGTCCGGCTCGAACTGGGAATCCCAACCGACTGTACCGTGGTCGGCATGGTCGCGCGAGTCAACCCGCAAAAAGACTACTTCACCCTGGCTAACGCCGCCGCCGAGGTGTTGCGCAAGCATCCCAGCACCCGGTTCCTCGTCGTTGGCGACAATTCTTCGGTGGAAATGAACCGGGAGCACTACGAACAAGTCGTTCAAAGACTCGACGAGTTGAAGATTCGAGAAAGCTTCATCTTCACCGGCTACCGCAAAGATGTCTCGCGACTGATCGCCGCCATGGACATTGGCGTACTCTCCACGCATCGGGAAGGATTTGGACTGTGCGTTGCCGAAACCATGGCACTGCAAAAACCTGTCGTCGCGACAGCGGTCGGCGGCCTTCTGGACTTCGTTCAAGATGGCGTCACCGGGTGTCTTCACCAGCACGAGAACAGCACCGAATTGGCGGCGGCAATTACAGCCCTCATCGAGGACCCGGAGAAAGCGCGGCGCATCGGGGCTGCCGGCTACGACTACGTGAGGCGAAACTACGGACGCGAGAAATTTGTCGAAGAGATTGCAAGTGCATATGCCGATCTGATGCCTCAATCCCCATCGCATCGGCAGGTAACGGCACAGGAAAACTGAGGAGCAGAGGGATGCCATCGAACACCATTCAACGTCTCGAGGGGGGCCGCCGAACCCACGGCCTGGCGCGCACCACGCCCCCACTCGTTACGATTATTACCGTTGTCTTTCGCGCCAAGGATGAGTTGGCCGCGATCCTGAACAACGTCTTTGAGCACGACTCGAACGACTTCGAACTAATCGTCATCGATGCCAACTCAAAAGACGGCACCGTCGATCTGCTGCGGGAGTGGGACGACAAGATCGAGTACTGGCTAAGCGAACCCGACAAAGGCATCTTCGACGCAATGAACAAGGCGCAGGCCTTCGCAACCGGCCATTTCCTCTACCATCAGAACGCTGGCGACCGTCTCCTGGTGTTCCCCAGGGAAGAATTGGAAGCCGCCCGGCGCGCCAATCTCGACGTCGTCACCTTCCCCGTCTCCGTCGACGGAACCCGCGAGTTCCGCCCTTCGTGCGGCTCCCGGCTGAAGTGGAAGAACACCCTCCATCATCAGGGCACGTTCTATCGCCGCGAGACATTCCTCCAATATGACCCCCAGTATCCTCTCCTTGCCGACTTTGACGTAAACCAGCGCCTGTTGCTCCGTGGCGCAACAATGAAGGCCTACGACAAAGTCATCGCCTGGCACGCTTCGGGAGGAGCAGGCGAGTCCACCCAGGGATACCGTGAACACTGTAGTATTCTGCGAAACAATTTTGGATGGCCATACATGGCGCTCTCGGTAACGCTAAGCGAGTGGCAGGGCATCAAGGCCAGGCGAAAAGCTGCACTAAAACGCTGGCTGAAAAGAGGCGGTGATTCCAAATGAACCCAGCCTCCAGCCCTGAAACAAACGGAACACCTCAGCCTGCCCCCATGGTCAGCGTAGCCATGACTGCGTTCAACTCTGCAAGCTGGCTACCCCGTGCGATCGATAGCGTACTGCAGCAGAAGATCTCGTTCCCCATCGAGATCATTCTTGGCGACGACGGCTCGGAGGATGAAACCGTCGCAATCGCACGCTCCTACCAGCAGCGCCATCCCGGCCTCATCCACTTGATCGAGCGCCCGGAGAACATCGGCATCCAGAGAAACTACTACGAAACCTTCGACCTCTGCCGGGGCAAGTACACCGCATGGCTCGATGCGGACGACTACTGGACGGATCCGGACAAGCTCGCCATCCAGGTTGAACTTATGGAGTCGGACCCATCCATCAGCCTGTGCGGTCACTATATTCGAGTCGTCGCCGCCGACGGCTCCGAAAAGCAAGCCCGGTCCCCTTCGATTGGCCCCGGCCGGTACGGGTTGGACGAGATGCTTTCTACTTGCTTCCTCCCCAGCCTTACCGGTCTGTTCCGCACAGGCCTCCATCGCCAGTTGCCCGCATGGTACTTCGAACTCGCTCCGGTCACCGAATGGCCTCTGTGGGTGCTCGCCGCGCTCTCCGGAAGCATCGTCATGATCGACCGCGTGATGGCAGATTACGTCCACACTCCGGGCAGTGCCGCCGCCAGTCGAGGCCCCGCTTTCAGGGATAAGATGGAGGCAAAGTTTTATGAGTATGTTGAGACCATCCTTCCCCCGCAGTGGCAAAAATTCGTTCGCGCCCAGAAGGGAAAGCGATATGAATCCCTGGCCTATCTCTTTCGTCAGGACGGAGACTTTATCGCCTCGCGCCAGGCAGCACTCAAAGCATTCCGCTCGCCTGCCCTGATGGACAATGTCTCCAGCAAGACCAAGGCGCTGCTCGCCGCGGTCGTTCGAGAAACAGAGTGGAGACTCAGCGGTCAGAAGGCTGCGAGTTAGCACAAAAGAATAAATCGCATGGCACCTGAACTTCGGCAAACAATCCGCGCTGACCTCTACCGCTACCGCGGCCAGGCGGACAAGTCTGCATTCTTCTCGGCCTACCTTCACGATCCCGGCTTTCGCTTCACCTACTACCTTCGCAAAGTAGCGTTCTACTCCAGCCGCAAGAAATCCCTCTGGATCTTCGCCTACATCTACAACCGAATCCGGTTGCATCGCTACCGTTTCAAGTACGGATTCGACATCTCGCCCACCACCACCATTGGCCCGGGACTCTACATCGGGCACTTCGGCGGAGTCATCATTAGCCCTCACGCCGTTCTGGGATCGAACATCAACATCGCGCAGGGCGTCACCATCGGCGCCGCCAGCAGGGGCCCGCGCACTGGCGCGCCAACGCTCGAAGACCGCGTCTGGGTCGGAGCCAACGCCATCATCGTCGGCAAGGTCACCATCGGCCACGACGCGCTCATCGCTCCGGGTGCCTTCGTCAACTTCGACGTTCCCAGCATGGCCGTCGTCCTGGGAAACCCCGGCAAGGTAGTCTCCGACTCCGGCTCCGTCGGCTACGTGAACCGCATCCTCGGACAGCCCGATCGCGCCGTCCCTCCGCAAGTCGAACCAGAGAACACCGGAGCAGCGCTGTGACTTCCGATCTGCCTCCCGGGCTGAATTTCAAGCTGCTGCATGTCGGAGTAGCCGTACCCTCCCTGGCCCCCGCCACAGAACTGCTCGCCAGCCTTTTCGGATACAGAATCGTCTCCGGCCCGTTCGACGATCCCATCCAGAAAGTCGCCGTCAACTTTCTTGCAGCTTCCAGCCAGGCCGCAGCCCAGGTCGAGCTCATCGCACCCCTCGGCGACGACTCGCCAATCAAGTCGATGCTCGCAAAGAATGGCGGAGGTGCCTACCACCTCTGCTTCGAGACCAACGATATGGAGGCCGCGCTGGCTCATCTCCGGAACCATGGCTGCGTCATTCTCGCCACGCCCGTCCCCGCCGTCGCCTTTCAGGGCCGAAGGATTGCCTGGATCTACACCCCCTCCCGTCAGCTCTTCGAAATTGTCGAAGCGCAAGCGGCCGAATAAGCCATACTGAGGGAGTAGGACCGACCCTTGCGTCCCGAATTCATCTCGACGGAGCGAACACAGCAGCCTTTGCGGAAACTCTATCTGCTCTACCACGAACTCCGGTCGACCGAGACGCGCTACTCCTACGTCACCGGCACCGGAATGTTCCAGAAACACCTCGACCTCTACGTCCGGCTGCGTCAGGCAGACAATGCCGATCTGTGGCCCGAAATCACCTTCGACGACGGCCATATCTCGAACCTCGAACTAGCTGCGCCGCTGCTCCAGTCGCACGGACTCACCGCACATTTCTTCATCACCGTCGGCTGGACGGGCAAGAAGCCCGGCTACATGGGATGGCCCGAACTGCAGGCCCTCCATGCCGCCGGACACACCATCGGCGCCCACAGCTGGACGCATGCGCTTCTCACCCATTGCGACGATCAGCAGTTGCAGACGGAGCTCAGCCATGCGCGGCTGACGTTGGAAGACAAGCTCGGCGCTCCCATCAAGACCATGTCGCTCCCCGGAGGCCGTTACAACCGGCGCGTACTGTCTGCCTGCGAGCAGGCAGGCTACACCGAAATCTACACGTCGATTCCGCGAGCGGAGACGCTGCCTCTCGGCGCGACCATTGGCCGCCTCAACATCCGTGGCGATATGCAGCCGGAGTGGATTGCCGGCCTCTTCGCCCCGGACGGCAAGCTCCTCGACAGCATCGGCCAACAGTACCGGCGCAAGGAAGCCGTGAAGAAGTTGCTCGGAGACAAGCTCTACGCAAAACTGTGGGCGCTTGTGAACCGCAAGGAGCCGGACACCGACGGCGGCGAGGACGCGGTCGGATGAAAGTTCTGCACATCATCAGCAGCGGCGGCATGTACGGCGCGGAGGCCGTCATCCTGAACCTGTCGCGCACGCTCGCCGAGTCAGGACATAGCGCCGTCATCGGCGTGTTCTCGAACACCTCCAATCCGAACCTGCAGCTTCACGAAGCCGCAGTGCAGGAAGGCCTGGAGTCGCACCTGATCTCCTGCCGCGGCCAGGTCGACCGATCAACCATTGCGGCCATCCGCAACCTCGTGGCGCAAACCGGCGCCGACGTAGTCCACGCCCACGGATACAAGGCCGACATCTACACCTACCTCGCTCTGCGCAGGTCGCGTACACCGTATGTGTCCACCTGCCACAACTGGCTCAAGCAGAACCTGCTCGTCTCCCTGTACGGCATCGCCGACCGAGCCGTACTACGCAACTACGCGCGCATTGTGGCGGTGTCGGTCGAGGTGAAGCGGCAGCTGCTGCAGGCAGGCGTCCGCGAAGAAAAAATTCGCATGGTGCGCAACGGAATCGATCTGCGCCCATTCTCCAGCGCCGCTCCATCCCTGCGCGATGATTCATCGCCCGGCCGCCCTCTCGTCGTCGGATTCATCGGACGGCTCTCCTCGGAGAAAGGTCCCGACCTCTTCCTTGTCGCCGCCGCGGAAGTCCTGGTAGAGTTTCCCGGCGTCCGGTTCGTCATCGTTGGCGAAGGTCCGGACCGCGAGAACCTGGAGCGGATCATCGAGGAGTTGACGATTCACAATCAGGTTCAGATGACCGGCCGGCGAACCGACATGCCCGCCGTCTATGCCTCGCTGGACATCATGGTCTCTTCCTCTCGGCAGGAAGGCCTGCCCATGGCCATCCTCGAAGGAATGGCAAGTTCGGTGCCTCTGGTCGCAACCGCTGTGGGAGACGTTCCCACCGTGGTGCAGGACGGAGTCACCGGCCTGCTCGTTCCCTCCGAGAACACGGAACGGCTGGCAGCAGGCATTCTGGATCTTCTGCGAGACCACGCGAAGCGCGAGCGGTTCGGTGCGGCAGCTCGAAAGCTCGTCGAAGACGAATACTCGGCTCAGCGAATGACTGCGGACTATCTGCGCGTCTACACCGAGGCCATCGCCACCAAGCCCCAGGGACGGACACCATGAGCGCGCAGCGGCCAAAGGTATTCATGATGGACCTGTGGGCCACAGTGCCCTACTACACGGCCTATCTCTCCAAGGCACTGCTGGAGGAAGATGTCGCCCTGCAGGTCGGATCCATCACCTACTACCTCGACCCCGGCTGCTTCTCCAGCCGCGGCATCAAGGTCGATCCTGGCCTTCTGAACATTGTTGGCCGGTTCCACATGCCCCGCCTCCCGCGCCGCATCCTCAAGTTGCTGGAGTCGCTACTCAATCTTGCGGCGTTGACCCTGCGCTTCCTGTTCTCGCCGCCGGATGTGGTCCACGTGCAGTTCCTCCCCATGCTGACGTCAAAGGTCCCACTCGACCTGTGGTTCGTTGAGTTCTGTCGCAGGCGTGGAGCGAAGATCGTCCTCACCGTGCACGACTTGATGCCGCACGACACCGGCGAAGCCCACAAAGCCGCATTCCTTGAGCTTTACAGCGGTGTCGACGCGATCATCTGCCACTCCGACTCTATCCGCACACGGCTTGGCGCGGAGTTCTCCGTCCCGGCGAACAAAGTCTCCGTCATTCCGCATGGACCTTTTTTCTACGACCTCCCGCCCGCCGACTCCGACGATACGCTGCGCGACTTCAACCTCAACCCCGCGCAACAGCTCGTCTTGTGGCAAGGAATCATCTTCCCCTACAAAGGCATCGATCTCCTGCTCAAGGCCTGGCAGCAAGTCGAAGCCTCCTGCGACACCGCATCCCTCGTCATCGCCGGCACCGGCGCACCCGACTTGCTCGACCAGATCCGCGCACAGGTGGCCGCGCTCGGCCTCAAGCGCGTGAATCTGCACTTCCGCTTCATCTCTACCGAAGAGCTCGTAGCGCTCTATCGCGCGGCCGACGTCGTCGTCTACCCCTACCGCGCCATCACCACCAGCGGCGCTCTTGCTACCGGGCTCGCCCTCGGCAAAACCATCGTCGCCAGCGACCTTCCCGTCTTCCGCGAGCTACTGACCAACGGCCAAAACGCGCGCCTGGTCCCGCCCCTCGACACCAACGCCCTCGGTGCCACACTCACCGAGCTAATGCAGAACCCTGCCCTGCGCGAGCAACTCGCCGACCAGGTCCGCGCCATGCACTTCGGCGACGAGTCCTGGCTCTCCATCGCCAACAAAACCCGCGCCGTCTACGAACAAGCCACTCGCAGCCAATAGTCCCCACAATGGCTCCGATCTGGGCATTCAATGTCACGCGGTGCACGCGCCGCAACTTGTGTTCATTGACCCGTGGACAAGCGGGCTGAAGGCACGCGTTATACTTGCTCCCGCTCACCCATGCCGCGCCCGCCAAAGCGCCCCTTCCAGCGGATCAATCGCAGACTCCCCAACTCGCACGCCCGGAACCGCCACCATCAAACGCGCAATCATCGCCGTCCGCACCTGGGCAATGTGCGCCAGCACGCTTCCCGTGAATGCGACCGAGACTCCATCCCCCGCCCCCATCTTGTCCGCAACCAGCGCAACCAAGTCGCCGAGCTCGTCCCCGGCGTGTTGAAGAATGTCCCCAGCCAGCTCGTTCCCTTCCTCGGCGCAGCGCGCCACCACCGGCGCCAGAGCCGCAAAGTCAGGCGCACCCCTGCGCCCATCTCCGCGGTGATTCCCCAGTTCAATCAGCTCCGCGGCCGACCCCAGACTCCAGGTCCGCTGCACCTCCAGCAGCAGCGCCGTCGAAGGATCATCCGGCGCCAGCCCCACCGGCGCGACATCCTGCGCGTGCAGCGCCGCGCGCACCGCCTCCAGCCCAATCCAGTACCCCGACCCCTCATCCCCCAGAATCGGCCCCCAGCCGCCCGCGCTGTGGATCCGTCCATCCGGCGCGCGCCCGATCGCATTCGACCCGGTCCCCGCAATCACCAGGATCCCCGGCCCTCCGCGAAACGCAGCATCCAGCGCAATCTCCTCATCCCCACACAGCTCCAGCGACCCCGCAACCTGCGCCGACACAACCTCCGCGGCCCATGCCCGCACCGCAGGAATCGATAACCCCGCCAGCCCGAAGCACGTCCGCTTCACCTGCCCCAGCGACACCCCAGCCGCAGCCGCCACCTCATCCAGCATCGAGCGCAGCCGCGCTGTAGCCTCGGCCTCAGAGACGCGCATCAGCTTCACCGTGCCCGCAGTAGCGCGCGCCAGCACGCGATCCTCATCCGCAAGCAGGCACCGCGTGCTCGTCCCACCCGCATCCAGCGCCAGATAAAAAGCCATGCCACGAATGGTACTAGGTTCGCGCTTCCGCGTTCGACGCCCGACCCCTGTCGCTATACTCAGGCAATGCCTGTGCGGTTGCATCCGATGGATCTCGGCGTGGTGGCACTCTACCTGGTAGCGATCACGCTCTTCGGCCTGCGCTTCGCACGCAAAGGCGTCGCCAAAGACCGCTCCCTCCGCGGCTACTTCCTCGCCGACAAATCCGTTCCCTGGTGGGCCATCGCCCTCTCCATAGTCTCCGCCGAAACCTCCACCCTCACCATCATCGGGACACCGGGGTTAGCTTTCGCCGGCGACTTCGGCTTCCTCCAGATCGTCCTCGGTTACATGTGCGGCCGCGTCGTCGTCGCCCTGCTCTTCCTCCCCAAATACTTCCACGGCGAGATGCTCACCGCCTACCAGCTCATCGACCGCCGCTTCGGCCGCACCCTCTACAAAACCACCGCCGGCCTCTTCCTCCTCACCCGAGCCGCAGCCGAAGGCGTCCGCGTCTTCGCCGTCTCTATTGTCGTGGGCATCGCCATCGGCACCGGAGATGTCCTCTCCATCGCCATCATCTCCGCCCTCACCCTCCTCTACACCTTCGAAGGCGGAATGGCCGCCGTCATCTGGACCGACGTCGTGCAGATGGCCATCTACGTCGGCGGCACCGCCGTCGCCCTCTGGTCGCTCGGACAACACATCCCCGGCGGCTGGGCCCACATCCACGCAGTCGCCGGCGCCGCGGGCAAGTTCCACATGCTCAACTTCGCCCTCAACCTCACCACCACCTACACCTTCTGGGCCGGCCTGCTTGGCGGCACCTTCCTCACCATGGCCTCCCACGGGACCGACCAGCTCATGGTCCAGCGCATGCTCGCCGCCCGCAACCTGCGCGAGTCGCGCCTGGCCTTGCTCTCCAGCGGCGTCGTCATCTTCGTGCAATTCGCCATGTTCCTCCTCATCGGAGTCGGCCTCTGGGTCTTCTACGGCTCGCACCCGGCCGAACTCGCCGAGATCGGCGGCAGCAACGGCAACCGCATCTTCCCCGGCTTCATCGTCCACCAGATGCCCACCGGCGTCGCCGGCCTGCTCGTCGCCGCCATCCTCGCCGCCGCCATGTCCAACCTCAGCGCCGCCCTCAACTCCCTCTCTTCCACGACCGTCGTCGACTTCTACATGGGCTTCCGCCCCGCCGCCGACGACCGCGAGCGCATGATCGTCTCCCGCGCATCCACCGTCCTGTGGGCCCTCGTCCTGTTTGCAGTAGCCGTCTACTCGGTGCATGCTGGGGGCAAGGGGAACGTCGTGGAAATTGGCCTATCCATCGCCAGTGTCGCCTACGGATGCCTCCTCGGAGTCTTCCTCCTAGGCACGCTCACCAAATACGCCACCCAGTCTGGAGCAATCGCAGGCATGATCACCGGCTTCGCCCTCAACCTCGCCCTCTGGCGCCAGCACGCCCCCGTCCACCTCGCCGGAGTCACCCTGCATCCAGTCGCCTACACCTGGTACGTCCTCATAGGAGCCCTCGTCACCTTCGCCGTCGGCTCCCTCGCCAGCCTCGTCTTCCGTTCTCAGACTCGCAAAGTTGTCACCGTCGCGGCTCTCTTTCTCTTGATCGCAACCACCTCCCGCGGTCAGACCACAACGCCGGGTGGCCCATCCTTTGCGCAGGCAAAGGGTGGGTTATCGAGCGAAGCTCGACCGTCTTCACCCTCCTACGACTTCTCCGCCGCCTCCGCCGCCATCAACACCGCCATCGCCCAAAAGAAACTCCCCGGCGCGGTCCTGGTTGTCGGCCACGGCGGCAAAGTCGTCTTCGAGCAAGCCTACGGCGTACGCAAATACGCCGACGAGCCCGGCCTCGACGGCAAACCCTCCCCAGCCGAGCCCATGACCGTCGACACCATCTTCGACATGGCCTCCCTCACCAAGTGCCTCGCCACCGCAACCGCCATCATGCAACTCGTCGAGCAGGGCAAGATCGACGTCGACGCCCCGGTCGTAAAGTACCTCCCCGAATTCGCCGCCAACGGCAAAGAAAAAGTAACCGTCCGCGAACTCCTGACCCACTACTCCGGCCTGCCTGAAGACGTCAGCCTCAAAGACCCCTGGGGCCTCGCCGCTCCCGACAAAGCCGAAGGCATCCGCCGCGCCATGAACGCCGAACTCAAAAGCGTCCCCGGCACAAAATTCGTCTACTCCGACGTCAACTTCATCACCCTCGGCGCAATCGTGGAGAAGCTAACCGGGGAGGATTTGGATGAGTACGCGTTTGGGCACATCTTCTATCCCTTGCACATGGGCAACACCAGGTACCACGCCTACACTAAGGTCTGCCCTTATGCGGATCGCGATGGATCTGCCAGTGAGTACCCATCAGTCTCGATTGCAGACGCAGTGAACAAAGGCCGAGTTCCGGGCATATCTCTTAGCTATACCTGCGCACCCTTCCAGTGGGACATTGCTTCGACTCGCATAACCGCCCCCACCCAGCACGACAACGAAGGCACCCCCGAAACCAACCCCGACTTCGACCACCTCCTCCGCGGCACCGTTCACGACCCCACCACCCGCCGCATGGGCGGAGTAGCCGGCCACGCAGGCGTCTTCTCCACCGCTGGAGACGTATCCAAATACGCCCAGGCCCTCCTCGACAAGCTCCTCTACAACAAGGGACCATTCCCGCTCCGTCAATCCACCCTCAAGCTGATGACCACGCCCGAGCAGCCCCCAACCGCACAACCCGGCGCAACCATCTTCACCGCCGACGGCAAGCCCACCACAGGCATCGCCACCCGAGGCTTCGGCTGGGACATCAACTCCGCCTTCTCCCGCCCCCGCGGCGAAATCTTTCCTATCGGCAGCTTCGGCCACACCGGCTTCACCGGAACCACCCTCTGGATCGATCCAGCCAGCGACACCTACGTAGTCCTCCTCTCCAACTCCGTCCACCCCCGCGGTGCCTCCCCCATCTCCCCCCTCCGCGGCGAAGTAGCCACCGCCGTAGCGAAGGCGCTTGGCGTGAGCGGCACTGCTAGCGTGCTGAATGGCGACACGATCAACTGCGTCTCTTCAGACGATGCCGCCACTTCCCATGCAGATTGTTCCATCGCCCACGCCGACGGCTCAGTCGATCGCTATCCCCAATCCACTGTCATTCTGAGCGAAGCGAAGAATCCCCGCATTTCGTCCGCAGCGCCGCAAACCGCCGTCTCGCTTAAGGGCACGGCTTCAGCCGTGCCGCAAAACGCCCCACAGAAAGAAGCGGCTTTAGCCGCCGAGGTCACTCCCTCCCAACCTCGAACCCCGAATCTCAAACCCCGAACCCTCACCGGCCTCGACGTCCTAGAATCCACCCGCTTCGCCCCCCTCAAGGACCTTGCCGCCCAGCACAACAATCACCTCCGCATCGGCCTTCTCACCAATCAAACCGGCCTCGACTCCCAGGGCCACCGCACCATCGACATCCTCCGCACAGCCGACCCCGCCATCCAGCTCACCCGCCTCTTCTCCCCCGAGCACGGCATCTTCGGAGCCAAAGACAGCGAGAACATCGGCCCCGAAACCGACCCCGCCTCCGGCCTCAAAGTCACCAGCCTCTACGGCCCCAAAGACTCCGACAAGCGCCCCAAGCCCGAAGACCTCGCCACACTCGACGCGGTTGTGATCGATCTGCAGGATGCCGGTGTCCACTTTTATACCTACGAGTCCGTCCTCGGCTACTTCCTTGAGGCGGCTGCCTGTCAGGCTGCCCAGGCGCACCCGCTCGAGATCGTCGTCCTCGACCGCCCGGCGCTCACAGGCGGCCTTGCCGTCCAGGGCCCTGTCTCCGACACCGCTGACTCCTACATCAACTACATGCCCTCAGCCTTGCGGAACGGCATGACGTTCGGCGAACTGGCCGAGTACATGCGCTCCGAACACCCTGGCTCGTGCGCTCAGAGTCGCGCCCATCTGACTGTCGTGCAGATGCAGAACTGGCACCGCAGCGAGTTCTTCAACGAGACCGGCCTCCCCTGGATCAACCCCTCCCCCAACCTGCGCAGCATCGAGGCCGCCACCCTCTACCCCGGCGTCGGCATGATGGACGCCACCAACGTCTCCGTAGGCCGCGGCACCTCATCGCCCTTCGAAATCTTCGGCGCCGGCGTCACGCCCGCCACCAAGACCACCCCCGCCATCCCCACCTGGTTCGACGGCCACGCCGTAGCCACCTATCTCACCGCCCGCCACATCCCCGGCGTCACCTTCGCCCCCACCACCTTCCCCGTCGCCGAAACCTCGGAGAAGTATCCCTACCACGGCCAGACCATCCAGGGCGTCCGCATGACCGTCACCGACCGCCTCGCCCTCGACTCACCCGAGCTGGGCATCGAAATCCTCAGCGCCCTGCACCACCTCTACCCCACCCATTTCAAGCTCGCGCAGGCCACCAACCTCGTCGCCAACACCGAAAC
>DASYEU010000048.1:0-9233 GCA_036498865.1 Acidobacteriaceae bacterium | reverse complement strand
GCACCGAAATGGCCTCCCCCGATATTGAACTGGCCCGCCAGTTGATCCGGTCGGGCAAACCGCTCTTCCTTGCAGTCAACAAAGTCGATACCGAGAAGCAGCAAAGCCTGACCGACGAGTTTCATCGTCTGGGAATCCGCAAGCTTTTTCCGATTTCAGCCGAAAATGCCCGCGGGCTGGATGACCTGCTGGATGCCATCCTGGAAATACTGCCATCGACCCCTCAACTAACGACTGAGGACACGGAGGATGCAGAGGAAACACCTGAGTCTCCCGCGACCCACGAAACCAAGGTGGCGATTATCGGGCACCCCAACGTGGGAAAATCCACGCTACTGAACCGGCTGACCGGAGCTGAGCGCTCCATCGTATCGCCTATTCCGGGGACCACGCGTGATGCGGTCGATGAGATCGTCGAGTACAACGGGAAGCCCTTCCGCTTCATCGATACCGCCGGCATCCGCCGCAAGGGCAAGACCCACCTGATGGCCGAGAAGCTGTCAGTGATCATGGCGCGCAAGCACCTCGAAGCCGCCGACGTCTCGCTGCTCGTCCTCGATGCAGCTGAAGGCGTCACTGCGCTCGACGCGAACATCGGCGGCTATGCGCACGAGTCCGGCCGCAGCGTCATCATCGTGGTCAACAAGTGGGACCTGATGACCAATCCCTCTTCCTCGTTGTCATCGCGCAGCGCAGCGGAGGGATCTGCTTCCGTCTCCGGCACCCGCCAACCGGCCGACCAAAAGATCTACGAGCAACAGGTCCGCGATCACCTCAAGTATCTCGACTACGCCCCCATCGTCTTCCTCTCCGCCGCCAACAAGAAGGGAATCGAAGGCCTCTTCAAGAAGATCGAGTTAGTTGCCCGCGAGCGCCGCAAGCGCGTCACCACCGGCCAGATGAACCGCTTCCTCGCCAACGTCGACTTTCAGAAGGCGTCGGTTCCTATGAATCGCCGGGTCCGTATCTATTACATGACCCAGGCCGCGGTCGCCCCGCCGACGTTCGTCCTCTTCACCGACAAGGACGTCAAACTCCATTTCGCCTTCGAGCGCTTTCTTGCCAACCAGATCCGCGCCGCCTTCGGCTTCATCGGCGCTCCCATCTGGTTCAAAACCCGTCCCCGCAATAAAAAGAAGGCGGAAGAATAGCCGCGTGGGGTATTGTGGCATATCGCCATGTCTACTTCGTCGAGCTGGTTCCTGGCTTTCGTGTGCCTTGTCCTTCTGCTCTCTGCACGGGCTCAGCAGCCTGACCGCGTCACGGTAAGGCCTGAGCTCACCACCTCGGTGCGTCTCGCCGGTCACCTTCCTTCCTGGGCCACGCCCGAAGCAGACGCCGGAGCAGTGCCGCCCGACGTTCCTCTCCGGCTCACCTTCGTTCTATCGCGGACTCCGGAGCAGCAGGCGGCGTTCACGCAACTGCTCGCGGATGAGCAGGACGCGACCTCCTCTCGCTATCGCCAGTGGCTGACGCCGCAGCAGGTGGGTGAGCTCTACGGGCCGACCCAGCACGACATCGACGCCTTCACCGCCTGGCTCGGCACCCGCGGTCTCCCGAATGCGGAGATTGCCCCCAGCCACATGTTCGTCACTGTGGACGGAACTGCTTCCACCGTTTCCGCCGCTCTCTCCACCAGCTTCCGCTACTTCACCCTCCAGAACGACGCTCACCTCTCCACGACCCAGGATCCCGCATTGCCGGCCACCTTCGCTGCGATCGTCCAGTCGATTGCCGGGCTCTCCGATATTCCCACTACGCCTACCAGCTACGGCGAGGCAGTCTCGATCTCGCCCACACGCGGCTCAGGAGCTCAGCCACGGTTTAACTCGTCCAGCGGTACGCATTACATCGGCCCCGATGACTTCACCGCCATGTTCCATTTCAACAACCCATATAGCGCCAACGTCACCGGCATTGGCCAGAGAGTCGCCGTTATTGGGCGGTCCCGCGTTGTTGCCACCGACATCTCCGAGTTCCAGTCGCTCTTCAATCTGCCCGCCAATCCGCCCAACACCATCGTCCCCGGTGCAGGTCCCGATCCCGGTCTGGCCGGCGGCGGAGATCAGTTGGAGGCGACGCTCGATGTAAGCCGCGTTGTCGCGACTGCGCCCACAGCACAGATCGATCTCGTCATCCTTCCCAACTCAGGCGGCGGAATCTACTCCGCAGCGCAGTATGCCGTGAACACGCTCAACGACCCCATCATGAATATCAGCTTCAGCGGCTGCGAACTCCACGCCGGTCTCGCCGGGGTGCAGGCATGGGACACCTTGTTCTCTCAGGCTGCGTCTCAGGGAATCTCCGTCTTCGTGTCCTCGGGCGATTCCGGCGTCGCAACCTGCGATATCGCCTTCACGGCTCCGCCGGCGGTCCAGTCCGCCAGCATCAATTACATCTGTGCCAGTTCGTACGCCACCTGCGTAGGCGGCACCGAACTGAACGACTTCGCCAATCCTTCCGCCTACTGGTCTGCCAACAACGGCACCAACTTCCTCTCGGTGCGCTCCTACATTCCGGAAGGAGCATGGAACGAGCCCTCCTCTGGCACGGGCTTCGTCGCGGCTTCCGGCGGCGGTGGCGCAAGCATCTATGTCGCGAAACCGTCCTGGCAAACCGGGCTCGGCGTCCCTGCGGACGGCGCCCGCGATGTGCCCGACGTGAGCTACCCCGCCGCCGGGCACAATCCTTATGTCGCCTGCTATGCGGCGAACAACGGAGACTGCGCCAACAATCGTTTTGAAGGTTTTGCCGGTACCTCCACCGCGGCCCCCACAATGGCGGCCCTGGTTGCGATGGTGGATCAGCAGACCGGAGTCCGCCAGGGCAATTTCAACCCAACGCTCTATCACCTCGGAGCCACCCCGTCGAACAACGTCTTCCACGACACCACCGTCGCCACCAGCGGAGTTGTAAGTTGCACCGCATCGATTCCCAGCCTCTGCAACAACAGCACTCCTTCGGCAACCAGTCTCACCGGCGGCGTCGCCGGAGCCGTGCTCACTCCCGGATACGACTTGGCGACCGGGCTGGGTTCCATTGATGCCACCTACCTGATGAACGCGCTTGCAACCCCGAGGGTCAACCCGGCTTTCGGTCTTGGTGCAACCTCGCAATCGATCTTCACCGGCAACACCGTCACCTTTACCGCCACCATCGCCAACACCAGTGGCAAAACGCCCACGGGCTTTGTGCAGCTCTTCCAGGGCGCCGACCTGCTCGGCAACGCTTTGGCCGTCCCGTCATCCGGAAAGGTCGTTTTCCCCGCCATCCCGTTTGCCGTCGCGGGCGCATTCAATATCAAGGCAATATATTCGGGCGATGCCAACTTCTTCGCAGTGCCTACTTCGCCGCTGAACCTCACCGTTAGCAATCCGGGATTCTCTATCGCCGCCTCGCCCGGGAGCCTGTCGTTCACCGCAGGCGCTACGACAGGCAATACCGCCACGCTCACCTATACCTCTCTGGGAGCCTTCTCCGGCTCCATCGCTCAGAGCTGCACCATCACCTTCGGCGGCGGCTTTCCTCCTCTCGATCCTCCCACCTGCTCGTACACGGCCTCCAGTGTGTCCCTCCCCTCCGGAGGAACGGCGACCGGCACCATCACCATCTCAACCACCGCAGTGGGAGCTTCGCTGGCGCGCGGCCCGGAGTCTCAGTCCCGGAACCGCTCGACCGCACTCTGCGGCATGGGCCTCGGCGCGCTGATCTTCCTGCTGCTGCCGCCCGCTCGCCGCTCGCGAATCAGGCACTGGAGCTCGTTCGCGCTGACGGTGCTGATCGCCACGGGGATGTTCTCTCTCTCCGGCTGCGGCAAATCCAGCTCGGCCGCCGGCGCCGCTGCCCCGGGTTCCTCGCCCGGACTGTACGTCATCGCGCTCACCAGCCTCAGCGGAACAACCGCGGCAACGCCAGCTGCTTCCATCTCGGTCACCGTTCACTAACCGGGGGCGCGGATCTTCGGCGCATTCGGAGCTCGAACCTTGCGCCTTCGGGGGTGTATGATTTCCCCCACCCGGAGGAGCTCCATGCGCAAGCATCCGCTCTCCCCGTTGATCCTCACCTGCGCAGCGCTCTTCATCTGCTCCTGCTCCCCCAACCTTCCCTCTCCCATCGAGCAGGCCGGCACCGGGCAAGTAGGCCGCACCATGTCTACCTTTACCCTTGCCTCACCTGCCTTCCCCAGCGGTGGCCTCATCCCCAACCAATACAGCTGCGAGGACGCGGACCAGTCGCCCGAGCTGTCCTGGTCCGGCGCTCCGGCGAACACCCGCTCCTTCGCCCTCATCGTCACCGACCCCGACTCTCCCAGCGGCACCTGGACCCACTGGCTCATCTGGAACATCCCCGGCGACGCGACCACGCTGCCCACCGGAACGCCCAAGCTCGCGCGCCTGCCCAACGGAGCCTTTCAGGGCCGCAACGACTTCCACCGCCTCGGCTACGCCGGCCCCTGTCCGCCGCCCGGCAACGCTCACCGCTACTTCTTCACCCTCTACGCCGCCTCGGCGGTGCTCAAACTAAAGCCAGGCGCCAGCCGCGCAGACCTCGAAGCCGCACTCAATCCGCTCACCCTCGCCCACACCCAGTACCAGGGCACCTTCCAGCGGCATTAGTTTTGTTTATAAATGCAACCGAGTGGGGTCATTGCGAAGAGCCGGGGAGCCAATTCGGTATCCCAGTTGTTACGCTGGCAGAATTTCTTGAATTGACCCGCAAAGGAGGAGAACATGCCCGCAACTAAGAGCCAGGCCAAGCCAGCAAAGTTCGTGCTCCGGATGACTGCCACCCTCGGCAAGGAGGCCAAGGAGTTGGCCGCCCGCGAGGGTGTGTCGCTCAACCAGTTCATCAACCTTGCTGTGGCTGAAAAGGTTGAGTACCTCGAAAACGAAGCGTGGATCACTCGGCGGCGTCCGCCTGCTCAAGACCGCATCGACGCGGCAATGGCTCTGTTGACCCGCAAGGGTGGTGAGTCGGTTGCGGGCGGTGACGAGGTTCCGGAAGCCTATAAGACGTGGGAACGCGAGCAGCAGCGCAAGATTCGCCGCAAGGCCGGATAGATGTCGATTGGGAGAACGGTCGCGGATCTCGATTTGAGGCATCTATCCGATTCGCGTTGGTCGGGTAGCTCCTACGGCGTCCCACTGACCAGCCGAAACACCTTCAAATTCCGAACCTGCATGTGATTCTTCGTTGTCCGGATGCCGAACCAACCCCTGGTGTACGGCTGCGGGTCGACCATTTCGAACAGCTTGACCCCGTCGCGCCAGTACTGGATCAGCCCGCCGTCGGCTATCAGCGTCACGGTCTGCGTCTTGTTGGCCGTAATTCCCACCTCCGGGTGCTGCGCCACGGAGAGGTCGTTCTCGGGCAGCAGCGGCCGGTCCACCGTGTCGCCGATGTAGCGCCGGAACCGCGTGGTCTTGTTCCCATTTCCGCCCAGCCCCACGTAGTAGAGGTGCAGCGAGTTGTATCCGGCGAACGCTCCCGTCCGCGGCCGCGCAAACAAGTCCGCGGGCGAGGCCGGATCGGTGGCCATCCAAAACGAGTTCAGGTCGCTGACGCGGTCGTTCGGTCCGCCGGCCGAGACAACCGTCGCCTCGTACTGGATCATGATTGGCCCTTCAAACTCCTGCTTCAGCCACACCGTTGCCCCGGCAGGCACGTCGATGTCGAGCACGCCGTCCTTGGCGGTGACCGAGCCGGGCTTCTCCGTCTCCACGCTCCAGCCGTCCAGCCCGTGCCGGAAGTCGTCCGATGCCAGCATCTTGCCGGCGCGGTAGCGCGGGTCCGCCGCCTGAGACCAACCCGCCTGCGCCAACGTCACTAACACAACGCCCAAAATCAACCCCTGCCAACCACGCCGCACCGCTGACCCAACATCCACGCCACGTTCCATAAGTGCCCTGAGAATACCAGTCCGGGGCACGGAGACCCAGATGCAGATTGCCTCGCTCCTCCGCACCATTTCAGTGCTCCTCGCCTTTGCTCCGCTTGCCCAGGCCGCCGCGCCCGCCGCCGCACCGGTCACGCTGACGAAGACTCCCGCCGGATTCACCCTGGCGAACGGCGTCCTCAGCGTCCAGATCGACGCGCAGTCGGCCGCAGTCCTCTCGATGGAATACAAGGGAGTGGCGATGCTCGGCGTAGGCGACCGCGAGAACGGCTACTGGTCGATGCCCGGCACGCAACTCCACTTCGGCCCGCACCCCGCGGTCACGGTTCTTGACGACCCTGCCGCGAACCATGGCGATCGCGCCACCATCTCCTGCCGCTTCACGTACGACGGTGGTCCGCGCACGGTCCCGGCGAACGTCGACATCCACTACTCGCTGGCGCGCGGCGGCTCGGCGCTCTACCTTGAGGCAATCTGGGAGCACCAGCCCGACTTTCCGGAGCTGACGTTCCCGGTCGGACGCTTCGCGGCCAAGCTGAACGACGATGTCTTCGACTGGATGACGGTCGACTCGCGCCGCAACATGGAGATGATCACCGCCTACGACTGGAATCACGGCACGCAGATGAATATGAAGGAAGCGCGCCTGATGAACAGCGGCATCTTGAAGGGCCAGGTGGAGCACAAGTACGACTACAGCGCGATCCAGTGGGAGACGCCGGCCTACGGCTGGTCCAGCACAAAGCAACACGTGGGCCTGTGGGTGGTGACGGCGAATCCGGACTACATGTCGGGCGGGCCGACGAAGCTCGAACTGGTGACGCACCGCGACGCCACCTTCACCACCTCGCTTACCGCGCCAGCGCCGCCAACTCTGCTGTACGTGTGGAAAGGGCCGCACTACGGCGGCACCGAACTGGTCGTCCCCAAGGGCGAGCAGTGGACGAAGACGATTGGGCCGTTCCTGCTGTACTGCAACTCGGGGGACTCGCCCGATGCGATGTGGCACGACGCACTCACCGAGGCCGCACACGAGTCGCGCCAGTGGCCCTACAGCTGGGCGGCTGCGCCAGGCTATCCGGCAGCCAGGGAGCTGGGCAGCCTGAGCGGACAGATTGTGCTGCACGACCCGCAAGCTCCGCGGGAGAAGATGGCCAACCTGCGGGTGGGGCTGACTCACGCCGACTACCCGCTGCCGAACGGCACGCTGGTGGACTGGCAGCACGATGGCAAGTTCTACCAGTACTGGGCGCGCGGCGACGCGCAGGGCAACTTCAACATCGCCGGTGTGCGCCCCGGGACCTATACCCTCCACACCTTCGCGGACGGAGTCCTAGGCGAGTACGCGCAGGCCAACGTCACCGTCGCCGCCGGCAAGCCCGGTAACGCCGGCCGCATTGTGTGGACTCCGACGCGGTATGGGCGCCAGCTCTGGGAGATTGGCGTGCCCGACCGCACCTCCGGCGAATTTCTCCACGGCGACCACTACTGGGAATGGGGAATCTACAACAAGTACCCCACCGATTTTCCCCACGACGTCAACTACATCGTGGGCAAGAGCGATTACCACAAGGACTGGGACATGATGCAGGTCCCGCACGCGACCGACTCTACCGGCAATTCGCGCGGCTCCGCCACCACGTGGACCGTGCAGTTCGACCTGCCGAAGCCGGAGAAGGGGACTGCCACCCTGAGGCTGGCGTTCGCCGGCACCGAGGCACGGTCGCTTACGGTCGCCGTCAACGACAAGCAGGTCGGCGTGCTGACCGGCCTCCCCAACACCAGCGTCATCCACCGCGACTCGGACCGGGGCTTCTGGCAGGAAAAGAAAGTCGAGTTTGATGCCTCGATTCTGACGAGCGGCAAAAATATCGTGCAGCTTACAGTCCCCGCCGGCTCGGTGATGAGCGGCATCCAATACGACTACCTGCGCCTCGAGGTGGACGAGCAGGCATCGCCAGCCAAGCCCTGACCCGGCTGCCGGGGGGCGCAGATATCCTTTCCAGCCGCAGTTCCTCGGGCGCGGCCGCATATGATTTTCGAGAATCGCGAAGAGGCCGGACGGCGTTTGGCGGAGCAACTGGCGGACTTCGCCGGTCGTCCGGATGCGATCGTCCTTGGAATTCCGCGCGGCGGCGTTGTGGTGGCCGCTGCCATCGCCCAGGCCCTGCACCTGCCGCTGGACGTCTTCCTCTCCCACAAGCTCGGGGTACCCGGCCGCGAGGAGCTCGCCTTCGGGGCGATCGCGGCGGGATCCGCCTCTCCCTATCTCGACTCCCAGATCCTGCGCGAGGCCCAGATCTCAGCAGAGGACGTCGAGCGGGTCACTACGGAAGTCCGTAAGCTGCTGAATCAACGTGCATTGCTGTATCAGGGAGGCCGACCACCGGTCAGCCTCCCGCAACGCGCCGTCCTGCTCGTCGACGACGGGATTGCAACTGGCGCCAGCGTCTATGCTGCCATCCGGGCGCTCCGGCAAAGCCAGCCCGTGGAACTCGTTGTCTGCGCGCCGGTTGCGCCTGCAACGACCTGCAACTGGCTCCGCCGCCTGGTCGATCGCCTGATCTGCCTCTCGACTCCCGCGGACTTCATGGCCGTCGGCCAGTTCTATCGCAACTTTCCCCAGATGGAAGACGCTGAAATAATGGAACTTCTGCGGGGATAGGCCTGGGACGCAGGCTCAAACAATGGGACAGCACCGTAGGAACGGCCCCAACCCGGCCTGACCGCCTCGGTTTCGCCTGGAATCGGGTGCGGAAGCAGAAAAGAAGGTTGTATGCGGCCGCTGATGCGGAAAACCGGGCTTGAGTAGCTTGATTGCATGCCCCGGAAGTTGTAGTCGGTTTGATGTCACTCAAGCTGCTGAATCCAAACCACATCCCCTAAAAGTTGTAGAACTTGGGCGGATCGGGAGCCTGGGCCAGCGCCAAAGATTCCCGATACCCATCCCCCAAAGGGTGTAGTTTTGGCAAAAACTTCAATGGACAGACTAGGGATTGGGGCGATTTAAGCAGCAATTTGCAGCGTAGTACTTACTTTGGAAACTGCAAATTCCCAACAAATCCGCTATTTCATGGGGTAGATGGTTACCTCGGTAACCATCTCAGTATAATACCCAGTTATGTAAGTGATTTTCGTAGACTTGTCAGCCTAGACATCCTAAAGTTGGTTCATCTGGCGTGTCCAGAGAAATCTTTTGTATAGCCCACTCGCAGTTACCAAAAGGGGAATCACACCATGAAACTCATCGTCCGCAGCCTCGTCATCGCACTTGCCGTTTCCGGCGCCATTGCCACCACTTACAGCAACGCCGCCCCGGCCAAGGCCACCGTCCGCG
>DASYEU010000047.1:0-2396 GCA_036498865.1 Acidobacteriaceae bacterium | reverse complement strand
AAGAGATTGTCGGGCAAGCTTGCGAGAGCGCTGCAGCCAGCCAGGTGGCGCGGCGATTCCAATTGCCGGACACCACAGTGCGCGCTATCGATATGCGGTACCTGGAACGGTGGGAGCGGCACCGCCGCAAACCACCACTGCGGCAAATGGGAGTGGATGAGATCTACCGCGGAAAGAACGATAAGTTTCTACCTGGATTATGCACAGAAACCGGTGTCCGAGCGCTGGTCGCGCTCGGTTGATGCTGGCCGTGTTTGAGTAAGTCAGTTCGATTCTCGCTGCTTTATCACTCTCCTGAAAATCCGATCCCGCCGAACTCCGCGCCGAAGTCGCCTGCTCCGTTGCGCTTGCGAGTTGTGCATGAATTTCTATGCACGGCTCTCGCAGAGTCGGTGGTGCTGGGTCAGCGCAGAGCCGGCACCATCACCGGCGCATAGCCCGGCCCGCGCGGTGCGATTCGACGCAGCCGATCCATCAGCCTCTCGAACACACCCTTCTCCTCGTAGTGATCGCTGTAGCTCACCCCAGTGCGACCTGCGTGTCGCCAGATCTTGGCGGCCACGAACAGGAAGCGCAGCCGCGAGGTCGCTAGGGTCGTGTGGTGGAGCGCGGCGGCGTCCGCCTGCGGTTCGCGGTTGAACAGCATTAGCCAGCAGTTCAGGTTGTACGCCAGCATGGCCAACTGGAAGTGATTGCCGTTCACGTCAAAGCGGCTGGACGGATGCGCCGCCAGCCCGGCATCGTTGTTCGCCTCTTTAATCAGGTTTTCAGCGCCGCCGCGCTGGCCGTAAAACCAGACTACGAAATAGATCGGATCGCTCATGTCGGTCACGAAGACCCGGTACTTGTACTGGCTGGTTTCGAACAACTGGTATTGCTCGGTTTCTTCGGCTTCCAGTTCTTCGCGTGGCTTTTCCTTGCGTAGGGCCACGAACCGATACGGCTTGCTCCATCCGTCTGGCTGGTAACGGAATTCGCATTCCGCGTCGGCATCGGTCTTGGGCGAGGGTTTCCACTGGGCTTGGCTTAGTTCTTCGACCAACCGGGACGTCTTGCGTGCACAAATCACAAACCGGGCGTCAATTTCTTCATACGCTTCGACGGCTTCCCGGCAGTAAAAGCCCGAATCGGCCCGGCCATAGATCTGCTTCACCCCCGGCGGCAAGGACTGCTGGACATTCCGCAGATGATCGTGGATTGGTTTGCCGGTAGGGCGGTCGCCATTGCGCAATTCGCCCCACACGTATTCTCGCGTCTCGGCGAGGAATGTCAGCATTGGTTGATAGCTCTTCTTGCCTTTGTTCTTCGGGTTGTAGCCCTTGCGTCCGCCCATTTGTTGGCCATACAGCGTGTGCACCGTGGTGTCGGTGTCGATGGTGACGACCTCCAGCTTCACGTTGGCCGCCTCCCAGACCCGTTCCCGCATGGTCCGCATGATGACCAGCATCTGCCGGGCGACATTGCGATGCAGCGCGTTGACGAATCTCCAGAAGGTGGACTGCACCGGCAACTTGGTGACCTTGAGAATGCCCGTCAGGATCGGGTCGCGGGCGATGAAGCGCAACTGGTTCAGCCGTGCAAAGCCGATGTAGAGGCCGAGCACGATACCCAGCACGAAACGGTACAGGTCCATGGCTCGGGGAATCCGCTTCGAGGTCAGGGTCTGTTCCACCAGGGACTGGAAACCCAGTTTCTCGAGCATGGTAATGATCGGCAGCAGCCCGCCGTAGGGAGTCAGATTCCTACCGTTGAAGTCATAGGGCGTGGAAGCATTGATTTTATGGGGTTCCGGAATAACATCACGAATCGCTTGATTGGCGCGCCTTCGGCCGCTATTCTGTTCTTGTTCGTTAACCATTTGGGTGGCTTCTGAGAATCGGTTCGCGAAGCTGCGAACTCCGCGGACCTACTGTTCTAACGCAGGATTCTCAGGGGTCCCAAATGGCGTCACGCCTCAGCCGGGCACCGTCACGTCAGGCGCTGTGCATAATCCAGGTTCTAACGGTAGTGAGCAACGTGGAGTCCGGCGAGCCGCTGTGGTTTGGGAGCGAGCGGAAGAAGGAAACTCTGGACGAGTTCTTCGTGAGCTTTCGGTGGCCGTGCGTAGATTACAGGCAGTAAATTTGGGTGACCCAGTAATGCCAGTCGTCGATGGCTTCTTTGGTTGATTCGTCTGGATCGAGGGCGCGCAGTTGAGAGAGAGGGATTGCCACCTTCCGCCCCTGCCAACGGATTTGCACAAACATGTCATGCTCGCATGCATCCTCAACAGCCATGCGTAAGACTTCGACGGTTTCACCCTTCCGGAGCGGCGAGACGGCGTGTGCGGCGAGACACTTTGCCCGGAACGGGAAACTGATCTTGCCTTCCAGATAGTAGTACCAGCTCATTGCCTG
>DASYEU010000046.1:0-41520 GCA_036498865.1 Acidobacteriaceae bacterium | reverse complement strand
GCAGGTTTCGCAGGACTTCCGCGTGTCCAAGACCTTCCATTTCGAGCGGCAGTTCAGTCTTGCGCTCTACGGCGAAGTCTTCAACGTCTTCAATATCGCCAACCTCAGTGGGTATAGTTACACCCTGGATCGAAAGGTCGCGAGCGGCACGCAAGGCTATGCCCTGGGACAGGCGACATCCCGCGCCAGCCAGGTCTTCCTCTCCTCAGGCCCAAGGGCAGAGCAAGCTGGGGCGCGCATCTCGTTCTGACATCTTGGTTCGAACATTACAAGGCAGTCGATGCCAAAGGCGCTCTCAAAGGAGAAGTGAATGGATCGCGAGCAGGGACTGAGATATCCTCCGGAGCTCTTAAATCTCTTTCGGCAGCACCGCCACAGCCGGCGCGATTTCGTGGCTCGAGCGGCGAAGCTGACGGTCGGCGCTCTCGCGGCAGGTTCAGTGTTCGAGGCCCTGTCGGCCGATTCCGCATTCGCGCAGGACCCGGGCGCTCTCGCGCCTGGCTCGGTCAAGCGTGTCGCCGTCATTGGCGCCGGCCACTATCATGCGACGGCGGCGCCGGGATATCTCAACATCCTGAAGAACCTCCACCTCGAGATCGTCGGTGTCCATGACTTTGACCCTGCGCTGGCCAAAAGCCGCGCCGATTTTGCCGGGAGCACTCCCTACACCGACTACAAGCTGATGTGCGAACAGACCAAGCCGGACTTTGTGCTTTCCCTGTGTCGTCACGACATGATGTCGGATCCGATCCGATATCTCATCAACGCCGGCCTTCCCTTCATGGCGGAGAAGCCCTGGGGGACTGATCCGACGGTCGTCAACGAACTGGCCGACCTTGCGGACAAGAAAAAAGCGTGGGCTACGTTTCCCGCGTCGATGCGCTACAGCGCATGGGCGCAGACCTGCCGTGAGATGTACCAGAAGAAGGAGCTAGGAAATATCTCGCACATGCTGGTGCGCTTCAACAACCCCGGCACGCAACGCTACATCGACGAAGGCAGTGCGTGGATGCTCTCCAAAAAGACTGCCGGTGGCGGTTGCCTGGTGAACCTCGGTATCCACGGCTTCGACCTCTGCACTTACATCACGGGAGAAATCCCCAAAGTCGTTGCCGCCTCAACCAGCCACAACATCTGCAACCTGGAAGTCGAAGACTACGCGCTGGTCACGCTGAGCACTCCCAGCGGCATGATCTTCGTCAATGAGGCTTCCTACACCTATCCCACAAATGGATCGGATTCTGAACACACCATTTCCGCCAAGAACTTCCTGGTGCGCGAGGCAGGAAACGCGGCCCACGTGACGGGGCCTGGCCGCAATGACTCGGTCACAATGCCCGCTGGATACGTTGGAAGCTGGCCCGGAGCGGTCGCCGACGCGGTTGACCGGCTCAGCAAGGGATTGCCACCGGCCGCGACAGCGCAGGACAACGCACGAGCGGTGCAGCTGACGTTTGACGCCTATCGTATGGCCGGAGAGAAGAGCTAAAGAGGATTGGGGAAACGTACACATGGAGAAATCGCAGGCACCGGAACACTCTCAGGAACCAGTTGGCGCACCTCGCTCGGTAAAGCGTGTTGTTGTCATCGGGGCCGGCCACTATCACGCCACCGCAGCGCCCGGCTATCTCCACATTCTTCAGAACCTGCAGCTCGACATCGTAGGCATCCACGACTTTGACCCCGCCTTGGCCAGGAGCCGCGCTGAGCTCGTTGGCAGTACGGCATACACGGACTACAAGACGATGTGTGAGAAGACTAGGCCCGACTTCGTGCTCTCTCTCTGTCGCCACGACATGATGTCCGAGCCGATCCGCTATCTCATCAACGCGGGATTTCCCTTCATGGCGGAGAAGCCCTGGGGAACGGACCCGCGAGTCGTCAACGAACTTGCCAACCTCGCAGACAAGAAGAAGTCCTGGGCGACGTTCCCGGCCTCCATGCGCTACAGTCAATGGACTCAAACCTGCCGCGAGATGGTGCAGAAGAACCAGCTCGGTCCTATCTCACACATGATCGTTCGGTTCAATCAGCCAGGCACGCAGCGCTACATCGACGAAGGCAGCTCGTGGATGCTCTCCAAGAAGCAGGCTGGCGGCGGATCCCTGCTCAATCTCGGGATCCATGGCTTCGACCTGTGCACATATATCACCGGCGAGATCCCCAAGGTCGTCGCTGCGTCCACCGGCCACAACATCTCTGGCCTCGACATTGAGGATTACGCGTTCGTCACACTGCGCACCCCCAGCGGCATGATCTTCATCAACGAAGCCGGATACACGAGCCCCACCGCCGCCGGTGACTCGCAGCGAATGCTGTCTGCCAAGAACTTCATCGTTGGTACGCCGGGCAATGTCGGTACTACCTTCGGGGGCCCAGGAAGCAATGGAGCAGGCAGAGGTGCAGGCGGCTCAGGCGCAGCAGCGCGTCAACCCGCGGGCAGCTCGCCCCGCCCTGCGGAGGCTCCCAATGCCCCCGGAGCACCAAGAACCGGTAGCGGCTTTGGCGATAGTGCACAAGTGGTCGGTCCGGGCCGCAATGAGACCATCACCGCTCCCCCCGGATATGTAGGCAGCTGGCCCGGAGCCGTAGCCGATGCGATCGACCGCCTGAGCAAGGGCATGCCCCCGGCCGCTACCGCCCAGGACAACGCCCGCGCAGTCCAACTCACATTTGACGCCTATCGAATGGCCGGGGAACGAAGTTAGGAGAAATCGACCGTCAGCGCCATGGCAACAAACGTCTCCCTCCGATAAGTGTGGCGCATCGACTTTGCGCAGGTGTATGCTTTGGCCGAGAAACGTCGGGGAAACGACTGTTTCTATCACAAATAGAGCGCAATCTTAGTAGAGATGGGGGGAACAATGACATGCCTGTCATGAGTCTGATCTCCACAAAGAGCATGCATACACAGGATAAGTTGGCGCAGTGGCAGCAGTCTGCCTGGATGGAGACGGGGCACGCCCGTTCACGCTGGATTCAGGCGACGTCTTTCGATGGCTTCCTGGAATTTGGAAGCCTCGGAGAGATAAAGCTCTACAAGCTGACTGTCACGCCGCACCGCGTCATGAGCTCCACAGAGGTAGGAACTCAGAACGTGCGCGGCCTGGTCAAGGCCATTCTTCAGGTCAGAGGAACCACTCACTATGAGCAGATGGGGAGACAGGTACTGCTGAAGCCGGGGTCGTGGATGCTTCGGGACATGGATATGCCATATTCCATCGACATTCAGGAGCACTCTGAGTTGATCGCCCTGATCTTTCCAAAGACGTCGATCGCGAGCACTCGTTTCGACATTCGCGACTTCTGCCTGAGGCTTTTCTCAGGTACATCCGGGTTGGGACACATCGTCCACGACCTGATTCAGGATACCTTCCAGGAGTTTGGAGAGATCGAGGAATCACTCTTGCCTGACCTCGCCTCCACAATCACGCAACTAATTCGGCTACACCTTCTGCAGGTATGTCCCGACCAGACGCCGCAGGCCTTGTGTGAAGTCTTGCGTGAGCGGGTGAGAAGGTACATCTCCGTTCATTTGCGCGCGCCTGATCTTTCTCTGGATCAAATTGCGCGTGCAATGCACTGCACCAAGCGATACCTCCACAAAGTCTTTGAAGAAGAGGATATGTCCATCTCGAAGTACATCCTCGATCAACGTCTGGACCGTTGCCGTGACGCGCTGTGCGGCACTTCTGGAAGAGACGAATGTATTACCGATATTGCGCTGTCCTGGGGCTTCAGTAACAGCGCCCACTTCAGCAGGGCATTTCACAAGCGGTTCGGAGTCAGCCCCAGTGCATATCGCGTGTCCTGCTTCTCCAATTTAGAGCCGATGAGGCGCTTGCCCTCCATCGCAGGTCAGTTCGGAAGTAACAATTAGATTTCCGGTGCCGTTTCATCCGGCCAAAAGTGTATTCACCGATTGGCTCATCCTAATTTCGCTCTCAGACAAATTGTGTGCATCTGGTTTCCTCTACATTTGTTAGTACCTTGAGAGGCTAGCTGTTGTATTCGCGAGCCGTAGAGTTCAGGCAGTGGGAGCAGCTTGGTATTGGAACACTGAGGGCGAAGTCATGAAGAGTGGAGCTTTTGTAACTGGAAACATGGACTATCTGCGTCGTCCCTTCGTTCGCAATGTAAAGCGCGGCGATAACGTTCTGGTACTGAGCGATACTTCACACGATCCTCGTGTCTGGCAGGTCGTGCAAAGCATCCTCTCCGAGCTAGGTGCGGAAGTCACGGTTTCTCTCTTCGAGAAGAGGCCGGCTGATTACTACGACCCTCCACCCGCAGTGTGCGAAAGCATGATGAAATCGGACTTCAACGTCCTCATCGCATCGACGGGGATGCTGCATGCGCCAGCGAACTTTCGCGCCATGGAAGCAGGCATCCCGGCGATCTGCATGGACGGTGGTATGACTCTGGAAATGTTTCAGTCCGGAGCCGTTACCGAAGACATGAAGCAAGTCGCCGTGCGCAAGCATTATGTGGCAAAGGATATCTTTGGCGCCGGCGCGCAGGAGTGCCGCGTAACCTCTCAATATGGCACCGACTTCACGTATCGAGTCGACGGCCGCATCTTTGTACCGCCTCTGCCCGGCAGCTCATTCGACCAGTACAAAATCATCAATTTCGACAAGGATGAAAATCGCAAGGGCGGCAACCTGTACTACTACCTCTTTCCCACAGGTGAGTTCAATGTCGCGCCCATCGAAGGTAGCGGAAACGGAAAGCTGGTCATCGACCTCACGATGCATCATCTGGGCCGGCTGATTGCCCCAATCGAACTGACGGTCGAGAATGGCCGCGTTACCAGGATTGAGGGCGGCTCGGACGCGCACATCCTGCGCAACTATCTGCAGGTATACGGCGACGACAATGCCTATATGTGCCCCGCCGAAGCTTCTGTCGGCGTCAATTCAAAGGCAATTGTGCGCGGCATTCAGCGCGAGGACAAGAACATTTTGGGCTCGATGCACTTTGGGCTTGGCACCAACATCGACGTAGGCGGCTCCGTAAAATCCAAGATCCATATGGACGGAGTCATTCTCGAGCCGACACTCTACGTGGACGACGTGATGAAGATGGACGCAGGCAGATTCCTCGTTCCAATCGAAGGCGATGCCTACAGCGCGGAAGAGCAGACACTCGCCTACTCACAAAAGTGATGTTTCAAGAAACTCCGTGATCACAGCCGCCGCGGCCTGCGGAGCCTCAATAAAGAGCATGTGAGGGGCGTTGGGTACCACCGCGAAGCGCGCACCTGGAATGGCCTTCGCAATCGCTGCCACTGTCTCAGGCGACACGGAGGCATCCTTCTCGGCCGCCAGGCACAGCGTCGGCACGGCAATCTCGTGCAGTCGTTGTGCGGTGTCTAGCTCGGCAATCGCATACCAGGTCTGCTTCCAGCTTCTCGTGTCATCTGTGAGAAGCCGCTGACGTACCGCCGTGTCGCCCCCGAGCTCGCGGAAGCCGGCGGTGAACCATCGCTCCACCGTGCTGTCCACAACGCTGGCCATGCCATTGCGCAGAGCGGCGTCCCCCCGTTCACGCAGCACTCTGCGGGTTTCGCCGCTAAAAGTACTTCCGCAGGCTGAGCTCACCAGCCCATTTACGTCGTCCGGATGATTCAGTGCCAGCGTTTGCGCGACCATGCCGCCAAAGGAAAACCCAATGATCACCGCCGGAGTATGGCGCAGATGGTGCATTAAGGCTTGCACATCTTGAGCAAAGTCCTCCAGCTGCGGCACAGCATCGCCCTCGATTCGCGGTGACCCTCCATGGCCGCACAGATCTGGTCGAAGAACCTGAAAACGTCCGCTCAGTTCAGCCGTGAGTTCGTCGAATGAAGTAAGGTCCAGCCCGACAGGATGCAGCAGCACAATGCGCGGGCCCGCTCCCTCCAGCCGGTAGTTCAATTCCACGGTCATAGTCTCCATGTGAAGCTAGGGCAGGATGATGGAACTTCCGATCGTCTTACGGGACGCAAGGTCAATATGGGCCTGCGCCACGTCGGCAAGCCGATAGCGTTGATGAATCGAGACCTTAACAGCTCCGCTCTTCAGCACGTCAAAGAGATCTGCAGCCCGCTCCAGCAACTCGGAGCGAATATGAATGTAGTCGGAGAGCCCCGCCCCGGTCAGATAGAGCGATCCCATTCGATTGAGCCGGAAGATCTCGAGCGGCGGCACAGGCCCTGAAGCTGTGCCGAAACACACTGCCATTCCCCGCGGGCGCAGGCACGCCAGCGTGGTCTCAAAGGTGGCCGCGCCGACTGAATCATAAACGACCGGCACGCCCTCGCCGCCAGTCAGCTCCTTGACTCGCGCAACCACGTCCTCCTGCGTGGAAACAAGAACGTGGTCGCATCCATTCGCCAGCGCTGTCTCCACTTTGTCCGGCGAGGTCGTCGTTCCGATCACCGTTGCCCCAAGGTGTTTGGCCCATTGACTCATCAATTGGCCGACCCCGCCCGCCACTGCATGGATCAGGATGGTCTGTCCCTTTTGCACGCGATAGGCTCCCCGCAGCAAGTACTGCGCAGTAAGACCCTTCAGAATTACTGCGGCGGCAGTCTCAAAATCGAGCCAGTCAGGAATCTTCACCAGCCATTTTGGATCCATGACCCGCAATTCACAGTAGGAACCCGGCGAGAGCTTCGGAGAAGCGCCTCCATAGGCAACGCGGTCGCCCGACTTGAACTCCGTAACATTTGCTCCCACCGCCTCAACTACGCCGGCACCCTCCATCCCTATCACCATGGGCAACCCCGGGCCGGGATAGCGCCCAGTGCGGTGGTGAAGGTCGGTGAAGTTGAGACCGATCGCTTTGTGTCGAATAAGTACCTGATCGGGACCTGGCGCATTGACCCCGATGGCTTCAAACTTTAACTCTTCGGGACCACCAGTCTGGTGAATGCGAACTGCCATTGAAAGTGCCATTACGCGGTTTTCTCCCGTGTCACGGTGGTGTAGTTGGGCCCGTTCCCATCCCCGGCGATTGGAACAGGCAGGTCATCCTTCAGCGTCCCCAAAACTGAAGCGGGCTTTAGAGGAAGCATCAAAAGTAATCCGGTCAGCGAGACAGCGCTGCACAAAAGGAACGCAAGCCTGTAGCTGTGCGTGACGTCGAAGATGTGTCCGGACACAATGGGCCCGACGGCACAACCAACCGTAAATCCGTTGAAACATAGGCCGAAGATCAGCCCATGTTTCCGCATCCCGAACAGCCAGGCCACCAACGGCGAGTGCGCCGTCGCCAGCCCTCCATAGGCTAGTCCGAACAGAATCGTAAACAGATAGAACTCAGCAAGACTTGTCACCGTGGTGAGCCACAGGAGAGACGACACGAAGACTGCAAAGGACAGCATGTAGATTCTCTTCGTTCCGATCCTGTCTGCCACAATCCCCAACAGCACTTTCCCCACGATACTTGCTCCACCGAGCCCCGCAATCATGTTCGCTGCGTTTGCGGACGAGATGCCGAGGTCCGTGGCATGTGGCGCAAGGTGCAGCAAGATCGCAGTCCACGTATACCCGTAGCAAAAGAATGCGAGCGACACCATCCAGAACTGCCATGCCCGAACCGCCTCGCTCAGAGACAACCCGCGCGCGCCCACTTTCACCTGCAGGAGATCGCCCTTGCCTACACCATAGGGGCGAAGCCCCATCTGCGAGGGATCTCGTCGTAGAAGTTGCGCCGCTGTCAGAACTCCCACCAGCACAATCACGCCCAACAGCAGGTAGGAGACACGCCAGTTGTAGTTTCCAATCAGCCAGTTCGCGACTGGAGGCCCGATCAATGCACCGATACCCACACCCGATGTCACGATTCCAGTCATTACACCGCGCCGCTTCACAAACCAGTGCGCCGTCGTCGAGGTCAACGGCACAAACGTGCTCCCGAGTCCCGCACCCACCAGTACCCCATAGAAGAGGTACAGCTCCCATATGGAATGGGTCTGCGACGTCAGCAGGTAGCCGCCTCCGATCAACACTGCACCAACGGTCAGCACAACGCGTGGGCCAAACTTGTCATTGAATCCACCCATCACGATGGAAAGCAGCCCTTGCATGATCCACACCAGCGAGAATGCGCCCGCCGTCATGGCGCGAGTCCAACCGAAGTTCGCCGCGAGTGGCTTGAAGAAAACCCCAAACGCGTAATGCACACTGAAGATCAGCGCCATGCTGAAAGCGCTCGCAGCCACAATCACATTGCCGTAGAAGGCTCTTGAGCGGCTGGAAGATCCATCGTGCAGGGATTGTTTAGACACAAAAGCCTCGTCGCCTTACCGCGGTAGAGAAACCTGTTTCTGAAGAACGTCAACTTCCCGATGCGCGAAAAACAACATCAGGCCCAGACCTTCCGATAGAGATCAACAATCTCGTCCGCGTTGGGAATACGAGGATTATTCTGCGGCGAGCCGGACGCCAGCGCCTGGGTCGCCATGGTGGAAATGAGAGAGAAGTAGCGCTCTTCGGAGATGCCATACTTTTGCGGAGAAGGAACCTGCAACTCCTCATTTCTGCGATAGAGCGCCTCAATCAGCTTCTGCGCGGCCGCTTCATCCGAATCCTGCGCTTCTGCGATTCCCATCGTACGCGCACAGTCAGCATAGCGTTTCGGCGACTCCGGCACAGAGAACGCAGTTACTGCCGGTAAAAGCATCGCATTGGACAATCCATGCGGAACGTGGAAATGGACCCCGATGGGCCGGCTCATTCCGTGCACCAGGGCGACGCTGGCATTGGAAAAAGCGAGCCCTGCAAGGGTCGCGGCCAGCATCATCGCTTCGCGGGCACTCTTGTTGCCCGGTTCGTGGAAGGCCGTCGGCAACTCGGTCCAGATCGTCTTCATCGCCGCCAGCGCAAATGTATCCGAAAAAGCATTCGCCTTGCGACTCACGTACGCCTCAATCGCGTGGGTCAGCGAATCCGTGCCCGTGTCCGCTGTCAAGCGAGCCGGCATGGAAAGCGTAAGTTCGTAATCCACAATGGCTGCGTTCGGCAGCAACGTAGAACCCGCGATCAACATCTTCTCTTGAGTTTCGGAGTCGGTTATCACGGTGAACCGCGTCACCTCGGAACCTGTGCCCGCCGTGGTTGGAATAGCGACGTGCTGCGGCCCGGGCTTCGGTGGAGGATGCGGCACCTTGTAGTCGCGCGCCCGCCCGCCATTCGCAACCAGCATGCCGATGGCCTTCGCCGTGTCGATCGGGCTGCCGCCTCCGAGGCTCACCAGGCTATCGTGTTCCCCTGCAACGTAAGCTGCCACCCCCTTTGCAACAGCCTCAGTGGTAGGGTCCGGGACCGTCTCGGAGAAAATCGCGCACTGGATACCGGCCACTTCAATCTGTGCGCGGAGCGTCTCAGGAAGCCCCCGGCTCATCAAGAACGGATCTGTCACGATCAGCGGTCGCCTGCATCCCAGGCGCGTCAGCACAGAGGGCACTTCCGCAAAACATCCCGCGCCTATTTTGATAATCGATGGAATCTGTATCTCGGCTGTCATATTGTTCCGGAGTGTCGGACACCTGGTGTACACGCTACTCGCGCGAATCCCCACGTAGCGCGGCAGCGAAGATACATCAGAATGCACGCGCTGAATGCCTGTCAAGACTCCGTGGCATGGTCCTCCCTGGTAGCCTTTGCATCTGGTCGTCCGAACACGGAACGGAAAGGGCAATAAACCACCGGCTTCTCGCGATTTCAAATGGAGTGCCGCCACGCACGGCCGCAACTGCGTTCGCATAGAGACACACGCTGTTTTCGCTCTCAGACAAATCGCCAGTGCCCTCCTTCTTCTATATCTATAGGTGTCCTTGTCGAGAGAGTGTCCACCCATGAACACACGCGTAAGGCTGTTGATTGCCGTTGCCATCTCCACTCTGCCCACCTTCCCTGCTCTGTCTCAGGGAAACACCCCTGCCGCTGCCCCGGCTGCAGCGCGTCCCAGGATGGACCCCGAAGCCGCGGCCCGCACGGTTGCATTATCCGCTGGGGACACGTCGCCGGCGGCGCTAGAGGTAATGGCCTTCGAGAAGTCGATGGAAGCTGCCGTTGTGCGTGGAGATGTTGCTGCAGTCCGCAGCATGCTGGCGGATGACTTCGTGATGGTGCATGGCGACGCATGGATCACCGGCGGCAAGCCGCTACTGGTCGACAACAAGGAGAGTTTTCTGAAGCGGGTGGAAAGCAAGCAGTATCTCGCTCGCGATGTCGCCACCGTCAAGGCGGAGATGCATGGTGACATCGCGATCCTCTATGGGCAGTATGTCGCGGAGAACAGCCCGGGGGGCACACCGCGTTCCTGGTTCTCGGTCTGGTACGAACGCGTCTACACCAAGCGTGACGGTAAGTGGCTGTACCTCTCCCATCGCACGGTCCACGGCCCGACCTATGGCCCCGATCGCGATTCTGTCGCAAGCAAGTAGGACGCTGCGCTCGCCTGGAACACGCGGCATCGACTCCACTCGCCTGCTCTCCCGGGCGCGCACTATTGTTCTCTCTCAGGCAATCAAACGTTCTCTCTATGCTCGTGGCCGCTGTCACTGCGGATCCGCCTCTTCGGCGACTACTGTTTTGGCATAGGAGTCTCGAATGTCGAAACACATGTCTGTTCTATTACTCGCGGGCGCATCGTTCGTCGCCCTCGCCGCCTGCGCCCAGCAACCCATTCCAAAGATCGCAAAGGTGCCGATCAAGCCCACCCTGGCATCCGATGGCCACCAGATGTTTACCACCTATTGTGCCGTCTGCCATGGTGTCGATGGCAGAGGAAGCGGACCGGCTGCCTCCGCCCTGAAAGCTAAGCCTGTCGACCTGACGTTGCTCAGTCACCAAAATGGAGATGTATTTCCATCGAAAACCGTCACCTCTGTGCTTCGGTTTGGAGTGGAAACCCCTGCTCACGGTTCGACCGAGATGCCAATCTGGGGAGAGCTCATGCGCAATCTGAGCCCTGACAAGCGAAACAGCTCCATGATCGTGCAGCAGCGCATCGATAACCTGGCGAGCTATCTGAAGACGATTCAGGTCCAGGCAGGGCAGCCGGCAACGCAGCCGCGCTGACGGGCCTCGTCACCGATCGCGTATTCCCATTTCGCTTCCTTTAAGCGGCGCACGGGCCGAAACCAGATTCAACTGGCTTCGGCCCGCGTTATAACCAGCAGCGTAAGCCTTATGCTGCTGCAATCGACGTATCTGTTCCCTCGGCGTAAACCGGGTCCCCCGCGGTTTCCACGTGAGCCCGGCCACCAGCACCGACCCAGGTCCTGGTCCAGCTGCGTGCGACCACTCGCATCATGATGAGGATTGCGAAGGCCAGTCCCGCATAGCAGATCCAACCCAGTCGATAGCTGCCAGTGTGCTGTTTGGACATGCCCAGAACGTTGGGCAGGATTCCGCCACCCAGCGCTCCGATCTCTCCAATCATTCCGCCGGCGACAGCAGTAGTGATAGGCCAGCGCAACGGAACCAGTTGGAAGGTGGCCCCGTTCCCCGCTCCCAGCGCGGCGAAACACAGCATGAAGAGCAACGTGGTAACCGTGAGGGTTGGAGTGGTCATCAGGCCGAAGAGTGCTGCGATAGCAACCAGAAACACGACCGACAACGTGGTAATGCCACCAATTCTGTCCGCGAACCAGCCGCCAAGCACACGCGTCAGACTACCGGTAAGAGTCGCAAACACGGTCAGAGTGCCCGCCTGCACTTTCGAGACGTGGAACTGGCTGTAGTAGAAGGACGGTAGAAAGGTGGCAAGTCCGAGGAATCCACCGAACGTAATGACGTAGATGAGATTGAAGTACCAGCCATCCGCCTCAAACAGACAGCTCAGATGATCGCGCAGCGACTGATGCTCGATGTCCGGAGGCTCCTGGGCGAAGAAGATCATGACCGCGAGCGGGAGCAGCATGCTCGCAGCCGCAAATCCGTAGACATGCTGCCAGCCGAAGTGCATTGCCAGGCGAGGGGCAAAGAGAGCCGCAAGCGCTGTCCCGCTATTGCCGGCCCCGGCAATGCCCATCGCGAGCCCTTTGTACTTGCGCGGAAACCAACCCGAGCCCAGCGAGAGCGCGACGCCAAAGCTAGCGCCCGCAATACCGAGCAGCACGCCCATGGCGAGCACATTGTGATAGGTATGCACGAAGAAGAATCCGTAGAGCAACGCAACGATGATCGCGGACATCTCGACAATCGCGGCATTCTTGCGGCCGATGTACTGCGACAGCACGCCAAGCGGGAAACGCATGAAGGCGCCAGCGAGTGTGGGCACCGAGATCATGAAGCCGATCTGCGCTGGTGAGAGGTGAAAGTTCTGGCTGATGAATGGGCCCATGGCGCCGTTGAGCACCCAGATCGCGAAGCTGAAGTCGAAGTACAGGAAAGCGGCAAGAAGCGTCGGCGGGTGGCCGGACTTCAGGAAGGCTTTGTAGCTTGCCATCGAAAATTCCTCCGGAGAATTTGGTGGTACTGAGGTGTGTCGGGCTCCGAGGGCAACGTCATGGTTGCTCGGCGTGCTGGCAGACACCGGCTGCGTGGCCGGAGAGAAGTTTTGGTTGCGTCAAACCGCTGCGGTCTTCTCGACACGAACAGCGCACTGCTTGAAGTTCGGCTCGCGCGAGACTGGATCAAACGCTCCGAGCGTGACCAGGTTCGAGTTCGTCTCGGAGAAGTGAAACGGCATGAAGACCTGGCCCGGTGCAACGATTGCCGTGATGCGTAACTCAAGGTTGGCCACCTTATTGCGTCGTGAGACGACCGTGACCCGATCGTGGGAACTGAGCTTCAAGCGTTTCGCGTCGATAGGATTCATCTCGAGCCACGCGTTGGGCACCATTTTGTTCAGCATGTCGACCTGCGCGGTTTTGGTGCGCGTGTGCCAGTGCTCCACCGTGCGACCGGTGTTGAGAATAAAGTCGTAGTCCTTGTTCGGCTGTTCGACGAAGGGATCGCAGGGGACAAGGTGCAGTTTGGCGCGGCCGTCGGCAGTTGGAAAGACACCGTCGGCATACAGCCGCTCGCCGCCCCACTGCATCCCGCCCACAGCTTCGAGTTCGTCCCAGGTGAAGTGGCTGTAGTCGCACATGCGCCCGGCAGAGACGCGCTGCCATTCGCGAAAGGCGTCCTGCGTAGTCGACCAGCCAGGATAAAGCACCTGCCGGACACCCATGCGGTCGGCGAGATCGAGGAAGATGTCGAAGTCGGCGCGAGCCTGGCCCGGAGGCGTGACAATACGATTCGCCTTGCTGACTCGGCGCTCGGAGTTGGTGTAGGTACCTTCCTTCTCGCCCCAGATTGCAGCCGGGAGCACGAGATCGGCGAAGTCGCTGGTCGGTGTGGGATGAAATCCATCCTGCACGACGAGAAACTCCACACTGCGCAGCGCCTGCTCCAAAATGGAATAGTTTGGGAACGATACAGCAGGGTTGGTAGCGATAAACCACAGCGCTTTGATCTTGCCTGCAACCGCGGCTTCAATGATGTCGGGGTAGGCGAGACCCCGGGCCTTAGGAATGTAGCGAACGTCGATATCCCAAAGAGCCGCAAGCGCCTCTCGATCCTCGGGATTGTCGAACTTGCGATAGCCGGGCAGAGACGAAGTAAAACCCGCCTCGCGTGTCCCCATCGCGTTGCACTGGCCGGTGATGGAAAACGGCGCTGCGCCGGCACGGCCGATCTGGCCGGTAATGAGCGCCAGGTTGTTGATGACGGTCACCGTAGCGGCACCCTGGGTCGAATGGTTGACGCCCATCGTCCATCCGATGAAGGCAGCCTTGGCACGACCATACAGCGCCGCTACCTGTTCGATCTGTTCGACGCTTAGGCCAGTGACCTCGGAAACGTGCTGCGGGGTGTACTTCATCACAAAGAAGTTCAGCTCGTCGAAGCCGCTCGTGTGCTGCGCGATGTAGTCGCGATCGATCAAGCCATCGCGAATCAGGATGTGCGCGATGCCGTTAATCAGGGCTATATCGCTGCGCGGCTTTACAGGCAGATGGATGTCGGCCATCATCGCCGTCTTGGTGACACGGGGATCGACGACGATGAGTGTGCGGTTCTTATTGCGCTCCAGGCGGTTGCACAGGATGGGATGATTGTCCGCAATGTTTGCGCCAATCAGGAGGATGACGTCGGCCGTCTCCAGATCCGCATAGTTGCCCGGTGGTCCGTCGCTGCCGAACGAGAGCTTGTAACCGGAAACTGCACTCGCCATGCAGAGCGTCGTGTTGCCGTCGTGGTTGGGAGTCCGGAAGCCAAGTTGAACCAATTTGCCGAGAGTGTAAAACTCCTCAGTCAGCAACTGGCCTGTACCAACCACGCCAAGCGCACCGAAGCCATACTTGGCCTGGATTAGGCCGATGCGTTCAATCATGGTCTCGAGCGCTTCGTGCCAGGAGACAGGCTCGAGTTTGCCATTCTTGCGCAACAGGGGCTGGGTTGCCCGCCCCGGAGCATCGAGAACGTGATGCTCACTCAGTCCCTTCGGGCAAAGCTTGCCGCGATTCACAGGATGGTCGGGATTGCCTCGCGCCGCAACCGCTTTGCCATCCTTCACCCCGATTAGCATGCCGCAGCCAACAGAGCAGTACCCGCACGTTGTCTTGATCCAGTTGTCGGCAACTCGCGACTCGGATACGTAGCCGTAGCGGCTGTCCTTGCCGTAGGCGTAGCGAGATTGCGCCGTATCGATACCCGCCATGCGACGGAGCTTGCTGAAGAGTCTCACGCAGACCTCCCACGCACGAAGGTGAGCGCCATGTTCAGCGGCACAACCGAAACGAAGAAGAGGTAACGAGCCAGCAGCACTCCGGCCAGTCCCACTGCAATGGACAACACAGTCTGGCCGCTGGCCATCGCCACGACGCTGAGTGGTACGAGCACAAAGGATGCGGTCGTGCGCCGCTGGAGCAGTTCACTCGAAAGTAGTGAGAACGAAGCGCGCGCCTCAAACAGCCTGGAGCTGCGCAGGCGGTAAAGGCGCACCCCCTGGTTCAGAAGCCATGCAAGGCCGAAAACTCCTGCCAACGAAGTTGGCAACCATCCTGCAACGAATGGGGAGGCCTGCTCAGCGAACGGAGTCCCCGCGGTAAGAGATCGCGGTATTTCACCAAGAACCGCCGCGAGTAATGATCCAAGGAAAGCGCCACTCAGAACGAAGTCGATCGGAGTATGCAGCATGTTCCACGACGGGCGCGCGGGCACAAGGTAGATATATGCGCTGGCCAGGTTTCCTGCGATCCCCAATAGTGCCGCAGCCCACTCCAATTTGAGGATAGTCCCTGCTGCAAACCCGTGATGCAGTTGGCCGGCACCCACACACGCAGTAACCGCGATGAGAGTAAACAAGAAAAGCGTGAAGAGCAGGACCTCGCGGCTAAGCCAGGAGCGGCGCCACATCTTCAATGCACGCCACGCATAGGCAGGACGCCCCAGGTGCATTGTCGAAATAGTGAGAGCGACACCCGCAATGGCAAGCAGGATACAAAGACGAATGACGTCCAGTTCGTGGTGCAGCATCAGCAGGCAAAACGCACCGGTGACAGCCTGCATCAGCGTCGTCATAAAGACCAGCGAAAGGTGCGCGTGTTCCGGATGGATCTGGCCGGCGTCAACCCGTTCCAGCGCCGAGGTCGTATTCTCAGGCAGAGTGATCCGCGTGGTCGAGATCGTATGCACTGCAGACGGCATGCCAGGACTCTCGGCCTCGGAGAAATTTTCACGCCACCTGCCGACATTCACGATTTCAATCTCGATCGCCGCTTCAGGGCACGCATTCACGCAGGCGGGCTCAAAGCCGTCCTCTAGACGCCCTTTGCACATGTCGCACTTTCCCACCACACCGCGTTCGGGGTTGAATTGCGGCACGCTATACGGGCAGTTCCACACGCAGTACTGGCATCCGATGCAGGCGTCGGCGGAATGCAGGACGATGCCCGTGACTGGATCTTTCGTATAAGCGTCAACGGGGCAGCCTTTCACGCACTCGGCATCGAGACAGTGGTTGCAGCCCATCGAGAGATAGTGGCGCTGCGTCTTGGGGTAACTCCCTGCTTCCAATTCACCAATCCGCCGCCACAGAATGTCGGCCGGATTACCGTTCTGCTCATTGCACGCAACCTCGCAGGAACGGCAGCCAATGCACTTCGTCATGTTGAAGTGAAAGCGATACTGTTCCCCCTCTTCCAAGGCCCGTTCCGGAATGAGCAGCGGAAACACCACAGGCGCAGATGGAGCGGGGAAAGGAATGACGGTGGCATGCGCAGAGCTCGCAGAACCGAAGACCAGCCCCTCCTCGGTCAACCGCACGAGTGCGTCGCTTTGACCATCGGTAGCGCGTTCATGAAGTGGAAGTGCCAAAGAACCTCTCAGTTTGCGTCTTGCGAGAAGACTGCCCGAAGCGAGCGTCAGTACACGTCGCGCTGATAACGGTGGCCGTCTTTCATTGCCTGCATGTATTCCTGGGCGGCCTCCATTCCCATGCCGCCCTGCTTTTCGGCGATCCGATGCAGCGCAGCGTCGACGTCTTTAGCCATTCGGCTGGCATCACCGCAAACATAGATGCTTGCGCCCTCCTGCATCCAGCTCCACACTTGCTTCCCTTGCTCAACCATCCGATCCTGTACGTAAATCTTGCGTTCCTGATCGCGAGAGAAAGCGGTGTCCAGGCGGGTCACATGGCCGTCCGCAACCATCGACTCAAGCTCTTCGCGATACAGGAAATCGGTGGAGGCGCTGCGTTCGCCAAAAAAGAGCCAGTTCTTTCCGGTGGCCGCCAGCGCGCGCCGCTGATGCAGAAATGCGCGAAACGGAGCAATGCCGGTCCCCGGCCCGATCATAATGATCGGCGTATCTGAGGCAGCAGGCAGCCGGAATTTCTTGTTGGGATGGATGTAGATCGGCCTCCGGTCGCCGTTGGAGGTGCGATCCGCAAGCAGTGTGGAACAAACCCCTCCGCGCTCGCGATCGTGGGAACGATAGCGCACCACCGCAATCGTCGTGTGGACTTCGCCGGCGTGAGCAAATGGACTGGACGAGATGGAGTACAGGCGTGGCGAAAGCTTGGCCAGCATGGCGACCAGATCTGCAGGATTGTGCAGCACGCCGGGATAGTCGTGGACTAGATCGATCAAACTGCGGTCGTACGTGTATTTGTCCAGGAGCGCCTGGTGTTCCGGCAGGAGCAGATCAAACAGAGTCTGGCAGTTGCCAATCGTCGCATAAGACTGAATCATCTTGCGAGTCAGGCGAGTGATCTGCAAATGATGCGTAAGCGCGTCGCAGAGGCTGGTGGACCCGGACTTTGGGAGCGGGAGCTGTACAGGAGTCTCCGGACTGAACTTGAGCGCAGCGATGATCTCGCTGACCAGCTTATGATCGTTCTCCGGAATCACCCCGCAGGCATCGCCGGCTTCGTACTTCATGTCCGAATCGGCGATTGAGAATGCAAGGTGCATCGTCTGCTTGCTCGATACCTCGCGAGTCAGTGGACGCTTGTCCACAATCGACGCGAGAAATGGATTCTCCCTGGTGTAGACGGGGCCAGTTTGGTGATTGGAAGGAGGCACAGACGAGGGCTTGCTGTTCGTAACCGCGGCGGACGACGACGGTGAATTTCTCGCTGCGCGCGTGGCGACGATGGACTCAAGTTGTGCGAACAGGCCCTGCTTCCAATATGCGAAGCGTTCCTGGAAGTCGACATCGCAATCCACGCGGTCATAAACACGAACACCGCCCAGCGCTGCGAGCTTGTTGTCGAGGTCAATCCCAAACTTGCAGAAGTGTTCGTAGTGAGAGTCGCCCAGAGCCAGCACCGAGTAGGAAAGATCCTGATAGCGCGGCAGGTGTTCCAGGCAGAGCTTTTCGTAGAAGGGCTGAGCCGCATCCGGCGGATCGCCTTCGCCATATGTGCTGGCAATAAAGATCGCGTAACGTTCCTCGGCAAGCGAAGCCGGAGTGTAGCCTTCCATCGATGCCAGCGATGCAATGTGCCCTTTGGACTTCAGCTCCTTGGCAAGCTTGCGCGCCACACCCTCCGCAGTTCCCGACTGGGACGCATACAGCACAGCGATCTTCAGCGATGGTGGAGAATCGGCAGGAGCAGCTGCCGACCGAGTCGAGGAGAAGATTCCAGCAAGGAATCCATTGAGCCACGCGCGCTGCTCTTCGTTGAACGGCGCGTTGTCCGGGATGTAGGGCACTAACGCCGAAGGATTGGTGGTCTGCGTCGTCATGCAAGCTCCTGGTTCACACAGAATTCTTTGAGTTGGTCGATGGAATGCCGGCGGGTAAAGCTGAGGAAGGACTCTTCTGGCTCGCGCTGCATCGTGTACGCATGGAAGAGCCGCTCCATCACTGGCGAGAGTTCGTTGAACCGGATGGAGGGGATCAACTCGCGGGCAATGCCCTGGTCCTGATCGGACCCTCCACCGATGACAACCTGATACCCCTCTTCACCACCCACCTTGGTGCCAAGTAGACCGATGTCGCCAATGTAGTGCTGCGCGCAGGAGTGAGGACAACCGGTCACGTGAAGGTTCACCGGTTGATCGATCTTAAACCGGCTGTCGAGCAGGTTCGCTAATTCCACCGCATGCGACTTGGTATCCGTCGCGGAAAAACGGCAGCCTCTGTTTCCCGTACAAGCCACCGTGCCGCTCAGAACCCGTCCAGCAGTGAAGTCGAGCCCAGCGGCAAGCAGTTCCTGCCTCACCTCTTCGAGATGTTCCGTCGCGATGTTCGGGATTACGAGATTCTGCCAAACAGTGAGGCGGACTTCTCCGCTGCCAAAGCGATCCGCGATCTCCGCGATCGCCAGCGCCTGGGCCACCGGCAGTCTCCCCACTGGCACAACCACGCCGACATAGTGCATCCCCGTCTGCTTCTGCGGGTGGACTCCGATGTGGCCCGCGCGGTCGATTGGTCTGCGTGGCTCACATGCGTCAGCAGGATAGCGAATCAGCGGGAACGCCAGCCGTTTCTCAGTCTCGGCCAGAAACTTCTCGACACCCCACTTGTCGACCAGATACTTCAGCCGGGCCTTTTTGCGGTCGGTGCGGTCCCCATGATCGTTGAAGACTCGAATCATCGCAGCCGCAACAGCGATCGTTTGGTCCGGCCGCAGCAGGAGCCCGCAGTCACTCGCGAACTGCCGGTGTCCGGTGATGCCGCAGAGCACAACGCGAAAATAGATCCCAGCCGGAACCGCATCGCTATCGGGCGGCGGGACTTCCTTTACGCGAACCGCTAGAAAGCCAATGTCGTTGGTGTCCGCAACCACAGAGATTGCTCCCCCACCATCGAAGGCAACATTGAATTTACGTGGAAGGCCATACATGTCGCGCGAGTTCAGAATGTAGTTATTCAGCCCCTCAGCCAGCGAGGCAACGTCGAGAAGCTCTTCCGGATCGATGCCGGTAATGGGCGACGCTGTGATATTCCGTATGTTGTCCGCCCCGGAGCCGCGCGACGACATGCCCAGCGCCTGGATCCGTAGCAGCACGCGGACGATGTCCTTTGGCTGAAACTCGCGGATTTGCAGATTGCTCCGGGTGGTCAGATCAAGCCGCCCAGAGCCGCACTCGGCCGAAAGATCTGCAAGCCCGCGCAGTTGTCGAGTGGAGAGGATGCTGCCAGGAACACGGATGCGCAGCATGAAGGAGTCCTGTGCCGGGGCCACATAGAACAGACCGTGAAACTTGAACCGGAACAAATCATCAGGAGCCGGCGGTCTGTTTTCCGCGGAATGCTCCAGCAATTTGTCCCAGATATCCAGGGCGTTCTCTTCAAACTTCCACAGCTCTTCGCGGCAAAGGTCCGAAACGGGTGTGCCGAAGCAGAGTTCTTCGCGTTCCGCCGCTTCGTTGGGAACTCCTGAAGCAGGGTCCGCGGTAATCTGCCCCGCCGCAGTGTGCCCCACAAAGGGCACCGCACCGCGCTGGGCAACGCCAACGAAAAAGCCACGCAGATACTCCTGCTGTGCCGGCGTAAAGGGTTGTTGGGCAACCTGTTCAGGAACCATTGCGACTTCCTCGCGAAGGGAACAAGTGCGGCATCGAGGTGCAAGCTGCCGAACCAGTCCCGGATGGGGGCGCTCCAATCAGCGCCGGTCTGGAAGGACTGTCGCGCCACGCTGGCCTTGAATCACTTGTCAGGAGAGGAATGCCGATCGGCGCTCTAACACAAACGCACACACGTCCGCCGAATCGAACACCGCGTCGCTGCAGTGGATTCAAAGCTCATCGTGGAGCGGTCAAATTATTGAATGGGTCGAACAACAGTCGCACGCCGTGGTGCGCTAGTCTCGGGGCGGTTGAAGAATAAGGGAAGCCCCGAATAGGACGATAGTAGCGTGATTTCTTCTCGATTGCAAGTGCCGATGCAGGCCTATGTAACATAACGAGTTACACGTTGGAGTAGTCATGTAGACCAATTGGTCGCGCCTGGCTCGCGCCTGTGGCCGCTTGTCACATGCGCCACCTCGTGTTACAAACTTGTTATCCGGTCCAAGCTCACGCGACACCCAGACGTGTCTCGTCCATTTCGTGACCCGGATTTCCCTCTCAACGCCTGAGTCAACTGCCTGAGTCCCCGCGCAAATGCAGCGATGCATTTCCTTGTCTCTGCGTTTGCCGAAACGTCTTCCGGCACCCAACTCAAATCCATCGCCGCCCCGTCCCCATGCGGGCCCCGTCGCATCATGTCACCCAGGAGCGCCTGATGAATCTCATTCGATCGACCTCGCTGCTACTCGTTGCGATTGGCACATCCATTGCCCAGTCCGGATCGTGCCAGACCGCGCCACCACCCGAGAACTCCAGCAGGCTGCCCGTCTCGATCTCAGTATTCGACCGCTCACGAATTGACTCCACCCAGTGGTATGCCGCTACCCCCACTCCGGAAACCTACGGCTTTGTCGAGTCGTTAGTCCGCCTCGGCATGGCCCAACACATCAAGAAATGGGACTGGCAACTCGAACTCGCCGCACCTGCCACGCTGGACCTCCCAACCGACGCCGTATCACCAGTAACCGCGCAAGGCCAGCTCGGCCTGGGCGGCACCTACTATGCGTCGAATACCAACAATTCAAACCCCGCGGCAACGTTTCTCAAGCAAGGATTCGCGCGCTACCACTTCTACGGAAAGAACAACGTCCGGCTTGGACGATTCGAGTACTTTGACGGACAGGAGACGCAACCGAAAAACCCCGGCATCGCATGGCTTCAGACGAACCGTATCGCGCAGCGCCTGATCGGCAACTTCGGCTTCTCCACAGCTCAGCGCAGCTTCGACGGGGCCGAAGCTCACGTTGGCTCGGGGAACTATGACATCACCGCAATGGCCGCGCGCGCGGATCAGGGCGTCTTCAACATGAACGGCGACCCTGAACTCAACGTCGACCTGCAATACCTGGCACTGACCAAATCAACGTTCAAAGATCATCTTCTGGTGCGTGCCTTCGGAATGGACTATCACGACGGCCGTACAGGCCTCGCCAAAACGGACAACCGTGCTCTGGCCACGCGAGCCGCAGACCACAAGAACATTCGCATCGGCACCTATGGCGGCGATATTGCCGGAGTGGCTCCGGTCGGCCCGGGCCGTGCGGACTTGCTCTTCTGGGGCGCGCTGCAGAATGGACAGTGGGGTGCCTTGAGCCACCGCGCAGGAGCGGCCGCTGTGGAAGGCGGATATCAGCTCACAAAAGTCTCTACGGCACCGTGGCTGCGTGGTGGGTGGTTCCGTTCCACCGGAGACAACAACGCGGCCGACAACAAGCACAACACCTTCTTCCAGGTTCTGCCGACGCCCCGTGTGTACGCGCAATTCCCGTTCTATAACCTGATGAATAGCACCGACGAGTTTGTGCAACTGGTCGACAAGCCCACCAAGAAGATCAATTTCCGATCGGACCTCCACTGGCTCAAACTCACGTCGAGCAACGATCTTTGGTATCAGGGCGGCGGGGCCTACGATAACAAGGTCTTTGGCTACACCGGGCGTCCAGCCAACGGCAAATCGAGCTTTTCCTCCGTGCTCGACGCCAGCGTCGACTGGCAGGTCGCGAAGCCAGTCACAATGACCTTTTATTATGCGAAATCCTTTGGAAAAAGCGTAATAGCGGGGATCTATCCTTCCACCCGCAACGCTCAATACGGCTACGTGGAATTCCTTTACCGCTGGAGTGTCCCTCAACGTCCCGATGGGCCAGCCAGGCACTAACCTGCGCTGGTCCATCCGGAAATCCAATCGCGCATTCTCGTTTTCTTGATCGAAGGCGCCCCCAATTTGAGTGCAGGCGTCTTGTCCGATGTTCGAAGAATCAATACCGTCGGGCCGAGTTGACTGTAAACTAGCAATAGCCGCCCAACCTTTCGCCCATAACTGTCAAAACCATTTGTCCTCGAGCTTCGGTTGCCCGAAGACAACTCATAGGCCACACCGCACGATTCAGTCAAACCTTTTTGCATTCGGAGACTCCCGATGGCACACGCAAGCTTCGACGGACTGCGAGTTTTGTCACTCGAGTCGCGCCGTGCCAAAGAGGTCGCCAAGCTGATCCGCACCTACGGGGGTGAGCCGTTCGTCGTGCCTTCCATGAGGGAAGCGCCGCTTGAATCGCACCGCCAGGCGCTCGAGTTCGCGGACGGCCTGATGCGCGGAAACTACGACCTCATCATCTTTCTCACCGGTGTTGGCGTCAGGGCTCTGCTCGACATCGTCAGCACTCGCTACCCTCGCGAGCAGTTTCTTGAGGCTCTTCGCTCGGTCAAAATCGCGGCTCGTGGGCCCAAGCCCCAAGCTGCCCTGCGCGAAATCAAGGTGCCGGTCTCGGTCGTCGCGGCGGAGCCAAGCACGTGGCGCGAAATGCTCGCCGCCATGCAGGCAGAGTTTGGCGAGTCGCTCGCAACCATGCGCGTCGCGGTGCAGGAATACGGAGCGTCCAATCCAGAGTTTCTCTCTACGCTCAACGAGTTGTGTGCAGAGGTCGCCAAGGTTCCCGTCTATCAGTGGGTCTTGCCGGAAGACGTGCGCCCCCTGCGTGAGTGCGTCCTCGGCATTGCCAGCGGCAATATCGACGTGGTCCTCTTCATGACCGCCGTCCAGGTAATCCACCTATTTCAAATTGCCGAACAAATGAATTGCCAACAGGATCTCCGCGATGGCCTGGCAAAGATCGTCGTCGTTTCCATCGGCCCAACCACCTCGGAAGAACTAGCCCACTACGGCATCAAACCTGACTTCGAGCCATCGCGCCCCAAGATGGGCTTCATCGTCAACGAGGCAGCTCAGTACTCCGGCAAGCTGCTGAGCGAAAAGCGCAGCGGGTCCGAACCAGCAGAGACCACGCCACGAGCCGCCTCTGGCCGGCTTCAAATCGCCGACTCTCCCGATTCGTCAGCCTCGGCGCGCCAGCCAGTTCGCAAGATCGCCATGTCCACCCCCACCATGGCCGGCTTCCGCGATGGCCTGACGCCGATCGATTTTCTCCACGAAATCAGCAGCCGCATTGCTTCGGCCGATTCGTTTCACCTTGTCCTCGGGCGCATTGTGGACTTTGTCACAGCAATCATCCCCTGCGACTCCTGCTTTATCTATGTTCTCGAGGCCGACCGGTTGGTCCTCCGCGCGTCACAGAATCCGCACGCCGACCTCGTCGACCAGCTTGGGTTGCAGATCGGCCACGGCGTCACCGGCTGGGTTGCAGAGCACCGCGAACCGGTGGCAATTGCCTCGAACGCATCCAAAGATCCTCGCTTTGAAGCCTTCAAGAACGTTCCCGAAGACCAGTTCGAAGCGATGCTCTGCACTCCGATCCTGTGCGCCAGCAAGGTCGTCGGCGCGATTAATCTCCAGCACCGCAACTCCTACCAGCACACTTCCAACGAGGTGCGGCTGCTCTCAATGATCGGATTCCTCGTCGGCGCGGAGATTGAGCGCGCCCGCCTGGAAAGCGAAAATGCCGCTCTCGCCGGACGTCTCGAAACCCGCAAGGTCGTCGACCGGGCAAAGGGCATCCTTCAGCGGGATCTTGCTATCCCCGAAGACGAGGCCTACCGCCGCATGCAGCGAGAAAGCCGCCAGCGCAGGAAGTCAATGCGCGAAATCGCGGAAGCCATCTTGCTCGGCGATGACCTGAAGAAGACAAGATCCGAAATCGACGAAAAGTGACGTACGCGAAATCCACTCAACTGTTCCCGTAAACAGGAATGGCCGCCCCGTGGATCGTTCTTGCGCCATCACTGCACAGGAACATCACGACAGTTGCAATATCCTGTGGCTTCGGCCACGATGCAAAGTCAGCGTCAGGCATCGCCTTGCGATTCGCAGCCGTGTCGATGATGCTCGGAAGAATCGAATTCACGCGGACGCCGGTTCCCCGGCAATCTCCAGCCAGGGAGTCCATCAATGCGACCGCAGCCGCCTTGGACGCGGCGTACGCAGCCGCACCTGCCCCATGGTCGACGGCGGCCTTTGCAGCCACATTGACGACTGATCCGCGGCCCGCCTTCAGCATAGCCGGGAGCGCCGCCCGCACCAGCGAATAGCCAGAGCAAAGATTCAGCGTCAGCATGCGTTGCAGGGTAGCGGTGTTCGTCTCCCAAAGATTGGTCCCGCCGACATAGCCTCCGACCGCGTTCACCAAGGCGTCTACTCTGCCATGGCGCGCCACGACGCTTCCGATAAATTCCGCCGTCCCGGATTCATCGGTCACGTCCACAGGATGACCTTCGAGGAGCAACTGGTTCGAATCCGCTTCACCTCGCAAGGCGTGGAATTCATTCTCCCCGTGATAGGGAACCACCACGTTTGCCCCTTCCCGAAGAAACGCAAGGCTGATGGCCTTCCCCAGGCCACCGGTTCCACCTGCAACCACGACGACCCGGCCGGAAAAATCAAGAATCATGCTGCCCCCTCCGTGAACCCACTCCCATGGTAGTCCCAAAGTTCAGAAACCCGCTCAGCTCCGCAGCTCCCGCTCGCGCAGCCACGTAAAGATCACCGGAGTCACAATCAGTACGTGGATCAGCGAACTCACCATGCCGCCCAGCACCGGAGCCGCCAGCGGCCGCATAAACTCAGCACCCGTCCGCGTCGACCACAGCAGCGGTAACAATCCCGCAACCACCGTCGCCACCGTCATCACCTTCGGCCGAAGCCGCAGCAGCGCCCCTTCCATCACCGCTGCATGCAGGCCGGCAATCGTCAGCACTCCATCCGCTGCGACCCGTCGCGCCACCGCCTCCTCCAGGTAGATAACCATCACCACACCCGTCTGCACCGCGGTCCCAAACAGCGCAATAAACCCAACCCACACCGCCACCGAGAAGTTCAGTCCCAGTAGCTTCACCAGAAACACGCCTCCGGTCAGTGCGAACGGCACTGCCAGCAGCACATGCGCCGCCTCCTTCGCCGATCCATACGTCTGATACAGCAGCGCGAAGATCACCAGCAGCACAATCGGGATCACCAACTCCAACCGTTTCCGCGCGCTGATCTGATTCTCGTACTGCCCACTCCACTCCACGTAATATCCCGCCGGCATCTTCACCTTCGCTTGCACCGTGCGCTTCGCCTCATCCACAAATCCGCCCACATCGCGCCCGCGCACATTCAACAGAACGGTGCCGCGAAGCAGTCCGTTCTCGCTGCTGATCATCGACGGCCCCATCGTCGTCCGAATCTTCACCACCTCGCTCAATGGCACCTGTGCCCCGTTGTTTCCCGAAACCAGCACATCGCCAAGCTGGTCCGGATTCTCGCGAAAGTCTCGCGCGTACCGAACCCTCACCGGAAACCGCTGCCGGCCCTCAATCGTCGTCGTCAGGTTCTTCCCCCCGATCGCGGTCTCAATCACGTCCTCCACATCCGCCACGTTCAATCCGTAGCGGTTGGCTGCGGGCCGGTCCACCGTCATCTCCAGGTATGGAGCCCCCGTCGTCCGCTCGGCATACAGATCCGTCGCGCCCGGAATCTTGCGCACAACCTCTTTGATCTCCTCCGACTTCTGTTCAATCACACCCAAATCCGGCCCAAATACCTTGATCCCGATCTGCGTGCGAATCCCCGTCGACAGCATGTCAATCCGATTCCGAATCGGTTGCGTCCAGATATTCGTCACTCCCGGAATCTGCAGCTTGTCGTCCAGCCGAGCCAGGATCGCATCCTTCGTCAACCCCTTCGGCCACTCCTCCTTCGGTTTGAACGTGATCGTCGTCTCCGACATGTTCACGGGCGCAGGGTCCGTCGACGTCTCTGCACGTCCCACCTTGCCCACCACCATCGCCACCTGCGGATCCTCGGAAATGATCTTGTCCTGTTGCCGCAGAATCTCCGTCGCCCGCGTCAACGAAATCCGCGGATCCGTAATCGGCATAAACAGCGCCGTCTCCTCATTCAGCGGCGGCATAAACTCCGACCCAATCGTCGTCGCCGTATACATCGCGCCTCCAAATAGAACCAGCGCGGCTCCTAGCGTAATCGCACGGTGACGAAGCGCCCAGCTAAGCGTCGGCCGATACATCCCACGCAGCACCCGCATCAACGGATTCTCTTCCTCGCGATGGAGCTTGCCGCGAATCAAAAATGTGCACAACACCGGCACCAGCGTAATTGCCAGGATCGTTGACCCCACCATCGCAAACGTCTTCGTGAACGCCAGCGGATGGAACATCTTTCCTTCCATCCCCGTCAACGCAAACACCGGCACAAACGCAAGGATGATGATCACCATCGCAAACGAGATCGGCCGCCCCACCAGCCGTGCCGCCTTCAGCGTGATCTCCCAGATGTGCTCGCGATAGTTGCTGTGCTCCTCCTCATACTGCTCCGCCTGGCGAATCACGTTCTCCGTCATCACGATGCCCGCGTCCACCAGCACCCCAATTGCAATCGCAATTCCGCCCAGCGACATGATGTTCGACGAAATGTCCGCGCCGCGCATAAACAGAAACGCGCCTAGCACTGCCAGCGGCAGCGGAATCGTCACCACCAGGATGCTGCGGAAATGCCACAGAAAGAGAATGTGCGCCAGCGTCACCAACACAATCTCCTCAATCAGAGCGTGCCGCAGCGTATCCACCGCATGATCGATCAACACGCCGCGATCGTAGAACGGAACAATCGTCACGCCCGCGGGAAGCCCCGGCTGAATCTCGGCAATCTTCTCCTTCACTGCCGCAATCACCTCGCGCGCATTCGCTCCATAGCGAATCACCACCACGCCGCCCACCGCCTCCCTGCCGTCCTTATCCAGAACGCCGCGGCGAAACTCAGGCCCCAGTTGCACATTCGCAACGTTCCCCACCGTCACCGGCGTCCCGTTGTAAGCGCCCAGCGACACGTCCTCAATATCCTTCAGCCCGCGCAACAAGCCAATCCCGCGCACCATATCCTCGGTGCTTCCTACCTCCATCACCTTCGCGCCCACATTGTTGTTGCTGCCCTGGACTGCCGCCACCACATTCTTAAGCGGAATGCCATACGCCCGCAGTTTCATCGGATCGAGATCGATCTGGTACTGCTTCACGAATCCGCCAACACTCGCCACCTCCGCCACGCCGGGCACCGAGTTCAGCTGATACTTGATGAACCAGTCCTGCACCGAGTGCAGTGTGCCGCTGTCGTACGGCCCTTCCACCGTGTACCAGAACACCTGGCCCACGCCGGTCGCGTCAGGCCCCATCATCGGCGTCACTCCTGCCGGCAGAAAACTCCCCGCCAGGCTCAGCCGCTCCAGCACTCGCGTTCGCGCGAAATAGATATCGACCGAATCCTCGAAGATCACGTTCACCATCGAGAATCCAAATGCAGACTCCGACCGTACCGTCCTCACATGCGGCAGCCCCTGCAGGTTCACCGTCAGCGGATACGTGACCTGGTCCTCCACCTCCTGCGGACTCCGCCCCGCCCAGTCCGTAAACACGATCACCTGGTTCTCACTCAAATCGGGAATCGCGTCGATCGGCGTATGCAGCACGGCCCAGTAGCCCCACGCCGCCAGCACACCGTACACACCCAGCACCAGCCAACGGTTTTTCAGCGAGAACTCAATTATCCGGTTGATCATCTCTTCCCCTTACTTCGCGCTCAGGTGTGTGTGGACCGTCGCGATCACAGCGCCATTCCTGCGCGCCTCCACCGTTACATTCCACGATCCCGACATCCCCGGTTGCACCTTACCCACATACGCATGCTGGCCCGCCGACCACATCAGCTCAGCCGTGCTCTTCATCTCCGGCATACCCATCGACGGCATCGCCGGCATCACCAGCGTCACTGTCACATGCGCATCCGTGATCGGCTTTCCATCGGAGTCCGTCACCGTAGCGCGAAACGTATTGTCTTCCCCTGCCTTGAGCGAAGTGATGTCTACATGGAGGTCGACCTTCGCTGCACTCGCACTCGCAGCGCCCTTGTCCGTAGCCGCCGCCGGCCCCGCCTGGTTCGCCGCAAACTCCTTCGACCCGCCATACATTCCCGACATGCCCGAACTCAAGTGCGCCTGCGAATCGATCAGGAAGTTTCCGCTCAGCACCACTTTGTCGCCCTTCGCCAGCCCGCTCGTCACCGGGTACAAATCCTCCGACGGCGCCCCCACCGTCACCTCACGGGCCTCAAACACTCCGTCCGGCTTGGCGACGTACACAATCTTCCGCGTGCCCGTATCCAGCACCGCGGATCGCGGCACCACAATCGACTCGCTCGCCGCACGGCTTACAAACGATGCGCTCACAAACATGCCCGGCAGCAGCCGCATACCCGGATTCCCCACATGCACGTGCACCGGAACCGTCCTCGTTTGCGGATTCGCCTGCGGCTCAATGAAATCCACCCGCCCATGCAGCGTTCGATTCGGCAGCGCTTCTGACGTAATCGCAACCTCCTGCCCTCTGCGAATTTGCGGCAACTGGTCCTCATATACATCCGCCTTGATCCACACCTGGCTCAGGTCCGCCACCGTAAACAGCGTGTCGCCCGCATTGACGTACTGCCCCTGCGTCACCTTGCGCTCCACCACGCTGCCCGACGCCGACGCATACAGCGTCGTATGCGGCACGCCGTCCGTCTCCGGAGTCTCCATCTGTTTTTCGCTGACGCCCCACAGCTCCAGCTTCCGCTGACTCGCCCGCACCAACGCGTCCGCCTGCGTTCGCACATTCGCGTCATCCGACTGGTCCAGCCGCTGGCGATTCTCCTGCGCCAGCCGATAATCCGCAACGGCCGTCGCTACCTCCGGGCTATACACATCCGCCACCGCCTGCCCGCGACGCACGCTCTCGCCGGTGTACTGCACGTAGAGCTTGTCCACGCGCCCGCCAATCCGCGCGCTCACCGCGGCCAACTGAGCCTCCGGCTGCTCTACGCGCCCAAACGCGTCGATGTCCATCTTCAGCGCCGCCATCTGCACGTCGGCCACCTGCACACCAGCCGCCGTAATCTCCGCAGGAGTCAATTCCAGCGTCGTTCCCGGTTGCGTCCCGGAATCTGACTCGCGCGCAATCGGTGCCGGCGCGCTCATCGAAGGCGTCGAACTCTTCTCCGCCGCATACATTCGTCCGCCGCGCGTCATCAATAACCCAACCACCAGTGCGGTCACCACAACTCCAGCACCGGCACCCATCGCTACCAGCTTCTTTTCCTTCGCGGTCATTTGCTAGTCCTTTCAGAATTCGTAGTATTCCCGTCAGCTAACGGCGCGCCGATCGCGCGCTCCAGTTGTGCACTCCCGGCATCCACCGCCGAAAGCGCCTTGTAGTATGCAGTCCGCACATCGAGCAGAAGATTCTGGCTGTCAATCAAGTTCATGAACTCGCCGCGATTGTTCTCATACGCCGAAGCCGACGCCTTGAACGCAGCCTCGGCCTGCGGCAGCAGCGTGTCGCGATACAGCTTCACCCGCCTCTGCGCCGCGCTCACCTCAAGCTGCGCCTGACGGATCTCCAGAAACACCGCCGTCGTCCGGGCATCCAGTTCCGCCTGCGCCACATCCGTCGCCGCGTCTGCCTGCTTCGCCTCACCGTCATGCCGCGCACGATTCAGCTGTGGCAGATTCATCGTGAGCTCCGCCATATACCCAAGGCGAAAGCTCGAGCCCGTCGGCATCACCATCAGCCCGCCCGCCACCGTAAAGTCAGGCTTCATCGCCAGCCGCACCAGCCTGCTTTCGTCCCCGGACTTCGCAATCTGCTTTCGCAGCCCCGCCAGCTCCGGACGATGCTCCATTGACACTCGCTCCAGTTCCTCCATCGACGGCACCGTCACTGCGCCGCGATAATTTCCGCTGATCTCCACCGCCTCATCCGGACCGCGCCCCATCAGCGCATTCAACTGCGCCCGCGCCGTATCGCGCTCCTCGTCCAGCTCGATCAGGTGCTCGCTCAGCCGCGTCAGTGCCATCTGCGCGCGCAGCACATCCGCCTGCGCCACCTTACCTGTCGTGTACTCCGCCAGCGCCGCGGAGAGCGCCTGGTTCAGCACCGCAGCCTGCTGATCGTGCAGCCCCATCTCGTCCGCATTCCGCAGCAGGGCCGCACACGCCTCGCGCACACTCGCCGCCACCGCCTGCCGCGAACTCTCCAGCTCAGCCGCCGCCACCTCGACCTCATCGCCCGCGACCTTCGCCCGCAGGTCTCGCTTGTCCTTGCCGACAAACGTCTGCTGCACGCTGAACATCAACTGCGCCTGGTTCACATCCCATGGCTTCCGCAACGGAGTCTGCCAGTCGCGCACCATCAACATCGGATCGTCCAGACTCCGTGCCGTTGTCGTCTTCAACTGCGCCAGCGACAGCCGCCGCACCTCGGCCCGTATCTCCGGATTGCCGGCAAGCGCCGCATCCACCGCCTGCTCCACCGACATGGGTGCCGCCATCGGCGCCCTACCGGAGCCAGGCCCCGTCTGCCCCTCAACAGGCAACGATACTGATAGCGCCAGCACCACCAGCGCCCACACAAGAAAATGCTTCACTCTTCAACTCCGCGTTAAAACGACAGGAGGCAACTCTCCGAAGGCGCACCTGCGCGCACACCGGAAGTCCACGGCGAAGAACGAAGCTCTAGATTCTCAGGATGAAATTGCCCGGCGGAGACGCCTGCGTCGGAACCACAGCCGCCATCGCTCCGTCGCGCGACACAGTGCCGGCACCAACAGGCAGCGACCAATGCACCACCGCCGTCACCGCCACTCCCCGCACCGCCGGCTGCACCACCGCAGCCGGAACTTCCGGCCCCGCAGCACAGCACGAGTGAGCAGAGGGCGCGCACGGCATGCTCATCTGCATGCAGCAGGCTTGCGTCGCAGCCTGTGCCGGAAGCACGCACGCCCCAACCGACAACAGCAGCACGCCCATCAGGGCAAGGCCGACCGCGATCCGTTGGTGGAGTCCGAGCAACATTATTCCCAGACTACCACGCGTTCACAATCAGGCAGTGACGCCCATCACACGCAGCTTACCGCCCATTACCCAGACACTTCCCAGCCCCACCATCCCCAAAATGACGCACCGCATGGCCCTATCCAGCCTCCGCACCCTCGTCGTAGGATAGTTCCTGTACCAGTGATGAAGCTCCGTACCCTTCGCAGCCCCGCACTCGCGTTCGCCGCCGTCGCCGCCTTGGCGGCCACGTGCCCCCGCGCCCGGGCAGCCGAGCACATCACCCTCCGCAACGGCTTCGAGCTCGACTGCCTCCACCACGAGACAGACGGCGATCACGTCCGCCTTTACCTCATTCCCACTGCCTCCGCCAAGGACGCCGGCTATCTCGAAGTCCCCAGCTCTGCCGTCCTCCGCGTCGAGACGATCCCCGACCCGGCTCCGCCCGCCGCCAACGTCGCCGTCCTCACGCCACCCTCCTCTGCGGCCACCTCCGACATCCCCCAACTTCTCGCGCACGCTGGCGCCCAGCACAACATCGACACGGACCTCCTTGCATCCATCATCCATGCCGAAAGCGGCGGCAATCCCCGTGCCGTCTCCCGCACCGGAGCCCGGGGACTCATGCAGCTTATGCCCGGCACCGCCTCTACCTTCGGCGTCCATAACTCCTTCGCGCCCGACCAGAACATCTCTGGCGGCACCGCTTATCTCGACCAGCTCCTCACCCGCTACCACGACAACCTCAGCCTTGCCGTTGCCGCCTACAATGCGGGCCCCGCCGCTGTCGATCGCTACCACGGGATCCCGCCCTACTCTGAAACCCGGGCCTACGTCGCCCGCGTCGTCCGCGAATTCAATCGCCGCAAGCTAGCCGCGGCAGCCCACCCCGCCATCCAATTCACCAAGCCCGCAAACTAGCGCCCACCAGGAGACCAGCCCCATGAAAAGCCGAAAGGCCATCGTCTGGCTCGCCCTCGTCCTCCTGCTGGCCGTCATCGTCTATACCCATCGCGACCGCGTCCACTTTGACTGGGCTATCTTCTTCCAGCAGCTTCGCCACATCTCGTGGCTGCACATCGTTGCCGGAATCGCCCTCATCTACTCCACCTACTGGTTGCGAGCCACCCGCTGGTCCGTCTTTCTTTCGGCCACCAAAAAGGTTTCGCCGTTCGCTCTGGTCGGCCCCCAGTTCATCGGCTTCACCGCCGTCGCGCTCTTCGGCCGCCTCGCCGACGTCATCCGCCCAGCCCTCGTCGCCAAGCGCATCCAGCTTCCTGTCAGCACCCAGATCGCTGTCTACACCATAGAGCGTATGTTCGATCTCGGCGCCGCCGCCATCATCTTCTCCGGCGCGCTCCTCTTCGCCCCGCGCGATCTCCCCCACCACGACATCTTCGTCCGCACCGGCCTCGTCTCTCTCGCCGGAACGGCCATCATCGCCATCTTTGCCGTCACCATCCGCGTCGCCGGAGGAGCCGTGGCCTCCGCCGCCCACCGCATCCTCCACCCTCTTTCCGCCGGCATCGCCGACTCGGTCGCCGACAAGATCCGCGGCTTCCGCGATGGCCTCAACGCCATCTCCTCCGCGCGGGACTTCCTTGTCACCGCTGCCATATCCCTCGTCATGTGGGCCCTCATCGGCTTCGCCTACGTGCAAACCCTGCACGCGTTCATCGACACGCCCGAGCTCGCCACCATCTCCTTCTCCCGTACCATGCTCCTCATGGGAGCCAGCATCGGCGGCTCACTCCTCCAGCTCCCCATCATCGGCTGGTTCACCCAGATCGCCGTCACCGCCGCTGCCATGAATCAGTTCTACGGCGCTCCCATCGAAGCCGCCACCGCCTGCGGCGCGCTCCTCCTCGTCGTCACCTTCCTCTCCATCATCCCCGCCGGCCTCATAGCCGCCCGCCTAAACCACGTCAGCCTCAAAACCGCCGCCACCGAAGCCAAGGGGTCTACGCGAACAGACGCTAACTCGGCTGAAAATCCCACATGACAATCCTTTCCGTGGACGATGGAGTCCGCGTTGCGGACGATTTTTTCTGGGCAAAGGGCGCCATTGCCACGGTCGCGGCTCCCCCGCCCGAAGTCACGTCAATCTGCGGCAAATGGAAGAACGATCTAACGCGGGAGAAGACCAACACACTCGGGACAAATTTGGTGCACTGGGTGTGGTTCGACGAGCCGCAATATGATGCCGACGGTGATGGCTCATATCGCGCAGGCTCGATTTTGGGTGTGCGCTCTCACTTTGCTATCGGAACAAGCTTGAGGGTCTCAAGAACATCTTCGCTTACACTTGTAACCATCGCATTTCCCTGAAGAGGATCCTCAGTGCCTGCCACACCCCGCGCCCTCGACCTAGTCCCCCACCGCCGCTACAACCCCCTCCTCCGCCAGTGGATCCTCGTCTCTCCGCAGCGCACCCAGCGCCCCTGGCAGGGTGAAACCACCAAGCCCGTAGCCGCACCCGGCATCGCCTACGACCCCGACTGCTATCTCTGTCCCGGCAACGCCCGCTCCGGCGGCCAGCACAATCCCGCCTACACTCGCGTCTTCGCCTTCAACAACGACTTCCCCGCGCTCCTCCCCGACATCCAGGCCTCTGACGAGTCGCCAAACCCATCTCCACTGTTGGTCGCCGAACCCGAGCGCGGACTCTGCCGAGTCCTCTGCTTCCACCCCAATCACTCCCTTACCCTCGCCCGCATGGCAGTCCCCGACATCACCCGCGTCGTCGACGCCTGGGCTGACGAGACCGCCTCTCTGGGCGACCTCCCCTGGATCAATCACATCCAGATCTTCGAGAATCGCGGCGCCATGATGGGCGCCTCCAACCCGCATCCCCACTGCCAGATCTGGGCCACCGAGCACATTCCCGACGAGCCTCTCCGCGAACTCGCCGCCCAGCAGGCCTACCACGACGAGCACCAATCCTGCCTCCTCTGCGACTACCTCGCCACCGAGCTCGAGCATCCCGACGCCCGCATCGTCGCTGACAACGATCACTTCGTCGCCCTCGTCCCTTACTGGGCCACGTGGCCCTTCGAGACTCTCGTCCTCCCCCGTCGCCACCTCGGAAGCTTCACGGACCTCACCCACCACGAGCGCACCGCCCTCGCGGCCATCCTCAAAGCAGTCACCACCCGCTACGACAATCTCTTCCAGGTCAGCTTCCCCTACACCATGGGCTTTCACCAACGCCCCACACACGGCCAGGCGCACGACTCCATGCACTTCCACGCGCACTTCTACCCGCCACTCCTGCGCTCCGCCGAGATTCGCAAATTCATGGTCGGCTTCGAAATGCTCGGCATGCCTCAGCGCGACCTCACTGCTGAAACCGCCGCCGCCCGCCTCCGCGCCCTCCCCGCCACCCACTACGCTGACTAGATTCCGCTCTCTCGTTCGTCATTCTGAACACAGTTCAGAATCTCGTATTTGCCTTCGTAGTTCGCCACACAATTCGAAGAATCCACCATGCAGACACCAGCCGAACTCGCCGCGCTCCATCTCGCCACCTACTCCGTTCCCGCTCAGCTTTACGCCGCACCTGGCCGCGTCAATCTCATCGGCGAGCACACCGACTACTCCGGCGGCTTCGTCATGCCCGCCGCCATCGACTTCTCCACCCTCATCGCTATCTCCCCCCGCACCGACGGCCGCTTCCTCGCCCACTCCGTCAACTTCAACCAGCACATCGACCTTCCCATCGCCGAACTTCTCGCCGCCCGCGCCAAATCCTGGACCGACTACCCCGCCGGCGTCCTCTGGGCCCTGCGTGAAAAAGGCATCGACGTTACCTGCGGCTTCTCCCTCACCATCGTCGGTGACGTGCCTCTCGGTGCCGGCCTCAGCTCCTCCGCCTCGGTCGAAGTCTGCACCGCCTTCGCTGTCCTCGGCGTCCTTGGCATCGAACTGCCGCTCACCGAAATCGCCCTCCTCTGCCAGCGCGCCGAGAACGCCTTCGTCGGAGCCAACGTCGGCATCATGGACCAGTTCGTCATCTGCTGCGGCCAGCAGGACAACGCCGTCATGATCGACACGCGCTTCCTCACCTACACTCTCGCGCCCATCCCGCCCACCGTCCGCATCGTCATCTGCAACTCCATGGTCAAGCACACCCTCGCAGACGGTGGCGGCTACAACACCCGCCGCGCCGAGATGGAAGCCGGCCTCCACACCCTCCAGCAGCACCGCCCCGAGATCGTCGCCCTCCGCGACGCCACCATGGCCGACCTCGAAAAGTGGGGCTCCGAGATGAAGCCCGAATCGCTCCGCCGCTGCCGCCACGTCATCACCGAAGACGACCGGGTCCTCGCCGCTGTCGAAGCCTTCAAAGCCCACGACCTCGCCCGCTTCGGCGAGCTCATGCACCAGGCCCACCTCAGCTTCCGCGACGACTTCGAAGCCTCCTGCCCTGAGATCGACATCCTCGTCGACCTCGCGAACAAGCAGCCCGGCTGCTTCGGCGCGCGCCTCACTGGCGGAGGTTTCGGAGGCTGCACCGTCAACCTCGTCGCCGCCGACCACGCCCCGGCCTTCGTCGAAGCCATGCGCGCCGGCTACCTCGCCGCCACCGGCATCACCGCGGAGATCTATACCAGCCGAGCCTCCGCGGGCGCCCACGCTATCGCGCTCTAACCCACCCAAAAACACAAAAGCCCGGCGCTTAGCCGGGCTTTCGTATTTACTGCAGACTTCCTTATTTGTGGCCCGTCGGATGGTGAACACCCGCCGCCGCCCTCGGAGCAGCCTTGGGAGCAGGCGTCGCCTTCGGCAGAATCACCTCACCGTCCTTCATCGTGATCATGATCGGATTCGGCGTGAACGAGTCATACGTAGCCGCAACTGTGGCTGTTGCACCCACTGTGGTGGCGGCCGTAAGAGCATCCGCCTTCGCCTTCGCTGCCTTGGCTGCCGCCGCCGTTGCCGGCTTCTTGTCGGCACTGTCATCCGTCGGCGTCAGGTTGACGGTGAAGTCGGCCGTCTTCGACTGCTTCGCATCGTCCGTCACTGCGAGTTGGAGCTGCGTGGGAGTCGCTGCAATCACGGTTCCCTCAATCTGGTACGACTTGCCCTTCAGCAGGTCCCATACCTTTGCCGCGTCTTCAGGCGATCCGTACTGGAACACCATCTCCTTGTCCGAGGTGGCAAGCGTAGAAAGATCGGCAGTGCTGGTGATGATGGCGTGAATCTGCTCGGCCGGAGTCGGCGCCGGCTTCACCGACGAAGCAAAATCCGCAGGCGGATTGACGTTCGCCGTTGCCGCCGCCACCACTGCGTCGAATCCATCGTCGCCACCGTGATACTTCTTGTAGCAGTACTTCGCAGTCGGAGTGAACGCCGCCTTGTATGGGTCCGGCGCATATGCCACCGCGCGGCTCGCATAGAAGGCGCAGCTCAGATAGTCAGGCGGAGTCGCCTGCATGTATGCGCCGCCGAGGAAGTAGATATCTTGCAGCACCGTTCCAGGAGTCTTGGTCGCCGCCTCCGGAACCATCGCAATCTCTTTCTTGTACGCATCGATCGCCGTCGCGGAGTCCTTCTTGTTCAGCGCCGCAAAACCGATGGCGCTGTAAAACGTCGGATAGAAACTATTCTTAAGAGCGGTGAAGGCAGCGTCGTCCATTCCCGCGGGCTTGGGCGCAGTCAACCCCTTCTGCGCATAGCTCGCAGCAGAGTCCAGCGCAGCCTGCTTGGCGGCCGCATCAGTAATCGAATCCGCTTGCCCCTTGTGCAGCAGCGTCTCAACATACAGCGCCTTGATGCTGCTCGGATTCACCTGCAGCAAACGGTCGGCCGTATCCAGCGTCTTCGCCGCATCGCCAATCGGCGGGGCGCTGTACAACGCCATCAGCGTCTCCAGCACGGCTTCCTTCACGCTGGTCTGCGGAAATTGCGTCAGATATTGTTCCAGACCCGCAGCCTTCGCCTTCGGATCGGTCTGCGTCATCGCGTTGTTGTAGACCGCATATTCAGCGGCAGGCATCTGCACCTGCCCGCTGGGGGCAGCGGCGGCACCAGAAGAGGCGTCTTGGGCGGACGCGAAAGGCAGACCCGATGCGAATGTGGCACACGCCAGGAAAGAGGCTAAGACTACCTTCTTCATTCAAGACTCCTCAGTAAGTTAAGCTCGTAGTTTCCCGCCGCCGGGCGTCCCGGGGAAAAAGATCCGACTAAGCTCCGTGCCTTTTTTGACCCACTCAGCGGTTTCCGCACGCACGGACGCGGTGCATATGAAGCTGATTATAGGAAGCAAAGTTGTCTGGTGGCAAGTTTGTGTCAAATATGTCTCAAGCAAGCCGTTTGGCGTGGCCCCCGCCCGGGCCTCCCGCCTCACCCGCAGGCGTATACTAGGATCTGTTCGGGCTGCATCCGCACGATCCTTGGCGGAGTGGCACTGGAGATCACCATGAGCATTACCCAGCTTCGCGCCCGCGGAGCCGTTCCACCCGCACCTCGCGTCACCGCCAGCACACTCCTGCAAAAGAAGCTCGCCGGCCAGCCCATCACCGCGCTCACCGCATACGACTACCCCACCGCCCGCCTCGTCGATGAAGCCGGAATCGACATGGTCCTCGTTGGCGACTCCCTCGGCATGGTCGTGCTCGGCTACGACAACACACTCCCGGTCACGCTCGACGAGATGCTCCACCACACCCGCGCCGTGGCTCGCGGCCTGCGCCGAGCCTTCCTCGTCGCCGACATGCCCTACGGCTCGTACCACTCCTCCATCGACGAGGCCACTCGCAACGCCCTCCGCTTCGTCAAGGAAGCCGGCGCGCAGGCGGTCAAGATCGAGGGCGGCCGCAACCGCACCGATCTCCTCCGTCGCCTCACCGACGCTGAGGTCCCCGTCGTCGCCCACATCGGCCTTACTCCGCAGTCTGTCCACAGCATGGGCGGCTATCGCGTCCAGGGCAAGACTCTCGATGCCATCGACCGCCTCTCCGCCGACGCACGCGCGCTCGAAGATGCAGGCGCAGTCGCCATCGTCCTCGAAGGCATCCCACGTGAGGTGGCTTCCACCATCACAGCGCAATGCGGCGTCCCCACTATCGGCATCGGCGCCGGCCCGGATTGCGACGGCCAGATCCTCGTCTTCCACGACCTCTTCAACCTCACCTTTGCTCCCACCGCCAAGTTCACCCGCCAGTACGCCGACGGCGCCAACTTCTTCTCCTCCGCGCTCCAGCAGTACCGTGACGACGTCGCCGGCCGCCTCTTCCCCGCCGACGCCGAAAGCTATCACCTGCCCCGCGAGGTCCAATCGGCACTCGCTTCCGCTCACCCACGCGCCCGGAAAGCCTAGCGCCAGACACCACTGACCCAGGAACCTTCGGCCCATGATCGTTTGCACCTCCCCCACTGAAATGCATTCCATCTGCCGCGGCTTGCGCAACTCCCCAGCCCCAACCCTCGGCCTTGTCCCCACCATGGGCGCGCTCCACGACGGTCATCTTTCGCTCATCGCCGCCGCACGCGCCGAGTGCGACAACATCGCGGCTTCAATCTTCGTCAACCCTACGCAGTTCGGCCCCAACGAAGACTTCGCGTCCTACCCGCGTACCTTCGAAGAAGACTGCCGCCAGCTCGATGACGCCGGCGTCCACGTCCTCTTCGCGCCCTCGGCCGCGGACATGTACCCGTGCGGCAACACCACCTTCGTCGACCCCGGCGACATCGCCACGCGCCTCGACGGAGCCTCGCGCCCCGGCCACTTCCGCGGAGTCACCACCATCGTTGCCCGCCTGCTCCACATCGCCGAGCCCGACCGCGCCTACTTCGGCCAGAAGGACGCCGCTCAAGTCGCAGTCCTGCGCCACATGGTCCGCGACCTCAACATCCCGGTCCAGGTCGCAGTCTGCCCCATCGTCCGCGAACCCAGCGGCCTCGCGCTCAGCTCTCGCAATCGCTACCTCCTGCCCGACGAACGCCGCCGCGCCCTCATCCTCTCCCGCGCACTTACCGCCGCGCAGCAACTCGCCGAGCAAGGCGAAACCAACGCCGAAGCGCTCCACACTGCAATGCTCGCCGTCTTTGCAACCGACCCCGAGACCACCGTCGACTACGCCGCCGTCGTCGATCCCAACACGCTCCTCCCCGTCACCGACACCACCCGCGGCGCCCTGCTCGCCGTCGCCGCCTGGATCGGCACCACCCGCCTCATCGACAACCTCGTGCTGCCACACTAATTGCGCGAAACAGTCTGTGATACGTTGGGCACGGAGACGCTCCCCATGAATCTGTGCCGCGCGACGCTCGCGCCCATCGCCGCATTGGTCTTCCTCTGCGTCGCGCTCCCCTTAGCCCGCGCCCAAAAGCCACTCGCACCCCGTCCCATCCAGATTGAAAACGGCAAGCTCCTCGGCGTCCTCACCCCGGACCAGCAAGTCATCGCCTACAAAGGCATCCCCTACGCGCAGCCGCCGCTCGAAGAGCTTCGCTGGCGTCCGCCGATGCCCGTCGGCAAGTGGAAGCACGTCCTCTTCGCGCAGGACTTCGGCCCCCACTGCCTCCAGTCCGGCACCTGGCCCGACATGACCTTCCACGATTCCGGCCCCAGCGAGGACTGCCTCACCCTCAACGTCTGGGCGCCCGCCAACGCCCACCCCGACAAGAAATCCCCTCGCCTGCCCGTCATGGTCTGGATCTACGGCGGCGGCTTTGGCTCCGGCGGCACCTCGGAGAGTCGTCAGGACGGCCAGTACCTCGCTCACCGCGGAGTCATCGTCGTCAGCATGAACTATCGCCTCGGCATCTTCGGCTTCTTCGCCCACCCCGAACTCACCGCCGAATCTCCCAACCACACCTCCGGCAACTACGGCCTCCTCGATCAGGCCGCCGCCCTCGCGTGGGTCAAACGCAACATCGCCGCCTTCGGAGGCGACCCCGCCAACGTCACCCTCTTCGGCGAGTCCGCCGGTTCCGAGTCCGTGAGTGAACAGATGGCCTCGCCACTCACCGCAGGCCTCTTCGCCAAGGCAATTGGCGAAAGCGGCGCCGGCTTCCCGGACAACGAGCCGGCCTTCCCAACGCGCGAACGCGCCGAGCAAATCAACGCCGCCTGGGCCGAGCGCGCCTTCGGCTCCAGCAGAATGTTCTTCCTCCGCCAACTCCCCGCCGACGAAATCCTCAAGGCCGCCACATCCACCAAAGCCGGAACACCGCACTTCAGCCCCATCCTCGACGGCGTCTTCCTGCCCGACACCTTGCCCCACATCTTCGCCGACGCGAAGCAGGCGCACATCCCGGTCCTTGCCGGGTGGAATGCCACCGAAGACCATCCCGACCGCATCCCAACCGAACAAGCGTCTACAGCGCAGGGCTTCACCGCGCAGGCCCAGGCTCAGTTCGGAGCCGCCGCACCCCAATTCCTCAGCCTTTACCCCGCGTCCACCGACGCCGATGCCGCCCGCTCCGCAGATGACTACTCCGGCGACCTCTTCACCGCCTTCGACACCTGGGCCTGGCTCGAGGCGCACACCAGAACCGGCAACGCGCCCGTCTACCGCTACTTCTTCGACCTTCCCTCACCCGGCGACCGCTATCACAAGCTCAGCGACGGCGCATTCCACTCCGACGACATCGAGTACGTCTTCGGCACGCTCGACTCCCGCGCCGGCATGACCGTCCGCCCCGAAGACCGCGCCCTCTCCGACCAGATGCAGCAGTACTGGACCAACTTCGCCCGCACCGGCGACCCCAACGGCCCCAACCTGCCCAAGTGGCCCGTCTACAACGCCACCGGCAGTTACCCCGTCATGCATCTCGACCGCAGCCCCACCGCTCAACCCGACGCCCTTCGCCCCCGCTACCTCTTCCTAGACAGCATCTGGGGCAGCACCGGCACTTCGCCGAAATAGCACGTCGAATCGCAGAGCCTCTGTGCTCTCTCTTCTTCTCTGTGCTCTCTGTGATTCGCTTCTACCCTACCCCTGCGAGCTCACCCACAAATCATGCAGATGCACCACGCCCAGCGCCTCACCTTTGTCCCCCACCACAATCAGCGAAGTAATCTTCCTTCCCTCCATCAGCGCCAGAGCCTCCCCAGCAAACGCCTCCGGCCCAATCGTCATCGGCTTCGCATTCATCATCTCGCCCGCGGTATGCGCCAGCGCCAACGGTCCATCG
>DASYEU010000045.1:0-94480 GCA_036498865.1 Acidobacteriaceae bacterium | reverse complement strand
ACTAGGCTCCGCCTGAGGCGGAGGCACTCTTATTAGTATGCCGGAAAATGCGATTTTGGTCAATATCTCTTTGGGCAGGCGCTCGACGTGCGATGATCTCTGCGTCGTGAAAAAGACCGTCTGCGCCCTCCTGCCACTCCTGCTTTTCGCCCTTAAGCCTTCCCTCGCCGACGATGGGGCCGCTTCGATCGGGGCAGGTGGCGTCGTCCTGATGAAGCGGGAACCCCGAATCACCATGCAAAAAGAGGTTCTGACGATCAGAGTCGACAAGGTCACGGTTGACTATGAGTTTAGGAATGACTCGGACGAGGACATCACGACTGGCGTGGCCTTTCCGATTCCTCCTTACAAGATGGATATGAATGGGCCAGGCTTCCGCCTTCAGGGGTTTGACGACTTCAAATTGACGGTTGAAGGAAAGCCAACCCAATTCGATATCGAAGCGCGAGCGATTCTCAAAGGGAAGGATGTGACAAAGGCTCTGAAGACGTATGGGATTGATGTCCCCACCTTTGGGCATCTCGATGAAGAGCACAACCAAGCTCGCGACGTACGCAGGCTATCGGGCGCGCAAAGGACTGCTTTGGTGAGGGCTGGTCTCCTGGATGCGGATCCGAACATGGACTGGGCCGGTTGGACAGTAGAGAAGAAGTACTACTGGACGCAGACTTTTCTGGCGCATACGACCACCCATATCTCACATAGCTATTCGCCGGTGGTCGGGTTCGGGCTCGTTCCCCAGTCCAGCTTTCGCGCCGCGAAGAGCACTGCCTCCGTCGCAGACCGCAATAATCGCGATGTCGATCCAGAATCGCTCAAAGAAGTGAAGTCCGTGTGCCCTACCGACGCATTGTTGAGCAGCCTGCAGAAGGCTAGCCTCATCGATCAGCAGATGAACGGCTTAGGTTATCTCGAATATGTCGATTTCATATTAACGACAGCGAATACGTGGAAACAGCCTATCTCGGATTTCACGCTATTTATCGAGCGTCCTAAAGATAACCACCGGGAAAACTATAGAGTCAGTCTTTGTTGGCCGGGAAAAGTGGAACAGGCGCAACCCAATCTCTTTAAGGCCACAGCAGCCGACCTAGTTCCGACCCACGAGCTTCGGATCGGGTTCTTTGGCTTCAATAAGTAGCCGCAGTCTCTAGTTCCAGATCCTCGACAGGACCAGTTCGAAGCCGGCGATGGGGCCTGTGCCCTGGACGGACGTGGGGTGGGTGAGGATTGCGGGCTGGTCTCCGGGGCGGTAGATGGTGACGGCCTTGTCGACGGGGTCGATGAGCCAGGCGACTTCGGCGCCGTTGGCGATCCACTGCTCCATTTTGGTTTGAAGGTCCTTGAGCTTGTCGCTGGGCGAACGGAGCTCGATGATGAAGTCGGGGCAGATGGGTGCGAAGCCGGCGCGTTGCTCAGCTGTGAGGGCTTCCACCTTCCACCTGGCAACCCATGCGGCGTCAGGTGCACACATGGAACCATCGGGCAGGCTGTACCCGCCGTTGGAATCGGTGACGAAACCGCGTCCATCCATTTCGGCCCATTCGTCGAGAAGACGGCCGATTCGTTGATTCATCTTGCTGGTGTTCCATCCCGCGGGGGTCATTACGAGTATTTCTCCGTTCGGTTCCCGCTCCACGCGCAGGTTTTCATTGGCAGCGCAGAAACGCAAAAGTTCGTCATCGCTCATGGGCGCGACGGTACGGAGGCGAGCCGGCAGCGGGATCTCAACGGGCGAGAACATGGGTTGAGTTTATACCCGGCTAAGCCTTGGCTATTGCCAAATCCTTGACATTGCAGGTTTGAAGCAGGCGATGGGGCCGCGCCTAACAGGAGTGCTCGGCTTAGTGGCGGGGCGATGTGGCGATGGGCTTGATGTAGAGTTCGCCGCTCGGTTCAAGCTTGATCTCCAGCTGTGTGTTCGCTTCGCGGATTCGCTTGAGGCGCTCGTCGCTGATCGTCGACTTGGGAATGATCCACAGTGGGAAATACTTCTCGTCGATGACTAAGTTCATACGAGCAGTCTACTCCCGAGGAAATACAGAGAGATGACTATCTTAGGTAGCTCGGGTGCATGGGTATAGGTCGCGCCTACAGCGCTCGGATGTGGTGGGCGTTGTACGTGGGGTTGCGCCCCACGCTGGTATAGAGCCGGGCCTCCGGCCCTTGGCAGCCTCCCGGATCGGCATTTTGAGGCATTGCAACGGATTAACTACGCAACGGCTGTCTGTAGCATCGCCTGAGCAAGATTGATAGTGATCCAGAGAGATTGTCGCTACGCCAGAATGACGATCGGGGGGCCAGAGGGGTTATTTGTCCGAGTTGCTGGACCAGTAGTTTACGCGGGCGTCGATTAGGAATTCGGGGTGGTCGGGGATGGAGACTTTGAGGGTGTGCAGGCCTGCCTGGGAGGAGGTGGGCTGGAAGGTGAGGGTGTAGCCGTTCTTGACGTGGTTGGCGAGGGTGTTCAGGGCCATGTCGAACTGGTGCTTGTTGCTGAAGGCGAAGGGCTCGCCGCCGGAGAGGCTGGCGGTTTCAGCGGCCATGTTCTTCTGCATCGCGCCCAGGGCGAGCTCGATCGGGGCGAGTAGGTCAACGCCGGGCTGATCGATGCTGTAGGGCTTGTCGTGATGGGTCAGGTCGTGCCACGCACCCTGCAGCGTGGCCTTTTCCACGGAAAAGGTGAGGCTGTAGACGGCGGTGTTGTTTTCGCCGAGGTCGCGGACGATTTCTTTTGCGTTGGTCTTGCTGCCCTCGTCGTGCTGCTGGCTGATGAGGAGGATGGCGTGGCGGGTGTCGCGCGGCTGATCCTTGAGCAGCTTGAGCGCGTAGGCGAGACCATCGAAGATCGCTGCGCCGCCGTCTCCGTGTTCGGGCTGGTTGATGGCGTCGGACCACTCGGACAGGTCGGAGGTGAAGGGCGAGTCGTACTCGGGGCGGCTGTCGAACTGGACGATGGCGACCTTGTTGGGGGCCTTGCCGACGATGGAGGCCAGCATGGTGTCGAGGTGGGCGTAGTTTCCGCGAGCCTGGGCCGCGCCCCCGATCTGCATCAGAACGACGAGTGAGAGCGGCCGGGTTCCGTTGGCCTGGTCGGCTTCGACGGCAATCTTCTGGAGGACGCCGTCGTCGGTGAGGGCGAAGTCTCCCTCGGCGAGGGAGTACACCGGGTCTTTGGCCGGGGTCCTGACCAGCGTGGGAACCACGACCAGCGTGCTGGTGCTGTGGAGGGTGGTGTCAGGAGGCGTGGTTTGCCCCGCGGAGAAAGGTGCGACGGCAAGCAGCAGGCCGAGAATCGGCAGCGCGGCGGCGGGGGTTGGAACAAACCTGCGGGGTGACGGGATTCTCCGGATGCACGCGCGCATTGGCTGACTCCTGTGACTAGCGGCAGTTTACTCCGATGAGGAGGCGACTCCCAATGACCAATCCTCGACAACCCTCGTCCATTTTCGCTGGCGTTGAGTCACTCGGCGGGGTAGAGTTGCGTCTAATCTGCTGAACGCAGTGGCGTCCAGTGCAGAGAAAGGCGGCTTACCATGGCTCCGCAATCGGATTCGGCGAATCGCGAGGAACGGAAAGCACCCTTCTCACTTGGGGAATTCCTGTTCCGGATTGCTAAGCCCTTGTTTGTGGGGCTGTTCGCGATCCTTCTGTTCGTACTGGGCGAGGCGATGGTGCATAGCCGGTTCTTTCAGGGCAGCCGAAGCCGCTCCAACGGCACCGTCGGGCAGTAACGCCCTCGACCGCTCGCCTTAATTCCCGAAACATTCTCTAAAGACTGCGCGGACAGCGGCACCGATTTTGCTGGTGGCAACGAACGCGGCAATTCAAGTACATTGGCCGTGAGTTCCCTTTGCGAGGAAAGCGGTTCGCCCGGCGGGTCCTGCGACCGCTCTGCAGTCGTTGTGAGTGCTGGGGATAACGTCCCTTGCTTGAACCCTGTGAACCAATTGAGAAGTTCAGGAGTGCGGGATGTGGCAAGTCGCAACGGTGAATGAAGCGTTCCTGAAGGTGAGCCGGCGCGGCGAAGCGGTCGTCTGGCGGTGGCAGGATAAGGACGGCGTCTGGAAGCCGATTGCCGCGGCGGGGATGTACGGAAGGGTACGCGCGCTGGCTAAGGCTCTGGCGGGCTGGGGCGTCGGCAAGGGCGACCGCGTGGCGCTGCTGAGCGAGAATCGCTGGGAGTGGCCTGTCACCGACTTCGCGGTGCTGGCGCTGGGCGCGGTGGACGTTCCCATGTACCTGACGCTTACCGCGGAGCAAGTGGGCTACATGCTGCGCGACTCCGGCGCGAAGGTGGCAGTTGTGTCTTCCGCCGAGCAGTACCACAAGCTGGTGTCCGCGGGCGACCTGCCGAACCTGGAGCATGTGGTGGTGATGGATGAGGGCGAGTTTCCAGGCGCGGTGAGTTTCACTTCGCTGATCGCCAACCACGTGGAATTGCAGGCGCAGGACGATGCCTTCGACATTCGGGCGACCGAGGTGAAGCCAGAGGATCTGGCGACCATCATCTACACCTCCGGAACGACGGGCGAGCCCAAGGGCGTGATGCTGACGCACGGCAACCTGGCCAGCAATTTTTCTCTGTCCACCAAGCCGTTCGGGTTCAATGACACGGACCGCTGCATTTCCTTTCTGCCGCTCTCGCATGTGACGGCTCGACACCTGGACTACGCGCTGATGTGCGATAACGTGACGCTGGTGTACTGTGCGAAGTTCGACTATCTGAAGGACGCGATGCAGGCGATCCGGCCAACTGTCTTTGTTGCCGTGCCGCGCGTGTACGAGAAGATCCGGCAAGGGGTGGAAGGCAAGTCGCACGGAGTGAAAAAGAGAATCCTGAACTGGGCGCTGAAGGTGGGCAAGCTGTATCGCGCGGAGACACTGGCCGGTGTTGAGCCGCGCACCAAGCCGTGGGTGAACCTGGTAACGTTTGGAGCCCTAATCGCATTTGGAGTGATCGCCGCCTTTGTGCCGAAGGATATGAAGAGCGACCACGGGCTGCTGTTCGGCGGACTCGACCTGCTCTTCTCGCTGTTCTTCCTGGCGGTGCTGGTGGTGATGCTCCGGCTGCTGCGCTGGGCGATTGCGAAGAAGCTGGTATTCGGGAAGATTGGCGAGGCGTTCGGCGGACGGGTGCACACGTTCGTCTCGGGAGGCGCGCCGCTGGGACTGGATACGGCGGGCTGGTTCGCCGACGTGGGCATTCGCATTCTGGAAGGCTACGGACTGACGGAGACGTCGCCGGTGATCGGGCTGAATACGCGGCAGAGGTACCGCATCGGCACGGTGGGGCCGGTGCTGGATAACGTTGAAGTGCGGTTCGCCGAAGACGGCGAGCTCGAGGTGCGCGGCCCATCGATCTTCAAGGGCTACTGGAACAAGCCGAACGAGACAGCCGAATCGTTCACCGCGGATGGCTGGCTGAAGACCGGGGACATTGGTCACCTGGACGCGGACGGCTTCCTCTCGATCACCGATCGCAAGAAAGAGCTGCTGAAGACGAGCGGCGGCAAGCTCATCGCTCCGCAGCCGATTGAGAACAAGTTGAAGGCCCATGTGCTGGTGGGGAACGCAGCCCTGGTGGGGGACAAGCACAAGTTCGCGTGCGTTCTGATTTCGCCGAACTTTGCGGCGCTCGAGGGCTGGGCGAAGATACACGGCATCGCAGCCGCCGACCGCAAAGCTCTGACCCGCGAGGCGCAGGTGCTCGCGCGCTATCAGAAGATCATTGACGAGGTGAATGCAACACTGGCTCCGTTTGAGACCATCAAGCGGCTGGCAGTGGTGGGCGAGGAGTGGGCGATCGAGACCGACGAACTGACACCCAGCATGAAACTGAAGCGGCGGGTCGTGCTGAAAAAATACGCCTCGGAGATTGCAGCGTTCTACGCGGACGAGGCGACGGCAACGGCATAACCCGGTTTCTTTACGGACTTTGCACCCACGGGCGGTGTAGCGAATCAAATCCCCAGATATGAGCGTGTTGCGGCGGGCTGAGAAAGTGGGACGGAAGTTTCAGAATCCAGTCCCGACGGCGGTGGGCGGAGGCGGCCTGTTCTTCAAGGTGCTGCTGCAACTGGTCGCGAACCGCGAAGAGCGCGTGCCGCGGGAGCCGCTTGGGCCGTTCCGCACCGACGCTTCGGTGTACGCGACACCACCGGCCAGCGGACTTCGCATAACGTGGATGGGCCACTCGTCGTCGCTGATTGAGATTGACGGAGTGCGCGTGCTGGTGGACCCGGTGTGGGACGAGCGGGCGTCGCCGGTGCAGTGGTTGGGGCCGAAGCGCTTCTTCGCGCCGACGCTGGCGCTCGCAGACCTGCCGCCGCTGGATGCGGTGCTGGTATCGCATGACCACTACGACCATCTTGGCGATCGGACCGTGCGGCGGCTCGCTGATGTCCAACCAAACGCGCAGTGGGTGACATCGCTTGGAGTGAGTGCGATCCTCCAGCAGTGCGGCGTTCGCGCAGATCGAATCACGGAGCTGGACTGGACCGAATCCGTTCGCGTGGCCGGACCGGGTGGCGCTGAGTGCACCATCTCTTCCCTGCCCTCGCGGCATTTCTCGGGACGCAGCACCTTCAACCGGTTTGAAACGTTGTGGGGTTCGTTCGTACTGCGTGGAACGAACCGACAAGACTCATCGCCGGGCCACTCGGTGTATTTCGGAGCGGATTCGGGCTGGTGGGAAGGCTTCGCGGAGATCGGTGCGGAGCATGGGCCGTTCGATGTGACCATGCTGGAGATCGGCGCGTACAACGATCTGTGGAAGCAGATTCATATGGGACCCGACGGCGCTGCACAGGCATTCCACGATATGGGTGCGGCCGGACTGCTGATGCCGATCCACTGGGCGTTGTTCAACCTGGCGATGCATGGGTGGCGACAACCGATCCAGCGATTGGTGGAGATCGCACACTCCGACGGGCTGCGATTGTGGTCGCCGGAACCGGGTGTACCGACCGAAGTTGTGCGCGGGGTTGAGGTTCGGTCGAGCTGGTGGCGCAACGGCGCGTGAGCAATCAGGCCGTGATGCCTGTCACAGACTGGGTGTGTTGGTCGGGCCATACTCCTTCTAGTCATGAAAAGGATCCTCCAGTCCGTTGCCTTGGCGCTTGCGACGCTCCTCACCGCAAATCCTGTCTTGGCAACCATGACGTGCGCTCAAACGATCTGCGCAGACGGTAGTTCCTCTCCGGATTGTTGCCTGCCTGTGAGCGATGCACCGATGCATGGCACGGCCATGTCGTCCATGGATGCATCCGGGCAGGCGCCGTCAATCTGCGCGCTGGTTGGCTAAGCTGCACTCGGTCGGACCCGAACCGACGTAGTCCTATCCATATCATTCACTTCCATCGTGTGACATGGCTCACAGGGGTGCCCTGCTCTTGCTAGTAAAATCTGATTGGTTAGCTTTTTCCAAATAGAGAGAGGACTTGAAATGCGGATTGGTATGTTGACGGGGGGCGGGGATTGCCCCGGCCTGAACGCGGTGATTCGTGCGGCTGTACGCAAGGGAATCTGGCACTACGGCGACGAGTTTGTCGGCTTCATGCAGGGCTGGAAGGGCGTGATTGAAGACATCACGATGCCGCTGAACCTCGAAACGACCAGCGGGATTCTGCATCGCGGCGGGACCATCCTGAAGTCCTCGCGCACGAATGTGAAGAAGGTTCCAGGCGGCTTTGAGAAGTGCATCGAGACGATCAAGAAGCAGAAGCTGGACGCGCTGATCGCCCTCGGTGGCGATGATACGCAGTCCATTTCGCTGGAGTTGATCAAGCGCGGCGTGCCCTGCGTGGGCGTGCCCAAGACGATCGACAACGACCTGAGCGGCACCGATGCCTGCTTCGGGTTCGACACGGCCGTGACCATTGCGACCGAGGCGGTCGACCGGCTGCACTCGACCAGCGAATCGCACAGCCGCGTGCAGGTGGTTGAGGTGATGGGCCGCGACGCGGGCTGGATTGCCGTAACGGCCGGCATCGCCGGTGGCGCCGACGTGACCCTGGCCCCGGAGAAGGAGATCGACATCGAGGACGTGTGCCGCCTGGTGAAGGCGCGCTACGAGGGCAGCAAGAAGTTCGCCATCGTCGTCGTTGCCGAGGGCGCGAAGCTGCCGACAGTCGAAGGCCAGGTAACGATGGGCGACAAGCTGGATTCGTTCGGCCATGCGCGGCTGAGCGGCATCGGCGAAGCGCTGGCGCATGAGATCGAGAAGCGCACCGGCTTCGAGACGCGTTCGGTGAACCTGGGCCACACGCAGCGCGGCGGCACTCCCACCGCCTACGACCGCATGCTGGCATCGCGGTACGGCGTTGCGGCCATTGACCTGGTGCACGAAGGCAAGTTCGGTCAGCTGGTCGTCCTGCAAGGCACGCAGATCAAGAGCATCCCGCTCGCCGATTCGATTGCCAAAACGCGGACGGTTGGCGAGGACCTGTTCGAGGTGGTCAAGAGCCTGCAACCCAAGCGCTAGGGCCCATCGCAGGGCTTCATACAAGCGGCGGCAGTGCCCCAACCTGGGGGCTGCCGCCTTTGTTGTTGAGTCGGTTAGCCCTTGTTAATGAGTCAGTTAGTAGCTTGGGCGCTGATCCCGCGGAGGGGTGAGAGAATCCAGTTGTCTCGGCGTCGGATTGGGGATACAAAGGTGTTCCGGGTCTCCGTCGGCAATTGACCGGGTATCTTCGGGTTTCCTTGAGGGAGTGAGCTTCCATGGCAGGTGCGGTCCAGCAGATGATGCGCGAGGTGATGGATATCCGGCAGGCAGCGGACTATCTGGGCATAAGCGGCGACACGCTCTACCGGTACGCCTCCGAGGGATTCATTCCGGCGTTCAAGCTGGGCAACCGCTGGCGGTTCAAGCGCAGCCTGCTGGACGCGTGGATGGTGAAGATGAGCAGCCCGAAGGCTCCTGCGAATGTGGCGGTGATGCCGCGGCAGAAGAAGCCTTCTGGACGCGCCCGGTAAAGTACAAAGCGGCGAGGAGTATCGCGGAGTAACCCCATGGTCGACGCGATGAAGGCTGCGCCGAACATGGGGCACCCAGTCCTTACCCACAACTGATTCTGTCCCTACAGGTCCGTTAGGTCGTTATGCGACCAGGAGTTGATGTAGACGAGTTCGTGGATGTGGTTATCCGAACCTACGAAATTGACGTGCTGCTGGTTGTTGAACGCGGTCTGGTAGCCATCGATCGAACTTCCCGGTGCTGCCGCCGGTGCGTTGGTTAGCTGCGTCAGGTCGTTGTGCTTCCACGAACCCATGTAAACCAGCTCATGCACATGGCCGGCAATGTCCATGTAGTTCACATGCTGCTGGTTGTTGAACGTGGTGGCGTACCCATCGATCGCCGTTCCCGGCACCGCCGCCGGAGCGCCCGCAAGCGAGGTCAGGTCGTTGTGCTTCCACGAGCCCATGTAGACGAGTTCGTGGACATGGTTATCCGCGCCGACGTAATTGACGTGCTGCTGGCTGTTGAACGCCGTCTCGTAGCCATCGAGCGAGCTGCCGCGTGCGGCTGGAGGAGCGCCCCCCAGCACCGTCAGGTCGTTGTGGTGCCAGGCATTGTCGTAGAACAGCTCGTGCACGTGGCCATTGGCGTCGGTGTAGTTGATGTGCTGCTGCTTGTTGAAGGTTGTCGCATAGCCGTCCAGAGCGCTTCCGGGCGCGGCCGGGGTTGCGCCGGTCATCGCCGTCAGGTCGTTGTGCTTCCATGAGCCCATATAGACGAGCTCGTGGACGTGGCCTCCGGCGTCCAGGTAGTTGATGTGCTGCTGCTGATTGAAGACGGTCTCGTAGCCGTCGATTGCCGATCCGGGTGCGGCTGCGGGTGCGCCGGCCAGGGCTGTCAGATCGTTATGCTTCCACGCGCCCACGTAGTAGAGCTCGTGCACGTGATTGTCCACGCCGAGGAAGTTGACGTGCTGCTGGCTGTTGAACTCCGTCTGGTAGCCATCGAGGTGCGTGCCGGGAGCAACGGAGGGGGCCGACGCCAGCAGGGTCAGGTCGTTGTGGTGCCACACGTTGTCGTAGAACAGCTCGTGGACGTGGTTGTCGGTGCCGATGAAGTTCACGTGCTGCTGGTTGTTGAACGTGGTGGCGTACCCATCGATGCGGGTGCCGCGTGCAGCGAGCAATGGGCCGATGGCGCAGGACGTCTGGCTGTTCGACCACTCGGTCTGCACCAGGAAGTTGCCCAGCCGGACGGTCTGCCGGTTGCAGATGTCGCCAATTTCGTTGCCGGTGTTGGGATCGAACCAGGTGCCAAGCGTCGGGTCGGTGATGGCCTCGCACAGCTCGTGCGAGCTGACCTCGGTAAGGGTGTCGATGAAGTTGCCCGGAAAGACGCATCCGCTGCAGTTGGCGAAGGGAATGACTGCATAGTAGATCCCGTTGCCGAAGTGATCGTGGTATCCGCAGAACTGCTGGCAGGAAGCTCCGGCGCCGCTGGGCCCGTTGCAGGCGCAGTTAGGCGGCAGGTAGACGAAGTAGAGTGTGTTGGCGGTGACTGCCGGAACGGTCTTTGCGTTGATCCAGCCCTGCAGCGTCGTCTGGATCTGCGCGTCGGTGACCAGGCGGCCGGTAGCGGTCGTGGTCCCCGGCTCGCTGTTGGTTACGTGGACCGAGCTGATGCGGCTGCCGTGCCCGATGTTCTTTCCCGGCAGGCTGTACTCGCCGAGCAGATCAATTACCGAGCTGCTGAGGATGAAGTCGAAGAAGGCGTCGACCTGGGCGGGGAGAGCGGCGTTGGTGCCGGTAGACCACTCGGCTCCCCAGTAGATAGGGACGACCTGTACGTTGGTGAGGACCGTGCCGCCATGGTTGGTGAGAATGGGAGCGGACGCTCCAGGGATGGGGGAGACACCGTGCGCCACGAACGCTTCCGGCGGCACGATCCTCTTCGGTGTAACGGCCTGATTTTGGGCCAGGGGGGCGATCTTCTGCGGCATGGTAGCCATGGACGGTCTCCTTGGGGATGCGAATAAGCCCGGATAGACTAGTCATTTTTTCGATCGGGCAGAGCCAAGGACCTGGGAGCGCAGATTCTACGCCCCGCGCCGATTTTGTGGCAATTGGCGCGCGCAAGGCGTTCAGATTGAGGAGAGGAAGATTCTCACGCCGGGTTCAGAGTGAACAGCGTGATCTCCGGCGGGCAGTTCAGGCGAAAGGGCAGCCCGACGGTGCCGATGCCCCGGTTGACGTAGAGTTGCAGCCGGTTGAAACGGAAGTGGCCCTCCACGTATTTCTGGCCGCCGGCGGGCAGGTGGTACAGCGGCATAAATGGGATCCGCACCTGGCCTCCGTGGGAGTGGCCCGACATCATCAAGTCGACCAGACGGCCACGCGGATGCGAAGCGACCGTGTCGGCGTAGTCGGGTGCGTGGCACATCAGCAGGATGGGGCCATCGGGTTCCCGCGGGATCGTCATATCCAGGTCGGGCAGCTCGGTGGTCATGTCTCCGACGCCGCACATCCAGAGGCGCTGGCCGGCGCGCTCGATGGGCAGATGCTCGTTCATCAGCAGCGGAATATCGTAGCTGCGAAAGATGGGCCGGAGCATGGGAGCGCCGAGGATGGAGTCGTGATTGCCCATGCAGGCATACCGGGGCGCAGTAATGCCGCGCAGCAGATCCAGGCAGTGGTACATCGCGCCTTCGGCGAAGTCGCGGCCGCGCGGCCCCATACTGATGTAGTCGCCGGTCAGCGCCACAATGTCCGGACGAAGCGAGTTGATCCGCTCGATCACACGCCTGAGAAAGGCCGGTTCGGTGAACTCGTCCAGGTGAATGTCGGAAAGCTGGGCGATGCGAAAGCCGTGGAAGGCCTCCGGCAGGTTCGCGATCGCGATGGGGACGCTGGGGATGCTGATCTCGTGGCGAGCGATTTCGCCCGAGTAGAACGCCATGCCGGCCGCTGTGAGTGCCGTTCCGCGCAGAAAATTGCGCCGCGTAAGGTGAGTTTTCTGCTTGGTCAACGGCTGATCGGCGACATTTCCGGTCATGGTCCATGATACCGGGTTTTGCGGGCATTTTCCCGTGGCGGACTGCCCGGCGGACCGGTCTTGTGACGGGTTGGGTAAAATTGACCGGATGAGTCTGAAAGTACGCAGGAAAAAGGCAGCCGTCGCTGCCAGGGCGGCCGGGGTAGAAGCGCTGCTGGTGACGCATCTGCCGGACGTGCGGTGGCTCTGCGGGTTTACCGGGTCCAATGCGGCCCTGGTGCTGTGGCGCGGCCGGACCGTGCTCGTCACCGATGGCCGCTACACCACGCAGGCCAAGGCAGAGGCGGAAGGCACCCGGGTGGTGATTGCGCCCAAGTCGGCCGCTGTAGCTGCCTGCGAGTGGATGGCGACTGCCGGGGTGACGGGGTGCGGCTTCGACGAGGGCAATACCACGGTGGCGGCGCTCGACCAGATGCGCAAGGCGATCCCGGCGGGGCGAAGGCGGAAGATGTTCGTGCCGGTCGGACCCCTGGTCGCAAAGCTGCGCTGGATTAAGGATGCGGACGAAATCGCAAAAATGAGGCGAGCGGCGGCCCTGGGGTGCAGCCTCTTCGAGGGGATTCTGGGCAGAATTCAGCCGGGGATGGCGGAGACGGCCGTTGCCGCGGAGTTGGAATATGCGGCGCGAGTGGCAGGCGTGGAGGCGATGTCGTTCCCGACGATTGTGGCGAGCGGCGAGCGCAGCGCCCTGCCGCATGGAATGGCCTCCAGCGCGAAACTGCCGAAACGCGGGTTCGTGACGCTCGACTTCGGCGTTGTGCTGGATGGATACTGCTCCGACATGACCCGCACCGTCCACATCGGGAAGGCGCGCGCCGAGGAGCGGGACGCGTATGATGCCGTGCTGGAGGCGCAGGAAGCCGGTGTTGCCGCAGTGCGGGCGGGCGTCGAGTCCAGCGCTGTGGACGAGGCGGCACGCAGCGTCCTGCGCAGGGCAGGGCTAGCGGACCGGTTCACCCACTCCACCGGGCACGGGCTTGGCCTGGAGATTCACGAAGGGCCCAGGCTGGCGGCGAAGCAGAATCAGAAGCTTGAAGCCGGAATGGTGGTTACAATTGAACCCGGCATCTATCTGCCGGGTAAGTTCGGCATCCGGATCGAGGATATGGTCCTGGTGACGGCGAAGGGCGGAGAGATTTTGACTCCGTGCACGAAAGCGTGGATTGAACTGTAGTCCGTTGCAGGTTGAACGTTCTTAGCGGGAAGGCGCTGGGTAAAGCGCGGGAAGAGACAGGGATGGACCAGGATAAGTTGGATGAGTTGCGGGAACTAGTCGATTTCCTGAAGACCAACGGAATCGCGGAATTCGATATGGAGCGCGCAGACCTGAAGGTGCGCATCAAGTTTGCAGGCGCCGCAGGCACGAGCATGGCAGCCGCCGATCTGGCGCTGGCGCAGCAACTGCTCGCGAGCCGAGCTGCAGCCCCGAGCGCCGGTGCGCCGGCGGTCGCAGCCGCTCCGGCTGAGCCGGAGGAGAAGCTGCATGAAGTGAAGTCTCCGATTGTGGGCACGTTCTACGAATCGCCATCGCCGGGCTCGCCCCCGTTTGTGAAGCCGGGAGACCAGGTCGAGGTCGGCCAGGTTCTCTGCATCGTCGAGGCGATGAAACTGATGAACGAGATCGAGAGCGACATGGCCGGCGAGGTCGTCAGGCGAATCGCCACCAGCGGCCAGCCCGTCGAGTATGGGCAGCCACTGTTCGCCATCCGGCCGCGATAGACGGCAAGGCTTTGCACCGATCAACACAGACGAGCACCGATCGAAACCACGGATTTGAACGATTGAACCGTGGATCAGTCAACGGCAAGCGTCATGGAAGGCTTCGGTAAGCATGTTTCGTAAGGTGATGATTGCAAATCGTGGTGAGATCGCGCTGCGCGTGATCTCGGCGTGCCGGGAGATGGGCATTCGCACGGTCGCTGTGTACAGCGAGGCCGACCGCAATTCTCTGCATGTGCGCTTTGCCGACGAGGCGATCTGCATTGGCCCGCCACGCTCGGCGGAGAGCTATCTGAACGTCCCGGCAGTGATCTCCGCTGCGGAGATCACCGACGTCGACGCGATTCACCCCGGCTACGGCCTGCTCAGCGAGAACGCGAACTTCGCCGAGGTGTGCCGCGCCTCCAACATCAAGTTCATCGGGCCGCCGCCTGAAGTCACGCGCATGATGGGCGAGAAGTCCACCGCGCGCCAGACCATGAAGAAGGCCAAGGTACCGATTCTCCCCGGGTCCGACGGCATCATCGAAAACGAAGCCAGTGCACTCGAGTGGGCCAAGAGTGTCGGCTATCCGGTGATCCTAAAGGCTGTTGCCGGCGGCGGCGGCCGCGGCATGCGCATCTGCCGCAACGCGGACGAATTGCCCGGCATGTTTCAGCAGGCCTCCAGCGAGGCAGCCGGTGCCTTTGGCAATGGCGACCTCTACATGGAGAAGTTCATCGAGCGGCCCCGCCACATCGAGTTCCAGGTACTGGCCGACGAGCATGGCAACGTGATGAGCCTGGGCGAGCGCGAGTGCTCCATCCAGCGCCGTCACCAGAAGCTCATCGAAGAAGCGCCGAGCCTGATGGTCTCGCCCAAGCTGCGCGCCGACCTGGGGCACACCATCGAGAGGTGCCTGAAGGACGTCGGCTACTGGAACGCCGGCACCATCGAATTTCTGATGGATGAGGACGGCAAGATCTACTTCATCGAGATGAACACCCGCATCCAGGTGGAACACTGCGTCACCGAGATGGTCACCGGCATCGACCTGGTGAAGGCGCAGATCCGGATTGCCGCTGGCCACAAGCTCTCGGATATCGTCACCAAACCGGTGACAATCACTGGCCACGCCATCGAGTGCCGCATCAACGCGGAGCATCCGGAGAAGTTCACGCCCAGCGCAGGCAAGATCACCGCCTTCAACCTGCCCGGCGGCAATGGCGTCCGCGTGGATACGGCGCAATACGCCGAAGGCGTCGTGCCGCCGTATTACGATTCGCTGATCGCGAAGCTCATCTGCCACGGCAAGGACCGCGAAGAGTCCATGAACAAGACGCTGCGCGCGCTCAGCCAGTTTGTGGTGCAGGGCATCTACACGTCGATTCCGCTGCACGAGAGAATCTTCGCCGACGAGGAGTTCCGCGCCGGCAAGATCGACACCAAGTTCATGGAGCGCTTCTTCGAGCGCGAAGGTCACAAGAAAGACGCTGCCGGACCCGATCGCTTCTCTCCGAACGAACCGATTCGCCGGCCGCCCGAATCGCACGAATGAAACGACTCTCGCTGCTTCTTCTGCTTTTCAGTGTTTCGTTGGCGGCGCAGAGCGCACCTGCCGCCGATCCCCTGGCCCCCATTGCGTGGATGGCAGGCGGCACGTGGCACGGCGAAGTGAACGGACCCAGCGGCAAACTCACGAAGATCGATACGCGCGTCGAGCCGGAGTTCGGCGGCAAGGCATTCAACTTCACGACTCGCTTCGACGGCGTGCTGCAGTACCACGGCTTCTTCGCCTACGATGCCGCGAAGAAGGCAGTCATATTCTCCTATCCCAGCGGCGATGGCGGTCTCGCATCCGGCTCGGTTACGCAAGCCGGCGACTCGCAGGTGTGGGACTTCACCATGACCGAGGCGACCGGTTCCGTCGGCCACTTCCAGGTACACACCCACCAGACTGGAGCGGACGACTACACATGGGCTCTGTTTGCATCGCAGGGTGACTCCTGGACCAAGCTGCTCGAGGTCCACTACCACCGTACAAAGGACTGAACGCCGTGACCTCAACGCTACCGAGGCTGTACGCCATCGTCGACGCACAGGTGCTGGCGGCGCGCGGAGTCGCGCTGGAGGCTTTCGCGCACGAGCTGCGAGCAGCCGGGGTCGGGCTGTTGCAGTATCGCCACAAGACGGGATCGCCGCAGCAAATCCTCGGCGGCGCAGCCATCCTGCGTGCAGCCATGGCCGGAAGCGGCTGCACGCTCCTGATGAACGACCGCGCCGACCTGGCCGTGCTGGCGGGTTTCGATGGCGTGCACGTCGGCCAGGGCGATCTCGCGCCGGAAGACGCGCGGCGGGTAATTGGCACCGCAAAACTCATCGGCCTCTCCACCCACACCGACGAGCAGGTCCGCGCCGCAGATTCGAGCGCCGCAGATTACGTCGCTATTGGCCCGGCCTTCGCCACCGGAACCAAGACTGACACCGAGCCTGTGGTCGGCCTGGACGGAGTGCGACGCGCCCGCGCCTTGACTCGCAAGCCGCTGGTGGCCATCGGAGGAATCACGCGGGCCAACGCTCGCAGCGTTATCGATGCCGGCGCGGATTCCGTCGCCATCATCTCCGGCCTCTTCGCCCCGGGCGAGAGCGTGGAGAAGGTTGCGCGGGACTTTCTTGAACTTCTGCGGTAGAACTGAGGGAACGTGACTGCTCCCAGCGTCGAACCGAACCAGGCATCGACTGCGCCGCGCCTTGTACGCGGCATGGGGCTGTTCTCCGCCACCGCCATCGTGATGGGCTCGATGATCGGGTCCGGCATCTTCATCGTCTCGGCGGACATGAGCCGCACCGTCGGCTCGCCTGCACTGCTGATCGCTGCCTGGCTGGTCACAGCGGCCATGACCATTACCGGCGCGCTTAGCTACGGCGAACTCGCCGCGATGATGCCCAAGGCCGGCGGACAGTATGTCTATCTGCGCGAGGCGCTCGGTCCGCTGTGGGGATTCCTCTACGGCTGGACGTTGTTCATGGTCATCCAGACCGGGACCATCGCCGCGGTTGGCGTGGCGTTCGGAAAATTTCTCGGCGTCTTCTTCCCCGGCGTCAGCGCCACCCACTGGCTGCTGCACATCGGCCACGTTCCGCCGATCCCGCTCGGCCCGATGGTGCTCGGCAACATGGACATCGGGCTGAACACGCAGAACCTCGCCGCAATCGTGATCATCACGCTGTTGACACTGCTGAATACGTTCGGCCTGAAGATGGGCTCGGCCGTGCAGAATGTGTTCACTTCGGCCAAGGTGCTCGCGCTGATGGCGGTAGTACTGGTCGGCATCGTGGCGCACAACGCGGCTGCCATCGCGGCAAACTTCGGTGCGGGTTGGACCAATTTCTGGGCCGGCGCAGGCTGGCACACTACGCACGCGGTCCAGGTTGGCGTAGGCGGGCCCACTGCGTTCGTGGGATTCCTTACCGTGATCGCCGTTGTACAAGTGGGCAGCCTGTTCTCCAGCGATGCGTGGAACAACGTGACCTTCACCGCCGGCGAAATTCAGAACCCGCGACGCAATCTCCCGCTCAGCCTGGCGCTCGGCGTGGGCGTGGTGCAGTTGCTCTATCTCGCGTGCAACTTCGTCTACCTCAGCGTGCTGCCCATGGCCGGTTCGGCCACAGCCGCGACCATCGCCGGCCGCGGCATCCAGTTCGCTTCGCAGGACCGCGTCGCCACTGCCGTGATGGAACTGGCGTTCGGCGCCATCGGTTCGAAACTGATGGCGGGCGCCATCCTCGTCTCCACCTTCGGCTGCGTCAACGGCATGCTGCTCGCCGGCGCGCGCGTGTACTACGCCATGAGCCGCGATGGCCTCTTCTTCAAGTCGGTGGGCAAGCTGAGCAAGAGCGATGTGCCCGCGAACTCTCTGTGGGTGCAGTGGGCGTGGACTTGCCTGCTCTGCCTCTCCGGCAGCTACGGACAGTTGCTGGACTACGTCATCTTCGCGGCCCTGGCCTTCTATCTGCTCACGGTGGTCGGGCTGTTCGTGCTGCGCCGCACCCAGCCGGATGCGCCCCGGCCCTACCGCGCCATCGGCTATCCGGTTCTGCCAGCGATCTATATTGCAATGGCTGCATGGATTTGTGTTGTACTCTTGCGTTACAAACCCCAGTACACATGGCCGGGACTGATCCTCGTTTTGATTGGAGTGCCGGTGTACCTGGTATGGAAACGAATCGAAGTTGCTCCCGCGCCCGCCGAGAACGAAACTGCAGCATAGAACGAATTCAATTCCCACATGGAGGCACGAAAACGCATGGCGAATCTGATGGTGACCAAGCCGCTCGAGACAATCCTCGGCGAAGCGGCGGAAACAGGCGAGCATACGCTGAAACGCTCGCTGGGCGCGCTGAACCTGGTCACACTGGGCATTGGCGCCATCATCGGGACAGGCATCTTCGTACTCACTGGCGTCGTTGCTTCAGGCTATGCCGGACCTGGAGTGGTGTTCACCTTCATCATCGCCGCCATCTGCTGCGTATTCGCCGGGCTTTGCTATGCGGAGTTCGCAGCCATGATCCCCGTCGCGGGATCCGCCTACACCTACGGCTACGCAACGCTGGGTGAAATCTTCGCGTGGATCATTGGCTGGGACCTGGTGCTGGAATATGCGTTCGGCGCAGCCACGGTGTGCTCCGGGTGGAGCGGATACGTGCTCTCGCTTGGGCAGGATCTCGGGATACGGCTGCCGCCGGCGCTGGCGGGCGTTCCGGGCTCCACCTTCGTGCAGTGGCACGGGCACTGGGAGTTGCTGAATAACGCGCTGAAGGAAAAGCTGCTGATGGCGAACATCGACCCTTCATCGCTCCCTCAGCAGCATGGAGTTTTTAACCTGGTGGCGTTCCTCGGCATCATGTTTGCCACCACGGTGCTGATCATCGGCATTAAGGAGTCGGCTAATTTCAATAGCTTCATCGTCGTGGTGAAGGTGAGCGTGCTGATGATTTTCATCGGCATCGGCGGATACACACTTCTCACGCATCCGGAGATGCTGAAACTGAACTGGCACCCGTTCGTGCCGCCTAACCTGGGAGGCTTCGGGCAGTTCGGATGGTCGGGCGTGTGCCGAGGCGCAGCGGTGATCTTCTTTGCGTATATCGGATTCGATGCAGTCTCGACCGCGGCCCAGGAATCGAAGAACCCGGAAAAGGATATGCCGGTGGGGATTCTGGGCTCTCTCGCCATCTGCACGGTGCTCTATATCCTGGTGGGCCTGGTCCTCACCGGGCTGGTCAACTACAAGAATCTGGGCGTGCCCGATTCGCTTGCGGTGGGAATGGACGCGACCGGAGTCCGGTGGGGCAGCATGCTGGTCAAGATCGGCGCGCTGGGCGGGCTCACCAGCACCATGATCGTGATGCTGCTGGGACAGAGCCGCGTGTTCTTCTCCATGTCGAAGGATGGCCTGTTGCCGAAGATGTTTTCCAGCGTGCATCCGAAGTTCCGCACACCGTGGATTTCTTCGCTGACCGTCGGGTTGGTCGTCGCTACCTTCGCATCGTTGATTCCCCTGGCGAGCCTCGGCGAGATGACCAGCATCGGCACGCTGCTGGCCTTCATCATTGTCAGCGCCGGCGTCTGGGTGCTGCGCAAACGGAGCCCTGAGTTGGCACGACCGTTCCGCGCGCCATGGATGCCTGTAACGCCAATCCTGGGTATCGGCTTCGCGCTGTTGATGATGGCGTCGCTGCCCTTGATCACGTGGATCCGGCTGGTCGTGTGGCTGATCGTCGGCCTGCTGATCTACTTCCTCTACGGACGCCACCACAGCCGGGTGCAGAAGGGTCTGCCACCGGTGCCATCGGCGTAGATACCGCCAGAAGCACTAAGGAATAGTCCTGGGGCTTGCTCGCGCTCTAGAGCGGCCCTGCGGGAAGCGTCACCGTGTCCACGGTGGCGGGGTCGTCGCGCAGGCGCAGATAGTACACCGCGCCATTCGGCGGTGGAACCGAGATCGAGGTGCCGACGAATCCTTCTGGAACTCGGGTGGGGTTGGTGAACGAGTCGTCCGTGGCGACTGAGTCAATGAAGTAGAGGCCGGCGCCACTCAGCGTGCACGAAGCCGTGGATGACGCGGCCGTGGGTGAGCCTGCAGCCGGCTTGTCCGGAGACGACGGCTCGGTAGATGCGGAAGTTTCGGGGACGGGATCCGCGCCGGCCGTAGCGGCAGGAACCGGGGACGCCGCAGAGGCATTGCCCGCCGCATCCACTCCAGCAGCAGGAGGCGCATCGGTCTTGCGCGCTGGAGTTCGCTTGACCGGGCGGGCTGCAGCCGCCGGCTCCGCGACCGTGCAATTCAGGCTGCTGATCGTCGGCAGCCGCACCAGTGTCACCAGCGGCAGCCAGTCACCGGCGGCGCCATCCGGTCCCACTGCCCGCACGCGAATCGGCCCGAACGCCGATGGCCCGAACACCTTGATGGGCTGCAACGTCGCCAGCAGCGTGTCGGGACTCTCCATAATCAGCGACGGATTGGAGTCCGCGAGGCTGAGCGTCGTGTGCAGCGCCCCATCCTGGCTCGCAATTTCGATCATCCCGTTCCGCGGAAACGGCCTCGTCGACTTCAGCGAAAACGTCAGCACATCGCCCACCGGCAGGTCCTGCTCGTCAGGCAGCCGGATGTGGAGTTGATTCTTCGGCGCCGTTGCGTCCTGCGGCGGCATGATATCCGCCTTGCCGATCACCGTCACCACGGGCCGTGCCGCCTCCACCACTAACGGGAGACGGATCCTCCGGCCGTCCTGCAAGGACACCTGCGCGGCCATGTGACTGCCGGCCGCGAGCTCTGGCGCCTTCGCATCCGCAGGCAGGGTAAGCCGCAACTCCGACTTCCCATTCGGCTGCACTGCATTTCCTTGCTCCGCCGGCTTGAACGTCAGCCCCCCGAACTCCACCTGCCGCACCTGGTCGAGACTCGTACCCGTCAACGTCGCGTTGGTGTCTCCAGCGTGGAAGCGCAGCGCCTCCAACTTTGCCGGCTCAACATACGAGACCAGGCTCACCATCGCGGGCTTCGGGTCACCGAACTGCCGGATCGCAAGGTGGGCGTCTCCGGCGTCATGTACCGGCACGTCGATCGTAAGGTCCACTGCGTTCGGTTTATTCGACGGCTTCCACGTCTCCGGCTGCACCGTGCCGGACATTGGCTCCAGCTCAATGCGCTGGATGCACGCCGTTCCCGTCGAACTGATCAGCACATGCTGGTCCCTGCCCGCAATCAGCGAATCGTCGCCAGTGATCTTCCAATCCTTACCGGGCGTCTGTTGCAGCGGCATGGTTGGCCCGGCAAACGCGTCGAAGCCCCAGAATCCGTGGATCGTCCCCGTCAACTCCGCGCCTGCCGGAGAATCGCTCACGGGCGCGGCCGGGGTTGGAGTCGCACCCTCCGGCGGAGGAGTCGGAAGAGCTCGCCGCTTTTCTTCCGGGGCCAGCACCAATCCACCCCGGAACGCATCCGCGGTCAGAGGAATCTCCTTCGGCGGTCCCGGCTTCGCGCCGGCGGGCTCATTCAGCCGCAGCATCAGGTCGTGCGCGAATCCCGTCGAGAACACCAGCGGCGCGCCCTCCACCGGCAGCACTACATCCGGCCGCTGGAGGCATGCAACCTCCCTGGGATCCGCGGCACGTAGCGGTGGCGGCGTTGTGGACTGGATTGCCGGCAGGCCAATCACAATCACCGACTTCGGATTATGAAACGACGGCGGCGTATTCAGCCGCAGATTCAACGCCTGCTGTTGCGGGAACGCGATCGCCGGGATGTACTGGTACTGCGCCGTATGCAGCGCCCCCATAATGTGCACCAGGTCCACAATGCTGCCCACGTAGGCCGAGTACAGCCCGCCCCCCAGCATCTGCGTCGACGCCGCCGTGCCAATCAGCCCAGCGCTCGCGCCTCCCGTCAGCGCATCGACGATCGTTTGCCCGTGCCCGTCGTCCAGCAAGTTCTGGCTGCCCGTCTGCGTGAGGCATGTGTATTGCTGATCCGGCTGCAGTTTGATGCAGTCTCCATTCGTCTTCAGCGCCAACGTCGCCGCAATCAGGTTCGAGTGCTCCTGAAGCTGCTTCGAGTCCGCCGCCTGCTCCGGCGAGAGTTCGTGCATCGACGCGATGTACTTCTCGATCCTGGCCTGCTCAAACCCGGCCGCCGCGAGGTCCTGCGATGCGCGCACAAAAATGCCAGGCCTTCCCTGCACTGCGGAGCGCAGCGTACTGAAATCGCCACCCGTAACCGGCGCAAGGAACAGCACGGCCTGCTGCGCCTCGTTCGGCACCGTCACCTCGACGCCTTCCTCGCGCACCTTCTTTTCCCAGGTCTGGATCCGGATGAACCACTGGTCCGGCGGCGGATTCGTCGTCCCGCGCAGGAACGTCAGCACCATCAGGTAGCGGACCGACTGCGTGGGCGGAAGATCCGGGTGCAGCCATAGCCGGTCGCCCGCCTGCAGGTTCGGCACCGACGCAATCGGCAGTGTCACGCCTCCCCGGGTGACGCGAACCTCAACCTTCGGTCCCGTCAGGTCGAAGCGGGCGCTCGGCCCCTGACCGAAGGCGGCTCCGGCAGTGCAAAAAAGCGCAAGCACACCAACCTGGCGCGTCCGAATACGTGCGACGGCCAGCCGGTGAAGCGACGCTGCGATGTGTGCCCTCAGGCGGCGAAGCTCGACCATTGTTCCATGTTAGACGTTTGCGGGCCCAGACACGATGCCGGGCGCTCCCGTTGCACGATCTTCATGCATTGGCAGACCTTAGCGTGGTAGCATTCGCAGGTTCGCTGTCCATGCCACTGTCTGTCCCGGAAAGAAAAGGAGATACCCATGTCCCTGTTCAAACGTTCCATCGCCGAGATGTTTGGCACGTTCTGGCTGGTCTTCGGAGGTTGCGGCGCAGCCGTCCTCGCAGCCGGCTTTCCAACGCTTGGCATTGGCTTCGCTGGAGTTGCCCTGGCCTTCGGGCTCACGGTGTTGACCATGGCGTTCGCCATCGGCCACGTCTCCGGCTGCCACCTGAACCCCGCCGTCTCCATCGGGCTGGTAACCGCACGTCGCTTCCCTGCCAAAGAGCTGCCTGCGTACATCATTGCGCAGGTGATCGGCGGAATCCTCGCCGGCGGAGCGCTCTACCAGATCGCCTCGGGCAAAGCAGGCTTTTCCGTCGCCGGTGGCTTCGCCTCCAACGGATACGCGGACCACTCACCCGATCACTACAGTATGGCCGCCTGCTTCCTCTGCGAGGTCATCTGCACCGCGTTCTTCCTGCTCGTGATTCTCGGTTCCACCGACGAACGCGCGCCCAAGGGATTCGCTCCGGTCGCCATCGGCCTGGCGCTCACCCTTATCCACCTGATCTCCATCCCGGTGACCAACACCTCGGTCAACCCGGCCCGTTCCACCGCCACCGCACTCTTTGTGCACGGCTGGGCCATCTCGCAACTCTGGCTCTTCTGGGTCGCACCGATCATAGGAGCCATCGTCGGAGCGGTCCTCTCGAACGCCTTCTTCGCCGCGCCGCAGGAGTCGGTCCGCGAGGCCATGTCGAAGGAATAGCCTCATCCATACGGCGGGAGGCGCAGCGCGGTCAAACGCTGTGCCCCCGCAATCAGAAAGCCCCACCCAGCAGGTGCTTCAACGCCGAGACATACGTTGCCAGAGCCTCGCGGCCGGTCGACGTCATGCGATACAGCGTCTGCGGCTTGCGACCGGCAAACCGTTTCTCCATCGCCACGTAACCGGCTTCTTCCAGCTTGATCATCTGCGCGCCCAGGTTGCCGTCGGTCGAACCGGTCTTCTGCCGTAGCCAGCTGAAGTCCGCCTCCTCCACGCCCACCAGCAGCGAGAGCACCGCCAGCCGCAGCTTGCCGTGAATGACAGGATCGAGTTCGGGAAGGTCAGGCATGGGCACCGTCGATGCGCTGCGCCGAGCGGTGGTCCAGATATATGCCGTACAGGCCGAACAGCACCATGCCAAACACCATCTCCACCCCGAAGATCGTCAGGAACCAAGCACCCGAGACGAAGAAGCAGGTGATTCCGCCGGCCCACCACAGGACTGCGACCCCGCCCTGCACCGGCCAGCGAAGGATGATCGCGCTTGCCGCGTGGGCGAGGCCGATCGTCATAAAGATCGCGGCAAGATAGCCCCGCCCGTTTGCCTGGTGACTGAAGATCGCTGTGAAGCAGTACATCACCAGCGTCGCACCCATCATGCCCCAAATCGCCGAGACGGCCCGCGCCTGGGTGTTCGGACGACACTCCCGTCCTACGCGTTTTCGCAAACTCAGCCCGGCAAACTGCAATGCCATGCCAATCGTCAGAGCAACCGGCCAGTTCCAGATGTGGCCGGGATGCGCCATCTCCAGCGCCATGCCCCCAATGTCCACCAGGCCCCACAACACGAAGATCCACCCAAAGCGGGCCGTCGCCTGGCGCCCCTCGGCAATCATCGTCTCCATCAGCTCGATGCGTTGTAGCAAATCGTCGCGCGAAGCGCCGCCGTCCGGTTCAGAGTTCATGGTCATAACTAGCCTCCACAGATACTCCGCATTATAGAGTACTCTATGTCAATGAAATTTTCGACCCAATCGGCTATTGGACCCATGCTCCCGTCCAGTACTCTTTGGTCATCGAAAGGCGTTATATCTTCGTGAGCAGCCTTTTTCTTGTGCTGATACTGGCTGGTCTGCTCGTGAAGAGCATCGTGTTCCCGGAACGTTCGACGGTACTTATAATTCGGACGAGGTAGCTCACCGCGCTCCGCCGTCATTCGGGCGCAACGCTTCAGAATCTCCGTATTTATCTGTCAATGGGCAACTTAGATCGGGCGAACCGCGTCGGCTTGACTAGTGGATCTTCTCCGGATCCCAGTTGTCTGTGCCCGCCAGCCATGCTTTGGTGGAATATTTCGCGAGGTCGGCCGAGGTGAGTTGCTTGCTCGGCGCGATCCGCCTGGTCACGTCGCCCGCCTGCCCGTGGGAGTTGTATTCGGCGTAGTCGCTGGTGGCGAGCGCGCCGTTCCACTCCTTCCATCCAGCCGGATCGAGTGGCGCCTTGAAGTCGGTATTCAGGAAGATCACGGTCGAATACGCTCGCCATGGCCGCCCGAGCAGAATGTCCTCAGAGCCTTCCGCGCCCGTCACGGTGCAGTCGCGGAAGACGTAGCCGGAATCCTCCGCGGGCCGCAGCCGGCTTTGCGCGGTGATGGTGTCCATCACGTGCGGCATGGTGTGAATCTCGCAGCGATCGAACACGGCCTTGGCATCGCCGAAGATGAAGTCGACGTGGCCCTCGATGTAGCAGTCCGAGTAGTACTGCCGCGCGGCGTGGCAGGTGGTAGCGTCGCCCGGCGTGTGGCACAGCTTGGAGTCGGCGTAGAGCGTGTCCTGAAAGCCGAGGAAGCGCACTCGCCGGAAGATTTCGCGGTCGCCGGTCACATGCAGCGCGACGGCCTGCGAGCCTTGATTGGAGCGCTCGTGGCGTTTCTCAAAGTCGTTGGCGATGGTCAGGTTTTCTGCATGGAAGTCGTCGCCAGTCACCATGATCGTCCCCGACTTGCCCGTACCGAGACCGCGGCCGTCCGGTCCGGGCGTTCCGGCGGAGTTGTCGTACACCAGGACGACGTCCTGCGGTGTCTTGCCCAGCCCGCGCAGCTCAACGCCGTTGGTGCTGACCGTGATGAGGTTGCGGTACTCGCCCGGCTTGATGTTGATGCGCACATTGCCGTCGGGCGCGGAGTCCACCGCCTCCTGCACCGTCTTGAACTGGCCGCTGCCGTCCGCCGCGACGACGATGGTCTTCTTTGCAGGCATCTTCTGCGCGCTGGGCGCAGCCGGAAGCGAAGTTGCCAAAGTTGCGACAGTCGCGCACACCGCCAGCCGATAGGTCCAAGCCTTCATAGTTCCCCCACGATGCATTTTTGTCTCGCGGGCCACTATACCTCGGCAAGGCTGCCGAGCGACAGTTTGGAACCTCAGGCTGGCGGGTTGGAGGCAAGTTCCGGAGTCCACTGCACCTGCCGCGCCTGCGACACGCCCAGCACAACCAATCCTACGAGAACGCTGGCCACTGCCGCCACTTGCGCGTTGCTCATGGTGCCGTGGAAGTAGAGCCTCGGATTGATGCGCACGAACTCGACCAGAAACCGCCCGATGCCGGACAGAACCAGGTAGAGTCCCGTGAGCCAGCCCACCGGACGCGACCGCTTGCCCAACTGCCACAGGATCCAGAACACGACCAGCGAGAACAGCAGTTCGTAGATCGGCGTCGGCTGGACGAGCGCATTGGGAGGATTCGGCGGAACCAGCGCGTTCTTCGCCATGTGAACTCCCCACGGCAGCGTGGTGTTCATACCGTAGTCACCATCGCCCGCCAGCAGGCAGCCGATGCGGCCCACCCCGTACCCAAGCGCGGCCGCGGGCGCAGCTAGATCGAGCATGCGGATCGCGCCAATGCGCGCTCCGGGAGCCGGCCCCGGATCTTCAATCGACTTCCAGCCCGGCCCTTTGAACCGTGCGCCGACGCCCTGGCTCATCAACACAGCAATTCCGGCGACCATGCCGCCGAACCACGCGAATCCGTCGCGAAACCAGGTGAGGAATCCCATCGTGACGTCCAGCGGATGATGCCAGCCGGGACGGCCGATGACTTGCAGCGCCAGCTTCAACTGCTGAATATCCTGCAGCTCGTGCCACACCTTGGCACCGATCACGCCCGAAACGACGACCACGGCGACGACGTTCAGCGCGTCCGCGTCCACACCGTTGCGGGCAAAGTTCTTGTACAGCACGATGGTGCCGGCGACCGCCGCCAGCCACAGCAGAAACCCGAACATGCCAAGATGCACGGGCCCAAGATTCACATAGGGATACATAAACCTCACTTCTGCTTAAAGTATATCTGGCAGGGTGACTTGCCCCGGAAGTTGCACGCGGCTGTGATGCACATCACTCGACCTCGGGGCCGCCATTAGGCTACCCTAGCCCCATGTCCACCAGTACGCTTGCCTTCCCTCCCGCCGCCCAGATGGATGTCCTTTTTTCTGCCGCAGAGATCTCCGATCGTGTCGCGGAACTTGGCCGCCAGATCACCGCCGACTACGAAGGCCTGAGCACAGACCATCCGCTGGTGCTGATCGGCGTGCTGAAGGGCGCGGCCATCTTTCTCTCGGACCTGGCCCGCGCCATCCACATCGACAACACATTCGACTTCGTGGCGGTGTCCAGCTACGGCCGCGCGCGCGTTTCCTCGGGCGCGGTGAAACTGATCAAGGACATCGACAATCCCATCGAAGGCCGGCACGTGATTATCGTTGAGGACATTCTCGACACCGGGCTGACGTTGAGCTACCTCCGCGGTTTGATGTTGCAACACAAGCCGGCGTCACTAAAGATCGCGACCTGTCTGGACAAGCCCGAGCGCCGCCTAGTGCCCATCGAGGCGGATTACGTCGGCTTCAAGATTCCGAACCAGTTCGTTATCGGCTACGGCATGGACTACGCCGAGGTCTACCGCAACGTGCCGGACATCCGCCTGTTCCCGAACGACGCCGGACACTAGTCTTCAGGCCAATCTTGCCAAAAAAAGGCCGCTCCCCGGTGCAGGGAGCGGCCAGGCAGGAGGCACCCTTTACAACACTTATTGAACCGTGAGCGCGATCGTGGTTGTTTGCGAGACGCTACCCGACGATGCGGTGACCACCACACTCGACGTACCGGCCGGTGTGGCGGCCGTACCCGAGCCTCCGCAGCCCACGATCAAACCTGTGGTTGCGGCCAGCACGGTGAGCACTCCCAGGATGCGGAGACCCGCAAACTTCTTGCGGCGGCGCAACGATAGCAGCGCCCCGAACGGCAGCAGCATCGCGAAGACCAGGTTGGAGTGGGCCGAGACGATCTGCCCCATCCGCAGGTAGCCCTGTGTGCCGGCCGAGGTCTGGATTGTCAATACCTCGGTAGCCGGCGCAGTCGCCGAAACGTTGAGTTGCGGCGTCGCAAAGCTGCAGGCAGCGCTGGTAGGCAGGCCACTGCAACTGAACGTCACCGTGCCCGCGAACGAGTTGGTGGGAGCGATGCTGAGTGTGACCAGCGAGGACGATCCGACCTTCGCCGTCGTGACCGGAGTCGAGGAGCTGAAGTTGAAGGTTGGACTTCCAACGGCCGTTGTCGAGTTCGTAAGAACCCCGAGCAGCCCGTGCTTCTGTCCGCCGGTGCCTGCATCGAAATAAATCGAGTTCGGCAGTGCGGCGGTCGATGTGGAAACGAAGATCTCCCACAAGCCCGGGTTGGCAATGGGTTTGCCCGTGTTGTCGGCGAGCGTTCCCTGGTAGAGATATGGCGAGCCGTCCGTCGTGATCTTGTATGCAGTGATGAGGCCGTCGCCGAAGTTGCCGACCAGCAGGTCGCCTCCGAAGATGCCGAAGCCTGCGGAAGCGATGGTGATACCCCAGGGTGCATTCAGATTGCCGCCTGTGACCGCACGCGAGACATAGTTGCCATTCACGTCGAAGACAGAGACGAAGCCGGTGTTGGGGCCGAGCGTCGGCTGATAGTTGCCGGATCCCGGACGCAACATGTAGGTAATGAACACCTGGGTGCCGATGACCTTGATGGCGTACGGTGCGTAGCCGGCGGGGATGTTCGGATCGGTGAATGTTCCGGCCAGCGTGGCTGTCTGGAAGCTGGTGTTGTAGATCTCGACCTTGCCGCCGGCTCCGAAGTTCGGCACGAGAGCGAAACTACCGGTGGTGTTGGTGACCAGCGCCATATCGGTGTAGCTTGCGCCGCTCGAGCTGTTGTTGACCTGGATGATGGCGTGATTCCCGGTAGCAGACGTTGCCGAGTTCCAGCCGGAGATGGTGCCATCGAGCGTGGAGAAGAGGAACGATGCCTTGGTGCCGTTGGAGAGGACAAAGCCACTGGCTGTTGTGTTCTGAATGGTGCCAGACGGCAAGCCAGTGCCGGTGCCGCTTGCAGGAGGAACGGTCGCTTTGAAGGCTCCAAGAACTCCGGTGACCGAACTGAGGTAGCTGAAGCCGGTGTTTGCTGTGTTGATCCAGAGCGTATTGCCGCCGGAGATGCCCCATGGGTTGATGAAGGCGGCGTCCACCGTAGTGGTCGTACCGGCGATGGCGGTGTCGGTGATGATGGGCGTCACCTGGTAAGTACCTGCGGTTTGCGCGGAAGCAATGCTGCACGGTGCTCCTACTGCTGCAATGAGGCCCGCAATCAGTAGAGTCCTGGTTCTGTATCGCCCGGTGAGAGTGGGATTGTCGCAGGGGTAGTGAGGATGTTTCGCCTTGGCCAGAAACGAATGCGCCGCCGACTGCTGCATGTGTGACCTCGCTCCGTGCTTTTGTTGGGAGACAAAAGCGACGTGCCGGTGGGCGTATCTACCGACAATCTATGGAGATTAGGCCCGCGAAGTGAGCGATGTGTCAGTGAACTGTCAGTGATTTGTCATCCCATAATCAAATGCTTGTCACGCAGAGACTTTGCCCGGGTGGCATCGTCTTACATCAGCCCCGGCCAGTCATTCTGCCATTGGATCTGCTTTGCCCAAAGATAGGGTGTGCCGTTCTCCGTCATCTTCAGCGCGTGGAACACGAGTAAGCTCTCGCCGCTCACCGGGTCGACGTAGGCCGTGCCGCCTCCCGGAGCATTCCATGTTCCCTCCCCTTCCAGGATCACGGTGCCCCCGCCCTGCAACATGGGCACTCCATTCGAATCGACAAACGGACCCTGCGGACTGGACGATCGCCCCCCCATCTCTTTGTAGTTGTCGGTCGCGGGATTCGCGTTGCAGCAGTAGTCGACGGAAACGAAGAGGTAGTAGAACGCTCCGTGGCGAACGATCGACGCGCCCTCAATGGGATTGTTGGAGACGCCCGGCCGAGTCGCCAGGGAAAGATGCGACGCCTTCGCCACAGGCAAGCCCGTCTGCGGATCGATCTGAATCTGCTTGATGCCCGACCAGTAGCTGCCGAAGGTCATCCAGACGCTGCCCGATGCATCGATTGCGATGTTGGGGTCGATGGCGTTGAAGTCGTCTCCGTGCGCCGACTCCAGCACCTCGCCTGCATCCACCCACTTGTAAGCGGGGTTCGTCGAATCCAGCGTCGTGTTGGTCGCGAGCCCGATCACGGAGCGCTGTGACCCGGCAGTCGACCCGGCATAGTAGACGTGGTACTGGCCGTTGAAGTACGAGATGTCCGGAGCCCACAGCGCCGTCGCGCCCGGCACCTTGCGCTGAACCCAGGCCGGGATCTGCGAGAAGACACTGCCGCACTCGGTCCAGTTCACCTCATCCTGCGAGCATCGCATCGGCAAGTAATTTCCGGCGGGTAGTCCCATCCAGTCCGATGTGAAGACGTAGTAGGTATTGCCCTGACGGATCACGCTCGGGTCGTGCAGCAACTGAGTCGCACCCGTTAACGGGTAGGTCGACATGGTCGTGCTGGCGCTGAGCGCGAAGGAAATGTTCCCTTCCAGCACCGAGAGGGGCACGGGAGCAATGATGCTCTGGCACCCCAACAACAAAACCAAGGCAAAGCCCACACCTACCCTTCCAAGGCAGCGGACCATAAAAAACGTACAGGCGAACACTTCGTTTGAATTTCTAGCAGTACGATAGGAGACCGCAGACGGCCTGTCCACGTGAATTTTGCGCGGCCTGCAACCCCAATCGTGTGATACGCATCACCTCTGCTGACGACCCCGGTTGAGCCAACCGCAACCGGCCTATGATAGAAAGTAGCGGGCGGTTTCCTTCGCCCGGCAGGAGCAACACGACAACGATGAACACACCTACGCTCTCGATTGCAGAATCTGCGCCATTCGATGCGAATGCCTTTGCCTCCCACACCCTGTCTTCAGGCGCTACGCTCGCAGCCGTCCTGGACCACACACTGCTGAAGCCGGAGGCCACGCGCGCGCAGGTCATCCGCCTGTGCCACGAAGCGGCCGAGCATCGCTTTGCTTGCGCCATGGTGAATCCCGCGTGGGTGCGTGTCGCGACAGAGACGCTGGCCGGAACGGGCGTTCCCGTCGGCGTTGTGATTGGTTTCCCGCTGGGCGCTACGCTCTCTGCGTCCAAGCGCGACGAGGCCGCACGCGTGCTGAAGCTGGGCGCGCATGACGTCGACATGGTGCTGAACATCGGATTATTGAAGTCCGGCAGCAAGGAAGACTTCGACCTGGTCAAGCAGGACATTCGAGGAGTTGTGGAGTTGGCGCACGGCGCGGGTGGAATCGTGAAGGTGATCCTCGAGACGTGCCTGCTGACGTTCGAAGAGAAGCACCGCGCATCGGAACTCGCCCTTGCGGCCGGCGCCGACTTCATCAAGACATCGACGGGCTTCTCCACCGGCGGCGCCACAGTCGACGACATCGCGCTGATGCGTGGGGTTGTCGGCGCACGCGCAGGGGTGAAGGCTTCGGGCGGCATCCGCTCACTGGCCGACGCCAGCGCAATGCTGCACGCAGGAGCCACGCGCATCGGAGCAAGCGCGAGTGTGAAGATTCTGGCGGAGTTGGCCGGACACGCGCCGTCGCAGGCCGGCGGCAACGGCTACTGAAGCTACAGAGTCGCCCTATAGCACGCGCAGCACGACCAGCGTCTCGTCGTCGAAGTGCGCGGTGCCGGCCTGAAATTCGCCGACTGCGGCGAGGATGGCGTCCACGGTAGCCTGCGCCGAGGTACATGCCGACGGATGCTCGCGCAACACATCCGCGAGACGGTCGGGGCCGAACATCTCGCCCTGCGCGTTCTCCGCATCCACAATGCCGTCGGAGAAGAAGACCAGCACGTCGCCGGGCTTGGCCGCGATTGTCAGTTCGTCATACTTCGCATCCGGAAACAGGCCAAGCGGAAAGCCCTCGGTCTGAATCGTGCTGACGTTGATGCTGGCTGGCCCGGGGCCACATTCGCCGGCTACCTGGTCGGCGCTTGCAGCGACCGGCACACTCGTCACATAGAGCGGCTGCACCGAGCCGGCATTCGCCAGGTGCAGGGTGCGCTTTTCGTCGTTCCACACCGCCATCAACATCGTGACGTATTGCGAATCCAGCTTACGCTCCTGCAACTGGTTGTTCAGCTCGGCGAGCAGTTCCGCCGGGGGCAGCCTGCGCGCCGCCAGTGAGCGCAGAATGCCGGAAACCAGCGCAGCGTACAACGCAGCCGGTGCCGCCTTCCCTGAGACGTCTCCCAACACGATGGCGACGCGCTTGCGGTGCAGCGGCTTGGCGCCTGTGGTTCCATAGTCGATGAAGTCGTACACATCGCCACCGATGGAGCGCGCCGGAAGAAACGCCGCGGCTATCTCCGCATGACGCGGCTGCGGAGGCGCGGGCGGCAGCAGGCGCAGCTGCACCTCGCGCGCCATTGCCAGGTCGCGCTCCAGCCGCTGCTCCTCCTCGTGGATCCGTTGGTACAGGCGCGCGTTCGCAATCGAGATCGCAACCTGTGCGGCCAAAGTCGAGAGCGTGGTCTGATGCTCTTCGTTGTAGTAGTTGACGCGCGTGTGCTCGAGGTCGATGACGCCGATGACCTTGCCCTTGTAGATGAGCGGCACGGACAACTCCGATCGCACCTCGGGGTTGGCTACGATGTAGCGCGGATCCTTGCGAACGTCGGGGACGAGAATCGGCGTCCTCTGTTGTGCGGCATGGCCGATGATGCCTTCCCCCAGCATCACGTTGTGCTCCCGCTTGATGCGTTCGCCAAAGCGCGAGCTGAAGCGGTGCTCGAAACGCTCGGTGCGATCGCTCCATAGCAGGATGGTGAACATCTGGAAGTCGATGACCCGCTTCATCAGCAGACCGATACGTTCCAGCAGATCGTCGAGATCGAGGATGCTGGTAATCTCGCGCGAGATCTCGTTCAGCACGGTCAGGGTCGACGCCTGACGCGATACGCGGGTGTAGAGCCGCGCATTCTCCACCGCAATCGCCATGCGCGAGGCAGTCAACTCCAGCAGCCGCTGGTGCTCCGCGGTAAAGAACCCAGGGATCTCGGACTGCAGATCGATGATGCCGACGACACGATTCTTGACGATCAGTGGAACCGCAAGCTCCGACACCACGTTCGGGTTGGCGTCGATGTAGTTCTCTGCCTTGCGCACGTCCTCGACCAGAATCGATGACTTCTGCAACGCGGACTGGCCCACAATGCCGCGGCCGGGCTTGATGCGCATCCGCTCGACCTCCGACGTGTGCCCAGTCTGGAAGCGCATGCGCAGATCGCCGGTGCGGTCGTTGACCAGCAGAATTGCGAAGATGCGGTAGTCGATGACGGCGCGCACCATGTCAGCGACGCGATGCATCAGCGTGTTCAGATCGAGCGTCGTGTTCAGCGCATCGGCCAGCCGTATCAGAAAGTCGATTTGCAGCGGCTCCAGCCGGATATTCGGTGACGATCCGGAAAGACTCAGGCCCGGCTCGGCCCCATTCTCCGGTACGCTCGCCAGGTCAGCCTGGGCCGGGCGGTAATCTCCCTCGAAGACTTCGGTCGCGAGCTCGAGCGGGGAATCGGATTTGCGGGCAACTGGCATGGGAGGCAGCCTTGATTTTACGCGTTCCAGTATCACCCCCGGATAGGGCCAAGGTAAACGCTTTCCTCAATAGCCTCTGCCCGTCTATGATGAGCGGCATGGGTGCCACCCGATTTACTCGCCGCCGCCTGCTTAAGTCTGCCCTCGCCGCAGCACCTGCCGCTGCCCTCGCGTCGAGGATATCCACACCCGGACTTCTGGCCCAGGCGCCTGCCAATGTACACATCGCGCCGGGCCCCTTCCAGCCGACATGGGACTCTCTGAAAATGGGCTATAAAACGCCCGAGTGGTTCCGCGACGCCAAGTTCGGCATATGGAATCACTGGACCGCGCAGTGCGTCCCCGAGCAGGGCGACTGGTATGCGCGCCGCATGTATCTGCAAGGCGACAAGGACTACGACCACGCCGTGAAGACGTACGGCCATCCATCCAAGGTCGGCTGGATGGAGATGAACAATCGCTGGAAGGCGGAGAACTGGAAGCCCGAAGAGCTGATGAACCTGTACGTCGCCGCCGGCGCAAAGTACTTTACCGCGCTCGCCAATCATCACGACAACTTCGATAACTACAACTCCCGTTTCCACAAATGGAATTCAGTCAACATTGGACCGAAGAAGGATATCGTCGGCATCTACGGCAAGCTGGCGCGCCAGCACGGCCTGCGCTTCGCCGTCACCAACCACGCGTCGCACGCGTGGCACTGGCTTCAGGCGGCCTATGCCTACGACCTCGAAGGCCCGCTCGCGGGCGTCCGTTATGACGCCTACACCGTGACCAAGGCCGACGGCAAGGGCAAGTGGTGGGAGGGCTACGACCCGCAGGAACTCTACACCGGCCGCAACATCGTGATGCCCGACGGCATCAAGAGCATCGCCGACGCCAACGCCTGGCACAAGCTCAACGACGCCAAGTGGCACGAGGAAATCCCGCCCAACAATCCGAAGCTCGCTGAGAATTGGTTTATGCGCGTCCAGGACCTCGCCGACACCTACAAGCCCGACCTCGTCTACTTCGACGACACGGAACTGCCCTTCGAGCAGTACGGCCTCGCCTTCGCCGCGCACTATTACAACTCATCCATCCGCGACAAGGGCCACCTGGATGTCGTCGTCAACGGCAAGGGCCTGCGGCCGGACCATGTCGGCGCCATCACACTGGACATCGAGCGCGGCAAAGCCCAGGGGATCCTCGATCAGCCCTGGCAGACCGACACCTGCATCGGCGACTGGCACTACAACCTCGCCACCTTCCAGAACCATAAATACAAGACGCCCAAGTCGGTCATTCACTCGCTCATCGACATTGTCAGCAAGAACGGCAACCTGATGCTGAATATCCCGGTAAAGGGCGACGGCACCATCGACTCGGACGAGCGCACCTTCCTGGAGACGATCGCAACCTGGATCCCCAAACATGGCGAGGCCATCTATGGAACCCGGCCGTTTGCAGTATTTGGAGAAGGTCCGCCAGACGTCGCCAACAACTCCAACTTCAACGAGCGCAACCAGCGCGCGTATACGTCGGAGGACATCCGCTTTACGCAGAAGGGTGAAACGGTCTATGCCTTTGCCTTCGTCTGGCCGACCAGCGGCAAGCTCGTGATCAAGACCCTGGCGAAGGGCTCGACCTCGCTGCCCAAACCGATCCAGCGCGTCGAGTTGATCGGCGGCGGATCAGTCACTTTTGCACAGGAGCCGTCGGGCCTGACGCTCAACCTGCCCGACAAGGCCCCCAACGAGTACGCCTACGCCTTCACCATCCGCACGTAGGCAGACGACGAAGGGCAACCCGGAGTTGGTTTAGGCGGTGCGGCGGCGGCCGGCGGCCAGTTCGCGCACGTGGTTCAGGAAAATGGAGCGCTGCAGCTCATTCAGCTGAGAGGTATACGCTGCAATCTCAGCCAGGAACGGGTCCGCGGTGAGCACGGCCGTCTCATCCGAATGACGATTGTTGGCGTCGCGCAACAGCGATGCAATGTCGACCTTGAGTGCTCTGGCCAGGCGGTCGAGCGAGCTGAGAGTCGGCATCGCCTTGCCGTTCTCGATCTTGGAGATATAGGTGCGCGGCACGCCCATGCGCGATGCAAGCTGGCGTTGCGACAGATTGCGCACGTGACGCAGATCGCGAACCGCAGTGGCCACCTGGAGACCATCCTGCTTATCGGCCTGTTCGGGCACAAGAGCGAGAGGGGCCACTTCAGGCTCGGGCAGTTCCACCTCGAGACACTTGTGGCAGCGCCGGCACATTGCGTTGGCGGTGCGGAATTGCACCAAGCTGCAGTGGTCGCAACGGAGCACTTCCCGTTGTTCGACAGACGCCATCATCGTTGCCATAAGTTGTAATTGCGGGCGGACCCAGAGCAAGGACCGCGACACACGTCCGATAACGTCGTCCGAGTGATGTGCCTAGAGTGACACCGGGGATCGAAAGAGTCAAGGGGTATTGCCAAAGAGTCCCAAAGAAAACCGGAAGAAAACCGAAGTGGAACCACCGGAGTTAACAGGTGCGACGCCCGGGGTTCGTTGTGCCCGGAAGGCCAGAGCCCATGTAAGCTGGCAGGAACGGAGGATTCGATGGGAGCTGAGCACTCGCGGGAGCGCGCGTTGGCGGTACTGGAAGCGTGGACGAAGGGCGAAAGCCTGCGCAAGCATGGGCTCGCTGTCTCCGTCTGCACCGAGGCCTACGGCGTGATCGAAGCTGCGCGGCTGGGCCTCGCCGGCGACGAGGCGGCTGACTTCGTCTCCATGTATGCCTGCGCCGGCCTGCTGCACGACATGGACTACGAGCGCCACCCCACCCAGGATCAGCACCCATTCGTCGGCGTCGACGCACTGCGCGCCGAGGGCTGGCCCGAACCAATCCTGCGCGCAATCCTCGCCCACGCGGACTACTCGGGCGTCATCCCGGAGTCGCATCTAGACAAGGCCCTCTTCGCCTGCGACGAGCTCGCGGGCTTCCTCACCGCCTGCGCCCTGGTCAAACCCACGAAGTCCATCCGTGACGTCGAGGTGAAAAGTGTGCTGAAGAAGATGAAGGACAAGGCGTTCGCCCGCGCCGTCAAGCGCGAGGACATGACCAGCGGCGCTGCCCTGCTCGGCCTCAACGTGGAAGAACACGTCGGCAATTGCCTGGGCGCGATGCAGACGCGAGTGGTAGAGTTGGGGCTACAAGGGAGCGAATCAGCCGGCGAGTAAATCTCTCGAATCGATGCGCTGAATTCCCGCTTCCTCAAACGCCTGGTCGGCAGCCAGCACACTTCCGGGCAGTCCCACAGCGCGTGTCGCATCTTCAACAACGATGCATTCGAAGTCCAGCGCCGTCCCGTCGATCGCAGAAAAGCGAACGCAGAAGTCGTAGGCCAGGCCGCACAAAAACAACCGCTTCAGGCCTCGCTCACGCAGATATCCTGCCAACCCGGTCGGCGTGCTGCGGTCGTTCTCCAGAAACGCCGAGTAGGAGTCGATGCTCGTGCGGAATCCCTTTCGCAGAATCAGTTCCGCATGCGGAGCCGCGAGCCCCGCGTGGAATTCGGCGCCGGCTGTGCCCTGCACGCAGTGATCCGGCCACAACGCCTGCGGCCCATAAGACGCAGCGACGGTGGTATATGGCTGTGCTCCCGCGTGCGCACTGGAAAACGAGATGTGCCCCCGCGGATGCCAGTCCTGCGTCAGCACAACGTGCTCGCATCGCTGCGCAAGCGAGTTGATGATGGGAACAATCTCGTCGCCGCTGGGGACGGCCAGCGCGCCGCCAGGGCAGAAGTCGTTCTGCAGATCGATGACAAGAAGCGCGTCGGTAGCGGAGTGGAGCACCATGTCCTAAGTGTGGCACGATCCTCGCCGAAGAGCGAAATTCCCCGCGTTCTGCTATAGGCTTAGGTCCGGGGGCTGAGCGACGTGATCTCACGCATTACCGTCTTCTCCTTGCTGCTGGGACTGATGCTGGCCCTCGGGATACGGATGTGGAACGACGCGCATCCGGACGACTGTGCGCGCACCCTGGCCATCCAGGGCGTCATGCCTCCATCCGAGTATGTCATCTCCGGGACGCGCCAGATTGTGGTCCCATGCAACGACTGGATCATGCGCCAGCCGCTGCGAATCCAGATCCTTTGCCTGGTGGATCTGACCATGGCGGTGATGTTTGTGCTGAACGCGCTGGCAGACCTGCGCGGATGGCTGCAGATGCGCCGGCGTATGCGCCAGCCCAATTGACGCACAATATGTCGGCCAGCCGCTCGCAGTAGCAGAGTCCCGTTGGGTAGACTCATCTGCATGGACGAAAACGGCGCAGGACACGAGATCGTCGGCGAAGCAAGAGTGCGCGTGCGCTATGCGGAGACCGACCAGATGGGGGTGGTCTATCACGCGAACTACCTGGTCTGGTTTGAGGTGGGGCGCGTGGAGTTGATGCGGCAGCGCGGCCTCGACTACAAACGCCTCGAAATCGAGGAGGGCTGCTGGATCGCCGTGGCAGAGGCCTCTGCCCGGTACAAGGCGCCGGCACGCTACGACGATGAGTTGATCGTCGAGACGCGAGTCCTCTCCGTGCGCGGGCCGATCATCCGTTTCGGTTACAAAATCGTCCGCGCGGACGATCGCCACCTCCTGTGCGAGGGGGAGACGGTTCACGTGGTCATTGGACCGGATATGAAACGCCGGCGAATTCCGAAAAAGTATGCGGAGCTTTTGAGCGCTGCCGCATCTCATACTCGAAGCTGAAATTTCTCTCGGAGACAAAGGCAATGAGCGACACAACCGCGAAGATCGCGCTGATCACCGGCGCGAACAAAGGCATTGGGCTCGAAACCGCAAAGCAACTCGGCAAGCTCGGAGTGACGATCCTGGTGGGCGCACGCGACCTCGCACGAGGCGAGGCCGCCGCCGAGGTACTGCGCGGCATCGGCGTGGATGCCCGCGCCATCAAGCTGGACGTCGTGAACGCCGCCGACCGTACCGCAGCTGCGAAATTCATCGAGCAACAGTTCGGCCGGCTGGACATCCTGATCAACAACGCGGGCGTGTTGCTCGACCCGCGCGGAGCCAACCAGACCAGCACGACTCCGTCCGCCCTGCTGCACGAAACCTTCGAAACCAACTTCTTCGCCGTGGTGGAACTGACCCAGACGCTGTTGCCGCTGCTTCGCAAGAGCGCGGCTGGCCGCATCGTGAACTTGTCCAGCATCCTGGCGTCCCTCAAGTTGCACGCAACCGAGGGCTCACCCATCTACAACTCAAAGACGTTCGCCTACGATGCCTCGAAGGCGGCGCTGAACTCTTTCACCATTCACCTGGCCCACGAGTTGCGCGACACCCGCATCAAGGTGAACTCCGCGCATCCGGGCTGGGTGAAGACGGAGATGGGTGGCGACGGCGCCCAGATGGAGATCGTCGACGGGGCAAGGACAAGCGTACAACTGGCAACGCTGCCCGACGACGGCCCCACCGGGACCTATGTCCACATGGGTGAGCCGCTGCCCTGGTAGGCGCGGCCGCCTAGCTCGCCGCGCGTGCCTCTTCAGCGGCAAAGCGCACTGGAATCGACAGCGGCCACAGCATAGTCCGGTCGCCCGTCCACAGCACCTCGCGCTCTCTCAGCAGCAGAGGGCGTGCAGCCAGCAGCACTGGAGTTGCCACCGAGCAAGCCATCCGCACCAGGAACGACCCCACGCACGCGTGCAAGCCGGTCCCCAGCCCCAGGTGCCCCGCGACCTTGCGTGTTACATCCATCTCGTACGGGTTCTCGAACCTCTCTGGATCGAAGTTGGCCGAGTCCATCTCAAGAGCGACCATCTGCCCGTCGCGAACGTCGATGGCACCCACCTGCACGTCACGCGCAGCACGCCGATACAGAGTGTGCACCACGCCCGCATAGCGCTGTAACTCTTCCGTCGCACTTCCCATCAACTTCGGGTTGTCGATCAGCTTTTCCATCTGGCCGGGATGTTGCAGCAGTGCCAGCCACGCCTTGGCCAGAAAGCTGGGCAGTGTCTGCGTCAGCCCGAAGAAGGTCGACTTGCTCAGCATCAGCTGCCGATCGTCGAGCATGCGATTCAGTTCGTCCTCGGAGGCATTGCGCCGTCGCTCCACTTCGTCGTCGTCATGCTGCAGCGGCTCCTCATCGCCGGCCGGCCCGTAAAACAGCCGCTCACTGATCTGCGCCAGTCGCCGCGAGTGGAAGGACCGCCCGCCGTTCAGAGTGATCAGCATGGTCGTTGCCCACGGATGAATAATTTCGCGCACCAGGTCGACGCAATTCCGCGCCTTCGCCTCCTCAAGCAGGGTGGAGAGCGTCTCGTCCATCTGCGTACGCCATTCCTCGGTGCTCATGCGCGCGACGTCCGCCTGCACATCGGCAGCCAACCGGCTGTGTTGCGCATTCTCGTCGGGCGTAGTCGGGAGATTCGCCGCCGTGGCCTGGCACAACGAGGACTCCCGCAGTGCAGCCGCGACATCCACGTATCGGCTCAGAATCCAGGCGTTGCGCGCGGCATCGAAGCATGGCGCATCGGGCAGGGATGGTTGGAAAGGAATCGGCATAGTCCCCATTGCCTCCATCATCATTGTGAGTAAGGCCGAGTCTATCGGTCGACTGCGCAAACTTATGTCACTGGATTGTCAAACAATTGTAGCGATCGCAGCAGCTCTGAAAACTCCCCTAGGACTGCGGCGGCCGGGTCGTCTGCCACGCCTTCGCGTACTTCCAGCTAGTGTATGTGCCGTGATACAGGTGCAACAACAAGCCCTCGCGGCCATCCAGAAAGCCCAGCCGGAAGATGTAGTTCCACACAAATCCGAGCAACGGTACCAGGAATACGTTGCACACAAAAGCAGGCAGCGAGCGGCTTACCTTGCCCGCCGAAACCAGCAGCCCGCACCCTAGCGTGCTGTAGCGATCCATGTGCTCGATGTACGTCTCCAGCGTCGGATACGCATGGTGGATCAGATCGTAGTCCAGCGTGGACGCCTTGCCGTCGAACGCAATCGTTTCATGGACTGGGCGGTTCTCAAACTGCGGCGGCGTCGTAAAGTTGGCCGCGGCCCTGCGGAACAGCCGCAGCTTGGGGTCGGGATAGAAGCCGCCGTGCTTGATCCAGCGCCCAAGAAACAGGTTCCGCCGCCGCAGATAGTACGCGTCGGTGGGCGGATTGCTCGGCAGCAGCGTTTTGATCTGCTGCTGCAGCTTGGGGCTCAGCTCCTCGTCCGCATCCAGCGAGAGAATCCACGTCCCCGTGCACTTGGCGATCGCGGAATTCTTCGACCCGGAAAATCCCTTCCACTCCTCGTCGTAAACCTTGGCCTTGTACGCGCGGGCGATCTCCACCGTGCGGTCCGTGGAGGACGAGTCCAGCACAATAATCTCGTCGGCAAACTGGACGCTGGCCAGCGTACGTTGCAGATTCGCCTCTTCATTCTTCGTGATGATCGCGACAGAGAGAGTTTGCGGCGGCGACATGGAGTCACGGTCCTTCCGTTTGCTCGCTCCTGCTGCAACGCTCGGAGGTGAGGGCAAAATGTGCAGGCCAAAGTGATTACCGGCTCTTTGACCCAGGATCAATGCCGCATTTTCTGTGCTTACTGACAAGGACGAGATTCTGCCGCAATTAGTCGCAAGGTTCTATTGTTCATTCCGGTTTGGTTCAGAACGCGTGCGTACAACTCTGCTGCGATCAGCGCATGTGGCGATAGTCTATCGGATCATCGGCGCAAACAACAGTGAAAATGCGAAGACACATCACGCAAGGGTGATCGAAGGGTCGCCGAGATGCTCGCGCAGCAGGCGCTCCGTGAGCGGGATCAGCGCCTCGCCCGTCTTGGGCAACACGAATACGCTCGCCGCCTCGGACCACTCGAGCTTGAAACTGGTCGCCTGGGCCGAGATCCACACCTGCCGCACCGGCGTATTTGGCGTCACGACGAACTTTGACGACCCGTTGCCGAAAATAATGTTCATCACGCCGTTGTTGTCCTCAAACTCGAAATTACCCGAGTCATCCTCGGCATCGATAAGCGCCTGTTTCAAGGCTTCAAGGGCATTGTCGGATTCGCGGCGGAATGTCGCTTCGTCAATCATGCGTCTAGTGTAGCTTCCGTCAGGCCGATTCGGGAGCACTGCGGCACGCGCTGCCATAACAACACGAAGAGCGACCCACACAGCAGGTCGCTCTTCGCGTGGAACTCAAGCGTTCTTCGATACTGCGTCAGCAGCCTAGAAGGGAATATCGTCGTCTGTGATCCCCTGGTCGGCGTAGTCGGGAGCAGCCGGCGCGGCGCCAGAGCCTGCGCTGGACGACGACCGCGAGTAGCCGCCACCGCCACCCTCACCACCGGGCTTGCCCAGCAGCGAAAGCTCATTCACCAGAATCTCCGTCTTGTAGCGCTTGGCGCCACTCTCCTTGTCGTCCCACGAGCGCGTCTGGATCTTGCCTTCCACAAAAATCTGGGTGCCCTTCTTCACATAGTCGCGAACGATCTCGGCCGTGCGCTGGAACGCAACCAGATTGTGCCACTCGGTCTTATCGGCCCAGTTGCCGCTGGAATCCTTCTGCCGGTCGGCCGTCGCGAGTGTAAAGCTGGCGATCGTCATGCCGCCCGCGGTGGAACGAATCTCGGGGTCTTTGCCGACGTTGCCGAGGAGGAAGACCTTATTGACACCTTTTGCCATTTCACTGTGCTCCGATTTACTTAAGTTGCGAAGAATGAGGATAGCAGAAGCGCCCGTGTGGACGATAAGCGGCCGGCTCCGCTACTTCTTCCTGTCCCCGATCACTTTGGCAATCGCCAGCGCCAGCGTCAGCGTTCCCGTCGGCAGGCACCCCATCGCCACCATCAGCGCCAGCCACCCCGAGTTCGTATGCGGCCCCTGGTGTCCAATGCCCCCAAACACGGTCATCGTCAGCAATGCCGCAACCGCCCCGGTCCCAAAGATCGCAAGGCCGGTGCGCAGCAGTTGCCGTGTATCGCGCTGGATCGTCATTAGCGGCATGCAGCCTGCATCAGGTAAACCACTACTCCCGTCACCGAGACGTAGAGCCAGATCGGAAACGTCCACCGCGCCAGCTTCTTATGCGCCGGAAAACGCCCCGTCAGCGAGAGAAAGAACGTGATCAGGATCAACGGCAGCGCAATCGTGGACAGCACAATATGCGATGCCAGCAGCTTCCAGTAGAACGGCCACCATGGGTTGAAGCGGTTGAACCGCGTCTCGCCGTGCAGCGTAAAGTTCACCAGGTACGACACCAGAAAGATCGACGAGAAGAAGAACGCACCAAACATCGACGCCCGATGGTGCAGGATGCGCCGTTCCCGAATCTCGTAGTATCCCGTCAGCAGCGCCACGGTCGACAGGGCATTCAGCACCGCATTCACCAGTGGCAGCGACCTCAATTGCGTGTGGCCGATATCCGTGGGCGTATGGAAGTACACCAGCCAGCAGATCAGCGCGCTGGCCGCAGCCGACACCGCAATAATCATTGCGATCACGCTGGGTGGCGTGCGGAGAGTCGTCGGCTTGGGAATCGCAGCAGGCATGGTTTCGATCTCAATTTCCGGTTAGAAAAGCAGTCGCCCGCTCGCATCGAGCATCATGGCCGCAAGCAGCAGTGGCAGGTAAATGATCGACGCATGCAGCAGCTCACGCGCAGGCTTCAGCGTCGCCCTATCGCCCGCCGGCAAACGCAGAATCCCGGCGAACCGAACCGTGTACCAGAGATATCCCAGCGACAGCAGCGCCGCCGACACCGCGTACACCTTGCCGGCAGTGCCCAGTACGAACGGCCACAAACTCACCGCTACCATCAGCACCGCATAGAACAGTGCCTGGATCACAGTCGACCGCGCCGCATCCTTCTCGTCCGGCAGCGTTGCGGCCAGCCGGATGCCCGCGCGCGCATAGTCCTCGCGATACATCCATCCAATCGCCATAAAGTGCGGAAATTGCCACACGAAGAGAATCGCGAACAGCGCTACGCCCGGCCACTCGATCATGCCGCGCGCCGCAGTCCAGCCAATCAGCGGCGGCAGAGCCCCCGGGAACGCGCCGATAAACGTATTGATCGTGCTGAAACGCTTCAGCGGCGTATAAATCGCCACATACGCCACAGCGGTCAGCAGCGTCAGGGTGCCGGTCAGCGGATTCGTTACGCGGGTCAGGTACAGCGCCCCCAGGAACGTCGCCACGAATCCCACAATCAGCCCATGGGCCAGGCTGATTCTCCCCGCCGCCATCGGCCGGTTCTGCGTCCGCAACATCAGGCGGTCGGTAGCGCGTTCCAGCACCTGGTTCAGAGCACTGGCTCCGCAGGTCACTACCGCGATGCCGGCAATCGCCTGGATCATGCCCGCATTGAATGGGCTGATCCCCGAGCGTAGGCTGCCCAGGTAGAAACCGGCCGCGGACGTGATCAGCACCATGGTCGAAACGCGCACCTTGAACAGCGTCGCGTAGTCCGCCAGAAGGCCCGGCGGCGACGTCACGACCGCCGCAGCCGGCAGCGGCTGGCTTCCCGTCTCCGATGTCGCAGTGAGTGCCACAGCTTCCAGAATACCCCGTTTAGGATGTGCGCGATGATCGCCCGGCAAACGATCGATCTACGGCTTTGGCCGGAGCTGCGCCAGAAACGCCTCCGCCGTGGGAGACGTATTCAGCACATCGCCCGGCGCCAGCCACGCCCGCCGAAGCTGCGTAATCCCGTAACGCATCTGGTCGAGCTCCTCTGTCGTATGCGCATCGGTGTTCACCACAATTTTGCAGCCAATCTCGCGCGCCCGCCGCAGATGCAGATCGCTCAGGTCGGCCCGCGCCGGGGCAGCATTGTGCTCCACCGCAACGCCCAGCTCCGCAGCCCGCTGCAACACCTTCTCAATGTGGATCGGGTACGCCTCGCGGCTCAGAATCTTCCGCCCTGTCGGATGCCCCAGGATCCGCACGTGCGGATTCTCGATCGCCTTCAGCACCCGCGCCGTCATTTCTTCCACAGGCTGGTTGAAGTGCGAGTGCACGCTTGCTACCACGACATCCATCTTTGCCAGCGTGGCATCGGCCAGGTCCAGAGACCCGTCGGCCAGAATGTCCACCTCAATCCCCGCCAGCACGCGGATGCGTCCCTTCATCTCTTTATCGACTTCGCGAATCCGCTTCACATGCGCCAGAGCCCGCGCATCGTCCAGCCCGTTCGTCATCGCCAGGTTCTTCGAGTGGTCCGTTATCGCGATGTACTTCAGCCCACGCGCCAGCGCGGCCTCTGCCATCTGCTGAATGGTGTCGCGCCCATCCGTCGCGTCGGTATGCATATGCAGATCGCCGCGAATGTCCCCCAACGTGATCAGCTGTGGCAGCCTGCCCGTCTCCGCATCCGCAAACGAGGCGGCAGCCGCCTCAATCTCGCCGCCGTTCTCGCGCAGCTCAGGTGGAATAAACGCCAGGTCCAGCGCACGGTAGATTTCTTCCTCACTCGCGGCCGCGACGATTGTGTTGTCCTCCAGCCGCAGCAGCGCATACTCGCTCAGAGTCAGTCCACGCTTGATCGCCCGCTGGCGCAGCGCCACATTGTGGTGCTTCGACCCCGTGAAGTACTGCAGCGCCGCCCCATAGCTAGCCCGCGGCAGCAGCCGCACGTCCACCTGAAAATTATTGCCCACCGTAAAGCTGACCTTGTTCTGCCCACGTGCCAGCAGCTTGTCAATCAGCGGAAGCGTCGCGACATGTTCCACCGCCGCGGCCACCACCTCTGGCTCGCACGCCGGCCCGGTGACCAGTAGATCAAGATCGCCCACCGTCTCTCGCCCCCGCCTCAGCGACCCCGCCGGCGTAATCTCCTCCACCCCCGGAAACGCCCGGATCAGTGCCGAAATCCGCTCCGCCTGCTCCATCGCCGCGTCAATTCGGAACCGCCCCGAGTTGCGCCGGTAGTCCTCAATTCCCTTCAGCAGCTTCGTCGTGAACTTCTCGCCCATGCGCGGCAGTTCCGCGAGCTTGCCCTCCCGCGCCGCAGCCTCCAAGGCATCGATATCGCAGACCCCCAGCGCCGAGAACACTAATGCAACCGTCTTCGGCCCCATCCCGGGGAGCCGCAGCAGCTCCAGCATGGTCGGCTTGTACTTGGTCAGCAGCTCAGTGCGGATCGGCATATCGCCGGTTTCCACCAGCAGGCTGATATTCGCCGCCATCCCTTTTCCGATCCCGGCAATGGTCAGGAGTTGCTTGGGATCGGTCGCCACCAATAGCGCGAGCTGGGTGGTCTGCTGCTCGACCGCCTCCGCCGCACGACGATACGAGCGGATGCGAAATGGATCCGCAGCGTCAATCTCCAGCAGCGCAGCCGTCTCTTCCAACAGCCGCGCAATCAATATATTTTCCATAGACGCGAATCAGCCGGGACCCCGAGGAGACTAACTCCTCGGCGAGATCCCAGACCATATGCTACGCCCGCTCCAGCTTCGACAGAACCGGCGCCACCCAGCGCCGATACCCACGCTCAAGCCGCTTGCTCGTTCGGGCCTGTGTCGTGCGCAGCAGTCTGCTTGGCCGCCGAATCCTTCAGACGCACCACCTGATCCGCCTGCGGTCCCTTCGTCCCCTGGATGATGTCGAACTCGACCTCATCGCCTTCCTTCAGACTCTTGTAGCCGTCAACCTGAATTGAGCTGTAATGCACGAAGACGTCTGCTCCGCCTTCACGTCCGAGAAAGCCGTAGCCTTTCGCGTTGTTGAACCACTTCACCGTTCCCCTGTATTGCGCCAATTGAGTGCACTCCTTGCGTTGGTTGGCTGGCCGGACTTATTCCCGGACATTCCTTAGGACGCCAAAAGGGTGCCCGCGGGTTTTCTCACCCGAAGCCTCTTCCCACAAAAAAAATGTAAACAAGGAAGTTCCGTTATCCGGAATGCAGAATCTGCGGCCACCAGCGTCCCTTGAGCCGTCCCTGCATGTATCCTGCTTGAGGCCCGCATGAAACGAATTCTTACCGCTATTCTGCTGATCGCCATCGTCGTCGCTCTCATCTTCTATGGGCAGCTTTGGATGCTGACGCTGGCCGTGTGCCTTACCGCCGAACTCGCCGCTTACGAGTACCTTGTTCTCGCCAACTCCGGTGGCGCCCACATTCCGCGCTGGTGGATGGCCGTCGCCACCGCGCTCGTCTTCTACGTCACTTACTACCGGCCCATCGAAGCCCAGCTCCCCACCCTCAGCGTCCTGGCTCTGGTCCTGCTCACCTGGACCTCCTTCCGCGGCACCCTTGAGCGGGCTCTGCCGGACGCAGCCCTGGGGCTCTTCGGGCTGGTGTATGTCGCGTATCCTCTTACACTTGTCCCGCTCATCTGGAATCGCGACGACGGCAAGCCCCTGCTCCTCTTCCTCATGGTCTGCGTCTGGGCAGGAGACATCGCCGCCCTGTATATCGGCCGCAACTTCGGCCGCCACAAACTCACCCGCCTCAGCCCCAACAAGACCTGGGAGGGTTCCATCGCCTCCGTCGCTGGAAGCGTTCTCGCCGGTCTGGGCGTCGTCTTTGCCGGCGAATATCTCTCCGGCCGCGGCAATACCGTGCTCCACATCCTGCAGCCCGCCTGGGAATCCATCCTGCTGGCCATCCTCATCAATCTCGCTGCCCAGCTCGGCGATCTGCTCGAGTCCGCCATCAAACGCGGCGCCGGCGTCAAAGACTCCGGCACCATGCTCCCCGGGCACGGCGGCATCCTCGACCGCATCGACGCCCTCCTGCTCGCCGCCCCCGTCCTCTGGTGCGTCCTCCTCCTCAAAGACGCCTTCAGCCTCGGCAGGTTCTAGCCCGCCTCCTTCCGCCCTGTGGCGACCATTGGGAGCACCGAGTGAAGCGGTATACGCGTCACGAAGTGACATCTGCGAAAATATCCAAGTGAAAAAGCTTGCCATCCTCGGCTCCACCGGCTCCATCGGCCAAAGCACCCTCTCCATCTGCGAGTCTTTCCCCGACCGCTACGAAGTCGTCTCGCTCGCCGCCGGCCGCAACCTCGACGAAGCCTTCGCCCAGTGCGTCCGCTGGCAGCCGCGAGTCATCTCCCTCTCCACCGAAGCGCTCGCCGACTCCCTCGCCCAGCGCCTGCGAGAAGCCGGACTCGCCTTCATCGAAGTCGTCCACGGAACCGCCGGAACCGTACGCGTCGCGACCCTCCCCGAGGTGAACTTCGTCGTCTCCGCCATCGTTGGGGTCGCCGGACTCGAAGCCACCTACGCCGCCGTCTGCGTCGGCAAAACCATCGGCCTCGCCAACAAGGAGTGCCTCGTCGCTGCGGGCGATCTCATCCTCAAAGCCGCCCGCCAGCACAGCGTCGCCCTGCTCCCCATCGACTCCGAGCACAACGCCGTCCACCAATGCCTTCGCGGCGGCGAACCCAACGAAGTCAAGCAGATATGGCTCACCGCGTCGGGCGGCCCCTTCCGCAACACTCCGCTCGCCGACTTCGAGCACATTACCCCCGCCCAGGCCCTCAAGCACCCCACCTGGGTCATGGGCCAGCGCATCACCATCGACTCCGCCACAATGATGAATAAGGGCTTCGAGATCATCGAGGCCTGCCGCCTGTTCGATCTTCCCTCCGCCCAGGTCCGCGTCACCATCCATCCTCAATCGACCGTCCACTCCCTGGTCGAGTTCGTCGACGGCTCCATCCTGGCGCAGATCTCCGTCACCGACATGCGGCTCCCAATCCTGTACGCGCTCGCCTATCCCGAACGGCCTGCTGCCCCCCAGCTCGCCTTCGACCTGGCCGCGCTCAGCCAGTTGGACTTCTCCCAGCCCGACCTCGCCCGCTTTCCTTGTCTGCGCCTCGCCTACGAAGCCGCGGAATCCGGCCCAGCGGCCTGTATCGCCCTCAACGCCGCCGACGAAATTGCTGTTGCCGCCTTCCTCGAAGGGCGTATTCCCTTCCTTGGTATCCCGCGTACAATCGAGAAGGTGCTGAGCGAAACGGCGTCCCAGGTTCCTGCGTCTATCCAAGATGTGCTTGCGGGGGACGAGGCAGCCAGGGCGTGCGCTCGCAAGGTCATAGCAAACCGGTCCGCAGTCGCGGTCGGGGGCGGAGTGATTGCAAAATAACTTGGTTGAGGGGCCGCACCGGTATCACTGTTGGTGCGCCGCACCTGATTCACCATGGGAGAGCAGTCTGCCCGCTGGAAAATAGCCAAACAGGTTTACGAGGGATCCCGGAAACTTCATGATCATGACCGTACTTCAACTTCTGCTGGTGCTCGGCCTTATGGTGCTGGTGCACGAGTTCGGCCACTTCGCCGTCGCCAAATGGTGCGGCGTCCGTGTCGAAACCTTCGCCATCGGCTTTGGCAAGCGCCTCGTCGGCTTCCGCCGCGGCGACACCGACTACCAGATCAATGCCCTGCCCTTGGGCGGATACGTCAAAATGGCTGGCGAAATCCCCGGCGAAGAAACCTCCGAGGACCCTGGCGACCTGAACAATCATCCCCGCTGGCAGCGCATGCTCATCGCGCTCGCGGGCCCCATCGCCAACTTCATCCTGGCCTTCGGCCTCATGACCGGCGCCTACATGCTTCACAACGAGGTCAACGAGTACCTCTCCGGCCCGGCCATCACGGACTACATCTCCCCTACGACCGTCGTCGCCAAAACCGGCATCCGTCCCGGCGACACCATCGTCCACTTTGACAACATCGAGAATCCGGTCTGGGACGACATCCTCGAGCACACCGCGCTCCACCTGAACCAGACGGTCGCCTTCTCCTTCGTGCACGATGGGCACCGCACCGACACGTCCATCTCACTCCCCTTCAAGGGCACCTCCGATAAGTTCTCGCCGGAGGCCGCCATGGCAATGGGCCTTGTGCCCAAGATGCAGGACACGCCCATCGTCGTCCAGACGCCGACTTCAGGCGGTCCGGCGGATCGCGCGGGCCTGAAGGCGAATGACCAGATCATCACCGTCGATGGCAACACCATCCGTTCCATTCCTGCGCTGCTCTCGTATCTGCAGGACCAGCAGGGTAAGTCAGCCGTTCTAGCCGTCCTGCGCGACGACAAGCCGATGAGCCTGTCCATCACGCCGGAGCTCACCGATATGGGCGACCCCAGCGGCAAGAAGGAATATCACCTCGAGTTCACCGCATTCGATCCGCCCTCCAAGATCGAACAGCTCCCGTTTACCAAAGCCGCCAAAGCTTCGCTGGTCATCAACGAGAAGAATTCGCTCATGGTGGTCGGTGTGATCAAGGGCATGTTCCAACGGCACATCTCGGTCAAGAATCTATCCGGGCCCATCGGCATTGGTCAGGTTGTCCACGCCGCTGCCAGCCAGCCTGGATGGACACCGCTCATCGGCACCATGGCCATGATTTCGATCAACCTGGGAATGTTCAACCTGCTGCCCTTCCCCATCCTGGACGGAGGCATGATCTTCCTCCTCATGGTCGAGAGCCTCTTCCGTCGTGACCTTCCCATGCCCATCAAGGAGCGCATCTACCAGGTCGCGTTCGTCTGCATCCTGCTCTTCGCCGCCATGGTCATCTTCAACGACATCACCAAGCTGCCGTTCTTCGACCACGTGAAGACCTAGGCTCGCGAACCGCTGCGGAGATCACCAACCTCAGGCCTCATTCCTCGGGCTCCGGCACAACATCGGAGCCCGAGGTCATTTTTGCTCGCCCCATCTTCAAGCTCCTCCGCCCGCAAAATGATTCTGTCGGCAATTACAGCCAGAGGTAAACGACGGAGATCCCTGGATCTCTCCATGTCTGTTGTCAATGCGCCCAAATGTGCCACATCTTTAGCCCCGCAAGCGTCAGCGCTACGAAGGCCCAAAGTTGCAATAGACGATAATCCTTACCGGCCCGCCTCTCATGTTTGGAAAGCACAAAGGCTACAATTGCCAAGATAAGATACAGAACGCCAAAGATCAGGTGGCCGGCCATGCTAGCCATGCTAGCAGCCCGTGAGCCTTCGGGAATGGGCCTCTTTCTTGATGGCCTAGACTGGGTAACTACATACTTGATCTCCTTTCTCCTCATCCACGTACTTCAAAAGAAAACTGGCACTGGAGTTTTGGCAACTTACACAGTTAAGTTAAAGAGTGGGTAAAGAAAAAAGGCTCAGCCATTTTCAGGTTGAGCCTTTCCATTGCTGAAGTCTGACCATTCCGAACCTGGTGCAGACCAAGTCCAGGACTAACCACTTTTAAAACAAAACTGATAAGACAAGGAGTAGGGGGAGGGGAGCTCCTACGCCCGTGCCCGCAACTCCGTCGCGATCTCCCCGGCCGCCTTGCGGGCCTCGTCCTCGCGGTCAGGTGGAAAACTCACCGCGCCCACTCGAGCATGGCCGCCGCCGCCGTACCGCTCGCAGATCGCCGCCAGGTTGGCCAACTCCGCCACCGGAACCTTGGTCCACGGATTCGTCCCGACCGCCACCTTGGTCCGGAAGCTCGACCGGCTCAGCCCAACGTTGTACGTCGCGGCCGGGTGCAGGAAGTAGGGAATGAATTTGTTGTAGCCCTCGGTCAGCTTGTCCGTGATGTCGAACGTTACCACGCCGCGTTCGAGCGTAGTCCGCTCCCGCAGCAGCTCGATCCCGGCGATATGCCGCTCCATCAGCGGCCCCAGCTCGGCCTGGATGAACGGCTGGTCCAGCACCTCCTGCAGACTCATCTCGGTCAGCAGCGGAATCACCCGCGGCACAAAGCCTTCGCCCGAGGCCTCGATCACCATGGTCAACTTCATCGCCGGCGCTGCCATTCCAACCGCAGCCTCCGCACTCTCGTAGCGAGCTCCGTCCACGATGTCTGCCCAGTGGATCAGCTCGGCAATCGGCGCCGTGTTGAAGCCGAACTTATCCCGCGCCACGTCGGCAATCAGGCTGGTGCACGAGACATACGCCGGATCGTAGAACTTGCCGCCGTGCAGTTCCGGCCCCGGTCCCTCGGCCTGGTTCTGCCACGCCAGAAAGTCCCGGTGGTCATCGGGCGTCAGGAACGCGCTCTGGTGATGATCGAACCACCACGTCACCCTGGGCGACGCCGAATATTTGAAGTCCACGATCGCGTTTTCGCCGTCGACAAAAGCCGTCTCGTCGAATAGCGCACCTGCGCGATGCATCAACCCGCCGTACGAAAACGTATCGGCTGTCCCGATACACTCCCGGTGAAAACGGCTGAACACCGACGCGGAACACGCACCGTCGAAGCAATGATCGTGATAAAAAACGCGGCACTCCAAGCTGCAGACCTCCGTGCGGAGAAACAAACCCTGGTTCAGGTTCAGCGTTCCGCGACTTATATGCGAAGCTCTAAGCATTAACGCTGGCCGCCTCGATGTCAAGCGCGCCGTCCGGCATTTGCAGGAACCAGCCCCGTTCTGCTGCGTATAAACTTCCAGCAGTCAGAAAGGTCTCGCTTGCCCGAACTCGATCCGTCCGAAACTCAGCTCGCCCCGGCAGACGGACAGGAAACCGTTCCACCACAGCGCTTCCCGATCCGCAGCGTATTCGTGGGCGCAGACGGCCTTCGCGCCGTTTGGAGTCTGCTGCTCTTCTTCGCCCTGTTCCTTGCGGCCCTGTTCGTCGGCAACTCGCTCACGCCCATCTTCCGCGACCTGATCCGCAGTCTCCCGAGCGCGACCTCAATGCAGTCCGGCATGTCGCCCGCAGGCGTATTCCTGAACGAAGGGATTCCGTTGATCAGCGTGGCACTTGCCACCTGGGCAATGGCGAAGATCGAACGCCGCCCGGTTTCTGCCTACGGATTCCCGGCGCGCCGCGGGGCCCGCAACTTTTGCGCCGGCCTTGCCTGGGGACTCGCTCTGCTGTCGCTTCTCATTGCCCTCCTGCGCTTTCTGGGGTTTCTCGTCTTCGACGCCCGGCTGCTCTCCAGCAACCGCCTCGCCCTGTTCGCGGCGATCTGGTTTGCGAACTTCCTGCTCGTCGCACTGCTGGAAGAAGCGATGAGCCGAGGCTATCTGCAGTTCACCCTGACGCGCGGCCTGGGAGGACTCTACCGCTGGCTGTTCGGCCCCGCGCACGCCAACGCCCTCGGATTCTGGACAGCCGCGCTCGCCCTTTCCTTCGTCTTCGGCTTCGATCACGGCACCAATCCGGGCGAATCTCCTCTGGGTCTGCTCGACGCCGGACTTGTAGGTCTGCTCTGGTGCCTCAGCCTGTGGCGCACCGGTTCGCTCTGGTGGGCGATCGGCTTCCACGCCAGCTGGGACTGGGCTGAATCGTTCCTCTACGGAGTGCCCGACAGCGGCCTCATGGTCAAAGGCCACCTCTTTGCCACACACTCGCTCGGACACCCTTATCTCTCCGGCGGTCTCACCGGCCCAGAGGGAAGTCTCCTTCTTCTGCCCGTGCTGGCTTGCGGAGTGGCCGTGGTCCTGCTGACGCTGCCCCGCACCAACTTTGGCTACCTGCCCGCGAACGCGCCCACTTCCCCAACTGCATTAGACTTTTCGTAAAGCTATGAGCTCCGACGAACCGAACCCGCAGGATCCAAATACGCCCGCCGATTCAGCCAATTCCGGTTCCAGCGCCGCCATCCCTCCAGTCAGGAAGAGGCGCCTTAGAACCTTTGGCATGGTCTTTTTCCTGCTGATCGCCATCGTTGGCCTGGTCTTGTTCGTCTGGCAACGCCGCATCGCCACACAGATGCGCGCGAACCTGCCGCAACTGGACGGCTCGCTCCTGGTTCCGGGCCTCTCCGCGCCGGTGACGGTGGAGCGCGATGCGCAAGGCGTTCCCCATATCCATGCGAGCTCGATGAACGACCTGGTCTTTGCGCAGGCCTTCGTCACGGCGCAGGATCGCCTCTGGCAGATGGACATGCTGCGCCGCCACGCCGCCGGAGCGCTTGCCGCCATTCTCGGCCCGTCGATGCTGGACCACGACCGGTTGCAGCGCACGCTGCAACTTCGCGCCACCGCCGAGCGAGCCTTCGCGGCTCTGCCTACAGATCAGAAGCATTGGCTTGAGGTCTACGCTGCGGGCGTGAACGCCTCCATTGACGCCCAACGGGATCATTTGCCCATCGAGTTTCGCCTGATCGGCTATCTTCCCTCGCCCTGGACGCCGCGCGACTGCCTCCTGGTCGAACTGGCCATGTTCGAGGACCTGACGACAGGCTATCCGCAGAAGCTCGACCGCGAAGCGTTCGTCGCACACCTTCCGCCGGAACTCGTCGCTGATCTGTACCCGACGGGCTCGTGGCGCGATCACCCGCCGGGTCAACCGGTGCCCGATGTCACGGCACCGCAGCCCGAGGTTCCCGACGTCCCGCTGGACGAGTCGCAGTCGATGCTTCGGCGAACGGCGGCAACGCCCTCGGCCGATCTGCTCGCACTGAACCGTACCCTCGCGCCCTTCCAGGGGGGCTGCGACACGTGCGTCGCCGGATCGAACGGCTGGGCTGTCGCCGGCTCGCGCACCGAGTCGGGCAAGCCGATCCTGTCGAGCGATATGCACCTTGCGCTCGCTGCGCCTGGCATCTGGTACGAGGCAGATCTCCAGGCCACGCTGCCCGCGCCGCTGGCCGAATTCCACGTCGCAGGCGTCACGCTGCCAGGCACGCCGTTCGTCATCGTCGGCCACAACGCGCACATCGCGTGGGGATTTACCAACCTCGGCGGCGACGTGCAGGACCTCTACATCGAGCACACGCGCGGAACGCCCTCTGGAGCAGCGGAGTACCAGACGGCCAGCGGCGAGTGGCGGCCCGTCCGATACCAGCAAGAAGTTATCCAGGTACGCGGCGGCTCCAACGTCACGCTGAGTGTGCCGCTGACGCACCACGGCGACGTCGACACACCCATCCTCACCAGCATCTTCCCGGGTGAGACGCGCTCGCTGAGCCTGCGCTGGTCGATCTATGATCCGGCCAACGTGAACGATCCGTTCTTCGCGGTGAACTATGCGAACGACTGGATCTCCATGCTCAGCGCGATTTCGACCTGGGGCGGTCCGGCGCAGAACCTGATGTACGCCGACGACCAGGGACACATCGGCTATCACGCGGTGGGCCGCATTCCAGTGCGAGGCGACGTCAACAACCCGAGTCCGATCTCGCCCGTTCCGACCGACGCGACTGCGCCCGACGCGGCGTCGCACGAGTGGGCCGGATACATTCCGTTCGACCAGCTTCCGCAGGTGTTCGATCCACCGGACGGTGTTCTGGCCACCGCCAACGCGCGTATTACACCTGATGGCTACCGGTTCCCGATCACACTGAACTGGATGGCACCCTATCGCACCGAGCGCACCTACAAAGTGCTGGAGGCCAGCCGCAGCGGGGCCCAACCCACCGACAATGGTGGCCCTGCAACGCCGCGCAAGTTGACGCCGGAGGACATGTTGGCACTGCAAAACGACGTCTACTCCGCGCTCGACAAAGTGATTGCGCAGCGACTGGCGTACGCTATCGACCACGCCACCGGGCCGCTGAAGGATGACAAGGCGCTGCACCAGGCCGCAGACCTGCTGCGCAACTGGAATGGCAGTGTCACCGCGAATGCTTCCGCGCCGGCGATCGTCAATGCAGCCCGCTCGGTGTTCTGGCCGATGGTGTTGATTCCCAAGCTGGCGCCTAAGGCCGCTTCGCAGGTGGCGCAAGGCGTGGACTTTGAAAAGCTGCAGGGCCTGTCCCCAGACGAGGTGCGGTCAGCCGTCCTTTGGAAGGTCTACACGTGGGGCGAGCGTGGCAGCGTCGAAGAATTGATGCTGACGCACACGCCGGCTCGCTGGCTGCCGCCGACGTATCCGACCTGGGAAGACTTTCTGGCCGCAGTGGTCCAGCGTGGTTTGCGAGATGCCCACGCGCCGAAGGACCTGCAAACGTGGCAGCAGGGCAAGGCTTACCCCGTCGATATCGAACACCCGGTATTCTCCCAGTCGAAGCTGCTTAAGCAGTTGATCGGGGTTCCTACCGGCACCGGTCCGCAACCGAAGAGCGGTGATGGCACAACGGTCAAGCAGTCCGAACTGAAGTTCGGCCCATCGGAGCGCTTCACCACCGACTTGAGCGATCCAGATCGCACCACACTGAACATCGTGCTGGGCCAGTCCGGCGACCCGGCCAGCCCGTGGTACATGGATCAGTTCCAAACCTGGCTCCATGGCACAACGTATCCCCTGCCCTTCACGTCCGCAGCCACTGAGAGCACGATCACCCATCAGCTAACGTTGAAGCCTCGATGACAGGACTCGCTCCAGGACGCCCGGGGGCGAACGCGCAAGTGCCATGGCGTCTCGGGCTGATCCCGCTGGCTGCATTGATCGCGGTGTTGCCCCTGATCCGGAACGGGTGCTCCTGCGGCCACGACTTCGACTTCCACCTGGTCAGCTGGTTCGAATCGGCCAACCAGTTCAGCCACGGAGCGCTCTATCCGCACTGGGCGTTCACGCCCGCATTCAATGCCGGCGAGCCGCGCTTCGTGTTCTACCCGCCGCTGTCGTGGATGCTGGGCGCGTTGCTCGGCCTGCTGCTGACGCATCTGCCCGGAGTAAGCGAGGCGGGAGGCTGGAACGTTGCGCCGATCATGTTCACGTGGATCGCGCTCACAGCGTCGGGCCTGACGTTCCATCGACTGGCACGATCGTTCGTAAGCTCGAATGCTGCGGTGCTTGCAGCAGTGGTGTACCTCGCCAACCCGTACATGCTCTTTACAGCGTACGAGCGGACTGCCTACGGCGAATTATTGGCGGCTGCATGGATTCCGCTGCTGTTCCACGCGATGCTTCAGGAGCGCATCCGCATCTCGCGGGTTGCGCTGCCGCTGGCTCTGCTGTGGCTCACCAATGCGCCTGCCGCGGTGATGGGAAGCTACACGCTGGCGCTGCTCGCTGCTATCCGCGTGATCTCCGCGGTTGGGAGCACCGAGAAACGAGCTGCGTTGCAACTCGCGCTCGGCACGCTTGGCGGAGGCACCCTGGGACTTTGTCTCGCGGCGTTTTACGTTGTGCCTGCTGCGCTCGAAAGGCGCTTCGTACACATTGCCATGGCCACGATTACCGGCATGCGCATCGACCAGAATTTTCTGTTTGAGCACACGGGCACTACGCCGGATGATCTGGCTCACGACCAGGTTCTGCACACCGCATCGTGGATCGCTGTCGGGATGTTGATCGCGACCGCGATCGCGCTCACAGGAGCTGCGCTTCGCCGCAAGCGTGAACCTGCTGCTCCAGGATTCCCCACGCTGCCGCTCGCGATCCTGACGGCTGGCATCGCTTTCCTGCTTACGCCACTGAGTTTGCCCCTGTGGAACCACGCCCCGGAAGCGGCGTTCCTTCAGTTCACCTGGCGGCTGCTGGCGATCCTCGCGCCGATCTTTACACTGGGCGTGGCCAATGCGCTCAATCGTTACCCGATCAGGTTTTTAGCAGCAGCCGCTAGCGCAATCGTCGTTGCAGTTGCGCTGACGCTGCCCAACTACCGAGCCTTTCAGCAGCCGTGCGACGATGAGGACGCTACTTCCGCCCGGCTCGCTCTCTTCCACTCGACTGCGGGCACCGATCCGACCGACGAGTACACCCCGGCGACGGCTGACAACGATGCTCTGATGCAGAACGCGCCGCCTTACTGGCTCGCCGCTTCGGCCACCGCTCCTCCACCTGCGACAAAGCAACGCGGCCCGGCGCCGATGCACTTCAACCTCACGACCCCAGAGGCAGAGGAACTCATCCTGAACCTGCGCGACTATCCCGCGTGGCAGGTTTCGATCAGCGGGGTATTCGCGGCGCATCCGGCCACCAGAAAAGACGGCTTGATCGCGGTCGCGATTCCGGCTGGATCATCTACCGTCGACGTCCGCTACGCACGTTTGCAGGACCAGGTTGTGGGCGATGCCATCAGCGCCTTTGCGCTCATCGTGTGGATAGGGACATTCTGGATCGAGCCGCGAATCCCGTTCTAGAGAGTCGACTCGGAGTCGCCAACCGCGGCCGCAGACTTGGGGACGAGAGGCGCGAAGGTCGACGTCTCGGCCGAGTACGCCAGTAGCTCGCCGGCGTCGATGTCGAAGTACCACCCATGCAGCGCGAGGCTGCCCGCCTGGACCCGATCGCGAATCCACGGAAAGGTCAGCAGATTGCCCAACGACAGCGCAATCGCCCACTGTCCGCAAGCCCTCGCCTGCACCGCTTCCGGCTCACCAGCGAGTTCGCGCAGCACACGCTCCCGCGCGGCCGCCGCGATTGTGACCCATGCCCCAATGAACTCGTACTGGTTGCTGGTGATGCCTTCTCCGTCCATCAGTGCGCGGATGCCGCCGCAACTCGAATGGCCGAGGATGATGATGTGCTCCACGTTCAGGCCCTTGATCGCGAACTCGATGTCGGCACGGATACCGGGCATCTCCGCTCCGTTGCGGTACGGCGGCACCAGGTTGGCAACATTGCGCACCACGAAGATGTCGCCCGGGCCCGCGCCCATCAACATCCCCGGATCGGCACGCGAATCGCAACATGAGATGACCAGCGCGCGTGGGTTCTGGCCCTGCCGCAGCCGCGAAAAGATGCTATCGTCGCCAGCAAAATACTTTTCCTGAAACCGTTCGAAACCCGCCAAAAACGTCGCAATGTCTGCCAATTTCAACCTCTCCGGAACGCGCGGAAAACCGCCTTAAATAGGATCGCACGAATCGACAGCGATGCGTCTGGCATTGCGCGCCGCGTCGTTTATCATGGACTCTGATGGACTCTCCTGTACGATCCTTACTCGCCTCCGGCGCCACGCTCACCGATGCAGCTCTCGAACGACTCCTACCCTCGCCCGATACGCTGCCCCATTCCATCCACCGCGCTATGCGCCACAGCGTGTTCGCAGGCGGCAAGCGGCTGCGGCCGATTCTCTGCATGGAAGCCGCGCGCATGGTCGCCGGCGACGGCGAGCTGCCAGCTGGCGTCGTTGATCTTGGCGCCGGACTGGAAATGCTGCACACGTACTCGCTGATCCACGACGACCTCCCGGCTCTGGACAATGACGACCTGCGGCGCGGCCATCCTACGTGCCACGTTGCGTTCGGCGAGGCGATCGCCATTCTCGCGGGCGATGCGTTACAGACTCTGGCATTTCAGACCATCGCGCAACTTCAGGTTCCCGCCGCGAACGTAGTCGCTATTCTGCGCGAAGTTTCCGTTGCGGTTGGCACCGGCGTCGGCCGCTCGGGCGGAATTGACACAGGATTGGCGCCCGGCATGATCGGCGGCCAGGTAGTCGACATCGAATCCGAAGGCGTCACGCCGACCGCCGACCTGGTCGAGACTATCCACCGCGCCAAGACCGGCGCGCTGATCACGACCGCCATCGTCTCCGGAGCTTTGTATGGCTCCTCGCGACAGAGCATGCCAACAGATCGGCTGTCGCGCATCCGCGAGTTCGGAGAAAAGGCGGGCCTCGCCTTCCAGATCGTCGACGATATCCTCGACATGACGCAGTCGTCGGAGGAACTTGGCAAGACCGCCGGCAAGGATACGGCGAGCGTGAAGGCCACGTGGCCAGCAGTCTACGGCATCGAACAGTCCCGCCGCTCTGCGGACGAATTGATTGCCGATGCGTTCGCCGCAATCGAGCCCTTCGGTGCGGCTGCGGAACCGCTGAAGTCGCTCGCGCAGTACCTGACCACCCGCACTCACTAACGAGCGATCGAACGCAACATAGAGGTTCAACAGGCTGGCAGGAAAGATGTACTATCTGCTATGGCTTCGGGGAACATCACGTTGCTTGGCACGCGGAGCGGCGAATCGACAAGCCTGATCCGGCACGATCTGATCGAGCTTTCCATCGGATACGTGCTGGTTCTCGTCGTGATATGGACCCCGCGGCCATGGCAGAGGCTTAGCTACGCATTCGCTGCTACGTACCTCGTCGCGACGATGTGGCATTCATGGCCGGGCTGGAAGGCCATGGGATGGCAGGTGGCGAATCTCCCTCGCTCACTCTGGCTGATCGGTGTAGCTCTGTTCGCCTCTGCGGCAGCCATGATGGTCGCAAACCGCATGCATACGCTGCATCTGCCCGGCGGGCCGCTTCTGTTCGTCGAGCGCTACGCTGGCTACGCGCTGGGCGCGTGTGTTCAACAGGTTCTGCTGCTGAACTTCTTTCTGCCGCGGTTGCTGCGGTTGACGCCGCGTCCGGAAACGGCCGCAGTCGCGGCTGCGCTGATGTTCTCGCTTGCGCATCTGCCCAACCCCATCCTTACCGTGATCACATTCTTCTGGGGCCTGATCGCCTGCCTATTCTTCCAGCGATATCGCAACCTCTACACGCTGGCCATTGCGCACACTATTCTCGGCATCACAGTCGCGGTGATCGTCCCCGGCCCAGTAATCCACAACATGCGCGTTGGCCTCGGCTATCTGACATACAGCACGCATCATGGTCATCAGCGCAGCCACTGAGACCAGATCGTGTCGACGCATGCGTGGGTAATTGCGGATGCACCCACGCGACGGTCGCGACGCCACGCCCTGCCATAAGCGATTCCCGCAAGCGCGGCGAGCACAACGTAGCGCCAGTTGAAGTGCGCGGCGCGCTTGTTGAAATGGGACAGGCCAAAAAGGACCGCCGTTACCAGAAGTGCAGGGGTACGCCCCAGGCGGCGCTCCAGCAGATTCTGTGTCCAACCGCGGAAGAAGAGCTCCTCAGGGATTGCGATCAACGAAAAGGTGAAGAGGAACCCGCCCACCAGCCCGGCTGGTCGCGGCACGGTGGCGTGAAGGTGCAGAAAGCCCATGCCCAGGCCGAGAACGACTGCGACGGGTGCATACCAGGCGAACTCGCGCAGGCCGGTACGGACGTCACGCCAATGGAGACGCAGATCGAAACCAATGCCATCGAGTTGACGGACCACGATGAATCCGTAAATACCCGCGTCCAGCAGCAGCATTTTGTTGAAGACTGCGAGGTGCGGCGGCCAGGCGGACTCGAACCAGCGGAGATCGACTGCCAAACCCAGCACGGCGAGGATCAGAAAGTCACGCCAGTTTCCGCGCTGGCGGCGATCCGAGCCGCGTGCCTGCCACAGTAGCCAAGCAATCGACACAGGAAGCAGCGCGTACACAAGCAGCCATCCCCAGCGGAATTCGCCAAACTGATGGGCTACGAGAACGTAAGGTATGCAGAGCAGAACCGGGGCCAGCAGGCGCATCGGCAGCGAGGCCCTTTGCGCCCAGGCTGTTAGGTTCGCCGAGAAGAAGGCTGCCGCGATCAATGGAATCAGCGTCATTACGGCGGCGGCGATCAACGCCGGAGTAATTGCAACACCGAGTCCAGTCACGGTCAGTCCGCCAGGGATGCAAGCGCACGTTCGAGGCGGACACCGCGTGACGCCTTCAGCAGCACTGCGTCGCCCGGCTGCAGGTTCGCCTTCAGCCAGGCGCCGGCTTCCTCAGGAGTTGCGACAAAGATCGCGTTGGCACCGAGTGGTGCGGCACCGTGAACCAGCGCCTCCGCCAGCCCGCGCACCCCGACTACGACGTCCACTCCGCGCGCCGCCATGCGTTCGCCGCTTGCCCGGTGGAGCGAGTCGCCTTCAGGCCCAAGTTCGAGCATCTCCCCAGCCACCACAATATGCCGTCCCTCGTTCGTTACGGGCATGGCCAGCAATGCGTCGACCATGGCATCCAGAGCACGCGGATTGGAATTGTAACTATCATTGACCAACGTTGCGCCGCGCCACTCGGAAACCTCGCCGCGCTTGTCACCGGCGCGTAATTCACCGATTGCGGCCACACAATCCGACATAGAGATACCGCTGCGCAACCCCACGGCGATCGCTGCAAGCGCGTTGTGAACATTGTGCCGCCCCAGCAGGCGCAGTTGTACGCTCGCACGCTCGCCGTTCGCGGTCACCGTGAAGACGACCCCTTCGGAGCCAACCTCCGTGATTCCGACTGCGCGCACGTTGGCCGATTCGCCCGTTCCGTAGAACACGGCGCGATCTCCCATGCCATCCCCGAAGCGAGCGACGCGTTCGTCGTCGGCGTTAAGGACGGCAACCCCGTCAGGCGGGAGCGCCTCGATCAGTTCATACTTCGCCCGCGCGATTCCGGCGATGCCATCTGGAAAGAACTCCAGGTGGACGGGCGCGACATTGGAGACCACTCCCCAGTTTGGTTCGGCGATGCGGGCAAGCGCTGCAATTTCGCCAGCGTGATTCATGCCCATCTCAATCACTGCGATCTCGTGTTCCGGCTCGAGCCGGAGCAGTTGCAGCGGCAGGCCGAAGCCGTTATTCAGATTTCCCTGCGACTTCAGCACTCGGAAGCGCGTGCCGAGCACCTGCGCCACGGCATCCTTGGTCGTCGTCTTTCCGGCCGAGCCCGTAACACCAACAATGCGCTTGCCCCAGTTCCGCCGAACGGCATGCGCCAATCGCTGCAGGCTGTCGAGGACGCCACAGCCATCATGATCCGGAACACGCAGCAACTTGCTGGCGTGCACACCCCCGGGCGCCAGCCATCGCATGCTGACCACAGCACCGACCGCGCCATTCGCCAGCGCGGCCTCCACATAGTCGTGGCCGTCCAGCTTCTCGCCGCGCACGGCGAAGAAGAGTTCTCCTGCAGCGATGGTGCGCGAGTCGATGGAGTAGCCTAACGCCTCGGCGTGGGTGTGGAACGTCCCCTCAGCATGCATCCAGTCGGCGATCTGGCCGAGTGTCAGCTTCATCGCGGTACCTCTTCGCCTTGCACCACCGCCGCACGCAGTTCCCGTTGCATCGTTCCGTTCACCGGAGCTCCTTCAGAACATTTTCCGCGACGGCGACGTCGTCGAAGGGAACCGTACGGTCGCGGAGAATCTGTGTCTTCTCGTGTCCCTTACCGGCGATGAGCACGATGTCGCCGGTGCGTGCAGCCCGAACCGCAAGCGCTATGGCAGCAGCCCGGTCCGGCTCGACGACACACTCGGTCGTCGTTTCACGAACTCCGGCCAGCGCTTCGTCGATGATGGCCATCGGATCCTCGCTGCGTGGATTGTCGCTGGTTAGCACCACCAGGTCGCTTCCCTCAGCGGCAGCACGCCCCATGCGCGGACGCTTGGTGCGATCGCGGTCTCCTCCGCATCCAAAGAGCGTAATCACTCGTCCCCCGCTTGCGCTCACCAGTTCGCGGGCCAGCGCGATTAGATTACGTAGCGCGTCGTCCGTGTGCGCATAGTCGACAACAACGGTGAATCCGGCCTCAGCCGATCCCGGTACAACCTGAAATCGTCCCGGCACCTGTTCCAACTTCGGCGCGGCGGCCGCAATCTCCTCAAGCGTCAGACCTCTCGCCAGCGCCGCGCAGGATGCCGCGACAAAGTTATAGATATTCACTTTACCGGTTAGCGGCGTACGAATGATTTCACTACCACCAAACGTCTTGAATAAGAATTGAGTTGCGCCAGCACGCAATACGGGGTCGATAACGTGGTTCTCTCCGCATTGGATGCCGTAGCGCATTCTCGCCATACCCAATGAGTCCACGCGATGGAAAAATCGCTGTGAACCCCACCGATCATCTACGTTGATTACCGCTACACGAGGCGGAGGTGCGCCGACCCCTAGAAATATTCGCTCTTTCGCTGTCGCATACCGCTCCATCGTGCCGTGATAATCCAAATGATCCTGCGTCAGGTTGGTGAAGATTGCAACATCCACGGGGATGCCCCACACCCGCTCCTGGTCCAGCGCATGCGAGCTCATCTCCATGACTGCCTCGGTAGCCCCAACCGCCACGCCATCCGCGAATATCTTCAACAGATCGGAAGGCTCTGGGGTCGTGTGTTCGCTGACGCGCACCTCGTCGCCGACATGCGTCTCGATGGTTCCGATCAGCACGCACTTTCGCCCCACGCTGCGCAACATCTGCTCCAGCAGATAAGCCGTGGTCGTCTTACCGTTGGTGCCCGTTACAGCGCTGACGGCGAGCCTTCGTTCTGGATGATCCAGTACGGCAGCGCTCAACTCCGCCAGGGCACGCCGGCCATGTTCCGCACGAGCGACAGCAAACTCCGGATGGCTTACCCGAAGCGTTGCGTAGGCCTCTGGTGAGTCCGTGACGATAGCGATCGCGCCTTGATACATCGCCGCGTCGATGTATCGGTTGCCGTCGGTCGTTCCGCCGCGCATCGCAACGAATACGGAACCGGGCCGCACTTTGCGCGAGTCATACTCGACCGACGCAACTTTACCCGCAGCGCCTGCGCTCTCCATCACCGACACTTCTCGTAGAGCGTCAACCCACTGCATGAATTTGATTCTATGTCGGTGAGGCTTCCCCGCGGAGTCTGGTTAGCGAGCGAAGCGGACCACTACTTCAGTCCCTAAAGGCACGCTGGTGCCGGCCGCCGGGGCCTGGTCGCGCGCAATGCCGCTGCCCACAGGGTCAACCCGCAGGCCAACGCCCTGGGCCGTCTCCACCACTTTGCGAAGCGCGGCACCGGAAAACGATGGCACGGCGACACGCTGTCCGGCATCGACCACAACTGAACCGTTCGCGCGCGGCTGGACCGGCGGTGCGATCATAGGAGCGCGAACCGAGGCGTTCACCGCGGCGCCGGGCATCGACGAACTCGTCCCGCCACTTGCCTGGAAGGCCGCCACCACCTTGGCCGGCAGTAGCTTCATAATCTGGGAGCCTGCAATCACACTCGGCACGTGCAGCCGAGGCTCAGGGGTGACGCTGCCCGCCGCGTGTCCCGTCATTTGGGGCGCAGCACTCGACGAAGCACGGAGCGGGTCGTCCGCAGGCAGGTTGTTGATCGCTTCGAACATCGCGTTCAGGTCGCCCGAGTCCTGGTTGGGACCATCGTCCATCACGTCCTTGGGAGCCGCCGCGAGAAGTTCTTTCGGATTCTTGACCGGCTGGTCGTGCGGTATTCCAAGGTACTCGAGCACCTGTTGCGCCACCGTCTGGAAAACGGGCGCCGAAACTGCCGCACCGTAGAAGCTACCCACCGTCGGCGTATCGATCACAACTGCCACGGAGATGGCTGGAGAGCTAACCGGTGCGAAGCCCGCGAAACTGGCGACCAGCTTGGTGTGCGAATAAGTGTGCGTCGCCGGATCGATCTTCTCCGCTGTGCCGGTCTTGCCGCCGGAACTGTAGCCGTTCAACTGCGCGGTCCTGCCGGTTCCTTCCATCACGACGCCCTGCATCATCGAGCGCATCTTGGCCGCGGTCAGTTCCTTGATCACGCGGTGCGCGCCGTCCGGCAACGTCGCTGGAAGTTGATTCGCAGGACGGAAAGCCGCCGGTTGCAGCCGCGGATCGCCCTTCAGTTCGTCGGTCGACTGCAGCAGCACGTGGGGCGGCATATACACCCCGCCGTTGGCAATCGCACTCACCATGGTGACAAGTTGAATCGGAGTAACGCCAATCTCCTGTCCAATCGCAATGGAGAGGATGCTGGTCGAACCCCACTTCCGCGGATTCGTCAGCAGCCCGCGCGTCTCGCTTGGCAGCTCGACCCCGGAACGATCGCCGAATCCGAAACCCTTGATGTATTTGTAGAAGAGGTCTGGACCGGTCTTCAACGCCATCTTCGCTGCGCCCACGTCGCTTGAGTGCTCCAGCGCATATTGCACACTGACGACACCGAAGTGGTCATCCTTATCGTCGTGGAGCGTGCGGCCGTACATGGTCATCGCGCCGCCCTGGCAATCGACCAAGTCCGTCGGCTCCACGCCGGCGCCATCAATCGCGGCCGAGTATGTGACCAGCTTGAACGTTGACCCCGGCTCGTATACGTCGCTCACCGCGAGGTTGGTGAGCGAACCCGGCTCCATGTGCCGCGAGTCATTCGGGTTGAACCTTGGCGCGACCGCGAGCGCAAGAATCTGGCCGGTGTGGGGGTCCTGCACCACTACCGTCCCGTGCAGCGCTTTCACCTTCGCCATCTGCGCATCCAGTGCGCGTTCGGCCATGTACTGAATATTCGCGTCGATGGAGAGCACTAGGTTCTCGCCGGGCATGGGCTCGCTCGTTTCGACGCTGGCCATTGCATGACGCTTGGCGTCCACGGCCTTCAGCATGTGGCCAGGGGCACCATGCATATCGTCGTCGAACTCCTGCTCCAGACCGCCCAGGCCCGTATCGTCGGTGCCCACGTAACCGAGCACCTGGGCAGCGAGATCGTTATTTGGATAGAAGCGCTTGAACTCCTTCTGGAAGTAGACGCCTTTCAGATTGAGTTCGCGCACACGCGCTGCCGTTGCCGCGTCTACACGTCGCGCCACCCAGGCGAAGTTTCTGGAATCCTTGAACCGCGCCAGAATCTGCTGCTCCGACGTTGTGTTGTCGCTGGGGTCAACGTGAACAATCTTGGCGAGCATTTCCGCTGCGTTCGCCCTGTTGTCACCCAGCTCCGTGGGATCGGCAAAGATCGAGTCGACCTGCACCGTCATGGCCAACTCGCGCAGATTGCGGTCGTACAAAACGCCGCGCTGCGGCGCAAGCTCCAGCGTGCTGTGCTGCTGCCGCTGGGCCTTATCGACCCACTCGGAGTGGCGAACCACCTGCAACCATACGAGCCGGCCCCCGATCAAACTCACCCATATGCAAAACGAGATCGCGACCCACGCAAAACGTACCTTGCGAATGGGTGCGGTCATCGTGCTGCGTGGAGTCTGGTGTGGGGCTCGGTTCATGAAGGTCTTCCAGGTGCGAGGTTCTCAATCCCGACGAAGCGAAAACTGAGGCTAGTTGGCGGGAAGCAGAGGCGTAGTGGTCTGCGCCAGCACGGGAGCGTTCGCGCCCAAACCGTCAGGGCGCACCATCTGGCCCGGCTGCGGCGCGTCCAGGCCGAGCTGCTTCGCAATCTGGTCAATGCGCCCGGGATCGCTGAGTTGCGCCTCGGTCAAACGCAGTTGCCGATTCTGCTCGCGTAACTGTTCCACCTGCTGTTTCTGAACCTCGACGTGGTAGCCCACCTCAATTGCCGAGAAGTGTTGCCACACATACACCATCACCAGCAGAAACAGGATGCTCATGGTCGCGGTAAAGGTGCGCATCTCGCGCCTGCGCTCGGGGTCGTCCGCCTTCACAATGCGGCTGTTATCGATGTGCTTAGCGAAGAAGACCTCAGGCGTGGGTCCGCGCCGGGCGCGCCGCTGCAACTCGAATAGCTCGCGGTTGCGCTGCGCACGGGCATGCGACGCATTGCTCGTGCTCGCTATCGTGCCTGCCATTCCGAAGATCGATCCCTGCCCTGCCATTGGTACCGTCGCCATCGCCCCTCCTTCTGCCTCAATTTTCTATTTCTTGTACTTGCCTGCTCGTCCCTGACCCCTGGACTCCGTCCCTAACTTTTCCGCCGCTCTCAACTTCGCGCTTCTCGATCGCGGGTTTCGCATCTGCTCCTGCTCATCCGCAATCGCCGGTTTTCTGGTCAAACCTTCGTAAACTCCATCGTGGCCGGCTTCACGAAACGCATCCTTCACCAGCCGATCTTCCAGCGAGTGGAAGCTGATCAGGACCAGCCTTCCTCCCGTTTTCAACAGAGATGGCGCGCTTTCCAGCAGCGACCGGATCTCTCCCAACTCGTTATTCACTCGAATTCGAAGCGCTTGAAAGGTTCTCGTCGCGGGGTGAATCTTGTCGCCTTTCATTGATGGGGCCGCGGCCGATATCACTTGAGCGAGTTCCGCTGTCGTCGATATCGGCCGGGCCCTAACAATGGCTCTGGCGATTCTCCGCGACCTCCTTTCCTCTCCGAATTCGTAAATCAGGTCGGCGAGTTCATTTTCGTCTTCCTGATTTACCACTTGCCCGGCCGTCTCCCCACTTCGAGTGTCCATTCGCATATCAATGGGACCTTCCGACCGAAAACTGAATCCTCTGTGCGCCTCATCCAACTGCAGGCTGCTGACTCCAAAATCCGCGAGCAGGCCATCCAGGCTTCCCCGCTCAATCGCGTCGGCCGCCTCTGAAAATGCCCGCGGGTGAAAGATCACCTCCGGCATCTCGCCGCCGATCTCGGCTCGGACCTCTTCGAGCCGGGCCTTCGCCAGCGCCAGCGCCTCAGGGTCCCGATCAAAGCAGATCAGCCTGCCCTTCGGCCCCAGCTTCTTCGCAATCTCCGAAGAATGGCCCGCAAGCCCGACGGTCGCATCAACAATCACGCCTCCAGGTCGCACATTGAGGTATTGCAAAACTTCATCTAAAAGAACCGGCACATGCTGCGGTTTATTCATGCTCCGCCTCTGTGCTGCCCCTGGGGGCCATCCTTGCTACAGCCCTGGAATCGCCAGCGAATCCAGGTCCTCTCCGGTCAGCGGGGCCGCAGCAATCTTCGCCTGCGCCCGCTCGTCGTTGATCACCACTAATTTCTTGTTCTGACCCAGCACGGCAACATCGCCCTTCAGGTCAGCCTTCTCTCGCAACAGTTGCGGCATCAGCAGCCGGCCCTGCGAGTCCATCTCAACCACCTGACCGTAATAGTTCGTCACGTCCAGGAACTTCTGTTTTGCCGCGCTCGATGGAGCCAGAGCCAGTGACTGTTCAATCTGCTCCCACTCCTTCAGCGGCCAAATCTCGGCTCGCTCTCCATCCTTGCTGGTGATGTAAAACTGCGACCCGTAGGTTTCATCCACCCAGCGCTTGAAATCCGCAGGCAGTTTAAGCCTGCCTTTTTCATCAACGCGCGCTGGATTATTGCCTCGAAACATTCCAACCTCAGGGTCCGAACCACACTTGATAGCCCGAAAATTGCGGCCCGCGGAGTAGAGTCAAGGCATGCAAGCGGTGCATCTTCTAAGGCGGCGAATCGGTCATTCTGTTACGGTTACTCCGCTTGATGCCACTTTCTTCTACTTTTGACCACTTTGTGCCACATCGCAATCCTGACCCAGGGAATCAGGGATAGCAAGCCCTATTTTGGGGAGATGGTGGATTTCTTTGAGGATAAATGTGGAAAACTCTGCAGGAAGTGTAATCTAGCTGGTCAACCCCTACATATAGTGTTTTATTCGGTGGTTCCGGGCCTAAGTCGCCCTTGAAGTGATTTCTGGGTTCTGATAGGCGAAATAAAGGCGAAAGCGCGCCGCTTTACCCGCCAACAAATTACTTGGCCGGGATGCTTCCCGGCTTCCGATTGCGTCGCAGCAGCCATAGCAGGTAGGCCAGGACCGCGAGATTAGCTAGGAGCAGGCACACGCGAACCCAGTCGGGCCGCCGCACCACCTCGTAGAGTTCCCAGGGCAGGAAGGCGGTCGTGAACCCGATCGTCAGGTGTTCAGCCCAGACCTTCTCCATCACCAGCCCAACCCCTTCGGCCACTCGCAAACCTGCGTAGAAGAAGGTCGCCGCCCCGATCTGCTTCAACCTGTGCGCGGTAATGTCGTCCAGATGGTCCATGACCCATGTCATCATGCGGCCGTCGAGATCGAAGCGAAGTCTCTCCGCCATGCGCGTCGCTGCGTCGGCCAGATCGTGGTGGAGGAAGTGGATCGCACCCACACCGACGAGAAAGAAGAAGACCGCCTCAAACAGCTTCAGCAGGCCGATCGCCAGCAAACCGCGATCGTGACGCTTTGCGGCGTGCCCACGCACCTGTTCCGTGCGGGTTCGTTCCATCTCGATACCACTCCCCATGAGTCCCGTCCCAGCCCCCGTCGAAGGGTCCACCTTCCCAGTTGACGAGGGGTGTCCTCTATTTGTCAATGCACCTTCGGTCTGTCTTCACTTTGCCGCGTGATGACAGTACTCGGTTTCGACGGGCTATCGGTCCAGAGGTGAGTCGGGACCGACCGTGTTTTTTTACCCGCTGTTCAAAGTCGGCAATCCAGTTTGGTCCGGCTTGCGTAGAGGAAGGGAGCGCTCAGAAGCACATCGGACTTTCAGCCCAGACTTTCTCAGCAGAATTGAATGGAGAACACCATGAAAATGACGTCCCTCGCCGCCATGGCAGCCGTTGGCCTGGCCATTACGACATCAGCCCTAACCGCCCAGGAAATGAAGGACCCCATGGTCGGCGGCGCTGCAATGTACCCCACCAAGACCATCGTCGAGAACGCAGTCAACTCGCCGATTCACACCACGCTGGTGGCCGCTGTAAAGGCCGCCGGACTGGTCGACACCCTGAACTCTCCCGGCCCATTCACTGTCTTTGCTCCCACCAACGATGCCTTCGCCAAGCTGCCCGCCGGCACGGTGGACACGCTCGTGAAGCCCGAGAACAAAGCGGCCCTCACGAAGATCCTCACCTACCATGTCGTGCCCGGCAAGATCAGCGCGAAGGACCTCGCAGCTGGCATTAAAGCCGGCGGCGGCAAGTACCAGATGACCACCGTGGAGGGCGGCAAACTCACCGCAACCATGTCCGGCAAGAAGATCATGCTGACGGACGAAAAGGGCGGCATGGCAACCATCACCACCTCGAACGTCTTTCAATCGAACGGCGTCATCGATGTCATTGATACGGTGCTGATGCCAAGCTAGCTTGATTAGTCTTCCAACATTTGTTCGGCAGGGCTTCTCCATGAGTGGCCCTGCCGATTTTTCGTCTAAATTGTCCGCTCGTTCGTCAAAGCAGGAGAGAGCATCAGAGCTTTTATGCGCTTCTCGTATCACGCAGAGCAATGGCTGTCGCATCCCGCGGTTCAAGTCTTCGAGTTCTTCGCGAACCCCGGCAACCTTTCTCTGCTCATGCCCGACTGGCAAAGGGCCCAGATTGAGAAGGCCTCGATCCTTCCGCCACCTCAACGCCCTGACCACGCGAACCACGCCACAGCCGCAGGAGTTGGCAGCCGATTCACCTTGAGATTTCGCCCGTTCCCTTTCTCACCCGTGCGCCTTCGGTGGGAGGCGGAGATCACCGAGTTCTCCTGGAACCATCACTTCTGCGACGAGCAGGTTCGCGGCCCCTTTGCCTACTGGAAGCACTGCCACTATATCCGGCCGATACGTTGGCAAGGGGTCGATGCCGCGGTGCTCGCGGACGACATCGAATATGAACCTTCCTTCGGCGCGGTCGGCACTCTTGCACATCGTCTCTTCCTGCGCGCGCAGATTGAACGCTCATTCGCCTACCGTCAGAGCCAGCTCAATACGGTTCTCGCAAGGGTCAAATCGCAATCTGCTCAATCGCAGCCGGAGTAGGCTGTGAGGCGGAAGCACGGCTGCCTGCCAGCGCGCACGCGGCAAACGCCAGCAGGATCGGCATCGCTTCCAGCGTGTAGCGCGGCTCCGAGTTCTCCATGGTGCTCAGCAGAACACACCGCAGCAGCACGTATACGACCGCCAGAGCCGCCCAAGGCGCACGTCCGCGCAGCCATCCCACCAGGGCCGCGCCGACGATCAGGAGATTGATCAGCCCCAGCCCAACCGCCTCCATCGACTCGTCTCGATGCCTGTCGAAGCGCCACCAGTCCGCGTCCAGACCAAGAGTCTCGGAGCGTGGACGCAGCGCCATATCCGTGACTCGCAACAGCGGTACCCACACCCGGCACAGTAACGGATGCGCCGTGAGGCGCTGCTGTGCAAGCTCAGCAAACTTCGCGTCCAGCTGCGGGGTCACTGTTTTTTGGACGTTGTACTCGGCCAGCACCTCCGCCGTCTTCTCTCGCTGTGCCGCGGAATCGAATGCACGGGAAGGCAAGTCGTCGATATCGATCGTCTCCGTCCCCACCTTCCAGAAAACGTTCCCGGTTGAAACATAGTCAACCGACCACGTGCTCATCCAGCGGTAGAAGCCATAGGTAACGTACTCGCCTGGTTCGTTCACCCGTCGCGGCGCCAGAGGTTGAATCACATGAAACGTCCGCCAATTGCGCAGCGCCCACGGGACCAGCGGCAACACCGCCAGAATGCCGCATAGCAGCGCGGTCTTCAGGCTTACTGCCAGGCGGCCCTTCCGCCATCCATACCAAAGGAGAGCAGCAACCACCGCCGCACTCACCAGCACTCCATCGGGCCGCAGCAACGTTGCCAGCGCCATCGCGATCGAAACAGTCACCACCGCCGCGCGATCCTGTCGCTGTTCCGCCTGCGCCCGCAAGAGTCGCCCCGCAGACCACAGCGCAAGAGAGACGGCGAACACGCTGAGACACTCCGTGAGCGCGATCGTAGAATAGGCCGCAGTAAACGGACACAATGCCGCAAGGAACATAGCCACTGTACCCGCGCGCTCGGACACCTGTTCGCGCACAAAGCTAGCGATCAGCCAGCACCCGAGCAGGTCGATGCAAATCTGCACGATCAACACCGCGGTAAAGTTCGCCGAACCGAACAGAGCAAAGAGTACGCCAAGGAACAGCGGATAGCCCGGCAGCCGAATCAAACTCGGGACAATGGTGCCATCGTTCTCACTCCCGTAGATTCCGTGGTGAAAAAGGTTCTTCGCCAGCTCGGAATACAGATCGGTATCGTCATCGAGCGGCATCGGGTGTCGCAGAAACCACAGCCGCAGTAACAGCCCCAAAGCCAGCGCCAGCCACCATAGCGCATTGCCCCGCAGAAATCCGCCATCTCTCTCAACCGTGCGCGAAGGCATGGCCGCAGCATACCATCTGCCTCAACAAAGATGGTGCGTCTCAACATCCGCGGGGGAATTGCCTGCATCTTAGGCGTCAGGACCAACGAGGAGTCGCTTTATGGCCACAACGGAGCAAAAACCAAACCAACCCGCGAGCAGGATCGATCCGAACGCGCCCGCGGGCAGTCGAGACTCAGTTGGAGCGGAGAGTGTTCGGGACGGCCGCCCCGCAACCGACGATGGGACCGTCGAAGCGATCGACGAAGAGACTCCGGCGATCCCAGGTTTGCCGGATACGGACTAGTCCTGCGTGGCTGTTCTACCGCAGCGCCATCCGCCGGCTCTCCATCGCCGCCAGATACGGTCGCGCCTTCTCCATGGCGGCATCCGCCGTAAGACCATACTTCTCGCGGAGCGCTTCCACCTTGCCATGCTCAATGAACGCGTCCGGCCAGCCGACCCGCACCACCGGCACCGGCAGTTCCAGCTCACTCAGCGCTTCCAGCACCGCGGAACCGAACCCGCCTGCCAACACATGGTCCTCCAGCGTCACCAGCAGTCCACAGTGCCGGGCGTAGCCCGCTACGCACTCCCGGTCAATCGGCTTGGCGAACCGTGGATTGATGACCGCCGCCGAGAATCCCTCCGCTTCCAGCAGCGCGGCCAGGCGCTTCGCCTCGGGCAGCATTGCGCCCAATCCGAGGATGGCGACATCGTGCCCGTCCTGGATCACCTCGGCCACACCGATCTCCAGTGCCCTTGGCTGCTCCTTCACCTTCACTCCGGGCCCGGAGCCGCGCGGGTAACGAATCGCCGATGGTCCTTCGTGCAGCATCGCCGTGTACATCATGTCAGCCAGTTCGTCCTCGTCCTTGGGAACCATGTGCACGAGGTTCGGCACGCCCCGCAGGTAGCTGATGTCGAACAGACCATGGTGCGTCGGCCCATCGTCCCCGGAGAGTCCGCCGCGATCCATGCAAAACACCACCGGCAGATTCTGCAGACACACATCGTGCACGATCTGGTCGAAGGCGCGCTGCAAGAACGTCGAGTAGATCGCACAGAATGGCTTGTATCCCTTGGTCGCCATACCGGCGGCGAAGATGACAGCATGCTCCTCGGCGATGCCCACGTCGAAATAGCGCGTCGGGTGGTGAGGCCGGAAGAGGTCCAGCGCCGTCCCATTCGGCATAGCAGCGGTGATGGCAACGACCTTGTCGTTGCGGCTCGCCAGTTTCGACAGGCTCTCGGCGAAGATCTCCGAATAGGTCTTCTGTCCGGTAGGCTTCGTTTCGCCCGTCTCCGGATCGTAGGGCCCAAGGCCATGAAACTTCTTCTGCTTCTCCAGCGCCGGCTGGAAGCCGCGCCCCTTCTGTGTGATCGCGTGCAGTACAACAGGCTTGTTCTGCTGTTTCAGAAACTTGAAGGTTTCAATCAGCAGCGGCAGATTGTGTCCGTCCACCGGGCCGTAGTAGCTCAAACCGAACTCTTCGAACAGCATCCCCGGTCCAATCAGTCCTTTGGCCGCCTCCTCCGCCTTGCGCGCCACATGCCGCGCGGCTTTGCCTCCAAACCGCTCCAGCAGATCGGCCGCGCGGTCATGGAGCCCAGCTATAGTCGGATTCGTAACAATCTTGTGGAAATACTCCGCGATCGCTCCGACATTCTTGTCGATCGACCATGCATTGTCATTCAGCACCACGATCAGCCGCCGGGTTTGAGCGGCGATGTTGTTCAGAGCCTCGAACGAAATCCCGTTCGTGAACGCCGCATCCCCGCACAGCGCCACCACGTGCTCCTTGCCGCCCGACATGTCGCGTGCAACCGCCATACCCAACGCCGCACTCAGCGCTGTACCGGCGTGGCCCGCTCCATAGGAGTCATGTTCGCTCTCCGTACGCAGCATAAAGCCGTTCAACCCACCCGGCTGCCGGATCGTCTCAAACTCGCTGTTGCGCCCGGTCAGCAGCTTGTGAACATACGCCTGGTGGCTCACGTCGAAGACAAAGCTGTCACTCGGCGTGTCGAAGACATAGTGCATCGCCAGCGTAAGCTCCACTACGCCCAAATTCGGGCCAATGTGGCCGCCAGTCTTGGAAACTCCGAGAATCAGCCGTTCGCGAATTTCTTCGGCAAGGTCAATCAGTTGCGGAATCGTCAGCCGCTTTACGTCCGCCGGAGACCCGATCTTGCTCAACAATTCATCCATGCTCTCGCCTGTTCGAGCCCTGCCACTTTCTTCGCTGCTTTCATAAATACTTCTGCATGAGCAGAAGGTACAGCCTCCAAGTATATCAATTTGTTAACCGCTGATGAATCGCCTGTCCGGCCTTTCCCTCCTTGGCGTAACCCCCGAAGTACCATTACGTTCCCCGAAAGTACCAGTGCCTCATGCAGATGCAGGTTCTACGATAGATCAGGTACGATGAACGGCACGTTGGCAAAAAGCGAAGCTACACGCAGCGAAGCCCTGCGTCTCGAGACTCTCGATCGATATCAGATCCTCGACGCAGCGCCCGACCCTGCGCTTGACGACCTGGCAGAGCTCGCGGCCAAAATCTGCAGCGCGCCAGTTGCCGGAGTCGCCTTCGCGGCCTCCAACCGCATCAGTATCCACGGCCGTTACGGCATTTCAGAAACGGAGCTGCCTCTCGGCACGCTTCCCGGTGAGCCGCCGTTCCGCACCCAGCACGTGCACGAGATTCCCGACAGCCGCATCCATCCGTCGTTCGCCCCGGGCGGCATTTTCCTCTCCGGCCGCACCTTCCGCTTCTATGCCAGCGCACCACTGATTACCCAGTCCGGCGTTCGGGTAGGGGCGCTCTTCGTCCTGGACCTCGCCTCGCGCCGGCTCACACCGTTCCAGATTCAGACACTCACCGTGCTCGGCCGTCAGGCCATGACCTCGATCGAACTCAGCCACGCCCTGCGCCAGATGGAGAGCTTCGCCCGAGCCCGCCAGCGCATCGAGTCCGCACTCACCGTGGAACGCAACTTCGTCTCCACGGTGCTGGACACAGTTGACGCGCTCGTGGCCGTCTACGACACCGCCGGGCGCATCGTCCGCTTCAACCGCGCCTGCGAGGCCGCCTCGGGGTACGACTTTCCCACCCTCGTCGGACGCTATCTCTGGGACAAGCTCATCCCGCACTCCGACATCCCCGCCGCTATCCAGAACTTCGAGCGCATGCGCGCCGACGGCATCCCCACCGCATTCGAGAACGAGTGGCGCCATCGTGACGGCGGTCTCCGCCGCATCGCCTGGTCAGCCTCTCCGCTGCTGGATGAGCAGGGGCAGATCAACTTCATCATTGCCACCGGCATCGACGTCACCGTCCAGCGTGCCGCGGAAGAAACCCTGCGCGAGAGCGAGGCGCGGTATCGCCAACTCGTCGAAGGTTCGCTCGGCATGGTCTGCACTCACGACCTGCACGGTGTCCTCCTTTCCGTGAACACGCACGGCGCTCAGAGCATCGGCCGCACGCGCGAGGAGATGACCGGGCACCGGCTCTCCGAGTTCATGCCCGAAGAACGCCGCCTCGGCTTCGACAAGTACCTCAACGACATTTTGCGCAGAGGCGAAGTGCAGGGGCTCCTGCACCTGCGCCACATCAACGGCGAAGTCCGCGTCGTGGCCTATCGCAATAAACTCATCGAAATTCCGGGGCGCGATCCTTACGTCCTCGGCTTCGGCGTCGACATCAGCGAGCAAGTGCGCGCCGAGGATCGGCTCCGAACCCTAAGCCGCCAGTCGGATTCGATCCTGGAGTCGGTCGGCGATGGCATTTACGGTATCGACCTCGATGGCAACTGCACCGTGGTAAACCCCGCTGCATCCCAGATGCTGGGGTTCAAGCCCGAGGAGATTCTCGGCCGCAATATTCACGACCTCATCCACCACAGCCATGCCGACGGGACTCCCTACGCCGCCGAGGATTGCCCGATTCAGAACACCCTGACGGACCTGGATACAGTGCGCGTTTCGAACGAGGTCTTTTGGCGCAAGGACGGTTCCAGCTTCCCCGTCGAATATGTTGCCCGCCCCCAGATCGAAATCCAGGCGGGAGCAGAGACCGAGGGCGTGCAACCAACCGGCAAAGCGGTCGGCGTCGTCGTCGCATTTACCGACACCACAGAGCGCCGCGCCCTCGACCGCATGAAGGACGAGTTCATCTCCACCGTCTCGCATGAGCTGCGCACGCCGCTCACCTCACTGCGTGCCGCGCTCGGCCTGATCACCGGCGGTTCTCTCGCCACGCGCCCGGAAAAACTTCGCCAGATGCTGGACATCGCTACCGGGAACACCGACCGCCTCGTCCGGCTGGTCAACGACATTCTGGAACTCGAACGCATCGGTTCGGGCAAGACGGAACTCCACTACACGATGTGCTCCGCCGACGACCTCTTCCGCCGTGCCGCCGGCCTGCAGCAGACTGGCGCTTCCAAGGCCCAGCTCCGCATCACCTTCAACTCACAGGGCGTCAACGTGTGGGCCGATCCCGACCGCGTCCTTCAGACGCTCACCAACCTGATCTCGAACGCGATCAAGTTTTCGCCTCCCGGCACCGAGATTCACCTTCGCGCTCGCCGCACCGACGCCAACGAGGCAGAGATCCAGGTGCGCGACCAGGGCCGCGGAATTCCGGAGGACAAGCTCGAAAGCATCTTCGAACGCTTCCACCAGGTCGATGCCTCCGACTCGCGCACCATGGGCGGGACCGGCCTTGGTCTGGCCATCTGCCGCAGCATCGTCAACCAGCACGGAGGCCGCATTTGGGCCACCAGCACGGTTGGCAAAGGCTCCATCTTCCACTTCACTTTGCCCACACGCCCCGCAAGCAACCTGCTTTAGCGCAGCGTCGAGACCGGGGAATCCCCGCACCTTCACCAGTGCGAGCGAACTGCTCCTACTCATCCCCTTCGCGTAGTTTGGCCAGCACACCAAAGTCCTCCAGCGTGGTCGTATCGCCTTTCACCTCGCCGGTGGTCGCCAACTCGCGCAAGAGCCTGCGCATGATCTTTCCCGAACGCGTCTTGGGCAGCATTTGGGTAAACCGCAAATCGTCCGGACGAGCCAGGGCGCCAATTTCCTTGGCCACCCACTTTCTCAGGTCCTGGCGCAGCTCATCGCTCGGCTTGTGTCCATGCTCCAGTGAAACAAACGCAGCAATCGCTTGCCCTTTCAGATCATCCGGCCGTCCCACGACCGCCGCTTCCGCAACTGCCGGATGCGCTACCAGCGCGGACTCGATCTCCATCGTCCCCAGGCGGTGTCCGCTCACGTTGATCACATCATCGACGCGGCCCATCAGCCAGTAGTAGCCATCCGCGTCCCAGCGCGCGCCATCCCCAGTGAAGTAGCTACCCGGAATCTCCGTGAAATACGTCTGCTGATAGCGCTCCGGATCACCCCACACCGTCCGGGCCATCGACGGCCACGGCTTGCGGACCACCAGCAGCCCGCCTTGTCCCAGCGGAACCGCCGTCCCCTCCTTGGTCACCACCTCGGGCACGATCCCGAAGAATGGCCGCGTCGCTGATCCCGGCTTGGTCGCAATCGCCCCCGGGATCGGCGTAATCATCATCGTGCCGGTCTCCGTCTGCCACCACGTGTCGACGATCGGGCAGCGCTCCTTCCCGATCTCGCGGTGATACCACATCCACGCCTCCGGATTGATCGGCTCACCGACCGTCCCCAGCAGCCGCAGCGACGCCAGCGAATGCTTGTGCACCCACTCGTCGCCCCACTTGATAAATGCGCGAATCGCCGTCGGCGCCGTGTAGAAGATGCTCACCTTGTGATCGTCGATGATCTTCCAGAACCGGCCATTATCGGGGTAGTTGGGTGCGCCCTCGTACATCAGCACAGTTGCGCCATTCTGCAGCGGCCCATACACCACGTAGGAATGCCCGGTTACCCACCCGATATCGGCCGTGCACCAGAACACATCCTCGTCGCGCATATCGAAGACATACTTGGTCGTCAGGTAACTCTGCACAGAGTAGCCGCCAGTGGTATGCACCAGCCCCTTCGGTTTGCCCGTCGTACCCGAGGTGTACAGAATGTAGAGCAAATCCTCAGCGTCCATCCACTCTGCGGGGCAGGTGGCCTCTGCCTTCGCCATCAGATCCTGCCACCACAGATCGCGGCCTGCCTTCATCGAGACCGACTGGCTGCCCTCGGCGACCCGACGGTAGACCACCACATTCTTCACCGTGGGGCAGCGATCGATCGCTTCATCCACAATGTCCTTCAACCGCACTTCGGTGCCGCGCCGATAGCTGACATCCTGCGTCAGAATGGCGACGCATTCCGAATCATTCACCCGATCCACAATCGCCTGCGCTGCAAATCCGCCGAAGACTACCGAATGCACCGCGCCGATCCGCGCGCAGGCGAGCATCGCCACCGCCAATTCCGGACACATCCCCATGTAGATCGCAACTCGATCGCCGCGCATGACTCCCAGGTCCTTCAGCACGTTGGCAAACCGCTGCACCATTGCGTTCAACTCGCCATAGGTGATCTTGCGCACCTCACCCGGCTCGCCTTCCCATAGCAGCGCAACCTTGTCCTTGCGTGCTCCGTTCGCGTGCCGGTCCACACAGTTGTGGCTCAGGTTCAGCTTGCCCCCGGCGAACCACTTCGCCGAGCCCATCTCGCCTTCCAGAACCTTGTCCCACGGGGCAAACCAGTCCAACTCACCCGCAGCCTCTGCCCAGAACTCTTCCGGCTTCTCGACGCTGCGCTGGTACATCGCTTCATACTGCTCGAGGCTCCCGATCAAGGCCTCGGCGGCGAACTTTGCTGGCGGCGGAAACACCCGGTTTTCCCGCAGCAACGATTCCATGTTCGTACCGGCTGATGACGTCTGCACGCACTTCCCCCATTGTCGTAATGTCGCTGACGCTAGTCTCGCTAAATCTTGGTCTGCAAAATTGAAGTTACGCTAAGCCCGCAGGGATGGGCAAACTTGCACCTGCCAAACCATGCTGACTGCTAGACTTGGCCCATATGACCGTCCTTCAGTCAGCTGCAATCGGCTGGTTTTTCGGCTTCTTCTTCGGCGTGGGCTGCGCGCTGGCCGTAATGTATTCGATCTACATGGGCGGATACCGCGCTGCGGTCAAAGATGCGCAGATCGACCCGCCTCCTCAACGCCTGCTCCGCGAACGCGCCCGACTAGCCCGCTAAGCCGGCCGAGTGGCTAGTTGCGCCCGCATCTCCTTCACCTCGCGCGTCAACAGATCCACTGCCTCCTTCAGCCCGCTCATCTGCAACTCATCCGGCGAGGGCTTGATGGCCTCCACATAGAACGAGCCATTCGGCTCAAGCGCGCAGACCTTCACCTCCGAGAAGTAATCCAGCCCCTGCTTATGGACCACCGAAAGCAGCTCCGCCTCGGTCATCGTCTCTCTCTTCAGCGCCTTCTCGTCGATGACTCCGTCCTGGATCAATACCGTCTTGGTACCTTCCAGCACCGCGTCGATCTTAGGCGACCGGAAGAGCACCAGCGTCAGCAGCCAGTTGATCGCCAGCAGCGAAAACGCACCAATCATTCCACCCGTGATCGAATTGTCGTTCCCGATAATCGCGTTCTGTACCGTGTTGGACAGGCTCAGCAAAACCACCAGGTCAAAGGGGTTCAGTTGCGCCAACTCGCGTTTGCCAAAGATGCGTAGAAACACGATCAGGAACATATAGACCAGAATCGGCCGGGCAATCTTCTCGATCACAGGCAATGGCAGATGAAACATGCTGTCCAACATTCAGAGTTCCTCCGTTCGCTTTAGGCATAGCGCTTCTGATGCCACTCCCATGCACTCGCGATAATCGCATCCAGATCGGCAAACTTGGGCTTCCAGCCAAGCTCCTGCTTGATCTTCTCTGAACCAGCGACCAGCACCGCCGGATCGCCCTCTCGCCGCGGGCACTCTTCTACAGGAATCGGCCGCCCCGTGACGCGCTGCACCGAGTCAATCACCTCACGGACGGTAAACCCCTGCCCGTTACCGAGGTTGTAGATCAGGCGATCCCGTGTCTCTAGCGCGGCCAAAGCCAGCATATGCGCGTCTGCCAGGTCGCTCACATGGATGTAGTCGCGAACGCACGTGCCGTCGTGGGTGGGGTAGTCCGACCCGAAGATCTTGATGCTGGCCCGGCGCCCCAGGGCAACGTCCAGAATCAGCGGAATCAGATGCGATTCCGGCTCATGAGCCTCTCCGTAGCCCTCAATTGCGCCCGCCACATTGAAGTAACGCAGGCTCGCATAACGGAACCCATGGATGCGGTTGAACCAGCGCAGCATGTGTTCGACCAGCAACTTGCTCTCACCATACGCATTAGTAGGCTCGAGCTTCGCATCCTCAAGAATCGGCGTGCTGACCGGCTCGCCATAACAGGCCGCCGTTGAACTGAACACCAGCCGGTCATGTCCGGTCGCCAGCATCGCCTCCAGCAGCGCCAGCGTACCCGCCGTGTTGTTACGGAAGTAAATATCCGGCCTCTGCATACTCTCGCCGGCTTCGATGAGCGCCGCAAAATGCATCACACCATCGAAGCGATCCAACAGGAGGGTTTCTGAGAGCAAGGTTCGGTCGGCAATATCTCCCTCGACGAAGTGCGCCCCTGGCGCGACCGCCGAAGCCTTGCTGTGGCAAAGGTTGTCATAGATTGTTACGGCGTGTCCCCCCGCCAGCAGTCGTCGAGCCACGGTGCCGCCGATATACCCGGCCCCGCCCGTTACCAGAATTCTCATCTTTTCTCCACACACGCGAACGATTCGCCCTACAACCAAAGTATAGGGATTTCGTCCCCAAAGAGTGATTTCCCCAAAGCCTGGGTTCATTCAAGATGTCAATGCGTCACAAATTGCACGAAACGCGGAGATTAGGTGGCTTTGGGGGCACCCATTTCCCCGAATCTGAACGACCACCGCAACGCAACAGTGATATGCTCGGTTCAAATTCTGCGGCGTCCGGACCGGATGACATCGGTAACCGCTCTTAAGTAGCAACTCGGGCTCGTTCGATCAGCCTCCAAAGTGTTAGGTTTATCAGTGGTTTGTCGATGATTCCATGGGCCAACCACCTCAGCTCGGTGGTTTAGTAAGGGGCCGAATGTAATCGCAGTTTGTTACCTTGGCGTCTCAGATTGCGTCATACTTAACTTATCCAGCCGCTCCCCGGCGGAGCGACCGACACAAGGATCTCTACCGACCATGCCAGCGCCACTCCGCAGCGCAAATTCCGGCCAGCAGCAGAGCGTACAGTTCGCCCATTTCGGCGTGCTCGATGCCGGGTCCCAGAGCAAGGCTTCGACGGTAACTTCCCTGGCTGTTAATGTCGCCATCGGATTCGTCGTGATCGTCCTCAGCCTGGCCCACAAGCAGATTCTCGATAACAGCCGGCACCTCACTCAATTGGTTATGCCGGTGGAAGAGAAGAAGCCCGAGCCGGTCAAGCCCAAGATTCCGCCGCCCAAGCCACCCAAGCCTCTTCCCGAGATCGTCAAGGTCGAAGAGCCTAAGATTGTCATCCCCAAGATAAAGCTCCCTGAAGTACCCAAGCAGCCCGTCGTCAAGATGGACACGCCGAAGCCCATCATTACTCCGGCTGCACCGAAGCAGATCATTGCGATGGCCGCCCCGGTGGCTGTCAACTTGGCGCATCCGCAGGCAGCCTCAGTTCCCAACAGCGATCCACACCCCACCGCAGTTCAGATGGGGCACCCGGATATGCCGTTCAAGGATCCCAAGGGCGCTGCCGTCTCTCCGGTCAACATGAATTCAGGCTTCCCCGGGATGAATGCCGCGAATACGGGACATGGACCGCCTGCAACTAAAGTCGTACTCGGCAATGGCAGTCCCGAGAGCACCACGGTAAAGGGCAACGGCGTCATTGCCGCGGTTGGCCTTCCGCATGGCGTCCCTGGAGGCACCGGAACCGGCAAGGCTCAACCCACCGGCCAGCAGATCAGTCTGGGTCAGGCACCCCCGCCGCCGGCCCCCAAGGCAGCCGCCATCACAACTGCTCCGGGCAAGGCCGTTACCGTCATCTCCAAGCCCAAGCCTGAGTACACCGCCGAAGCCCGCCAGATGCACATCGAGGGCGTCGTAACGCTCCGCATCCGTGTCTCGCCGAACGGCGCAGTCGAGGTGGTCGCCGTCGCGAAGCCGCTCGGGTACGGCCTGGACGACTCCGCCAAGCGAGCCATCATGGCAACCAAGTTTGAACCGGCAACCGACTCAACGGGTCATCCGATCCCCTGGGAAGGCCTTGTCAACGTCACCTTTCAACTCGCCAGCTAGCAGTGACTTCCCACTGTTGGTTCGCGATGCACCACTTTTGTTGTGTATGCAGTTTGTCGCCATCGCTTTACGCTGACTTTACTTACGAAAGGTGATCGCAAGGTCACCATAGGGAGCCGCAAATCATGATTTCTCGTTCAAAACCCACCGCCGGCGCAACGTTGCTGGCGCTTGTCCTCGCGGCATCCTTTCCCGCAATAGCTGGAGCTTCCATCTTTGGCAAGAAGAAGGTCGAACAGGATACGACTCCCGGTCGCAAGCTGACCCCGGCCCAGAACGCTCTGATCGACAAATCGATCGTCCGCGAGAAAGACGTGATCAAGACCGTCAAGGAGCGTGCTCCCCTCGTCGAGACCTATATCCAGAACATGAAGCCCGACCCGGTCCTACTCCAGGTCCCGGTGTCGGACGAGCATCACCTCGCTCGCGTTGACTTCAGCAAGGTCATTAACGATGACCTCTACAAAGAGAACAAGGGCAATTTCGAGGCAAAGAAGAGCAAGTTCTCGTTCTTCAAGAATTCCTTCGGCGCGCTCGGCGGAATCTCCTCTAGCCTTCGCCTCACCTTCCATGAGTCTGGCTTTGTCCAGATGATCCTGATGGACTCCAACAGCTTCGATCGCGAACACTACTCCTTCACGTTCATCCGCAACGACTTCCTCGGCAACATCCCTACCGCCGTATTTGACGTTCAGCCGATCAGTGGCAAGCGTGAATACGGGCGTTTCTTCGGACGCATCTGGGTCGAAACCCGCGACGGCAACGTCGTTCGCTTCAATGGCGACTTCGCCGGGTCGATTCAGACGATGAAGGAGTTCTATCACTTTGATAGCTGGCGCACGAACGTGCAGCCCGGCCTCTGGCTCCCCACCTCCTTCTACGTGGAAGAGAGCGACCCCAAGAGCCCCAGCAGCACACTGGCATTCAAGGCAATCAACTACGTCTGGGGCTACGTCCTCAAGGTGCCGGCCACGAATGCCGAAAACACCTCTCTCGATGTTGTGAATGCCCAGGACGTGTCGAACGACGCTCCCGATCTGAGCCCCCTCGGAGCGCAGCGCGAGTGGGTCCAGCAGGCTGAGGACAACGTCATCGAACGCCTCTTCCAGGCCGGTCTGCTCGACGCTCCCAGCGAGTTCGATAAGACGCTTGAGGCACTCGCCAACAACATCCTCGTCTACAACAACATTCAGGTCAGCCGTCCCATCCGTGTACGCACCCTGCTCACCGAGCCGCTTGAATCGCTCGCCGTCGGCAACACGATCATCCTGTCCAAGAGCCTCATCGACACCACCAGCGTGGTCACTGCCGATGGCGCTCAGCAGATGGGCAACCTGAACGCGATCCTTGCCTTCCAGTTGGCGCACATCATTCTCGGCCATCGTCTGGACACCAAGTATGCGTTCAGCGACCGCCTGCTCTTCCCCTCCACCTCAGTATTTGAACGCATCCCGATGCACCACACGGACGCGGACAACACCGAGGCCGCGAAGAAGGCTCTCGAACTGCTCAGCGCCAAGGAACTCGCTGGCGGACAGCAGTACTTCGGCCTCTACCTGCAGCAGCTCCAGCAGCGGCTCAAGCAACTCCCTGCGCTCAACACCCCGATGATCGGCGATGCCCTCATCAAGAGCGACAAGGACGACACCTTTTGGATGGCCGCAATGGTGCCGAAGGGCATCAAGCTCGACATGAAGGATCTCAAGCAGCAGGCCGCTATGCCGCTGGCCAGCTTCCTGCGCTTCGACCCGTGGACTGATCAGGTGGTGCAGATGCACACCAGCTTCGAGCCGATTCTGAATCCGCGCGACAAGATGCCTTTCGAGGTTGAGCCGGTCTACCTGAAGCTGACCTACTATGCTCCGCCTGCGCCTCCGGCAGCCGCACCTGGTGCCGCGCCCGCCGCCAGTGCACCGCCTGCAGCTGCGCCCGCACCCGATGCGAACGCGCCGGCTCCTGCGACTGCGGCCGCGGATCCGGGAGCAACACCGGCAGCAGGCACACCGCGCTAGACTCCGCCCTTCGGCGGCAGGATGCGGAATCCCTGCATCCTGCCCCGGGGGACGCGCATTGGCAGGCAAATGTCTGTCCCAAGATGTTTTGTGTTTTGTCAGGAGAACGAATGTTTAAGACCTTGATCAAAATTGGATCCCTTGCTGGTGTGCTTTCCCTCACGACTCTCGGGCATACTCAAGCCCTCCCAACAGCGACGGGGCACGGCGGAATCAAGGTTGGTGGCGGATGGACCTATGCCGAGCCCGACTACGGCCAGAAAGCAATTCAGGGCATCACCATATTCGGCGACATGGACTTTGTTCCTCACTTCGGAGTCGAAGCCGAGTACCACTACATCTCGCTGATCACCCCAACCGATCTCGGGGAGAACTCAGTCTATGTGGGACCCAGGTTTGTTCTGCCTCGCGGCCGATACAGTTTCTACGCCAAGGCCCTCGTCGGCATCGGCGATATCGCCATCCAGGAAGTGGAGGACAATCCCCAGGGCGGAGCGGGGACGTACTTCAGTTATGGCCTGGGCGGAGGCATCGAGTATCGAGTGAGCAAGCATTGGATCGGAAGAGGCGATTTCGAATACCAGCACTGGGGATACCAGAACGGCCTCACTCCTTCCGTCATCACAGTCGGCGCTGCGTATCGATTCCGGTAGCGGCAAGCTTCCCGCCACAAGCTAGGCCAAACGAGAGCGATATAATCGCTCTCGTTGTGTTTAACCTGCCTAACGCGAAGAGGCCCACTTGATCGGACGGCTCGCACTTTCGTTCCTTCTCGGGGGAGCATCCATTCTCTACGGTCAGGCCATTCCAACCGCCTCCCGCAGCGGGGACGCCCAAATCGGTGTGGGCTTCAGCAACGCCTGGCCCGACTACTTCCGACAGACCTTCCCCGGATTCGCCGCATACGCCGACTTCGATTTCCGGCCTCACTTTGGCGTCGAAGCCGAGTTTCACCAGGTGTTCAGCACCAGCGGCGATCGTAGCTTTGAGCGCACTTACGAAATAGGTGGCCGCTACCTCCGCACATATGGCCCGCTGGTGCCTTACGTCAAGGCAATGATCGGACGGGGGCAGTTCAACTACCCCTTCAGCCAGACCGAACTCGGCTACAACATGTTCGCGGGCGGAGTGGGCACAGACGTCAAGTTAGGGCCGTATCTGCGCGTCCGCGGTGAATACGAATTTCAGAAGTGGTCCAGTTTCCCCAACGGCGGCTTCACTCCGCAAATCGTCACCATCGGTGTCGCCTACCACTTAGCTGGAAACCCTCGGCACAGGTAACGCACCCAGTTCGGCCACCTCCAAAAACACCAATGCCCCACAGTAAATGTGGGGCATTGGACTGCAAATTCCTGTTATGAAGGACTCTCTAGAAGTGATACGCCACGCCGACGGCCGGTGCCGAGATAATCTCGTAGCGATTCGTTGAAAAGTTCGGCTCGCCAAAGTTCGGTGCCTTGGTCAGATACGCACGATACTCCACACGGATGTCGAAGCTCGGACTCAGCTCATACGCCACGCCGCCGCCGAAGAGTCCCGCGATCCCTTTAGTGCTCTTCGTACCCAGCAGGTTGGTCCCGTTGTCCAGAACCGGCGTGAAGATCAGCGTGCCCACCCCAACCTGGGCAAAAGGGCTGAATCGCTTGAAGTTGAGACTGTAAACATACGCCCCTGTGATCTCCTGCTGGCGCGCGTGAATCCGGGCATTCGGTTCAAAACTCGTAGCAAACTTCTGCGAGTCCTGAGCGAAGCTGTAGTTCAGTTCGAGAGCGCTCTTCGGGGTCAACATGTACCGGTAGCTCAGCAATAGCCCAAGCGCGCCGGTCTGCTGCTGCTTCACATTCGCGGCGCCATGGATCGTGGGACCGAAGATTCCGGTGCCGCTGAAGCTCACATCTTGCCGGCTCTCCTGCGCGTACCCTGCAGCGGCCGAAAGCATCAGCACGCCCAACAACATCGTCTTCTTCATTCTTCGTTTCTACCCCTTCTTGTACCTTCGAAAACTCGTCCCCGGACTCTAAGGCAATGTGGCGCGGTTACTCCAATCATTGTACCCGTAGCATGGGCTCTCGTGGTGCGACCAACCCCGCAAACACGCAAGAAGGCCGGGGAGTCGAAAATTCCTCCCCGGCCGTCTTATTCAATCCCGATATGCAACTACTGCGGAGGCGCAGCTGGGGGCGCACCACCACCGCCACGGCCACCGCGCTGCGGCATCGAAGCGACATACGCATCGAACTTGGGCTTCTGCTCGTCGGTCAGCAACGCCTTGATCTGGTTGTTCTCATCCGTGCGCATCGCCTGGATCTTCGGCATCAGGGTCTGCATGTCCTCGCCGGAGGCGCGCATGTCAGCCATCTTCTTCTGGTCGGCCGTGTAGATCGCCGTAATCTTGGTCTTCTGGTCATCCGTAAGCGTCACGGCCTTGTCGATTGCGGCCACACGCGCTTCGGGCGTCATCATTCCACGGCCACCACCACCGCCGCCTTGAGCCATCATCGGCACCGAGCATAGCGCGGCGCTACACATAGCCACTACGCCTGCGCGCATGGCATATTTACGAATCATCATCATGTTCATTGGCTGTTCTCCAGTGTCGATGCCGGCATACTTTCTCCGGCGGACAAGTCTACCGCTACAGACGGACAACCCGCCGCAAGAGTTTGAGCAATTAAAAACAAATTTCTGGACTGGAAACGGCCACCAGTTCCGTGCCTCGTTTTCCACAGACCCCCTCCCCGTAGCTCGCCCTGCCGCCGCCCTGCCCCCGCTCACGCACCCCGTTCCGTCTGAAAACAATAGGGATCGCCGTGCTCCGCCGAGTAGGCCTCTACCACCTTAAGAAACGCCACCGCCACATGCGACAGGCTCGCCTGCCGCCGATACACCAGCCGAAGTTTCCGCTCGAGCTGCAGTTCCTTTACCCGGACCCGCACCAGAGCTCCGCTCGTCAGTTCCGTCCGCACGGTCAGCCCCGGAACCAGGGCAACGCCATTGCCCATCTCCACAAACCGCTTGATCGCCTCCAGCGACGGCAGCTCGACCCCCATCCGCAGCGGAGTCTTGTGTCGCCGAAACGTCTCGATCACCTTCTGCCGCTGCGGCGACGAGATATTGTGCGCAATAAAATTCTGCGTCCCCAGCTGCCGGATCGACACCTCCCCCGACTTCGCCAGCGGATGATTCGGGTTCACCACAAAGTCCAGTTCATCGCGATACACCACGACGCTCCGAATCTGCGCATCGTCCGGCCGGAAACTCAGTACGCCGATCTCCACAGAATGCACCAGCACATCGTCCGGAATGCGGCTCGCCAGCGCCCGCTGCACCGTCACCTTGATCAGCGGATTCTGCCGCCGGAACTCATCCAGCATCGGCAGCAGGTAGAGACACGTATATTCGTTCGCCGCAATATTCAGCCGCCCGCGATGCAGCTCCCGCAGTTCACTCAACGCCCCTGCCGCTTCCGTCCTCAGATTCAGCAGCTTCACCGCATAGTCGCGTAGTACTTCGCCTGCGTCGGTGAGCGTCCCATCGCGCGACGACCGCTCCAGCAGCACCTCACCCAATTCCGTCTCCAGCTTGGCGATCACCTGGCTCACCGCCGGCTGCGTCCGATGCAGCCGCGTCGCCGCGCGCGAGAAACTCCGCTCCTCTGCCACCGCAAGAAACGTCTCCAACTGAAAGAGATCCACGCCAGCCGCCTTCCCGCGTACAATCAAACTCGGTTTCGAATATATCAATAAGAAATCATGATATGTCTTTCGAATACTATAAGCCTGCGTTATTCTAATCAGCAAGGAGTTCGAGGTCATACCCATGCCCCAAACTGAGCCCCCCGTATCCCAGGAAGATCAGCCGCAAGGGCCGCGCGTGTTCTTCTTTGACACCACCCTCCGCGACGGCGAACAGTCCCCCGGCTGCACCATGCACGCTGGCGAAAAGCTGCGCCTGGCCCACCAGATCGCCTCCCTCGGGGTCGATATCCTCGAAGCCGGCTTCGCCATCGCCTCCGACGGCGATTCCGAATCCATCCGCACCATCGCTCGCGAAGTCCGCGGCCCCATCATCGCCTCCCTCGCCCGCTGCAAGCGCGAGGACATCGAGGCCGCCGCCCGCTCAGTCGAACCCGCCGCGCGCGCCCGCATCCACACCTTCCTCTCGACCTCGGACCTGCACCTCGCCGCCAAGCTTCAGATCACGCGCGAGCAGGCCCTCGACCAGATCGCCAAGATGGTCGCTCTTGCCCGCACCTACGCGGAAGACGTCGAGTTCTCTCCCGAGGACGCCACCCGCACCGACCGCGACTTCCTCATTAAGGTTTGCGAGGTCGCCATCCAGGCCGGAGCCACCACGCTCAACCTGCCCGACACGGTCGGCTACTGCATCCCGCAGGACTACGCGCAGATGTTCACGGACGTGCGCGCCCGCGTCCCGGGAATCGAGAACATCATCCTCTCCGCGCACTGCCACGACGACCTTGGCCTCGCCGTCGCCAACACCATCGCTTCGGTAGAAGCGGGAGTGCGGCAAGTCGAATGCGCCATCAACGGCATCGGCGAGCGCGCCGGCAACGCTTCCCTCGAAGAGCTCGCCGCCATCTTCACCACGCGCAAGGACAAGCTGCCCTACCGCCACAACATCGTCATGAGCAAGCTCTACCCCACCAGCCAGATGCTCACCGAGTGCATCACTTTCGGAGCCGCGCCCAACAAGGCCATCGTGGGAGCCAACGCCTTCGCCCACGCCGCCGGCATCCATCAGCATGGCGTGATGGTCAACCCGCTCACCTACGAGATCATGACTCCCGAGTCCGTGGGCGTCGCCCACAACTCACTCGTCCTCGGCAAACACTCCGGCCGCCGCGCCCTCGAACAGCGCTTCGTCGAACTCGGCCACAACCTCAGCCGCAGCGAACTCGACGTCGTCTACCACCGCTTCACCGAACTAGCCGACCGCAAGAAAACCATCTACGACCAGGACCTGCTCGGCCTGCTCAAACCGAAGGAAAGCGTAACAGCCATCGCGTAGGCCTTCACCGCCGTCATTCTGAGCTTCGCTCAGAATCTCTGTATTTCGGTTTTGCTCAAGGGCACAGCTTCAGCCGTGCCGTAAACGATCAGGAAAAGTTCGGGGCTCTAGCCCCTGAGGGAAACAACAGTGAAGCTTAAGATCGCAATCCTCGCCGGCGACGGCATCGGCCCCGAAGTCACCAACGAAGCCGTCAACATCCTCAAAGCCGTCGCCGAATTCGGCGGTCACGACTTCACCTTCGTGCCCCTCCTCGTCGGCGGAGTCGCCATCGACGCCACCGGCTCGCCACTCCCCACCGCGACCCTCGAAGCCTCGCTCGAGTGCGACGCCGTCCTCATGGGCGCCGTCGGCGACAACAAGTTCAACTCCCTGCCCCCCGACAAGCGCCCCGAAGGCGGCCTGCTGCAGATCCGCCAGGCCCTCGGCGGCTTCGCCAACCTGCGCCCATCGTTCGCCTATCCCGCGCTGGCAGAGAACTCCCCCCTGCGTGCCGAAGTCACCAAGGGTACCGACATCCTCTTCGTCCGCGAACTGCTCGGAGGCCTCTACTTCGGCTCGCCCCGCTGGTGGAACAAGGAGACCGGTGAAGCCATCAACACCATGCGCTACACCAAGGCCGAAGTCACCCGCGTCGCGCGCGTAGCCTTTGAACTCGCCGGCAAGCGTCGCAAAAAGGTCACATCCGTCGACAAAGCCAACGTCCTCGAAGTCTCGCAGCTCTGGCGTGACACCGTCATCGAAGTGGGCAAGGACTACCCCGACGTCACCCTCGAGCACCAGCTCGTCGACTCCATGGCGATGCACATCATGAACATCCCCCGCAACTTCGACGTCGTGCTCACCGAGAACCTCTTCGGCGATATTCTCTCCGACGAAGCCGGCGTCATCACCGGTTCGCTCGGCATGTTGCCCTCGGCCACCATCGGCGGCGCCGTCAATCTCTACGAGCCCGTGCATGGATCAGCCCCTGACATTGCGGGCCAGGGAAAAGCCAACCCGCTCGGTGCCATCCTCACCGCAGCCATGGTCCTGCGCCACTCCGCCAACCTCGAGGCTGACGCCGCCGCCATCGAACACGCGGTCGCCAAAGTCCTCGAAGCCGGCAACCGCACCGCCGACATCGCCCGCCGCAATGCAGCGGCTGCAAGCAATGATTCAGCGCAGCACCTCGTCTCCACCCGCGAGATGGGCAAGCTCGTGCACCAGGCCCTCGCCGAATCCATCGACCGTCGCCAGGCCATGCACGCCGTATAGCTCCAACGTTCGTCATTCTGCCCCTGAGCGAAGCCGAAGGGACAGAATCTCCGTAGTTGCAGTTGTGCCGTCCAAGAAGAATGAAGCGCCTCCTCCAACTCGCCACCGCTCTTCTCCTCACGGTCACGCTCGCTCCTGCCTTCGCCGGCGCCGCCCCGAAGAAGGACAAGCCTGCCCGCGAAGACGTCGAGTGGATCTGGCAATACACTCCCGCGCCGCCCGACAAGGACGGCCGCGAGAACGCCCTCATTCAGGACCCGCACTTCGCTCCCTTCCTCCAGCAGTTCCTCACCGCCCCGCAGACCTTCTGGGGCACAGCCATCAACGGTCGCTACCGCTCGCTCGCCAACACCGCGCTCGACCACCTTTCCGTTCCCGGCAAGGTGCTCGCCGACGGCAACCGCTACGTCTCAATCTCCGGTTGCGTTATCCACTTCTGTCCCGCGCGCGGCCTGCTCTGGATCGACCTCAACGGCTCGCATCACCTCGTCGTCTTCGCCGCCCTCGATTGGATCAAGGAAGGCAAACCCGCCCGCGATCCCGGCGCCGAGTACACCCTCTGGCTCTTCTCCAACGATCCCCTGACCACCGGCTCCGAACCCGGCGGCCAGCATCCGCCGCCCGCACTCACCAAGGCCATCGCCCGCTGGGCCTCCGAACCGCTTCCCGGCTCGGGCATCGTGCAGAACGTCACTCACGCGGTGCTGGTCGACCCCGACGGCACGCCGCACGAGGTCCCGCCTTCCTCTCTCGGTGTCACCTCAGCAACAGCAAAACCCGACACCGACAACGACACCGCGGCTCCCGCGCTCAAGCCCCGTAACTGACAGCGAAGAACGGACAAAATTTTATGACCATGACAAACACCCCACGCACCCTCTTCGAAAAAGTCTGGCACTCTCACCTCGTCGCCGAACCCGCAGGCGAGCCAGCGATCCTCTACATCGACCTGCACCTCATCCACGAAGTCACCAGCCCACAGGCCTTTGAAGGACTCCGCCTCGCCGGCCGCAAGGTCCGCCGCCCTGACCGCACCCTGGCCACGGTTGACCACAACGTGCCCACCACCTCCGTGCAGGACCGCCTCGTCATCACCGACCAGATCTCCGCCGCGCAGGTCAACGCGCTGCGCAAGAACTGCGCCGAGTTCGGCGTTGAGTTCTTCGACGTGCAGGATCGCGACCAGGGCATCGTCCACATGATCGGACCGGAGCTCGGCGCCACCAAGCCCGGCACCACCATCGTGTGCGGAGACAGCCACACCGCCACCCACGGGGCTTTTGGCGCTCTCGCCTTCGGCATCGGCACAAGCGAAGTCGAGCATGTCCTCGCCACGCAGACCCTGCCGCAATCGCAGGCCAAGACCTTCCGCATCACCGTCGACGGCGAACTCCCCTTCGGCGTCACCGCCAAGGACATCATCCTCGACATCATCGGCCGCATCGGCACCGACGGCGCGACAGGCTACGTCATCGAATACGCCGGCTCCGCCATCCGCGCCCTCTCCATGGAAGGCCGCATGACCGTGTGCAACATGTCCATAGAAGCCGGAGCCCGCGCCGGCCTCATCGCCCCTGACGAGATCACCTTCGCCTACCTCAAAGACCGCCGCTTCTCGCCCAAGGGCGCAGCGTGGGACGAGGCCGTTGCTCACTGGCGCACGCTGCCTTCCGACCCCGACGCGAAGTTCGACCGCGAACTCCACATCGATGCCGCCACCCTCGCACCGGCCGTCACCTGGGGCACTTCGCCCGGCATGACCACCACCATCAACGCCTCCGTCCCCACACTCGCCGACGCGAAAAACGAAGCCGACCGGAAATCGTACGCCCGCGCCTACGAGTACATGGGCCTCCAGCCCGGCACGCCAATCGCCGACATCAAAATCGACACCGTCTTCCTCGGCTCCTGCACCAACGGCCGCATCGAAGACCTCCGCGCCGCAGCCGCCATCGTCAAAGGCCACCACGTCGCCACCAAGATCCGTGCCATGGTCGTCCCCGGCTCACAGGCGGTCAAGCGCCAGGCCGAAGAGGAAGGACTCGACGACATCTTCAGGACCGCCGGCTTCGAGTGGCGCGAGCCCGGCTGCTCCATGTGTCTCGCCATGAACCCCGACTTCCTGCAGCCCGGCGAACGTTGCGCCTCCACCAGCAACCGCAACTTCGAAGGCCGTCAGGGTCGCGGAGGCCGCACCCACCTCGTCAGCCCGCAAATGGCCGCCGCAGCCGCCATCACCGGCCACTTCACCGACATCCGCACCTGGAAAGGATAAGCAGTAAAACAGCGGGCTGAAGGCCGGCGTTAACCATAGCCTGGGGTGAAGCCCCAGGTAGGAATGCAACCACAATCGGCGGGCTGAAGGTCCGCGCTAAAGGTCCAGAGCGAGCACACAAATATGATCCCGATCAACATCCTCACCTCCACCGCTGTCCCCCTGCCGTTGCCCAACATCGACACGGACCAGATCATCCCCAAGCAGTTCCTCAAGCGCATCGAGCGCACCGGCTACGGCGACTTCCTCTTCTTCGACTGGCGCTACGACCTCGACACGCCCGACCACGTCGAACCCCGCAAGGACTTCGTCCTCAACAACCCCGCCTACGCCGGCTCGCAGATCCTCATCGCCGAACGCAACTTCGGCTGCGGCAGCTCCCGCGAGCACGCCGCCTGGGCGCTCAACCAGTACGGCTTTCTTGCCGTCATCGCGCCCACCTTCGCCGACATCTTCTTCTCCAACGCCGGCAAAAACGGCATCATCCTCGTCCGCCTCAGCGAAGAGGACGTGCAAACCCTCATCGCCCGCTGCACCGCGAACCCAGCGCACAAGCTCACCATCTCGCTCGAAGCCCAGACCGTCACCGACGATCAGGGGTTCAACGCCCATTTCGACATCGACCCGTTCCGCAAATACTGCCTGCTGAACGGCCTCGACGACATCGGCCTGACCCTTCGCCACAAGGACGCCCTCGACAAGTTCGAGTCCGCCCACGACAAGGAGTTCTGGTCCACTCCAAAACTTGTCAAGGCATAACACCGAGAAAAGCTGATGAAGAGCGATCAGGAAGATTGAGAGTCATCCCCAACAGATCGGTTGCATCGGTGCAAATCGGTGTCAAGCCGTTCCCAGGAAAAGGAACAAAATTTTGAGCAATAATCTCGATCCCGCAAAGAAGAACTCCATCGTCCTCACCGAAGGCCCCGACCGTGCCGCCGCGCGCAGCTACTTCCGCTCCGTCGGCTTCAGCAAGGAGGACCTGCACAAGCCCATCATCGGCATCGCCAACACCTGGACCGAGATCGGCCCCTGCAACTTCCATCTCCGCCAGGTCGCCGAAGCCGTCAAGCAGGGTATCCGCGAGGCCGGCGGCACGCCCATGGAGTTCAACACCATCACCATCCATGACGGCATCACCATGGGCACGCAGGGCATGAAAGCCTCGCTGATCTCGCGCGAAGTTATCGCCGACTCCATCGAACTCGTCACGCGCGGCAATAGTTTTGATGGATTAGTCTGCATCGCAGGCTGCGACAAAAACATGCCCGCCGCCATCATGGCGCTCGCCCGCCTCGACATCCCCGGCCTCATGCTCTATGGCGGCTCTATTGCCCCCGGCAACCTCAAGCAGCCCGACGGCTCCTCCAAAGAAATCACCATCCTTCAAGTCTTCGAAGGCATGGGCGCGCACGCCGCCGGCAAGATCAACGACGATCAGCTCGAAGAGCTCGAAGCCTCCGCCTGCCCCGGCCCCGGAGCCTGCGGCGGCCAGTTCACAGCCAACACTATGGCCATGTCCGGCGAATTCCTCGGCATCTCTCCCATGATGATCTCCGGCGTCCCCGCCATGTCCGCGGAAAAAGCCGCTGCCTCTCGCGCCGCGGGCCGCATGGTCATGGACCTCGCCCGCCGCGGCATCAAGCCCAGCGACATCATCACTCGCCAGTCCATCGAGAACGCCATCGCCGCCGTCGCCGCATCCGGCGGCAGCACCAACGCGGTCCTCCACCTCATCGCCATCGCGCACGAACTCAAGATCCCGCTCACCATGGAGGACTTCGACCGCATCTCCGAGAACACGCCCTTCATCTGCGACCTCTCCCCCGGCGGCAAGTACGCAGCCAAGGACTA
>DASYEU010000044.1:0-25374 GCA_036498865.1 Acidobacteriaceae bacterium | reverse complement strand
GGTCCCGTGCGCTGAATATCGAAGATGACACCGGGAAGCTCAGCCCAGTACCCGAGGCCGGCAAACTCCGCCATGAGCGAGATTCCGGGGCCAGAGGACGCGGTCATTGCACGTGCACCGGCCCAGCCGGCGCCGAGCACCATGCCGATGGCAGCGAGTTCGTCTTCGGCCTGCACAATTGCGAAGCTGGCCTTGCCATCCGGCTCCACGCGGTATCTCTTCAGGTAGTCGATCACGTTCTCGATGACCGAAGAGGACGGGGTAATGGGATACCAGCCGACCACAGTGACGCCCGCAAACATCGCTCCCAGAGCGGCTGCGGCGTTACCGTCGATGATGATCTTGCCTTCGGTGGCGGCCATGCGCTCGACGATGTAGGGATCCTGCTTGACGAGTGTGGTCGATGCGTAGTCGAACCCGACGCGAACGGCGTTCAGATTCAGCTCGGCAGCCTTTACTTTCTTGACGAATTGCTTGCGTACGGTCTTCTCAACCGCTTCCATATCGATGGAAAGCACCTTCGCCGCGATGCCGACGTAGACCATGTTCTTAACCAGCTTGCGCAGCTTGGCCTCTGCGCCGGTGGTGGCGGCGAGTTGGTCGAAGGGCACTGCGTAGTAGGTCAGGTCCGAGCGCAGCTCGTTCAGCTTGAGCGACTCATCGTAAATGACGGCTCCGCCGGAGCCGAGCGACAACACGTCTTCGCGCGCCGTCTCGGCGTTCATCGCGATCAGGATGTCGATGTCTGTCTTGCGCGCAACCCAGCCGTTCTTGTTGACGCGAATGGTGTACCAGGTGGGAAGGCCCGCGATGTTCGAAGGAAAGAGGTTCTTTCCCGAGACCGGAATGCCCATGCTGAAGATGCTGCGCAACAAAACGCTGTTAGCGGACTGCGAACCAGAGCCGTTGACGGTAGCAATCTGAATTGAAAAATCATTGACAATCGACTTTGCCGTACCCGCAGGCTCCGATGTTGGCTCGGCCTGTGGCAAAACTTGACTGGTAGTCATTTAAGAACGAATCCCTTCCATGTATAGATACCTTTGCAATCGCAGACTCCAGGCAAGCGTACGACCGTCTTCTTCTTGCGAACTGTCTTGCCTTTTGCACCCGATGATCGCTCCGAGTCGCGTGCTTGCAGCATCCCGGCAGCTTCCACGTTAAGTATTGTATTCCACGTGAGTTTGGTGCAGCAGTGCAGGTTCCGGTTCGAGCATTACCATGCCCGCCCTTTCGTGGCCGCGTAAGCTATTGAAACATTGCGGCTTACTCCTTCAATTGGCTACCGATCACACGGAAGTTGTGTGCTGCCTCTCACATTAGGATTGCCTGAAAAAGCGGAGGGGTACCGGAGGCCACTAGCGTGGTTTGAGTGGGCAGGCGAATGCCTGCGAGGGTAATTCCTTTCTCAGAGGTTTACTGTGCGGCCGCCTGCCGCAGGGTGTAGCTGCTCAGGGTCTTGATGTAGTTGCCACGTTCAAACGCGGAAGGATCTGGCACCGCTCGGCGACTGAGGCTGCCGCGCATCTGCCGTATCGATTCGTACTCGTGCTCCTGCATCCAGCGGACCAGGTCGGATTGAATCGTCGCTAGATGCGAGATGCCTTTGGCCAGCAGTGCAGAGGCAGTCATGGCTACCTGCGCTCCAGCCATGATGGATTTCAATACGCCTTCCGCGGAGTGCACTCCACCGGTGACCGCGAGGTCGGCGTGCACATCTCCGTAGAGAATCGCGATCCAGTGCAAACGAAGAAGCAGCTCTTCCTGGCGGCTGAGATTCAGCCGAGGAGTAACAACGAGATTCTCGATGTCGAAATCCGGTTGATAGAAGCGGTTGAAGAGGACGAGACCGGCGGCGCCCGCGCGGTCGAGTTCCTTCGCCAGGTGCGGAACGCTGGTGTACTGCGGCGAGAGCTTGACAGCGATCGGGATCGTGGTGGCTTCCTTCACCTGTCGCACCAGGGCGACGATTCCCTTCTCGATGGTTTCGCTGGTGTCGGCATATCCGGTCGCGAGCGAGTAGGTATTGAGTTCGATGGCGTCTGCCCCGGACTGTTGGATCTCCTTGGCGAAGCGCACCCAGCCGCTAGCGGTGGCCCCGTTCAGGCTGGCGAGAATGGGAATGCTGCAAGCGGTCTTGGCACGACGAATCTGGCTGAGGTAGACATCCTGCCCGTGGCGAAAGTCTTCATAGGCGGGAAAGTAGCTGAGCGATTCCGCGAAGGATTCGGACCCGCGATCCAGGTCTTCATCCAGCGCATTGCTTTCCAGCGTAAGTTGCTCCTCGAAGATCGAGGGCAGCACAACTGCCGCCGCCCCCGCATCTTCAAGGCGCTTGATATTCTCGATCGACTCCGTGAGCGGCGAGGAAGACGCCACCAGCGGACTCTTCAGCTTTAGTCCAAGGTATTCGGTTGTGAGATCCGTCATTTAGCGACCTCCCGATCCGAGGGGCGGAATCTGCCCTTCCGGTTCAGGGGGAGCGATGTGCGGCGACTCCGAACGGCCCGGCATAGCAGCGCGACCGGAGTACACCCTCCAGGAGCGCTCCACGTCGTCCTGCGCTTCCTGCAGCAGTTTCTTGGCAACCTCTGGATGACTGCGCGCCAGCATGGTGTAACGCGCCTCGTGATAGCTGTACTGCTTCAGAGGAATCGTCGGCGCCTTAGAGTCCAGTTGGAACGGATTCTTGCCCTCCGTCCGCAGAGCCGGGTTGTAGCGCATCAGCGGCCAGTAGCCAGAGAGCACTGCGTTCTTCTGCTGCTCCATGCCGTAGGTCAGGTCGAATCCGTGGGCGATGCAGTGGCTGTAGGCGATGATGATCGCCGGGCCGTCGTAGGCCTCCGCTTCCTGGAACGCCTTGACCGTCTGCATGTCGCTTCCGCCCATGGCGACGCGCGCAACGTAGACAGAGCCATAGCTGACCGCTTCCATTGCGAGGTCCTTTTTGCTATTCGGCTTGCCGCCTTCGGCGAACTTGGCGACTGCACCGCGAGGCGTGGCCTTCGACATCTGACCTCCGGTGTTCGAGTAGGTCTCGGTATCGAGCACCAGTACCTTGACGTTGTGCCCTGATCCGAGCACGTGGTCGAGACCGCCAAAGCCGATGTCGTAGGCCCATCCGTCGCCGCCGACGATCCAGACGCTCTTGCGGACCAGCGAATCAGCAATGGTCAGCATGGCGCGAGCCTCTGCGGAATCGACGCCGGCCAATTTTTCGCGGACCAGTTTCACCCGTTCCCGCTGCTCGTTGATGTCACCCTCCTTCGCCTGGTCGGCCGCGAGAATCGACGTCACCAGATCGTCTCCGAGCGCCGGTGCAAGCCGGCCGAGGAGATTCTCCGCATACGCCTTCTGCTGGTCGAGCGCGAGACGCATGCCCAAGCCAAACTCCGCATTGTCCTCAAACAGTGAGTTCGACCAGGTTGGGCCACGGCCGCAGTCGTTGGTGGTGTAGGGTGTGGTCGGCAAATTGCCGCCGTAGATCGACGAGCAGCCTGTGGCGTTGGCGATGTACAGCCGGTCGCCAAAGAGTTGCGTCAAGAGCTTCAGGTACGGCGTTTCGCCACAGCCAGCACATGCTCCGGAAAATTCGAACAGCGGATCGAGCAATTGAATGTCCTTGACCTGCGTGTGCGACAAGCGGCTGCGATCGACCGCCGGCAGCGCGTCGAAGAAGCTCCAGTTCTTCGCCTCGGCCTCGCGCAGCGGAGCCTGCATTTCCATATTGATGGCCCGATGCTTGGCCTCACTCTTGCTCTTGACCGGGCAAATCTCTACGCACAGCGTGCAACCGGTACAGTCTTCCGGCGCGACCTGAAGCGTGTAGAGCTCGTTGTCCATGTTCTTCCACTTCGGCTTCGCGCTCTTGAAGGTTTCTGGAGCGTCGGCCAGCAGCGACGAGTCGTACACCTTGGCACGAATCACGGCATGCGGGCATACCAGGACGCACTTGCCGCACTGGATGCAGAGCTCCTCATCCCACACGGGGATCATCTGCGCGATATTCCGCTTCTCCCACTGCGAGGTACCCGTGGGGAACGTGCCGCCTGGAGGCAGAGCGCTTACCGGGAGCAGATCGCCACGACCGGCCGCCATCTCACCCAGCACATCGTGCACAAAGGCTGGCGCTTCCTTTGGCAGCATGGGAAGGATGTCAAAGGTGGCACAAACCTTGTCCGGCACCTGGACCTCGTGCAGGTGGCTGAGCGCCGCATCCACCGCGGCAAAGTTCTTCTGCACCACCGCGTCGCCACGCTTGCCATAGGTCTTCTTGATCGACTTCTTGATCTGGGCAATCGCTTCTTCGCGAGGCAGCACGCCGCTGATCGCAAAGAAACAGGTTTGCATGATGGTGTTGATGCGGCTCCCCATGCCGGCCTCGCGCCCTACGGTGTAGCCGTCGATCACGTAGAAGCGAATCTTCTTCTTGAGGATCGTCTCCTGTGTCGCCCTCGGCAGGTGACTCCATATCTGATCCGGCCCGTAGGGTGTGTTCAGCAGGAACACCGCACCGGGAGCGGCTGCAGCAAGAATGTCCATCCGCTCCAGGAACTGGAACTGGTGGCACGCTACAAAGTTTGCCTTGGTGATGAGGTAGGTTGACAGGATCGGATCCGGCCCAAAGCGCAGATGCGACGTGGTCACCGAGCCGGACTTCTTTGAGTCGTAGACGAAGTACCCCTGCGCGAAGTTCGGCGTCTCCGAACCAATGATCTTGATGGAGTTCTTGTTCGCGCCGACGGTTCCATCCGAACCCAGCCCATAGAACAGGGCACGTACCGTCCGCGGATCCTCGGTGGAGAACTCGGGATCGTATGCCAGGCTGGTATGCGTCACGTCGTCGTTGATGCCGATGGTGAAGTGGTTCTTCGGTTTGGACTGCTTCAGCTCGTCGAACACCCCCTTGGCCATGGCCGGGGTAAATTCCTTGGAGGAGAGGCCGAAACGCCCGCCGATGATCCGTGGATGGTTCGCGAACAACATGGAGCCGCTGGAGAACGCTTCGCTGAATGCAGTGACCACGTCCTGGTAGAGGGGCTCGCCCAGCGATCCGGGCTCCTTGGTGCGGTCGAGCACGGCAATCGATTTGACTGTGGCCGGCAGAGCCGCCAGGAAGGCGTCCGCGGCAAACGGCCGGTACAGGCGGACCTTCAGGAGGCCAAGCTTTTCGCCCTGCGCGTTGAGGTATTTGATCGTTTCCTCGACAGCGCCGGCGGCCGAACCCATCAGAATGATCACGCGTTCTGCGTCCGGAGCGCCGACATAGTCGAACAGATGGTAGGTTCGGCCCGTCAGGCTGGCGAACTTATCCATCGCGTTTTGTACGATTGTGGGACACGCTAGGTAGTAGGGGTTCCCTGCCTCGCGTGCCTGGAAGTAGACATCCGGGTTCTGCGCGGTGCCGCGGAGGATCGGGTTGTCGGAACTCAGCGCCCGCTGCCGGTGGGCCAGAACGGTAGTCTCGTCCAGCATGGCCTTGATCGTGTCGTCGGAGATGGCCAGCGCCTTGTTGATCTCGTGCGAGGTGCGGAATCCGTCGAAGAAGTGCATGAAGGGCACACGGGCGCCCAAGGTGGCGATGTGCGAGATGAGCGCCATGTCGCCGGCCTCCTGGACGGAGTCCGAGGCCAGCATGGCGTATCCGGTCGAACGGCAGGCCATCACGTCGGACTGGTCGCCAAAGATCGAAAGCGCGTGCGTCGCGAGGGCGCGTGCGGTCACGTGGATCACGTTGGAGGTCAGTTCTCCCGCGATCTTGTACATATTCGGAATCATCAGCAGCAGGCCTTGCGAGGCCGTAAAGGTGGTACTGGAAGCACCCGCCTGCAGCGCACCGTGCATGGCTCCGGCAGCTCCGCCTTCGCTCTGCATCTCGGCGACAACCGGGACCGTTCCCCAGATGTTCTTGCGCCCCTCTTCTTTCCACTGGTCGGCCCACTCCGCCATGGTGGAAGACGGTGTAATCGGATAAATGGTGATCACCTGCGCCAATCGGTACGCTACGGAAGCACACGCCTCATTCCCATCGAGAATGACCGTTTTCTGTTCTGACATTTTTCCCCTTCAAAAAGACCGCTTCCATTCTGCGGTCAGGGCGAGCCAGAAAGATGTGAGCGTGATCACAAGCCTCCAGTGGCACGTCTGCTACAGTAGAGCCAGCTATGACCAACGGCGTTTATCTGCCCGTGATTGTGCTGTTCCTGGCGGCTATTGCATTCGCCCTGACCCCGCTGTTGCTGGCCTGGATCTGGGCGAAAAAGTTCTCTCCGCACAAGCCGGGCCCCAGCAAAAATGCCGTCTACGAGTGTGGTCTCGAGTCCGAAGGCGATGCCTGGATTCCATTCAAACCGGGCTACTATTTGTACGCCATCATTTTTCTGGTTTTCGATGTCGAAGCTGTGTTCCTTCTGCCGTTCGCGGTGTCGTTTACTCATTTCTCCGCAGGAGAGTCCATCGCTATGCTGGTCTTCCTGCTGCTGCTGGTGGAAGGGCTGGTCTGGGCGTATCAGAAGAAAGTCCTGGTCTGGACCTAATGGTTGAACCTGCCGCCTGAACCGTCCCGACTGCACGTGCACGAAATACTACAACCTACTTTGAATCAAGGATTTTGGGGTGGATGAACAACTAAAGGACGAACTGAGCAAACAGGGAATCTTTGCCACGACCCTTCAGGATCTTTACAACTGGGGCCGCAAGAGTTCCATCTGGCCGTTGAACTTCGGCCTCGCCTGTTGTGCGATCGAAATGATCGCCACCACCATGGCCCGCTACGACCTGGCCCGCTTCGGCGCCGAGGTCTTCCGCCCCTCCCCCCGCCAGGCCGATCTGATGATCGTCGCCGGCACCGTTACCAAGAAAATGGCTCCCCAGGTTGTCCGCCTCTATAACCAGATGCCGGAGCCGAAGTACGTCATCTCCATGGGCGCCTGCGCCATCTCAGGTGGGCCGTTCAAGCAGGGCTACAACGTCCTGAAGGGCATCGACCGGTACATTCCGGTGGATGTCTACATCCCGGGCTGCCCTCCCCGGCCGGAAGCCCTGATCGACGCCTTCATGATGCTGCAGAAGAAGATTGACGAGCAGCAGCTGACCGGAGAGACCCGGCCCCGCCATCTGAACGCCAGCGAGGCCAGCGAGTTTATCGTCCCCAAATTCGGTCCACACGACCTGGAGCCGACGCAGAACCCATCGATATGGAAGGCGCCGCTGGTGCAAATCAAGCAGGCAGGTACGGATGAACCTCGACACGATTAAGTCCAAACTCGAAGCCAACGTGCCCGGTTGCCACCTGCAGGTGCTGGAGAACGGGAGTCCTTCGGCCCAACACTCGCTCCTGGTCGACGCCGAACACGCCTTTGCTGTGGCCCGTTTTCTGCGCGACGCCTCCGACCTGCGCTTCGACTTCTGCTCGAACGTCACCGGCGTCGATTGGCCGCCCAGAGAACTCTCGGAAAAGGTGAAGGTCAAGAAGCTGGTCGACGGGGTCGAGAAAGAGGTCGATGAGGTGAAGAAGACCAGCATCCCCGGCTATCTCGAGGTTGTCTACCACCTGTTCTCCCAGGAGTTGAAAGAGGGCCCTCTTCCGCTCCGCATGCGCACCCAGGACCGCGAAGCCGGCGTTCATCTGCCCTCGCTTACTCCAATCTGGCGCAGCGCCGAGTTCCAGGAACGCGAGATCTTCGACCTCTTTGGAGTCCACTTCGATGGACATCCCGACCTTCGCCGCATTCTGATGTGGGACAACTTCACCGACCATCCCATGCGCCGCGATTACGTGGAGCCCGATGACTTCGAATACGAGCCAACGGCTCACGACGAAGTGCTGCAACGGGCGACGCAACATCTCGCTGAAACGGGAGGCCAATGAGCACCTACGCCTCAGTCCCGCCTGCACTGGATGTCCCGGAGACCGAAGAGCAGCTGCTCGAAATCTCCATGGGGCCGCAGCATCCGTCCACCCACGGCGTCTTCCGCATGAACGTTGTGCTCGACGGCGAGCGCGTAGTGAAGCTGAAGCCAGTCTTTGGCTACCTGCATCGCAACCACGAAAAGATTGCCGAGAACGAAACCTACCTCGGCTCGATGCCCTACACGGATCGCCTCGATTATCTCTGCTCCATCACCAATAACTGGGCCTACGCGATCGCGGTGGAAAAACTGGCTGGTATCCAGGTTCCGGAGCGCGCAGAATATCTCCGGGTCATCACCGGCGAACTAACCCGGCTGCAGAACCATTCCTGCCTGCTGGGCTTCCTGCTGCAGGACATGGGCGCCAGCGGCACTCCGCTGATGTACGCCTTCCGCGAGCGCGAAAAGATTCTCGATCTGTTTGAAGCGCTTACTGGGGCGCGCATGATGTGCAACTACATGCGCTTTGGCGGCTGCCGCGTGGACATGCCAGCCGGCTGGCTCGACCAGGCCAAACAAGTCGTGGCGGACTTCCCGCAATTCCTGGACGAGTACGAGAAGCTTCTGGTCGGCAACGAGATTCTGATGGAACGTACCCAGGACGTCGGGGTGATGTCGAAAGAGCTGGCGATCAACGCAGGCATGAGCGGCCCGATGGCGCGCGCCAGCGGTGTGAACTATGACATCCGCAAGGTCGACAAGTACAGCATCTATGACCGCTTCAGTTTCCGCATTCCGCTTGGCGCGCACGGCGATGTCTACGACCGGTACATGATCCGATTCCTGGAAATGCGCGAATCGCTGAAGATCCTTAACGTGGCCATGCGAGACATTCCGGGCGGCCCGATCGTCGATCCTAAGATGAAGATTCGTGGATTCCGGCCCAAAGCGGGCGAGGCATATGGACGTATCGAGTCACCTAAGGGCGAGCTTGGCTTCTACCTCATCAGCGACGGTTCGCCGAACCCGTACCGCTACCGGGTTCGCCCACCCAGCCTTATCAATCTGACCGTACTGGAAGACCTTTGCCTTGGGCAGAATGTAGCAGACGTGGTTGCGATTCTAGGAAGCGTCGATATCGTGCTGGGCGAGGTGGATCGATGAGAGCACACACTCGGAGGGTCAGCAGTGGTTGGTGAAGGCATCCTGAAAGGACTTGCGGAGACGGCCCGGAACTTCTTTGGCAGCTACGTCGGCAAAGATCGGCTGACCACAATTCAGTATCCCGAGGAGCGCCTGCCCCAGATCGAGGCCACGCGCAGCTTTCCGTTCCTCGTGTTCGACGGACAGGACGCGCAACAGGGACTCCGCTGTGTTGCGTGCCAGATCTGCGAAAAGGAATGCCCGCCCAAGTGCATCCTCATCAAGAAAAGTGCGGACAAGAAGCCCGATGCGGTCGGCAAGCCGCAGTTCTACCCGGCGATCTTCGATATCGACATCTCCGTTTGCATGAGCTGCCAGATCTGCGTTGAGGTCTGCCCGTTCGACGCCATCAAGATGGACGTGGACTACAACCTCAGCTCGGACGATCGCTTCGGTGGCCTGATGCTGCACAAAGAGCAGCTCGCGAAATCGAACCAGTACTACAACGAGATTCACCCGACCGAGGCCACCGCCGTCGATACGTTCTTCGCAGAAGAGCGAGCGAAGGCAGAAGCAAAGGTGAAGGCTGCCGCTGAAGCCAAAGCCGCGGCCGAAGCAAAGGCTGCCGCGGATGCGAAAGCAGCGGCCGAAGCAGAGAAGGCCGCCCCCGCGGCACAGGAACAACCCGTGGGCGGTGAAACGAAATGACCCCATCGCTCGATCAGATCTTCGTTGTTGCGAAGCAAACGATTCTGGGCCACGTGCCCGCGGCCGCACAGCCACTGGCTTCGGCCGTTCTCTCCGTTATTCCCATCCTCGTCATCTTTCCACTGCTCTTTGCCATCACCACTGTGCTGGAGCGCAAAGGGCTGGGACGAATCCAGAATCGTTACGGCCCGAATCGCACTGGCCCGGCCGGCTTCTTTCAGCCCGTCGCCGACGGGATCAAGTCGCTGACCAAGGAAGACATCGTCCCGCTAAGCGCGGACCAGGCCGTGCATTTTCTGGCGCCTGTGCTGCTGGCTGCAGCGTCCTTTCTGGGCTACGCAGTCCTCCCCATCGGCCGCAACATGGTCATCATGAACATGAATGCCGGCGTGCTCTTCTTCTTTGCCGTCGGCTCGGTCGTCGAACTCGCGGTGTTCATGGCGGGCTGGTCCAGCCGCAGCAAGTACTCTCTGTTGGGCGCCATGCGCGCGATCGCGCAGATGATCAGCTACGAGGTGCCGCTTGTCCTTGCCTCGGTCGTCGTCATCATGCAGGCGGGATCGCTCTCGACAGTCGCCATCGTCGAGAAGCAGGCTGGCTACACGGGGATATTTCCGCACTGGTTTGTCTTCACTCCCTGGGGCATTGTTGGCTTCGTGCTCTTTATGATCGCGGCAACCGCGGAATCCAACCGCTCGCCGTTCGATCTTCCTGAAGGCGAATCGGAGATCATCGCCGGCTATTACATTGAATACTCCGGCTTCAAATTCGCCCTCTTCTTCCTCGGCGAATACCTCGGCATGTTTGCCACCAGCGGCATGGCCATCACCCTGTTCCTCGGCGGCTGGTCCGCGCCATTTTCGTTTCTCCAGTGGATTCCCTCGTATGTGTGGTTCTTCGCGAAACTGCTCGCTCTGATCGCGGGGTTCATCTGGATTCGCGGTACGCTTCCGCGCCTGCGCATGGATCAATTGATGGCACTGGCCTGGGAGTTCATCCTCCCAACGGCGATCCTCAACATGCTGGTCGCCGGCGTCTGGCGTTTTATGCCAGCGGGAATCGTACGATGGCTGGTGTGCGCCGTCATCCTCGCGGTTCCGTGCGCTCTGCTTGCACAAGGCTTGAAAAAGAAAAAGAAGTTCCAGGTACGCACGTATCAATTTGCTGAATGACGATTGCCGTAGCGATCAGGCTCTGATGTTGCAACACCGAATCCAGCTGTACCCCGTATCGAGTGCTCGAAAATGACCGTAGCTTTTCTCATCCTCGCCGTTCTTACCGTCGCCGGAACGGCAGCCGCAATGGGCTTGCGCAACGCGGTGCACTGCGTGCTCGCGCTGACCGTGGGCTTCGCCGGTGTGGCCGCCATCTACCTGCAGCTCGACGCGCAGTTTGTCGGGCTCACGCAGATTATGGTCTACGTTGGCGCGGTGGCCATCCTCGCGGTCTTCGCCATCATGATGACGCAGCGCCCTACCGCTGAGAAGCCAGCGACTTATTCGTCCTTCTGGCTTACTGGCAGCGTCATCGCTGCCGGCGTATTCGCCGTGCTGGCCCGTGCCATCCTGACCAGCGGCGCAACCACGGCTGCACCGGCCGAGCCACAGATTTCCGTACAGCAGATCGGCGACTCGCTAATGCATCAATACGTACTGCCGCTGGAAATCATGGGCCTGCTGCTTACCGCTGCGCTGATCGGCGCTGTCGTCATCGCCATGGACCACAGGGAGGAGTCGAAATGAGTTCGCTGCAGGGTTATCTCCTCCTCTCCGCTCTTCTCTTCTCGATTGGACTCGCCGGCGCGCTGACCCGGCGCAACGCGATCATTGTTCTCGTTGGAATTGAGCTGATGCTCAACTCCGCCAACCTCAACTTCATCGCCTTCTGGCGGTTCGGCCCGCATCCCGAACACCTCACCGGCATCATGTTCGCAATCTTTTCCATCAGTGTTGCCGCCGCGGAAGCCGCGGTGGGACTGGGAATTATTCTTGCCGCCTACCGTCATTCCAAAACCACAGACCTGGACCAGATGAACTCTCTGAAGGGCTGACGCACTTCACCGCAACCTAACACCAACTACTCAAACACTCTGTCGCACGCACGCTGAGACTCAATGACCTGGATCGTAAAAAACCTTTGGCTGATTCCCGCACTGCCGATCCTCGCAGCTGGAATCTCCGCTCTTCTGAAACAGCGGAGCCGCATTCCCGCAGCGTCCCTTGCCATCGGGTCCATGGCGGTATCGTTCCTACTTTCGCTCTGCGCCTTCGCCCATACGCTCGGCAACCCGGATGTCCAGACTTTCAACTTCCGCTGGTTCCAGTTCGGCGATCAATGGCTGCAACTCGGCTGGGTACTCAATCCGCTCACCGCAGTCATGCTCGTGATGGTCACCTTCGTCGGACTGCTCATCTTCATCTACAGCACCGGCTACATGGAGCACGACGAGAACTTTACCCGATTCTTCTGCTTTCTTGCGCTCTTCGCCGGCGCCATGCTCGGCGTCATCATCTCCAACAGCCTGCTGCTCCTCTTCATGTGCTGGGAGATCGTCGGCCTCACTTCCTACCTTCTTATCGGCTTCTGGTACGCCAAGCCCGAAGCCGCCGCCGCCGCGAAGAAAGCCTTCATCACCACCCGCATCGGCGACCTCGGCTTCCTCATCGGAATGGCGTGGCTCTACCACCAGGCCGGCACGCTGGTCTTCTACGACGCTGGAGCGGGCTGCCTCGAATCCTCCGCCCTGGCAGCCCTCGTCGCACACACCACCGTACTCGGCCTGACCGTCTCCTCTGCCATCGGCATCCTTATCTTCTGCGGCGCGGCGGGCAAGTCCGGCCAGGTTCCGCTGCATGTCTGGCTGCCGGACGCGATGGAGGGTCCCACGCCCGTCAGCGCACTCATCCACGCCGCGACGATGGTCGCCGCTGGAGTCTTTCTCATCGCGCGCATTTATCCGCTGATGTCCGCCGCACCAGACGGCTCCCTCAGCCCCACCGTGGCCCTCCAGGTCGTCACCTGGGTTGGAGCCATCACCGCGCTGTTCGGCGCGACTATCGCGGTCGCTCAGTATGACATCAAGCGCATCCTCGCCTACTCCACCGTCTCGCAGCTCGGTTACATGATGATGGGCCTCGGCGTGGGCGGTGTCTCGGTCGGCATGTTCCACCTCATCACCCACGCGTTCTTCAAGGCGCTGCTCTTCCTGGGCGCAGGCTCCGTCATCCACGGTTGCTCCGGCGAGCAGGACATCCGCCGTATGGGCGGTCTCCACAAGTACATGCGCGTTACGTTCTTCGCCTACACAGCGGGCATGCTCGCGCTGTGCGGCTTCCCACTCTTCTCCGGCTTCTGGTCGAAGGACGCGATCCTCGACGCAGCCCACACCTGGAGCGTGTCGCAGCTCCCGTACTACATGGGGGCACTCGGCGCGCTACTCACCGCCTTCTACATGATGCGCCAGATGTATTACGTTTTCGCCGGCAGCAATCGCCTGGCAGCATCCAGCCACGACGATCCGCAACTCGCCGCACACTTCGAGGACCCGGCCCACCACGGCGCGCATCACCCGCACGAAAGCCCCGCGGTTATGACAGGCCCACTGGTGATCCTCGCCGCGTTCGCCGTGCTTCTCGGCTTCGTCGGCACACCGGCTTGGCCGTGGTTCCAATCGTTCCTCAACGGCAAGCCAACCGAATTTGGCTGGGCAGCCTTCACGGAGCCGGGCGTCCTCCCGGTTATGGTCTCGTCGTCGATCATCGTCTTTCTGGGGCTCGCGCTCGGCTGGTACTTCTACGGACGCAAACCCATCGAATCCGCAGACGCTCCCGACGCGGTCGGCCAACTCCAGCCGTCTCTCTACCACCTCCTGGGCCATGCATATTACGTGGATGCAATCTATGGCGCCACGCTGATTCGGCTGAATACGTTCTGGTCCCACGTCTGCGACTGGTTCGATCGATGGATATGGAACGGAGCAGTGCAAACCGTTTCCTACTTCGTTCTCGGCGTGGCCTGGACCGACAACTTCTTCGACAGCTACATCGTGAACGCCGGCTTTGACGGCGGCTGCAAGAGCGTCTCCGGTGGAGGCTGGCTGCTGTCGTTGATGCAGGGCGGCCGGATACAAACCTATCTCCGCATCATCGGCTGCGCGCTCGTCGCGCTGGTCATCTTCCTGCTATGGGGAGCGAAAGCATGAATACCCTCCCTGTACTCAGCATTCTCACTGTTCTCCCTGTTGCCGGCGCACTTGTCCTCTTCGCACTCAGCGGCCAGAGCAAATCCGCCGTCCGCTGGACGGCGCTCATCTTCAGCTTTCTCTCGCTTGCGCTCACCCTTATCCTGTGGAGTCACTTCGACTCCACATCCGGCGCCATCCAGTTCCAGGAGCGTCATCTCTGGGTCGCCCCACTCAACGCCGAGTATCACGTCGGCATCGACGGCCTCGGCCTCCTGATGCTGCTGCTCTCCTCTATCGTGGTGCCCATCGGCATGGCGGCCTCGTGGCAGATCGAGGATCGCGTTCCGCTTTATTACTCCCTCGTGCTGCTCCTGCAAGCGTGCCTCTTTGGCACGTTCACCGCGCTGAATTTCTTCCACTGGTTCATCTTCTGGGAGCTGAGCCTGATCCCGGCCTTCTTCCTGATCAAACTGTGGGGCGGCTCCAATCGCTCCAAGGCTGCGACGCAATTCCTCGTCTACACCATGGTGGGCAGCGTCGCCATGCTGCTCTCGTTCCTCGCAATCTTTCTCGCCACACACAAATTTGATTTTCTCGACCTGGCCGCGATGGCTCAGAACAATCAGTTGATGCCCGCCGTCGTCGACAAGCTCGCGTGGCACCGCTTTACGCCGCAGCATCTCGCGCTGATTGTCTTCGCCGGCGCATTCCTTGGCTTCGCGGTCAAAGTCCCGCTGGTTCCCTTCCATACCTGGTTGCCCGCTGCCTATTCGGAAGCGCCCAGCGGAACTACTATCCTGCTTACCGGCGCCATGTCGAAGATGGGCGTTTACGGTTTCCTCCGCATCCTGCTTCCCATCTTCGGACCGCAAATGCAGCAGGTTCTGACGCCGCTTCTGTGGCTCGCAGTGGCGACCATCGTTTTCTCCGCATACGCTGCCTACGCGCAGAAGGACCTGAAGCGCATCTTCGCGTACTCCTCCATCAACCACCTTGGCTATTGCCTGCTCGCGCTGTTTGCCGTCGCGAAGTTCACTGGCGCGGACGCCTCGCTGACTACCGAGAAGTATGCGGCGATGAACGGTGTCCTGCTGCAGATGTTCAACCACGGTCTCACCGCAGCCTCCATGTTCTGGTTCGTCGCACTGCTGGAGAAACGCAGTGGCGGCCTGCGCGGACTGGATGACTTCGGTGGCCTGCGCAAAGTCGCACCGGTCTTCACCGGACTCATGGGCATCGTGCTCTTCTCGTCGCTCGGACTCCCCGGCCTCAATGGCTTCGTGGGCGAGTTCCTGATCTTCAAAGGCGCCTTCCCGCTCGTTCCGTGGGCCACGTCCATCTCGGTCCTGGGCCTTCTGCTAACTGCGCTGTTCCTGCTCGGCATCCTGCAGCGCGTATTCTCCGGTCCGCTGAACCAGAAGTGGGTTAGCTTTCCCGATCTATCCACCGGCGAGCGTCTCACCGTTGCGCCCGTAATCGCCCTGATGTTCGTGCTCGGCCTCTATCCGCAACTCGTGCTCGGCGTCATCAACAGCACAGTCGTACAGATGGTGCAACACATCCAGTTTTGATTCGCTAGTTTGGAACGTGGTGTTTTTCTTATGCTTGCTTGGACGATCTACATTTCATTCATCGGAGCAGCTGTCATGCTCCTGCTGCCCAAAGGCAGCGCCGCGGCTGCGCGCATTCTCGCGCTGATCACAGCGGCAGCCGGGTTCGCGATCGCGCTCTCCGAGTTCCTTCATCACCGCACCGGGGAGATGTTCACCGTCACCCGCGTGCCCTGGATTCCCTCTCTTGGCATCGAGTACCACCTCGCGGCCGACGGCATTAGCCTCTCGCTCGCCCTGCTCACCGGCGTCGTCGCCATCACCGGCATTCTCTTTTCCTGGGACATTGCTGAGCGCACCAAGGAATTCTTTGCGTTCTACCTGCTTCTCATCGGCGCCGTCTATGGCGTCTTCCTCAGCTACGATCTCTTCCTCCTATTCGTCTTCTACGAGATCGTCATCATCCCCAAGTACTTCCTCATCGCCATCTGGGGTTCCACGCGGCGCGAGTATGGCGCCATGAAACTTGCCATCTACTCCTTCGTCGGCTCCGCCATGGTCCTCGTGGGACTCATCGCAGCCTACGTCGTCGCCGGCTCGCACACCACTGCGCTGGGCGAGCTTGCAGGCTACCCCTTCTCGCATCATTTCCAGATGCTCGCCTTCCCGCTGGTTTTCGTCGGCTTCGCGATTCTTGCCGGCCTCTGGCCTTTCCATACCTGGGCTCCCACCGGCCATGTGGCCGCGCCGACTGCCGCATCCATGCTGCTCGCCGGCGTCGTTATGAAGCTCGGGGCCTACGGCTGCCTGCGCGTCGCGATGGTGCTCTTCCCGGCTGGTCTCGGTCCCTGGAGCCATCATGTACTCGGCCTCGGCTCATGGCGCGATGTGTTCGCCCTGCTCGCCGTGATCGGCATCGTCTATGGCGCGATGGTCGCGCTGGTGCAACGCGACTTCAAGTTCGTCATCGGTTATTCCAGCGTCAGCCACATGGGCTTCATCCTGCTCGGCCTGATGACTCTGAATCAGATTGGGCTCTCGGGCGCCGTGCTGCAAATGGTTTCCCACGGCCTGCTCGCCGGCCTGCTGTTCGCCGTCGTCGGCCGCATGGTCTACGCGCGCACCCACACCCGCGACTTCACAGCGCTCGGCGTCATGAATCTCAATCACGCGATGCCGTTTGCGGCCGCCACGTTCGTCATCGCCGCTGCCGCCAGCATGGGCATGCCCGGATTCAGCGGCTTCGTCGCCGAACTCATGATCGTCCTCGGCGTGTGGCGAGCATATCCTCTGCTCGCGCTCTTCGTCGGACTCGGAATTGTCCTCGGCGTTGTCTACGTCTGGCGCGCCATGCAGAAGGCTTTCTTCTCCGACGCGCGGCCCGAAACTTCACCGCCGCATGAACCGATGCCGCCCATTTCGCTACCTGAGCGCCTCGCGGCAATCATTCTTATCTCCGCCAGCGTGCTCGTTGGACTCTATCCGCAAATGCTCCTGAACATTGTGATCCCAGCCCTGAATTCGCCTCTGTTCGCCGGCTTGCGCCAAGGGAGCTGGCAATGACCCCGATCAATTACACGCAGCTCCTCCAGTTCGCCCTGCCGGAAGTCATCGTCGTCGCCACGGCGCTCATCGTCATGGCTATCGACCTCCTCGCCCTGCGCCGCGCACCCGTGCGCCTCCGCTTTTCGGTCGCCGCCACGCTTGGATCTCTCGGGTGCGCGGGCGCCATCCTGCCTATTCTGCATGCACCTGCGCAGGCAAATCTCCTCGACGGCATGTTGGTTGCCGATCCACTGACGCACCTGGTACAGGTCGCGCTGCTTGTCCTTACAGTCGTAACGCTGCTCCTATCGATCGAATCGAAATTCACGCAGCACATCGGCGAGTTCGTCCTCCTGATCCTCGTCGCCACTGCCGGAATGATGTTCCTGGTCGGGTCGCAGGACCTGCTGGTCATCTTCATTTCGCTCGAACTGCTCAGCCTCTCGCTGTATATCCTCGCCGCCTTCAGCAAGCGCAGCGCGCAGTCGTGGGAAGCCGCGCTCAAGTACTTCCTCTTCGGTGGAATGTCAGCCGCGTTCCTGCTCTTCGGCTTCAGCCTGCTCTACGGCCTGTCCAACTCCACGAGCCTGCCCCACATCGCGGCTGCAATCCAGGTCCACGGTGCCTCGCTCAACCCGCTGCTGGTCATCGCCATCGTCACTACCGCGATCGGCCTCGGATTCAAGATCGCCGCGTTCCCTTTCCACTTCTGGGCGCCTGACGTTTACCAGGGAGCGCCTGCGCCTGCGGCCGCCTTCACCGCCTCCAGTTCCAAGGTGGCCAGCTTCTTCATCTTCTTCCAGGTCATGGCGCTCGGATTCGCCGGGGCTGAAGGCACTGCCTCGCTGCCGCACATGGTTCGCGGCTGGATCCCCGTCCTGGCCCTGATGGCTGCACTCTCCATGTTGCTCGGCAACATGGTCGCGCTACGCCAGAGCAGCCTGCGCCGCCTGCTCGCCTACTCCGCCATCGCCCACGCGGGCTACATGCTGCTCGGCATCGTCGCCCACACCCAGCAGAGCCTCGCCGCGCTGCTTTACTACGTCATCACTTACGCACTTGCCACTCTCGGAGCCTTCGCCGTCATCGCAGTTGTGGAGGAGCAGAAGGGCAGCGACGAGCTCTCCAACTTCGACGGGCTCGGCAAGCAATCGCCCGTGCTCTCGTTCTCGCTGGCCATCTCCATCCTGTCGCTGGCGGGCATTCCTCCGCTGGCCGGATTCTTCGGCAAGTTCTACCTCTTTGTCGCCGTGCTCGCTTCCACCCCGAAGCCCGCGGACCTGGTCTGGCTAGTCGTTCTCGCCATCGCGATGAGTGCCGTCTCGCTCTACTACTACCTCAAGGTTCTCAAGCATGTGTACGTCATGCCTGCACCGGAAGGCACGGCCACAATCCAGACCCCGTTGCTGACCAAGGTCATGCTGCTGGCGATTGCAGCCGGCGTCATCCTGCTCGGATGCGCTCCGCAACTGCTGCTGAAGTGGATCCTCGCGGCAGCCAGTGCTTCTGGTCTCTAGACTACTGAGCACGGCTAACTCAGCGAGCCCTCGTCGTCATAGACCCGCCATAGCTCCAGGTACGAGACCAGCCGCACCACGTGGAACAGATCTGACGCTACGAAGTAGAGCAACGTTACCAGGGCATACCAGAAGGTCATGAACCCCGGCGTCGTGACGCTCTCAAACGGCAGCGGGCAGGCCGAGAACACCATCGCCAGCACCAGCAATGCTATCTTCACGATCCCCATCACCAGGTTGATCTCTACCAGCTTTGACCGCACCGGGCCCAGTCGAAACGCCGCACCCAGGCTGGCCCATGCGCCGAGGTTACGCAGCATCGCCAGCAGCGGCGCAACCGACAGAGCCCAGCTTCCAACGGCCCACAGCGTGAACAGCCCCAACGTCGTAATGATTGTGAGTGCGCAATAGAGCACCAGGTTCGGCTCGTGCCCTGCCAGAATTGGCCCGTTCACTGCGAACTTCGCAGCGGCTCTGACGCACGCGAACCACACGGCAAAGCTACCGGCCAGCGCCGTCATTCGCACCGCCTGCAGTAGCATCAGCGTTCCCGGCCGCGCATGCAGTTTGGGATCGACGCGCCGCAGCACCACCGTCCTGCCCAGAGAGGACACAACAATCCACCCCACCAGCAGCAGCGGCACCAGCCACAGCGCGATCCTGCCCACTGGAGGCACCAACACAGCCGCGGTATCGGCCAGCGTTGTCGCAACCGTCATCGGGTCCAGCACGGACATCTGCTTCAGAGACGCCACGTCGACCGGTGTCGACCGCCACACTCGAAGCGCCTCGTGCGCCAGCAGCGCGAGCGCAGGCACGCCAAACGTCCAACGCCACAGCACTTCGAGTGCGGTCAGCGAGGGCCGCTTCCAGCACGCGGATAGCACATACACAAACGACTGCGTCCCGCGCACCGGCACCGCATGACTGCTCTGCGTTTCCACTACTTCACCACGATGTTCACGAGCTTGCCCGGAACGACGATCACCTTCGCCACCGTCTTGCCCTCGATGCGCGACGCCACCTTAGCATCCGCCAGGGCCGCGGCCTGGATCGTTGCCTGGTCGCTTCCTACAGGCACCTTGATCACGGTCACCAGCTTGCCATTGCTCTGCACGGGAATCTCCACCTCAGCCTCGCGCGCCAGTTCCGCGTTCGCCACCGGCCACGCCACGCGGAACACCGCGCCCTTGCCACCGGTCACCTCCCACAACTCCGCTGCCAGAAACGGCGCAAATGGCGCAAGCATCAGCGTCAGGTTGCGAAACACTTCGGCCGTCACCGTACTCGAGATCTTGCCCGCCTCCATCAACGGCTCCGCCGCGGCAATCTCATTCACCAGGATCATGATCGCCGCGATGCACGTGTTGAAGTGCCAGCGCCCGCTGAAGTCCTCAGTGATCTTCGCGATCGTCTGATGCAGCGTTCGCAGCAGCGCGGCTTCCGCAGCGGCGTCTGTTTCCGAACCGGCAGCCGGCATCACGCCATACTTCAGTGTCAGCCGATAGACCCGCCCGAGGAAACGGCTGATTCCCGCGACTCCATCCTCCTGCCACTCCAGGTCGCGATCCGGCGGCGCCGCAAACAACGCGTACATCCGCGTGGCATCCGCACCATAGCGCTCAATCATCAAGTCGGGCGAGACCACGTTGCCCTTCGACTTCGACATCTTCGCGCCGTCCTTGATCACCATTCCCTGCGTGAACAGCCGCGCCGCAGGCTCATCGTTCCTGATCAAACCCAGATCGCGCATCACCTTCGTCCAGAATCGCGAATAGATCAGATGCAGAATTGCGTGCTCCACACCGCCGATGTACTGGTCGATCGGGAACCAGTAGTTCGCCTTGTCGGAGTCAAATGGAGCCGCCGCATCCTTCGCGTCCGTGTAGCGGTAGAAGTACCAACTCGAATCGACGAACGTATCCATTGTGTCCGTCTCGCGGAGAGCCGAGCCTCCGCACACGGGGCACGTGGTGTTCACAAAGTCCGGCACCCGGCCCAGCGGCGAGCCACCCTGCTGCGTAATCTCCACCTGCGCCGGCAGCACCACGGGCAGCGCGCTCTCGGGCAGCGCGACGACACCGCCTGGCTCCACGCCCGCGTGCCCGCGCTCGCAATACACCATTGGGATCGGAGTGCCCCAATATCGCTGCCGGCTCACGCCCCAGTCCTTCAACCGATACGTGACCGTGGCCGACCCAAATCCATGCTCTGCCGCAAATGTTGCCATCTCATGCTGCGCATCGACACACGACTTACCCGTCCACTGGCCGGAGTCGGCCAGCACTGCGTCGTCTTCACCCGTAAACGGCAGCGGCTCCTCGGTTCCAGCTTTGGGCACAATCACGCGCCGTACTGCGAGGCCATACTTCTGGGCAAACTCGAAGTCCCGCTCGTCGTGCGCCGGCACGCTCATAATCGCGCCCGTGCCGTAATCCGCGAGGATGTAGTTCGCAACCCAGATCGGCACCTTCTCGCCGTTGTACGGATTCACTGCGAAGCATCCTGTGTTCACCCCGTGCTTTTCGATCGCGCCCAGGTCGCCAGCCTCGCGGGCAGCCTTCTGTTGCGCCAGCATTTCGTCGATCTGCCCGGCCAGCACTGCATCGGTCGCCGCGAAGCTCTTCGCCACTGCGTGCTCCGGAGCGAGTTGCACACTGGTCGCGCCGAAGATCGTGTCCACGCGCGTGGTGAACACCGTGATCTTCTCAGCACCACCCTCCACGGCAAAATCCACCAGCGTACCGTCGCTGCGTCCGATCCAGTTCCGCTGCATCGTGCGGACCTTCTCCGGCCATCCGTCCAGCTTGACGAGCTCGCTCAACAACTCGTCGGCGTATTTCGTAATCCGCAGGAACCACTGCGTCAGGTCGCGCTGCTCAACGATTGTGTCCTCGTGCCGCCAGCACTTGCCATCGATGACCTGCTCGTTCGCCAGAACCGTCTGGCATTCAGGACACCAGTTCACCTTGCTCTTCTTGCGGTACGCCAGGCCTTTCTCGTACATCTTCACGAAGAACCATTGGTTCCAGCGGTAGTAGTCGGGCAGGCACGTGGTGACTTCCGTGGCCCAGTCGTAGCTGAGGCCCATGCGCTGCATCTGCTTGCGCATCGCCGCGATGTTGCCCAGCGTCCACTCGCGTGGCGGCGTATTATTCTTCAGCGCCGCATTCTCCGCGGGCAGCCCAAACGCGTCCCAGCCCATCGGGTGCAGAACGTTATATCCGCGCATCCACATGAAGCGCGCCAGAGCATCGCCGATGGCATAGTTCCGCACATGTCCCATGTGCAACTGGCCGCTGGGATATGGCAGCATCTCCAGGCAGTAGAACTTGGGCTTGCCCGAATCGTGCCCTTCGGCCGCATACAGCCGATCGTCCGCGTCCCACCGCGCCTGCCACCTGGGTTCGATCTCTGCAGGATTGTATCGTCGCTGCTCTTCACTCACGCTGCGTGCTGACTCGGTCATATCTTCTGATTGTAAAGAATTTGGCCGAGCCGCATGATCTCCCATCATGCGATGGCCCCACTTCCGCGTGGAAGTGGGGCCAGGGCGAACGGTTATGGCGTGCGTTACTTGGTGAACATCGTGCTTCCGGGAAGCCTCTCCTCGTCGTTGAGTATCCGATTCTGGGCGCGCTTGGCGCCCTGCATTGCGACCTGATCCATCTTCTCGTGCTCGCTCCTGGCGGTGATTTTGCTGGTACCGATCTTGTTCTCCACCGCTCCATGCGATGGCCGCGCCGCGCGTTTGTTCGAACGGAGTTCCTGCTCCATACGTCACCTCCTCCGCATTAGGAGCGTGATCGTCACGGGTTGGTTGCCCGGATTGGCGTGCCTGCATCGCGGCCTCGGTATCTCGCTTCGATTGTGGAATATCGAGCGGCTAGAATAGTGACTGCGAGGCAACCAGCAAGAGCATGATCCCCAGCCAACCCCACGCCACCGAGCTTCACGCCTCCGCTCTCGTTATCGACACGCATGCGGACACTCCGCAGCGCCTCGTCGACGAATCGTGGGACTTCGCGTCGCCGCTCGGCCTCGGCCACCTGAATCTCGACTCCGCGCGGCGCGGCGGCCTTGCGGCTGAGTTCTTCGCCATCTGGGCGGAGCCGACTGCGTGGCAGGGCCGATTTGCGCATCGGACGCTGGCGCTGATTGACGGCGTGCTCGAGCAGGTTCGCCGCCATTCGGGCGAGCTTGCGCTTTGTACTTCGCCTGCCGAAATCCTCACCGCCCGCGCCGCCGGCAAGTTCGCCGTCCTGATGGGCATTGAAGGCGGCCATGCCATCGAGAACTCGCTCGCGCTGCTGCGCACGTACTATGCGCTCGGCGTTCGCTACATGACGCTGACCTGGGCCAACTCCAACGACTGGGCGGATTCGTCCGGCGATCTGGACGATCCGAACGTTGTCCATCACGATGGACTGACTTTGTTCGGCCGCGACGTGATTGCGGAGATGAACCGGCTCGGCATGATGATCGACGTCTCGCATGCGTCCGACAAGACGTTCGCCGATGTTCTCGCGGCCTCGGGCGCGCCTGTGATCGCGTCGCACTCGGCGGCTCGCGCGTTGACGAATTCGCCGCGCAACCTTACCGACGACCAACTCCGCGCGCTTGCGGCAAATGGCGGCGTTTGCATGGTGAACTTCTACGCGGCCTTCATTGACGAGAATTACCGTCGCGCCGTGCTTACGATTCGCGCGGAACGATCGGCCGCGCACGGCGCGCTTGCGGCAGAATTTGAAGCCAAGGGCGAGCCCATTCCGTTCCACCTCTCCAACCAGATCGACCGCGAGTTTGCCGCTCGGATGACGCGGCCGCCGTTCGAATCGCTGATCGACCACTTCGACCACATCCTGCGCGTCGCGGGGGTGAATCATGTCGGCATCGGTTCGGACTTCGACGGCATCTCCGCGCTGCCGGAAGGGATCGATTCCGCGGCCGATCTGCCAAAGATCACCGCCGCTTTACTGGGCCGCGGATACTCGGCAGAGGACCTGCGCAAGGTTCTGGGCGGCAACCTGATGCGCGTGATGGATGCTGTTCAGCAGGCCCCCCTCCCCCCCTATCCAAAATCGCTAAGATCTTCATCGTATGGGACTTAGCGACTTAGCATTTCGCCAAACAATTCATTCCAAATGGCTTAGTTTCTTAAATATCTGGAATGAGGGACTTACCTCGGAATCCTTGCGGATCGCAGGGCCAGGCACACGGCCGCACTCCTGCATTTCCACAGTATCGTTTCTTCAGTGTTGCGATTGTACCGGCGTGTATTGAATGAGGATGTATCCGCGGTCACGCCTGATGGAAGGCGTCGCCCGGCAAAACTTCGAAGCTTCGGGGCACGATCACAAATGGGCCCAAAAGAAGATCGTTTCGTTCCACTTTTCACGAAAACTCTTGCACAGTCGCCCGTCGACGTAAATGCCTGGCAAGGAATAACTGGCTTTATTCCCGCCGTTTTACCCTCCGTCTGGGCAGGCTGAAATGTGGTAACCAAATTGCTTACTGATTGGTAACGACCTCACCTCAGGCGTAAAGGCCGGATGGAACTGCTCTTCGGTTTTTCTCGCGTGCCATTGGGGAACTTTACGGCACATGGAAATTGTGGGAAATTTTTCCCGCCCCCGGGCTACGAATTGGCTGGGGCGCTCACGCGTCTTTAATTGACGCGTTCGGTCGGTCAGCCCTTATCCCAGGCTCTCTACGGTTTTATACGTTGCACCTTCCCTCGGCGATCGTGAACCAGACCGGAGGTAACACAGATGAACAGCACGATTTCAAAGATCGTCTTTCTTGCGCTACTACTCTTTGCTGGGAGAACAGCCTCAGCCGACACAATTTCCTACATCCTTGGTACAGGCAACTCGGCGATTACGCCGGCTCCCTACTCTCCATTTTACGGCAGTGTCCTGGTGAATCGGACCAGCACAACCACGGCGACCATAACGTTCACGGCAGATGCGGGCTACATGATCTTCGACAGTGGCGCCGCGGCCGTCAATCTGAACGCAACAACCTGGAGCCTGAGTAGCCTTTCGGGCACGTTGTTCTCCGGCGCAGCGACCCCTCAGCCAACGAGCGGAGGATCCGGGCAGGAGGATGGCTTTGGCAACTTCAATCAGACATTTACTCAGATGGATGGCTACAACGACGCAATGACCGCCTTCTCGTTCATTGTGACGGACACCTCCGGCACATGGTCGAGCGCGGCGAACGTACTGACTGGCAATAGCCAAGGCAACCTGGTGGCCGCCCACATTGGCATATGCAATGTGGACCCGTGCACGAGTGGCGGCGCTGCGGGAGGATTTTTCTCCAGCACTGGCTTTGCCGGTGAAACCGGATCGGTCATTTCTCCGGAGCCGCGTTCCCTCTGGTTACTGGGTACCGCGTTTCTTATATTGCCGGTAATTGGGCTGCGCCGGAAGGTCATGTCGGCCTCCGTAGCGCACTGAGGCAGAACGCTGGATGAAGAGGCGGGCAGGGATTCTCCGCTCGCCTCTTGTATTCCATCACGCCGCATGGGGGCGCGGAGCTTGCGTCGTTGCTGCATGGCTGAAGCTGCGCCCTTCAGGAAGGCCACCATGAGGGCGAGCGGCCAGGCTAGTACTTTGCCAGTTCCAGCATGGCTTTGTAGAGGTCTTCCGGCTGCGGCAGGATGGCGTCCTCGAGCAGCGGCTGATAGGCGACAAACGTGTCCATTGCCGCCACACGTCGTACCGGAGCATCCAGCGAGTCGAAGAGCTCTTCGCCGATGCGTGCTGCGATCTCCGCTCCGTAGCCCCAGCTGAGCATGTCCTCGTGGGCCACGATGACCTTGTTCGTCTTACGCACCGACGTGGCAATCGTCTCCCAGTCGTAGGGGCTC
>DASYEU010000043.1:0-36679 GCA_036498865.1 Acidobacteriaceae bacterium | reverse complement strand
CGGTCGCTGGTTGTGGGGCTGGAGTTTTCGGTGTCGTACACGACGCGGGCGCCGAGGGGTTCGGAGACGGACGGGCGCGAGTACCACTTCACGGACCGCGCGACGTTTGAGCGCATGGTGGCGAACGGCGAATTTCTGGAGTGGGCCGAGGTGTTCGGCAATTACTACGGCACGGCGTGCTCAGCGCTGGAACATGCGCGCGTGGCAGAGAAGGACCTGCTGCTGGACATCGATGTGCAAGGCGCGAAGCAGGTGATGCAGAAACTGCCGGAGGCGGTATCGCTGTTCATTCTTCCGCCCAGCCCGCAGGTGCTGGAGATTCGGCTGCGCAATCGCAGCGAGGCCGAGCATGTGACCGACGAGGTCGTGCTGGAGCGTCGGTTGCACGGAGCGCGTGCGGAAGTGAAGCAGGTGTGGGACTACAAGTATGCGCTGGTGAACGACATTCTGGACCAGGCGACGGCGGAGATGCGCGCGATTGTGCTGCATGAGCGTGGCGTGGGCGATGGGGTGACGGCAGTGGCGGAGGGATGCCTGACGGCGGCGCGTTCGCCGCGGCTGGTGACGGTGCTGAAGAGCTTCGGCGTCGAGTAAATGCGCGGGCTGAAAGAAAGACATACCGCTGGGCGAAAACCCGCATTCATTTTGTTCGCTTTAGTAATTCGCAATTGAGTGCTGGCTCGCCTAGAAAGCGATTTTCGGCTGCATCCAATGCGCGCTGCTGCTCCGAATTGGAACCCTGTTTTCCACCGGGAAAGTTGCAGGGACAAACGGACAGGTTTGGAGTAAATTGAAGCTATCCCCCGAGGTGCTACCCATGTCGACTGAGGATCCTCTCCACAACAAATACAGCCTTGTGAAAGGCGCGGCCCGCAGAGCACGTCAATTGCAGTCGGGCGCGCAACCGTTGATGCCCACGAAGAGCATGAAGGCCTGCCGCGTTGCGCAGGACGAGATCAACCAGGGGCGCGTGACGTTCGTTGTGGGCGCCGCTGAGCCCAAGGACCTGACCGAGCTCGAGCCGGAGCTGTAGCGCACGATGGCCGGCGAAGTCGAACCGCAACTGCGCGCGTGGGTGAACTACTTCCGCGACCTCGGCGTTCACGACTTCTATCGTAGAGGCGAGTATGTGGCTGCCGCGGTTGCGGTGGAAGAGCCTGCCTCGGAGACTCTGTCGGACGCGGACACGGTGGAAGCGATTGTCGCCAGCGCGGCACCTTCTGTGCAGGCTGTGCCAGTGACTCACGAAGTGGCAAGTCCTGTTGTGCCCGATTCCATGAAACTTGTTTCGTTCAATGACCTTGCACCTTTGCCTGCGGGACCGGTTCCGGCTGCGGAGCGGGCGGGTATGTTGCGCGCGATCCAGGAAGAGATTGGCGACTGTACGCGGTGTCCGCTGGCCTATGCTGGGCGGCACAAGATTGTGTTTGCCGACGGTGCGCCCACGGCGCGGCTGATGTTTGTTGGCGAAGGCCCGGGAGCGGACGAGGATGCGCAGGGGCTTCCGTTTGTTGGCAAGGCGGGACAGCTACTGAATAACATGATTGGAGCGATGGGGCTGGCGCGCGAGGAGGTCTACATCGCGAACATCGTGAAGTGCCGGCCGCCGGGGAATCGCGTGCCGGAGCCGGTGGAGGCGAATACGTGCTCGCAGTTTCTGCTGCGGCAGATCGATGTGGTGCAGCCGCAAGTGATCGTCGCGCTGGGGGCCACGGCGGCAACCTATCTGCTGGGCATGAAGAGGTCGCTGAGTTCTCTGCGCGGCGGATGGTATTCGTGCCGCGGGGCGAAGGTGGCGGTGACCTATCATCCGGCGTTCCTCCTGCGGGATCCGCGACAGAAGGCGGAGGCGTGGAAGGACCTGCAGATGGTGATGTCGGAGTTAGGGCTGAAGGCGCCGGCGAAGAAGTAGGCAAGTATCCCCGTCAGTTTCGCCTGACATGGGGCACCCGGATCGATGATCAGGCGATGGGCGTGCCTGCGGCTTTGTAAATGGCCTCGATGGCCAGCATGTCGTGGAGGCCTTCTTCGCCGGGCGTTCTGGGCTCGGTGTTGGTGCGGATGCAGTTGGCGAAATGTTCGGCTTCGAGCTGGAAGTGCATGGTCTGATCGCCCTGGCTGGCCGTATCCACATGGTCGCCGGCAATGCTGACGAGGTGGACCCCGGTGTAGTTGTAGGCGTTGGTGATCTCGAGCGCCCCCTTGTCGCCGTGGATGCGGAGGAAGCCGGGCATGTTGGAGCCGTAGGTGCAGCCGAGCGCGGCGATGATGCCGGACGGCATTTTGAGGGTGAAGTCGAGGGTCTGTTCGACCTCGGCGAAGCGGCCGCTGGTGTGGTCGCGGGTAGAAGCGACTGCGGTGAAGGCGACAGGCTCTTCGCCGGTGAGCCAGCGAATCTCGTTCATGGGGTAGATGCCGACGTCCATGAGCGGGCCGCCGCCGCCGTACTGGCGGGTCAGACGCCACTGATTGGGTTTGGCGTCGAAGCCGAAGGAACCTTCAAAGGATTCGATCTGGCCGATGGCGCCGGCATCAATGAGTCGCTTGGCTTCGACATGGGTGGGCTCGTAGTGGACGCGGTAGCCAACCATCAGCTTCACGTTGGCCTTGCGGCAGGCGTCGATCATGGTGCGGCACTCGGCGGAGGAGATGGCCATGGGCTTCTCGCAGAGGACGTGCTTGCCCGCCTGCGCGGCGCGGACGGTGTACTCGCGATGCATGCTGTTGGGCAGGCCAATGTAGACGGCGTCGACGTTCTTGTTGTCGCGGAGGCGGTCGTACGTCTCGTAGGTGTAGATGGAGCTTTCCGGGATGCCGTACATCTCGGCGTAGTGCTTGCCCTTGGTGTCGGGATGGCCGGTGACGAGCGCGGTGATTTTGGCCGTCTTGGTGTTGGCGCACGCGCGCATGAAGATGTCGGAGATGGTGCCGAGGCCGACGGCAGCGAAGCCGATGGGCTTCTGCCCGGCGTCGGCGGTCTGCGCGAAGGAAGGCAGGCGGGTGGCGGCCAGGGCGAGGGCGGAGAGCCTCGTGAAGCTGCGGCGATTCAGCTTATTCATGCGCAAAAGGGTAGTGCGTCGGTGGGGCGGCTGTCGAATGCTAGGCCATCGGACGACCTGAGCGATGAGTCTTGAAATAGCTTCCGTGTGGAATGGGTTAGGGTGCTTTGGGCGGGGCGGCGGCGAGGCTCTGTTTCAGGAAGTCGAGGACCTTGGGGGTAGCGTCCAGAGTGGAGAGGGCGTTGCCTTCGGGGTTGCCGCCGTAGTTCTCCTGCTGTCCGCTGACGGGGTGGGTGACGCCGCCGGACCAGGTGGGGATGATCCATTGATTGCCGGCGCGGTGTCCGGCATGCGGGTAGTCCAGGTGGACCACGGGGTAGCGGAAGTGGGCCTGCTGCAAGCGGTGCACAGCCGCGTCGGTCATGGGATGCGAGGGCCAGATGCCGTCGTCGTCGCCGGAGATCATGAGGATGGGGCCGTGGGTCTGCTCGACGGCGATGGCGGCGGCCATGTCGGTTGGGGCGCTGGAGTTCGAGGTGGGGCGGCCATAGGCGAGGGGTTGACCCTTCCACGTCCAGGCGGGGCCGAAGGAGCGGTCGCAGCAAGACGGGTAGCGGACGTTTGCGGGGACGTAGGCGACGACAGCGTGCAGCTCGGGGTACATAGAGCCGAGTTGGAGCGCGAGCTCTCCGCCGCGCGAACCGCCCATCACGGCCAGGCGGGTGGGATCGATTTCGGGGCGCTGCATCATCCAGCCGATGGCCTGGCCGAAGTACTCAAGGGGGATGTCGCGTAGCTCCTGCGGCAGGCCGGGGACGCGGAAGTAGGCAAGCGCCAGCGCGGCGTAGCCGTGGGCTGCGAGCCAGATCGCCTTGGGCACAGGCATTCCGCCCTCGGAGCCGCCGAGAACGAGGACGCCGGGATGCGGGCCAGGTGTGTCCGGGACCACCAGTGTGCCGTGGAGCTGGCCGGTGAGGTCGACGCGGTGGATGAACTCGGGGTAGAACGTCTGGACCAGCTGTGCGGAGGCGACTTCCTTGTTGTCCTTCATCAGGGCGAAGAGGATGGTCTGCTCGTTGCGAGGGGCCCGGTAGCTGTGGACGTCTTTGGCCGCCGGCATCATGGACCAGACGAGGCCCATGGAAGAGACAATCCGGTAGGAGCCTTTGTTCGGCGCCTGCTTCGAGGTGTCGATGGTGCCGGCGTCGTCGGCGACGAACTCGGCCTGCGACATCCACGGGCTGTTGCCGCCATCGGTGAGAGCGGCGCGGAGCGCGACATGCTCGTGGGGCTGCAGGCCTGTGACGCGGATGGTGGCGGGTTCGTCCGCCAGGACGCGGGCGGGAGTGACTTCGATCGCGGGGGTTGCAGTCTGGGCGCGGAGAATGGAGGGGAGCGCAAGGCAAAGGCAAGCACTGAGCAGAAGCCTTCGGTGGATTGGCATGTCGATCAGCATACGCGAGTGCCCCGGAGACGGCATACTGGTTAGGCCCGGTTTATTCCACCGGCAAAGAGGGCCTATTCCGGATGCCGCAAAGCGCAGGGCGCCCCAAGTATCTTGATGCATTGACCACCATGTTTGTGGTGATCCTGCTGGTTTCGAACCTGGTGGCGCAGAAGATATGCATGATTGGGCCATTGGCGGTGAGCGGTGCGGTGCTCCTGTTCCCGATCACCTACATCTTTGGGGATGTGTTTACGGAGGTGTACGGATTTTCGGCCTCGCGGCGGGCGATCTGGCTGGGGACCTTCGGGACCGCCCTGCTGTATGTCATGGGGATGATCGTGATTGCGCTGCCGGGCGCTCCGGGCTGGCACAACCAGGAGGCGTTCCGGGTGGTGTTCGGGTTCCTGCCGCGGATTCAGACCGCGTCGTTGATCGCATTCTGGGCGGGAGACTTTGCGAACTCGTACACTCTTGCGCGGATGAAGCTGTGGACCGAGGGAAAGTGGCTGTGGACAAGGACGGTCGGCTCGACCGTGGTAGGCCAGGCCGTGGACACGACCCTGGTGATTACGCTGACATTTGCCGGAAAATATCCGGCCATGACCCTGCTGAATATGATCTTGACGGGTTATCTGCTGAAGGTGGGGTATGAAGTTCTGGCCACCCCGATTACCTATTGGGTGGTAGGGTGGCTGAAGGCGAGCGAACATGTGGACACTTTCGACCGAGATGGGGACTTCAACCCGTTTCGCTTCAGTGGGAGGGGCGAGGAAAGCATGTAACTTTTCGCATCCTTTTCGCATCGCGGGATAAGCCCCCGTCATCAAACGAACTACTCGGCAAGATGTAGGCTGTTTTTGGAATGGACCGGGTATTGCCGCATGGCTATACGGAACACCCGGCATCGATGTGCTGGTATTCAAGGAGATACGCTGTGCCTTTGCTGCAGAGAGTTTGCGATATCCGGCGCGCGCCGGTGAAGTTCCTTGCCGGATTGGCTGGGTTGGCTACCGTAGCTGTATTGGCTGGATGCAATAAGGCGGCGCCTCCTGCCGCTCCTCCTCCCCAGGCGATGCCGGTGGCGGTTCAGCCCGTTTCGCTGGACGCGGTCCCGAAGTCGGATACGTATGTGTCGACGATTAAGAGCCGCCGGTCAGCGACCCTGCAGCCACAGGTGGATGGCAACCTGACCAAGATCCTGGTGAAGTCGGGCGACGCGGTGAAGGCGGGACAGTTAATGATGCAGATCGACCCGCTGAAGCAGATTGCGACCGTCCAGGCGCAGCAGGCGGCGGAACTGCCGCTGAAAGCCACCTACGACTATAACCAGACGGACGTGGTGCGGCAGGAGCAACTGTTCAAGGCCGGCATCATCTCGAAACAGGCCTACGACCAGGCGGTGCAGGCGTTCCAGAATTCGAAGGCCGCGCTGGATGCTGCCGGTGCCCAGACGAAGACGCAGAAGGAGCAGCTCGCGTACTACGAGATTCGCGCTCCGTTCTCCGGTATTGTCGGCGATATCCCGGTGCACCTGGGCGATTACGTTTCCGCAACCACTGTCCTGACGACTCTCGATGAGAACGCCGATCTGGAAGCGTACATCTACATTCCGACCGATCGTGCGGGGCAGGTACGCATCGGGTTGGGGGTTGATCTGCTGGACGAGGGTGGCAAGCCGCTGGCGCACTCGACGATAAACTTTGTGTCTCCCCAGGTGGACAACGGACTACAGGGAATTCTGGCGAAGGCTCCGATTCCGAAGTCCGGCGAGCGGCTGCGCAATGGGCAGATTGTGAATGCGCGCATCACGTGGGGCACTTCGCAGACGCCGACCATTCCAGTGCTTGCGGTGACGCGCATCGGCGGACAGAGCTTTGTGTACGTGGCGGCTCCGAAGGGCGATGGATTTCTGGCCCACCAGGTTTCGGTGACGCTGGCCGAGCCGGTCGGAAACGTGTATCCAGTGCTCGGCGGGTTGAAGACCGGCGACCGGGTGATTCTCTCGGGCATTCAGATGCTGCAGGAGGGCATGCCGGTACAGCCTATGCAGGCCCCTGGACCGCCGGCATCCGGATCGTCTGCGCATAGCGGGAGTTAGAGCCGCTGAGTCTTCCTATCGAGCGAAACATGAATTGTGGCAGCGCGGATGGCTATGCCGAAGCGCGACGTGAAAGGTAGAGTCCCTTGGTTGAGTTTTTCATCCGCCGTCCCATCTTCGCGACTGTTTGCGCGCTGCTGATTGTGCTGGCCGGCGCCGTCACGCTGCCGACGATTCCAATCTCGCTGTACCCGCAGCTTGCGCCACCGCAAGTGGTCATCAGTTCCAACTACATTGGCGCCAACTCGCAGGACGTGGAGTCCGCAGTCACGATCATTCTGGAGCAGGCCGTCAACGGCGTCGAAGGCATGCGTTATATGTCGTCAACCTCCGCCAACGACGGCACTTCGACGATCACGATCACCTTCCAGACGGGATACGATCTCGATATTGCCGCGGTGGACGTGCAGAACCGCGTGGCGACTGCGCAAGGCCGGCTTCCGGCAACCGTGAATAACACCGGCATCTCGATCACCAAAGCGAATTCGAACTTCGTGCTGGCGGCCGGATTCCTGTCGCCGGATCACTCGCTCTCGCCCGCCTTCATCTCGAACTATCTGGATGTGTACGTTGCGGACGCACTGAAGCGCGTTCCCGGCGTGGGCAATGTCATCATCTTTGGCGAGCGCAAGTACGCCATGCGGATCTGGCTCGATCCGAACAAGCTGGCAGCGCGCGGGCTGACGCCGCTGGATGTAACCAATGCGCTGTCGGAGCAGAACGTGGAGGTTCCGGCCGGCCAGCTTGGCATTCCGCCGTCCGACCCGACGCAGTCATACCAGATGGCCGTGCGCGTGGCTGGCCGCCTGACCGACCCTCACCAGTTCGAGAACATCATCCTGAAATCGAATGCCGCTTCCGCTCCCGCCGGGACGGTCGCAACTACAGCGCCCGCTGGCGGGTCCGGCATTGTGCTGCTGAAGGATGTGGGTCGCGCGGAACTGGGCGCCGAGACGTATAACACCAGCCTGAGATACGGTGACAGCACCTACTCCGAAGGGGACGCGATCGGTGTCGGTGTACAGCAGCTTTCGAATGCGAATGCGCTCGATGTCGACAGGCGATGCAAGGAAGTCCTGCTCGAACTGCAGAAGCAGTTCCCGCCGGGGCTGAAGGGATTCATCGCGGTCGATACGACCACCGTCGTTTCGGACTCCATCAAGGAAGTGGAGAAGACGCTGGCCGAGGCGATCATTATCGTCATTGTCGTCATCTTCTTGTTCCTGCAGGATTGGCGCGCGGTGCTGATCCCCGCGATTACGATCCCGGTGTCGCTGATTGGAACGTTTGCCTTCATCAAGGTGTTCGGCTTCTCCATCAACTCGCTTACGCTGTTCGGAATCACGCTGGCGACCGGTCTTGTGGTCGACGACGCAATCGTCGTGATCGAGAACGTGCAACGCCACCTGGAAGGCATGAAGGTGCCCGGCAGCGACTCGGAGGTGGAGGACTGCGCCCACGACCCGCACAAGGCGACCTCAACCGCGATGCGCGAAGTGACGAGCGCCGTCATCGCGACGTCGCTGGTGCTGATCTCGGTGTTCGTGCCGGTCAGCTTCTTCCCGGGCACAACCGGAATTCTATACAAGCAATTTTCGCTGACGATTGCATTCTCGATTGCGATTTCGGCATTCAACGCGCTGACCCTCTCGCCCGCTCTGGCTGCGGTGTTTCTGCGGCCGGAGAGTCGACCTACCGGCCTGTTGGGGCTGATCCTCAATCCGGTCGAAGCGATCATAAGCAAGATCATCTCGATGTACGCGATCAGCGTGGCGTGGGTCGTGAAGATGCGCTACGCGTTTCTGGTGCTCTTTATCGCAGGGCTGGGCGCTACGGTGTACATGTACAACCATGTGCCTACAGCGTTCGTGCCGGTGGAAGACCAAGGCTACTTCCTGATCCTGGTGCAGACGCCTCCGGGCGCGTCGCTCAGCTACACGACGGAGTTTGCGGACAAGGGCGCAGCCATCGTGGCGAAGGATCCAGACGTGTTTGGCACCTTCTCCGTAATGGGCTTCTCGCTCGCGGGTGGAAGCTCGCCTAATTCTGGCATCATCTTTGCACCGCTGAAGCCGGTGGATGACCGCACGAAGAAAGGCTCGGGGCATTCCGCGCACGACATTGTGACTCGAATTGCGCCACAACTGTTTGCTGTGCCGGGCGGGATTCTCTACGCTGCCGAGCCGCCGGCCATTCAGGGTATTGGTACCGTCGGCGGATTCCAGTTCATTCTGCAGGATGGCGGGCGCAACACGTTCGGCGATATCGATCGCGTTGCACACACCATGGTGGGCGCGGCGCGCGATCCCTCCGCCGGCCTGGTGAACCTGAATACGACGTTCACCGCGAACGATCCGCAACTGACGGTCACCATCGATCGGCAGAAGGCGGAGGCCATGGGCGTGCCTCTGACTCAGATTACCGCGGCGATGGGCACCTACATGGGGTCGAGCTATGTGAACGACTTCAACTTCAACAATCGTTCGTACCGCGTGTACGTGCAGGCCGACCAGCAGTTCCGGCGCAATGCGAGCGATCTGAAGCAGTACTATGTTCGCTCTAACTCCGGCCAGATGGTGCCCCTGGATAACCTGGTGGCGGTCAACGAGACCGCCGGACCGCAGGTGATCAACCACTACAACTTGTTCCGGTCGGCGGAGGTCGATGGCTCGCCGGCGGAAGGGCTGAGTTCCGGACAGGGACTGGCCAACATGCAGCGGCTGTTCGACAAGGTGAAGTTGCCGGGCATGACGTTCGAGTGGACCGGCCTGGCGCTGGAGGAAGTCGAGTCGGCAGGCAAGGCCGTAATCATCTTTGGGCTTGGACTGCTGGTTGTGTACCTGACGCTTTCAGCGCAGTACGAGAGCTTCTTCCTGCCGTTCGTCATTCTGCTGGCGGTGCCGATGGCGGTGCTGGGCGCGCTGGGGCTGGTGTCGATGCGAGGCATCAGCGACGACGTTTATGTGCAGATCGGACTGGTGATGCTGATCGGCCTTTCGGCGAAGAACTCGATTCTGATTGTCGAATTCGCCGAGCAGCAACTGGAGCACGGGAGGTCCATCATCGATGCGGCCATCGTCGCTTCCGAGTTGCGGTTGCGGCCAATCCTGATGACCAGCTTTGCCTTCATCCTGGGCGTGATGCCGCTGTACTTTGCCACCGGTGCAGGCGCGCTGGGACGGCACTCCGTAGGCACGGCGGTAGTCGGCGGCATGCTGGTGTCTACACTGCTCAACCTATTCTTTATCCCAGTGCTGTATGTGATTCTTAAAACGCTGCTTGTACGACTTACGCCAAAGAAGAACCTCAAGGAACTGCCACCCTGCGACTGAGGTCGAGCAGTGCCGATTTGGGCGGCTCGGTAGCACGAAAGTTGTAGCCCTATCCCACCTTGGGTGGGATGGGGTTCGAGGCCGCGACGGGAGATATTAATAGGGCTGGTGAAATTTTTCACCGTAGAGAGAGAGGCCCACAATGCATACCGTCATGGTCACAATTCTGTTCACGGTAGTTGTGATGTTCCCTTGCTTCTTGTCTGCGGCGAACGAATAGACAGCCCTCCCCGTAGTTCTATTGCGAAAGAGATCCGTGTAGACATCAGCGTGGCGCTCCCCCGGAGGAGGTCACGCTGATTTGTTTTGCGCGTGGCATGGCGTGTCATGAAGGCGCAACGCAGCCGGGCTACAATTAGCTGCATGACTACTTACGGAGCCAAAGAGATTGCGGCGAGCTTCCGCACCGTTCGCAACAACACGCTGAAGATTGCCGAAGACATTCCGGAGGAGAAGTACAGCTTCCGGCCGGCTGAGGGTTGCCGCACGGTCGGGCAAACACTGATTCATATCTCCAATGCTCACAAGTTCGCGTTGGCCATCCATCGCGACGACGTGCGATCCAGCATGGAGGGCTTTGATTTCATGGCGTTCATCGGGCCGATGATCGCGAGCGAGCAGGAGACGCTGACCAAAGCGCAGATCATCGCGCGTCTGACTGCCGCGGGGGACGAGTTCGAGAGCTGGCTGAAGACGCTGTCCGATGACTTTCTGGCGCAGTCGGTCGCTATGCCTCCGGGTGGAACGCCTCCGTCAAAGACGCGCTTCGAGTTATTGCTTTCGGTCAAGGAGCACGAGATGCACCACCGCGGGCAGCTCATGTTGGTCGAGCGGATTCTCGGGATCACGCCGCATCTGACGCGAGAGCAAGAAGTCCGCAGGGCCGCGATGATGGCAGCAGCGGCAGCCAGGAACTAAGACAAACGCAGAAAACATCGCTCCGCCCAGAGAGGTCTTCTGGGCGGAGCGATTTGTTTTAGAACAGCAGCTTGAGGCCGAGTTGGATCTGACGCGTGGTAGCGGCCGACGTGACGACGCCCGCGGTGGGACTCAGCGCAACCGCTGTGGTCTGATTCGCAGTGGTGCCCTGGGTGGGGCCGGAGGAGAAGACCGTCTCTGCCGGTGTGCCCAGGTTGGTGTGGTTCAGGACGTTGAAGAACTCTGCGCGGAACTGGATGCGGGCCTGCTCGGTCAGCTTGGTGGTCTTGGCCAGCGACAGGTCGAGATCGTTGTAGCTGGGGCCGGTAAGCGAGTCGCGTCCGACGTTGCCGACCGTACCGTAGGCGGGTGCGGAGAAAGCAGCGGGGTTGAAGTACTGGGCGACTCTCTGTGCCGTAGATCCGTGTGCGTACAGCGAGCCCGTGAAAGCTGGGTTGCGATTCGGGCGAACCGGGTTGCGTGAGTCGCCGGAGCCAGTGGGGTTGTAGCCGAGCTGCGGACTGAAGGGGAACCCGGACTCGAGCGTGGCGATGGCGGAGAGCGTCCAGCCGGAGATGGCGCGGTTGACGACTGGGCTTGAGCCGGAGCGGAGCAGGCGGCTTCGGCCGAAGGGAAGATCGTAGCTGGCGTTGATTGCAGCGAGGTGGCGGAGATCGGTCGCTGCCGGGCCCCAGTCGAGGCCTGGATTGTTCGGGTAGGAGACGAAGGCAGGCGTGTTGGCAGAGACGCTGGTGTTCCACGCGGAACCGTCGTCGAGGTTGCGCGCGTAGGTGTAGTTCGCGCGGAAGGAGAGGCCGTTGGTAAGCGAGCGGCGGAGATCAACCTCGAGCGCGTTGTACGAGCTTGATCCCTGCGAGACCCACGATGTCGTGTTGGCCAGCGCGGGATTGGGCTTGGTCGTCGTGGGGTAGTAGATGGTGCCGTTGGGCTGGACGATGGAGGCAGGCTCGTTCAGGTCCTCGGAGAGGATCTGGTGGTAGCCATGCGAGCCAACGTAGCCGATGGTGAGCGAGGTGTTGGGCGCGATCTGCTGCTCGACGCGAAGCGTCCACGAGATGACAGACGGCGTCGCGATGTCGGGCTGTACGGTGGAAGGCGAGACCGACGCGGCGCCGGAAGTCGGGTTGGTGACGGTGCCGGAGGTGGTGTAGATGGTGTTGAACGGCGCCGACTGGTCGAGGCGGTAGTCGAGCGTGTCGAGCAGGGCGTGATGCAGGCCGACGCTGGCTCGGACGACGGTCTTACCGGTGGAGAACGGATCGTAGGAGATGCCGAGACGTGGCTCCGGCAGGAACTTCGCGCGATTGGTGGAGAGCGCAGAGGAGCCGGTAGTGGGGGTTGTGTTCATCACGCCGTTGGTAAATCCATAGACAGGAGCGCGGCCGTGCGAAGCGTTCCAGCCGTCGGTGGATTCGGAGCGGATGCCGGCGCGCAGCTCCAGGTTAGGCAACAGCTTGATGGTGTCTTCGAGGTAGGCCGCGACGAAGGTGCTGCGCCAGCCCAGTTCCGTGGTGACCGGCACGTAGGTGAAGGTCTTGATAGTGCCCTGGAGGAAAGTAGTCAACGAGGCGAAGCTGGCCTGGCCGTATTGATCCTGCGCCAGGTTGTCGTTGGACTCGAGGAACTGCAACCAGCCGCCGGCTTCGATCTGGTGCTTGCCGCGGGTGTAGAAGACGTGGTCGTCGAAGGTGAACAGGTTGCGCGTGGTGGCGTTGTTGGACCCGACGTTCGCGCCCGCCGTGGTGATGGTTGAGGCACCGTTCGATGCAGTCGATCCAGCGATGACGACGGCCCCCGTAGGCCTGCCGGGAAGGAAGGTCGGCGTCACTGCCTGGACGTCGGCGGGAATCGATCCAAGGAAGTAGAAGTTCGCGCGCGACAGCCCAATGCGGCCAGTGTTCAGAAGGCGCGGGGAGAACACGTGCTGTTCCTGCACAGTGGCGACCTGTTCGCGCAGGCTCTCGTCGACGAGCGAGAGCGGATCTTGCGTGGGGGTCTTCGCGATGGAGTCGTCGACGGTGTAGACGGCGAAGAGCAGGTCGTTGGGCTTAAGGTTGGCGTCGAAGCGGGCGGTGCCGAAGTCTTCGCGGATATGCTGTGGCGCGGAGGCGAACGCCTCACCAATACCCGTCGGGAGGCCCGTCGCCGTCAGCAGTTCAGGCCCATTCTGCACGGGCCACAGATTGAGCAGGCCGGCGACTCCGGGACCAAGGGCGACCGGGGTGAGGACGCCGTTTGCATTAGGGACCAGTCCATTGCGTGCATTGTTGTCAGGCACGAGCGTGACGTCGGTGACGCCGAGGTTCTGGCGGTAGCCCTCGTAATTAGCAAAGACGAAGAGCTTGTCTTTGCGGATCGGCCCGCCCAGGGATGCACCGAAGTTGTTGCGTTGAAACTCGGGAATACGAGCTGGATCGAAGTAGTTGCGCGCGTCGAAGAAGGAGTTGCGCAGGAACTCATAGGCGGAGCCGTGCAGGTGGTTCGTCCCGGACGCTGTGACGATGGAAACCTGCGCGCCCTGGCGCTTGCCGTAAGCGGCCGAGTAGGTGTCTGTGATGACGTTGAACTCGCGGACGGCCTCGACGCCCAGCAGTTGGCCCGACGTGCCGCCGGGGGTGACGTTGATGAGCGATGCGCCGGTGTACTCAACGCCGTTGAGCAGGTAGAGGTTGTCCTGAGGGCGGCGGCCTGAGACCGCAAACATGTTGCCGACTGACGAGTTCGATGTTCCAACCGAGCCCGAACGCTGGGCGGTGTAGTTAACCGTGGCGGGATTCAGGGTGATGAGTTGGTCATAGCTGCGGCCGTTCAGCGGCAACTCCTTAATCTCGCGCGAGTCGATCAGACCAGTGGTTTGCTGGGTGGAAAGATTGACGACTGGAGGCGCATCTTTCACGGTGACGTTCTGCGCGACGCCGGTGATTGCGAGCGAGAGCGAGATGATCTGAGACTGACCTACCGAAAGGGCAATGCCGCTGAGAGCATGGTCGTCGAATCCGTCGGCGCCGGCGGTGACGGTGTAGATGCCGACGGGGATCGACGGTGCGGAGTAGCGGCCGTCGGGGCCGGTGGAGAGGCGGCGCTCGTTGCCGGTCTCGTCGTTGTGGACGAGAACATGCGCGTTGGGCACGGCGGCTCCGCTGGCGTCGGAGATTGTGCCGGAGATTGTGCCTCCAACAACCTGCGCGCTGGCGGTGGAGGCAGGGAAGAGGGCGAACAGCCCAGCAAATGTAACGGCGAAGAAGGCAATAGCGGCGAGCGTCTTGCGGATCATACAGGTCTCCTGAGATGCGGGGGCGCGCGAGGGTTCGCGGCGGATGTCAGATCAATTGGGAATATGGGCGTGCGTGGTACGGCGTGTTCTCGCTAGGGGCGACAACAACGGGCCAGAACGGGAATCGAACTGGCGGGAGCATTTCGCGTGATCGCGCGAATGCTCATCTGCAGCGCGGAACTCGCGCCGAAGATGAGGCCCCCATATGTCATTACGGGCAGAGTCATCGGCTGACTCCGTGGTTGTAGCTCCAGAAGACAAGCCCGAGCGTGACGATGGCGATGAAGATTTCCCCGAGCACGCCGACGGCGAGCGGCCGCCATCCCTGGCCTACGAGATCTTTCAGGTTGGTGCGAAGTCCCACGCCTGCGAAGGCGGGAAGGAACGCCCACTGAGACAGGCTCGACAGGCTGCCGAGCTGGCCCTTGGTGAAGAATCCGGCGGTGGCTAGGACGGAGATGGCAAGGAAGCCGAGGATGAACTTGGGAAACTTCTGCCACAGGAAGAGCGGCTTGTTGGCAACGTGCGCGGCCTTGCCCTGCGAGGCCCAGTAGACCGCATAGCCGAGCACCACGAATCCGATGAACGACGAGCGCGCAGTCTTGGCGAGCACAGTCCACTTGCCCGCGTCCTGCCCGTAGAGAGCGCCGGTGACGACAGATTCGGCGGTGTTGTCGACGGCGAGGCCTGCCCACATGCCATACGCCTGTTGGCTCATATGGAGCATGTGGCCGACAGCAGGGAAGGTAAACAGCGCGATGGCGCCAAGCGTGAGAATTGCAGCGATCGCAGTGGAGGTGTCTTCCTCATCCGGCTCGATGGCTCCTTGCGCGGCCATGATGGCCGTGACACCGCAGATGGAAGATCCGATGGCGAGCAGGCTGGTGAGTTTGGGCGGCAGCTTGAAGATGCGGCCAAGCAGCGTCATCACCGAGAGGGAGAGGATGAGTTCGACCGCGACAAGAAGAAGGGAGAGTCCGCCAATGTGGAGGACGTCCTGCAACAGGAAGCGCGCGCCGACCAGAACGATGCCAAGCTTCAGCCAGAGTTCGTAGGTCGCGATGCCGGGACGGAAGATGCGCGCGACGCCGATGGAATTCGCAACGATGAGGCCGAGGATGATGGCCCAGAGGACGTACTCGAGGTGGACAGGGAGAACGTGCTGGAGGATCTTGCCCAGGATGCCGATGCTGAAGAGGAGCACGATGCCCGGAAGCATGGCGGCCAGGCTGACCGGCTTCAAAGGGGGTGTCGTATCCGAGGGGGCCGCGGGGCTTGCGGGGGAATTGGCGGCGATGGGCATCGGGATTGTCTGGGTCGACATGGGCAGGCGGAAACGAGGTTTGGGTGCGAGGGCAGGCGATAGACCATCGCGCGGAAAGCTGTTGCCTGATTAGAACGAGATCTGGTGGATCACGCCGAAGCGGATCAGCACGGCGAGCATGAGGCCGATTCCGACGGCGAACAGATCGACGTTGATCGGAAGCCGGTGGCTGGAGTGGGGCTGCTCGGTGCGGGGGGTGTTCGGGGTTGCCATAAAGCTCCTTCGTGATTCCTGCTGTGTTGCTCTGATTTCGTTGGGCGCATGAAAAAGCCCACATATCGCGCTTAGCGCTGATACGTGGGCTCCTGAAATTCTAAGGCTCGGTATTTCTAAATTCGCCTAGGAGGGGGATGCACCAACGCAGCAGCAGCTCTTGCCCATACAACAAAGGCAACAGCTACACATACACGCGTTGATGCGGGTAACTCCCATGCAATCGACGATACAGACTTCCCCTTTGGCCGTCAAGCCCGGTCGGTGGAATAGGCCGCAAGCCAAGCCGAATCAACAACAAAAAGAGGCTTAAAGAGGAAACCCACGCAGCGCGGTGGGGGCTGTTGCGTGGGTATTCCGGTAAAGCAACGAAGTGGGTGGACTTCGTTGTGGCTGACTCAACCCGAAGGGAGTCCTTCCACTCCCATAGAGTAGTGCGGAACGTCTGCTGCGTCAAGAGGTATTCCAAAGCCGAAACGGTGGTAATCCGGTTCGGGAACGGGGCAGGAGGCCTGCCGAGGTGTGGCTGTCTTACTACAGTCGGCAGATCAGGAGCTCGCGCTCGTAGATCATCTCCGCGGGCAGATGATCGTGGAGATCGATGAACAGTTCCTCGTGGTTCATTACCTCGCGCTTCCATGCTGCGGGGTCGACCTGCTGTAATTGTTCGAACCTCGAGCGCAGCTCCTCGGCATCGATGTCGAGCCCCGCCCAGTGGATATCGTCGAAGAACGGGGTCCAGCCGATGCGGGTTTCCTTGCCCTGGGCACGGCCGCGGACACGGTCGACGATCCACTTCAGCACGCGCATGTTTTCCGAGTAGCCCGGCCACAGGAACTGGCCTTGCTCGTCCTTGCGGAACCAGTTGACGTGGAAGATGCGCGGCGTCACAGAGAGCGATCTCTGCATCTTGATCCAGTGACGGAAGTAGTCGCCCATGTGGTAGCCGCAGAAGGGCAGCATCGCCATGGGATCGCGGCGGACTTTACCGGTTGGCGCGCCGGCTGCCGCTGTAGTCTCCGAGCCCATCGTCGCTCCCGTATAGACGCCGGAGGACCAGTTGAACGCCTGGTACACCAGGGGAACAGTGCTTGGCCGGCGTCCCCCGAAGAGAAAAGCGGAGATGGGAACTCCGTTGGGGTTCTCCCAGTCCGGATCGATCGAGGGACATTGCGACGCGGGAGCGGTGAAGCGCCCGTTCGGATGCGCGGCAGGAGTCGTGCTGGCCGGGGTCCACGGGTTGCCGCGCCAGTCGATCAGTCGCGCGGGAGGCGCGTCCGTCATGCCTTCCCACCAGATTCCGCCATCGGGCTTGCCGTCGTCGCCCACCGTCAACGCGACGTTGGTGAAGATGGAATTGCGCGCCAGCGAAGCCATCGCGTTCGGATTCGTCTTGGAGGAGGTACCCGGCGCGACACCGAAGAACCCGGTTTCGGGATTGATGGCGCGCAGCCGCCCCGAGGCATCGGGCTTGATCCACGCAATGTCGTCGCCGACCGTCCACACCTTCCACCCGTCGAAGCCCGCGGGCGGAATCAGCATGGCGAAGTTGGTCTTGCCGCAGGCGGAGGGAAAGGCCCCGGCAACGTACGTCTTTTCGGTCTTGCCGTTGGCGTCGGGAGGCGACTCGACGCCGACAATCAGCATGTGTTCCGCCATCCATCCTTCGTCTCGCGCGATGTTGGAGGCGATGCGCAGCGCAAAACATTTCTTGCCCAGCAGCGCGTTGCCGCCATATCCGGAGCCGTACGACCAGATCTCGCGCGTCTCCGGGAAGTGGACGATATATTTCTCGTGATTGCATGGCCACGGCACATCGTTCTCGCTCGGCGCAAGCGGCACCCCAACCGAGTGGATGCACGGCACAACGCGCTTCTCGTCCTTATCGATCTCTGCGAACACAGGCGCGCCGATCCGAGCCATGATGCGCATGTTGACGACGGCGTAAGCCGAGTCCGTGAGCTGCACGCCGATCTGCGACATGGGCGAGCCGACTGGGCCCATGGAGAAGGGCATCACGTACATCGTGCGCCCGCGCATGCAGCCGCGGAAGATGTGCTTCAGCTTGCGATGCATCTCGCGCGGTTCCACCCAGTTGTTGGTCGGGCCGGCGTTGTCCTTGGAGAGCGAGCAAATGAAGGTGCGGTCCTCCACGCGGGCCACATCGTCCGGCGAAGAGCGGGCATAGTAGCAACCCGGCCACTTTTCTTCGTCCAGCTTTACAAAGGTCCCAGCCTTTACCAGCCGGTCGCAGAGAAAGTCATATTCGGCTTGCGAGCCGTCAATCCAGTGGATGGACGCGGGCTGGGTAAGATCGGCCATCTTCTCGACCCAGCGGATGAGGTGCTTGTTCGTCGTCGGAGGCGCGGCGGTCAGCTTTGTCGTCATGTGGGATAGAGGTTCCTTAGCGTTCAAGTCTTCCCATTCGAGCGATGGACTGTCAACCCGGAAGGGCGAATGAGGCCTTAAACCTGCACGTTGGGGGCGATTACCGGTCACATCGGAGAAATTGCGAGTCGCTCGATCAGGCGGTGCAGATCTTTTCAAACGGCTTACACAAAAGTCCGGCCGCAGCGCTTCAAGGAAAATTCAATCTGGGTATGTGTACTATCTGTTATAGTACAGCTAATACAGAAAGCGTTTTCGGCGAGCCCAGTTGGATCCAGGTGCGCAGCTCCCCACGTACGAAGCGCGACGAGGTGAATGGAATGATCGGAAAGATCTGCGCAACGATCCTATTGAGCGTTGGGGTGGCGATGGGACAGGCGGCCTCGCCTGAACCCGCGAAGCCCGCCAAGTCGATGGCATTCGAAGTTGCCTCCATCCGGCAGAACACGACGCCGATGGACCAGCGCATGGGGCCGCCGCAATTCGGGCCAACTCCCGACGGATATCGCTTGGCAAACATGCCGCTGGCGATGGTGATCATGACTGCGTACCCCGCCTCGGAGGGCGGCGGCGCGCTGCTGACTCCGGATCGCATCAGTGGTCTCCCCGATTGGGGGATGCAGGACCGCTACGACATCGTCGCCAAGGTAGCGGAGGAGGATCTGCCGGAATGGCAGAAGCCGGCGAAGCAGACTGAGATGTTGCAAGCCATGCTGCAAACGCTGCTCGCCGACCGCTGCAAGATCAAGGTGCATCGCGATAGCAAGGAACTGCCGGTCTATATGCTGACGGTCGGCAAGAACGGGCCGAAGTTCAAGGAGAGCGACCCCGCGGAGCAGCATGCTCCTGGCATGACGCTTCCGGGCGGCGCCACGATGGTGCCTTCGCAGAACGGAGGCATGAGCATGTACGGGACGTCGATGGGAATGCTGGCAACCCTTCTGTCGTCGATGGGAAGAGTAGGGCGGCCCGTGCAGGACAAAACGGGACTGACCGGCAAGTACGACATCACGATCCAACGCCCGGACATGGGTGGGGGCGGTGGCGCAGCCGTCGATCCCACGGACATGGTCTTCACGGTCGTCAACGCGCTCGGCTTGAAGCTGGAACCGTCGAAGGCGTCCGTGGAAACCCTGGTCGTCGACCACATCGAGAAGCCATCGGAGAACTAAGCAGCCGCTGGCGAGCGGAGCTGGAGCTGGAGTGCCTGAACTGCGGTCCCTGAGGTAGACTTTCGGGTCGAGGGACAACAATGACAAATGGTCGGACCAGAATCTCCTGCGCCTCCTACCTGCTGACAGGTTTGTTGGCAGTGAATGCGCTTGCGCAAGGCGACCCGGCGAAGGCGTTCGACGCGGCAACGGCTGCCACACGCAAACCCGGAACGACGGTGCGGATCGACCTGATCGGCGATTCGACTCAGACCGACAACGCCGGTTACGGCCGCGGCTTCTGCGCCAACCTGGCTCCCCAGATCGACTGCGTGAACATGGCCAAGGGTGGCGCGAGTACGCGTTCGTTCCGCGCACAGGGGCTGTGGGAGAAATCCTTGCAGACCAAGCCGGACTATATGTTGATCCAGTTCGGCCACAACGATGTCGTGTTCAACCGGCCACCGGCGGCCAGCGGAACAGCGCCTGCCGTCGGAGGCGATCGCGCGCTCACCGATCCCGGCGACTATGAGAAGAATCTGCGGCAGTATGTGACCGAAGCGCGCGCGGCCGGCATCAAGCCCATCCTGGTGACGCCGATTACGCGCCAGTACTTCGAGGCGGACGGCAAGATTCACTCCGACCAGACCGAACACTGCATCACCATGCGCAAGATTGCGGCGGAGATGAACGTACCGCTGATCGAGCTGCAGAACGAGAGCATCGCGTACCTCGAAAGCGTTGGCGAACAGGCCGGGCACAAGTTCGAGATCACCAAGAAAGACGCGAACGGCGCAACCATCTACGACAAGACCCACTTCAACTGGGCGGGCAGCTACGTCTTCGGGAGGATGGTTGCGGCCGACCTGGGCAAGGCTGCGCCCGAGCTGAAGAAGTACGTGCGTCCGGAAGCGGCGAAGCTGCCGCCGGAGGGCGAAAAGGCAATGCGCATTATTGAAGGCGGCCCGGCGAAGATCGTGCTGGTTGGCGACTCGACGGTGGCGACAGGCGGCGGTTGGGGTCCGGGTTTCTGTGCCGACTTCAGCGCCAAGATCACCTGCGTCGACGTCGCCCTGAACGGTCGCAGCACCAAGAGCTTCATCGACGAGGGCGCGTGGAAGAAAGCGCTGGACGAAAAGGGAGACTACTACCTGATTCAGTTTGGCCACAACGATCAGAAGATGATTCCGTCGCTGCATACGGATGCCGATACGACGTTTGCCGCGAACCTGCATCGCTTTGTTGCGGATGTGCGTGCGATTGGCGCGGTGCCGGTTCTGGTGACGTCGCTCTCGCGGCGGACGATCAAGGACGGCGTGCTGGTGGAAGATCTGACGCCGTATGTCGAAGCGGCGCGCAAGGTCGCGGCCGAGGAGTACATCACCTGCGTCGACCTGAACCAGATGTCGGTGGCCATGCTGAAGCGGATGACGCAGGATCAGGCGGACAAGTTCGACAAGGGAGTCGATCCCGACACGGGCAAGCCGGTGGTCGTTGCCGCAAAGGACGGCGTTGCTGCGACTGCCTCGGGCGGGGATGCACCCGTAGCGGCTGCCCTGGATCGTACACACTTGAATCCGTATGGACAGAAGGTCTTCGGACGGATGGTTGCCGACGCGCTCGTGAAGACGCTTGTGGAACTTGGGCCGGACCTGATCGGCGTGCCCGGTGGGCCGACGACAGTGCGGCCGGGCGGGCCTTCTGGCGCGCGGCCTGTACCAGTTGCGGCTCAACCGGCGCCGCAGCCAACCGGAAATTAACTTCACCAGGGAGAGCAACGATGATCGGCAAAGGACTGGCAGTAGTGGCGGTGTGTGTCGGAGTCGCGTGTGCGCAGGGCGATCCGCAGCGGGCGTTCGATCCGGCGACAGCAGCGACGCGTCGCCCGGGCACAACAGTGCGCGTCGACCTGATCGGCGATTCAACCCAGACCGACAACGCCGGCTACGGGCGCGGCTTCTGCGCCAACTTCACGGCGAAGGTGGACTGCGTGAACATGGCCAGAGGCGGAGCCAGCACGCGCACCTTTCGCGAGCAGGGATTGTGGGAGCGCTCGCTGCAAACCAAGCCCGACTACATGGTGATCCAGTTCGGGCACAACGATATGGTGAACCCGGTGAACCCTATGCCGCGCCAGGTGCCGCTCGACCAGTACACCGCAAATTTGAAGCAGTACGTCACGGAGGCGCGCGCCGCCGGCATCACGCCGGTGCTGTGCACGCCGCTGGTTCGCCGCTTCTGGCACGACGACGGCAAGATTCACTCCAACCTGATGGAATACTCCGCGGCCATGCGTTCAGTCGCGGCGGAGATGCACGTGCCTCTGATCGAACTCCACAACGAGAGCATCGCGTATCTCGAAAAGGCGGGCCTCGCGGAGAGCAACTCCGTATCGATCACCAAGAAAGACCCGACAGGCAAAACAGTTTTTGACGAAACGCACCTGGACTGGAAGGGCAGCTATATCTTCGGGCGCATGGTGGCCGTCGATCTCGGTAAGTCGGTTCCGGCGCTGAAGAAGTATGTGCTGCCACAAGCCGCCGCGCTGCCTCCGGCGGGTGTACGCGCGATGCAGGTGATCAACGGCGGCCCGGTGAAGATCGTGCTGGTGGGCGATTCGACCGTCGCGACCGGCGGCGGCTGGGGGCCGGGCTTCTGCGCTGTGTTGACTCCGAACGTGACCTGCATCGACGACGCCTTGAACGGACGCAGCTCGAAGAGTTTCATCGACGAAGGCGCATGGAAGAAGGCGCTCGCGGAGAAAGGAGACTATTACCTGATCCAGTTCGGGCACAACGACCAGAAGGCCGACGCGGCTCGGCACACGGACGCGGAGGGGAGCTTCAAGGACTATCTCCAGCGATATATCTCGGATGTGCAGGCGATCGGCGCGGTCCCGGTGCTGGTGACGTCGCTCTCGCGGCGCACGTTCAAAGACGGCAAGGTGGTCGAGGACCTGAAAGACTATGCAACCGCAACGCGCGAGCTGGGCGCGAAGGACTTTCTGACGGTGGTGGACTTGAACGCGATGTCGACCGCAATGTTGAACCGCATGACCCAGGAAGAGGCCGACAAGTTCAACGCGGTGGGGCAGGAGAAGGAACGCGAGGCGGTAGGGAAGTCCGCCACCGACCGCACGCACTTGAATCCGAATGGGCAGAAGGTGTTCGGGCGGATGGTGGCGGACGCGATCGTCCGCACTCAGGTGGAACTCGGCCCGGATGTTGTGGGAGAGCCGGTGCGAGCTGCCGCTAATCCGCGACCATAAGTTCGCCGGGGACGATGGGGCGTGTGCGGGGCAAGGCGCCTCGGCGGGCAGCAAGGCCAACCAGCAGCAGCACACCCGCAAAGATGGCTAGCTTGATCACGGCTGCCGCATGCGTCGTGGGCAGCGTCTTCCAGATCGTGAGCAGCACCGTCTGCGCGATGACGGCCGCCCACACCGAGCCATAGAAGTACCGGCGCTCCGTGCCTTCGCCTTTGGTCGATTTGCGAACGCGCGGCAGCACGCCGGTCGCGCCCAGCAGCAGAATCAGGCAGCAGAGCGGCGCGTAAGCGTAGGTGTAGATCTGCTTCATGTACCACGTGCCGGTCGCAGCGGCGATCGCGACGCCTGCAAGGTTCAGCAGCGCGAAGCTGAGCACCGCGTTCCACGCGAACGTGTAGCACACGCGGCGATAAAGCGGGTTGGGCTTGTCCTCGTCGAAGCGGAGGATGTAGGGCGCGGGCTCGGCTCCGGGAAGGCTGCCGCGCAGCGCAGCGATCCCCGTACCAAGCAGGACCAGTGCCAGCCACGTCAGATTTCCGCGGCCGAAGCCGTGCGCGAACAGAGAGAACGTGAGCGGACCGGGAGCGAGGAAGAAGACCCAGATCCAGAGAGGCCAGTGTGCGAGCCGATAGAGCCTGGTGTTGCGCGTGCGCATCTTGCGCGCTTCAGCGTATTCCAACTTGCCGCGGTAAGACATAGGCGAAGTCTTCCAGAGGTCGCGGGGTCGCGTCAATGCGCGTCGAGTTGCGGTCCGAATGCTACAGTGATGCATACTCTCGCAACCCCCTGAACGGAGTCCGCTTTTGAACAATCCTGCGGAAGAACTGGCTGCGGAATCGGTACCCATAGCGGATCGCGCGTCGAGCCATGCACTCAGGCGCGAACTGGGTTTATGGGACCTGGTCCCAATGCAGATTCTGCTGGTGGTGGGGGTCACGTGGGCGGGCATCGCGGCCAGGCAGGGCGGGACTCATATCTGGTTCTGGCTCGCGGCGCTGCTGTTCCTGTTCGTACCGCTGGCTGCGGTGACCGGCTGGTGCTCGCAGATCTGGCCTCTGGAAGGCGGCGTGTACCAGTGGGTGAAGTATGCGCTGGGGCCGTTTGCGGGATTCGTCTGCGCCTGGAACTTCGGGCTATGGGCGCTGCTGGCTGTGTCGAACGTCGGCATCCTTACGGCGACCAGCATCAGCTACGGCCTCGGCCCGCGTGCAGCATGGGTGGAAGACAATCACCCGCTGATCGCCGGGTTAACGATTGTGCTGTTCGTTGTGATTCTGTCGGTGAACCTGCCGGGGTTTGGCATCGGCCGGTGGGTCTCGCACTTTGGCACTGCGGTCACGGTGCTGGTGACGGTGCTGCTGATGGGCTTGTTGTTCTTCCATCCGCACGCGAGCGCCGCTCATCCGCATGTGAATCCGCAGGCACCATTCAGCCTGGCGATGCCGGCGCTGACGCTGTTCAGCATGAACCTCTTCACCAAGATCGCTTTTAATGCGCTGAGCGGGCTGGAGCAGGTGGCGGTGTTTGCCGGCGAGACCAGGAATCCGGGACGGGCGATCATGCGCTCTGCATGGATTGCTGCCCCGATCATCGCAATCATCTACATCCTGATGACCGGCTCGGTGCTGGTGTATATTCCGGCGGCAAAGGTCGATCTGACGGGGCCGATTCCGCAGATCCTGGCGGCGGCGTTCGGCGGCGGCGATACGTCCAGCGGATTCGACCTGGGGCTGATGCTCGGCCGGGCGACGATCCTGGTGTTGGCCGTGGCGTTGGTCGCGCAGTATGCGGTCATTGTGGCGGAGACGAGTCGGCTTCCTCTGGTTGCGGGCTGGGACCGCATGATTCCGCAATGGTTCACGCGGCTCGATCCGCGCTGGAAGACGCCAACCCGGTCCATCGCGGTCATCGTGGCCCTGGCCATCGGGATGGGCCTGCTTGCGACCTTTGGGACGGGCGCGCAGGAGGCGTTCCAGGTCATTAATTCCGTGGGAAACGTCGGCTACGGAATCTACTACCTGATGATGTTCTCCATCCCGCTGATCGTGGGCGACCGGTTCGGCGTGCGAGCCGGGTTCTGGCTCAAGGTGGCATCCGTCAGCGGACTGGTAGTGACCGCGATGGCGATGGGATTTCTGGTAATGCCGATCGTCGATGTCGCAAGCAAGTGGCTGTTCGCGGCGAAGGTAGTCGGGGCATCGCTGGTCCTGAATCTGGCCGGTATGGCCGTCTACTGGAACGGCAAGCGACGAGCATAACCAGCCACGCCTACGGCTTGGCGGCCGCTACCTGAATGTCCTTCATGTACTGGTCCAGGTTGCGGGTCGGGCCAAAGACGTGCGCCATCACGAAGCGGTAGATCGGCGGCTTGATGAAGCCTGCTTCGGTGATGCGGAGCGTCGTGGTCGAAGGCGAAGGACCGGCCGAGAGTTCATACGTCCAGGTGCCTCCGTAGGACGCATGCGGATCGTCGAGCTTCACTTCGCGGCGGACTGGCGGTTCGGTGCGGGTCGCGAGAAAGGTCATGAACTGGCCGTGATCGAGGTACTCGACCCAGTGGTCGGGGTCGTTGCTCGTGCTCAGCACCGTGACCGATCTGACCGCCGGACGCCAGTCGGAACCGTGCGCAATGTTGGTGATCAGGGAGAAGACCTTCTCCTGAGGAGCGGCGACGACACCGGTGACCGAGACGGAGTGGTCGTACGGGAGGTGCGCGCCATCCTCGTAGACGCCGACCCCAGCGAGCGCAAGCAGCAGAATGAGAGTGCCAAGGACTTTCATGAAATCTCCAGATCCAGGAGTAAAGGGAGCAGGAACTGCTTCTAGGGGAGTGATTAAAGGTAACCCACGCGACGGTGTTAGGGGAAGAGTTTTACAATTGCAGGCTATGAAACGACGAGAGATGTTGAAGGGGTTGGGCGCGGGGACCTTTCTGGCTGCAATTGCAGGCGGGCAGGGAACCGCACAGGCAGGCGAGAATCCGGTATTTGAACTGCGGACCTATCACGCTAACGAGGGCAAGCTGGATGCTCTGCTGGCCCGGTTCCGCGACCATACGATGACCATCTTCAATCGGCACGGGCTGGTGAGCGTGGCTTACTGGACTCCGACTGAAGAGCCGCTGGCGGGGAAAACTCTGGTCTATATGCTGAAGCACCCCAGCCGGGAAGCGGCGACTGCGAACTGGGCCGCGTTCCACGACGATCCGGAGTGGAAGAGCGTCAGCGCCGCCACCGAGGTGAATGGCAAACTGACCAGCAAGGTCGAATCGACCTTCCTGAAGCTAACGGATTTTTCGCCAAAGGTGTAGCGCCGGCAACGGACGCTCGATCGCCCCGCTCGCTCCACGGGAATACGCGCTGAATTAATTGCACCGCAGGGCAGTATCATCCTCTCGAATGAGCTAGGATCGCCTTCCGCGTCGCGAGCAAGGCGGTCCGGCGTAATCAGGCTGCGGGCCCCTCTGGAGGGCCGACATGAGCATCAATTGCCGCCATTTCCTGCCGATTCTGGTTCTTTTCGGAATATTCCCCGCAATTCCACTCACACACGCTGTCGCTCAGACTGCTGTGCCCCCCGACGAGGATTTCACCTCCGTCTATCCGCAGGTGGTGCGACTCAGCTACGTCGAAGGGGACGTACGCGTCTCCCGCGGCGCCCTGGCGGACAAGACCCAAAGCAAAGAGGGCGAGAAAGCCACCGGCTGGGAGCAGGCCGCCAGCAATCTCGCGATCGAGTCCGGCTACAGCCTGGTCACTGGCAACGGCCGCGCCGAGATTGAGTTCGAGGATGCGTCCACCGTCTACCTCGCTGACAACTCCGTCCTCAGCTTCACCGAACTGACCAGTACCGGCGGCGTTCCCTACACTCAGATTGCACTGATTGCCGGCAGCGCGACATTAAACGTCCGCAACGCAGTGCGGGGTGAATCGTTCCGCCTGACCACGCCCACCGACACCATTCGCCTGAACTATCCGCTAAAGGCGCTGTGGCGAGTGGACAGTTATCTGGATGCAGTGTCGATCACTCCGCTCAAGGATCTCACCGCGCATGAGCCCGGAATGCCCGCTGCGAAGCCGCAGATCGTGGGGCATACCGAGACATTTCGGCACTCGCACCTCGTCACTACGCCAGTCTTGATGGATAAGGCCAAGGCTTCGGATTGGGATACGTGGGTCGCGAACCGGATGGAGGCCAGAGACGAGGCCATGTCCGCCACCATGAAAGAAGCGGGCCTGGAAGCGCCAATTCCAGGACTCGAGCAGTTGAACGGGCAAGGGAAGTTCTTCGCCTGCGCCCCCTACGGGACCTGTTGGGAGCCCAGTAAAGGATGGGATGGGAAGGCGACCAACATCGCATCCACCGAGGTGAATCCGCAGACCACGGGACAGACCGCGCAAGCATCTGCGACCCCGCCTGCCGCAAATGCACCCAAGGCAAAGAAAACCGCCCAAACAGCCACAAATGCCTATCTGGCCGGCCACCCCGGAGCCTACTTGTGGACGGAAGATTACTACTTCCCGTGTTCGACCTACGGTACTCGCGACCTGTACGGAAGAGATCCGCTTACCGGCAGGGAGGAGCTCATCTGGAGCGCATTCGCGCTTGGCGCCGGTCCATTCTCGAGTTATCCCGCCATGAACCTCGCGTTCCCAGGGGGCTATCGCGCGGGATTCCGGGGCTGGGGCTTCAGCCCGTTCTATGGCTTTGACGCGTACAACGACTATTACCCCTGGGAGTGGGCGGTCTGCCACTCCGGCAGCTGGATTCGCTGGCACCATCATTACGCATGGGTCGCCGGGACCAACCGGCATCATGTGCCGCCGGTGCATTGGGTGCAGAGTCAGCGCACGCTCGGCTTTGTTCCGATCCATCCGTGGGACAAGGCAGGCAAGCAGCCGGTCAACCTGAAAGACGGCATCTTCCAGACGACGCACAAAGGCGAATCCGTTCACCGCATCGCTGTCGACGACGGCAAGCCGTGGAAGCTGCTGGTGGATCCTCCGAAGGAGTTTCGCAAGCCTGTTCTGGAGCCCCTGAAGGTCGCGGAGATTCCAAAGGCGGAAGCCCACTCGGCTCTGAACTTCAACCGGGCGGTCGCTGTGGGTGGAGCATCTCTGGCGGTCGGCTCGGCCGCTCGTGTTCCGGCAAACTCCGCAGGCGGCGTCCGAGGGACCGCACTCGTCGGCTCAGCTGCCGCACCGGAACGAAATGCCCTCGCGAAAAGTCCAGGCACGCCGATCACCTTCGATCGCCACTCGCAGAGCTTCAGCGTGGAGAGGCCGGTGATCCAGGGTGGCCGGTCAACCATGGTGGCCGAACCCATTGGCGGCCGAGGCGGGAACTACCAGGGCGGTGGCAACAACAACTCGTTTGGGGGACGCAACTCGAACCAGGGTGGAAACCCGGGCGGCGCGCGGCCCGGCTCCAATGCACCCTCGTACGGCGGCAGCTCGGCGAACGGCGGTTCGCGACCATCGGCGCCTTCGTATAACGGCGGAGGCGGCTCGCGCTCCTACTCGCCACCACCTTCGAATGGCGGTAGTGGAGGGAGCTTCTCGCGTCCTTCCGCGGCGCCATCGTCTCCACCTCCAGCGCCTGCTCCATCGGCGCCGTCCTTCAGCGGTGGAGGCGGCTCAGCCCCCAGCGGCGGCACGGCTCCGCATAAGTAAGGCGCGAGCTCCCGGCACGCGAGCGGCAGGCTTCCACCTCTCGGGGGAGTTTTGGGTACACTCCCCCCGCTGCCGGGGCCGCCAGGGTGTCTGTTTGCTGGAGGTTGAGGGAAGCTCGCGAGAGCTTCGTCGCTGGTCTAGCGGCTAAGTCGCAGAGCGAACTGGACGACTCGGGGGTCTGTGGTGGTAGACGCAATGCTGCCGAATGCGGCTGAGCCGAAGCTGCCGTTAGGCTGGCCAAAGGCAGGAGTGTTGGTGATGTCGAAGACCTCTGCTCGAAACTCAAGGTCGGCGAGGTCGCCCATGTGGGTGTGCTTGACCAGCGCGAGGTCGAGGTCGCGGTAGGCAGGGCCGCGGACGGGGTTGCGCGAGGCATTGCCAAGAACGAACTGGGGCGCGGTAGAGAAGGCGGCCGTGTTGAAGTAGTGGGCCGGGGTGCGGAGTGCGGGCGCAAGCGACGGCCTGCTGCTAACGTTGGGGCGCTGCAGGGTGAATCCAGCGAAGGCATTGTTGTTGGTGGCCTGGGTGACGGTGACCGGCATACCGGACTGCATCTGGAAGACGGTGTTCAGTGCCCATCCTCCAAGTACGGCATCCCCGATGGTGGAGGACGCGAAGCGGTGTCCGTGGCCAACCGGAAGATGGTAGATGCTGCTGAAGGAGAGGACATTGGGCATGTCGCCGGAGGAGGAGTCACGCTCGAGGTAAGGACGGAAGGTGTCGGCGGCGATGAGTGAGCTGGAGTTAGGCGAGGACAGGACAGTGGAGGAGAAAACCGAGCTGGCGTCGTCGATCAGCTTGGAGTGGGTGTAGGCGAAGAGGAGATAGATGCCGCGGGTGAGACGCTGCTCAACTTTGGCCTCGATGGCGTTGTAGTTGGTGGTGCCGGCATTGTTGCGGTAGGTGGCGACGTTGAGGAAGCGCGGATACGGCTTGAGGAGCTGCGCATTGGTAACGGTTTTGCCGCCGATGGAACTCGACGCCGGGAGTTGCCCAAAGAAAGGGCTCGTAGTGGTGCTGAGCAGCGATGCGCCCTGGGCGAGTTGAGCGGCAGTGAGTTGGTTGAGGTTGGAGTCAGGGATTCCGACGTGGACGATGTGCGAGCCAACGTAGGCGATGTCGACCGAGAGATTGTTCGTGAGGGCATGCTGAACGGCGAAGTTCCACTGCTGGGAGTAGCCTGAGCCTGCATTGCGATTGACGGTGTAAACGCTTTGACCGAGGCCAGCGGCGGGCGTGAGAGGAATGGGGGCGACCGTCGGGCCACTGGAGAGAGTGAACGCCGCGTTGACCGAATCCTGGGTCTTCTGCGTGACGCTCTGGATAAAGGGAAATTGCGGCGTGGTGAACGGCGTGGTGATGCCGGACTGGTCGATGAAGACGATGCCAAAGCCGGAGCGGATGACCGTGGATGGCGTGACCATGAACGTAAGGCCGATTCGCGGAGCGACGTTGCCGGCGTGCAACTCACGGGCGTGGGTGGGGTAGCCATTTACGCCGAGATAGTCGAGCTGTTGGGTCGCAAGATTGAAAACGGCGCCCTGGTTGTTCTTCTCCGTGGAGGGAAAGTGAAGCGTATATCGTGCGCCGATGTTGAGCGAGAGGCGATCGGTGGCGCGCCAGTTGTCTTCGAGAAAGTACTCCTGGATGTGGTCGCGGGGGCGAAGCTTCGCGGTTTGAAGGTCGATCTGGAAGGTGTCGACCTGACCGAGAAGGAAACTGGCAATGGCGTTGCCGCTGTTGGTGACGCCCTGTTGATCCGTACCGGTAGTGGTGAAGGCGAAGGAGCCAGTGGGATTGGGTGGAGAAACGGTATTGAGTTGATACCAGCGAAGGTCGAGTCCGGCTTTGAACGCGTGGCGGCCGCGAGTGTAGATCACCGAGTCGACAACCTGCCAGACGGCCGTCTGAAAGGCTGCGAATGTGCTGGCGGGCGGACCGAGCTGCTGGAACCCGGTGAAGGTAAAGAGCGGCAGCGCGTTGTTGAACGCTGCATTGGTGGGAATCCCGGGAATGCCAAGCGCGGTGGATGCGGTGTTTGCGAGTGCTGGACCGCCGGTGGTGTTGCCGCGGCGGGTATAGCCAAGCCGAAGATCGTTGAGCAGGCGCGGCGAGAAGGTGTGCGTTTCATTGAATACAGCTTGCTGACCGAGTACGTGGGACAGGCCGACGACATTGCCGCTGCCAATGATTCCGGCTAAGGCCGGTCCGCTTCCGTCGGAGAGAGCAGTAATCGGCTGTTCCACATCGGAGAAGTAGGAGTAGCGGCCGAAACTGCGATCGTGTATCCCTATGGCGCCGTCGATGCGTATGTCGAACTGATTCTGGTGATCGGCGTCGTTGGCGGTGCGAGTGTAGTTGTTCGCTGCTGCGGTGAGATTTGTAGGCGTGGGGAAGCGCTTCAGCAGCGCGACAGCGGCAGGATCGAACGGAGTGGTGATGACGTCGTTGGGGAACTCCTGGCGGACATTGACACCGCCAACCACAGTCGTGGTTGCGGGATTGTAGATATGCGAGACGCCGGTAAAGATGCCCTGGCGCTCATTGAGCGTGGGGATGGTAGAGGTGGCGGGGCGACCGATGAGTTGTTTGATGCCCTGGTAGTCGCCGAAGAAGAAGAGACGATTGTGCAGGATGGGCGCGCCGAGGGTGGCGCCGAAGAGATTGCGACGGTATTCAGGACGGCGGGGATTGGCCGCTGTTGCAGGAGAGAAGAAGTTGCGGGCATTCAGGTCTTCGTTGCGGAAGAACTCGAAGAGGCTTGCATGTACGGAGTTGGATCCGGAGCGCGTGGCTACGTTGACGACCCCGCCGTTGAAGCGGCCAAACTCCGCGGGAACGTTGTCGGCTTCCACGGTGAACTCCTGGATGTCGTCGACGATGGGGAAGAACGCGACTTGACCGGGTTCGGGCTGGAGCGCGGAGATGCCGTCGTAGAGATATTCATTGGTGCGCGGGCGGCCGCCGTTGATGCGGGGAAGCAACGTTCCGGGAGGAAGCTCGACGCCGGGCGCGAGAGTGGAGAGGGTGATGAAGTTGCGCGAGTTGAGCGGCATCGCGATGACGGTCGAGCCGGGAATGTTCGTCTGGATGTTGCTGGTGTCGGTTTGCAGGACGGGAACGTCATCCTTGACCGTAACGGTTTGGCGGTCGCCGCCGGGAGTGAGCGCGAGGTCGGCGCGGATCGTCTGGCCAAGGACGATGGTGATTCCGATGCGCTGGAGATGCTGGAATCCCGCAGCGGTGACGTCGATGGAGTACGAACCAGGATTGAGGTTGGTGAAGAGATAGTCGCCGGTTGGAGAGGAGACAGCCTGCTGATGGACGCCAGTGGCCGCGGCGGCCAGGTCGACGTGCGCGCCGGGAATGGCTGCGCCGGATGAGTCGAGGATGCGGCCGCGAAGGTCGGCGGTGATCTGGGCGAAGGAAGCGGGACAAACGGCGAGGGCGAGGCAAATGGTTGCCAAGGCGCGGCCGGTGAATCTGAGCGGCATGTAACGAATTTATTCGATTGAAATCGTATGGTCAAACTACCGCCGACTAGTCGAGGCGCTCGATCATGACGTCGGTGGACTTGATGAGCGCGGCGGCAGAGTCGCCTTTTTTCAGCTGGAGCTCGCGGGCGGCGCTGGCGGTGATGATGGCGGTGATCTGGGCGTCGCCGGCGGCGAGGACGATTTCGGCGAGGAGGCCTTCGATGCGGACGCTTACTACTTTGCCGGCGATCTGGTTGCGTCCGCTGACTCGGCGGTAGCGCTCGCGGGATTCGGTTGCGGGTTTGGTTTTGTCCTTTGCTAGGAAGGGTTTGAGGGTGGACTGGGCGATGCGGTGATGACCGCCGGGGGTCTGGACTGTTTTCAGCTTGCCGGTGAGGATCCACTGCTTGATGGTGGGGTAGCTGACTCCGATGAAACGGGCGGCTTCGCGTGGTGTGAGCATCTGGTTCGCGGACATGGGTAATGTTCTAGCACGAACGCCGGATTCCAGGTACCCCCCCCGGGGGGGTGGTGGTGTTAAGTGGTTTCGTTGCAGTTACTTGACAAAATTGCCCTCTGTAAAAATATGATTCCAAAAGGGTTAGAGGTAAATATAAGTTTCTATGCGGGTTAGGGCGTTTTGCCTCCCGAAGGCAAACGGTTGAAGTCTGTGCGAATGTCCCGGTTCGGCACCGGAATTTTGTTCTTTACCCCCATAACTTAATTGTAGGCCTGCGTGTCAAGGATTTTCGGTGGGAAACGGGGGTAAGTGGTTGAAGGGAAAGTGCTTCCTGGTGCGCCGAAGTTTTGGTTTTGCTTCCCGATTTTGGGGTTCTTCGGGCGGTTGCGGGGGGTGGAAAGAAGGCAATTCAGTCGTTGTGCGCTGCGCGCTCCACTCCGGCCCTTCGACTGCGCTCAGGGCAGAGCGGTTGCGCTGCGGACGCGGCTTTTATGCCGGGACTCAAGTCCTGGCCTATCCGATTCGGCGCGGGCTGGGATAGGTTGCGCCGATGGCGCTATGGCGTGCGTTCGACTGCGCACTGGGCAGGCTCAGGGGGACGCGTGGTTTTCCGGTTTTTGGTTGGGTGAGGATTGTGGGTGGGTGGGTTGGCACCCGGCATGTATGATTCCGTATCGACCTTCACGGGGTCCCGTACGGTGGTGTCTATTCGGCCCCAGGCAGATGAGGGAAGATGCAGGCGATCAACTATCGACGGGTCTGGTTGGGCGGGTTGCTGGCGAGCCTGGTTTTGCTGGTTGGCGAAGTTGCGATGATCGCATGCCTGCACACCAGGCTGATGGCGGCTCGCGAGGCGGCGAAGCTGCCAACGACGGCGCCCAACCCCGTTCTTGGGATCGCGGAACTGCTGCTGACTGGGGCGTTCCTGGTGTGGCTGTATGCTGCCGTGCGGCCCCGGTTTGGAGCGAGGTGGATGACGGCGATCCGGTCGGGCGTCGCCGCCTGGTTCGCGATCGTGATGATTACGACCGTTCACATGGTTAACGACAATTTTGGTATGCCGGTTTATCTGCTGGTCGTCGTTGCAGTGTGGATGCTTCCGTGCGTGGTTGCGGCGAGCTTGGCGGGTGGGTGGGTGTACCGGGAGTAGGTTCCGATATCACTGCGGGATTGTGGAGCTGGGCGGAAGAAGGCAATCCAGTCGTTGCGCGCTTCGCGCTCCACTCCGGCCTTCGGCAGAGCGGTAGCGCCTTCGGCGCGGCTTTTACCTAGGCCTTCGGCCTAGGCTGTTATACGTCGCGCCTACAGCGCTCTTGGCACGCGTGAACGCGTGCCCTTCCGGTTTTTGGTTTGGGTGAGGATTGTGGTGGGTGGTGGCCTGCGAATCCCACTCATGCGCGATGAGACTGCGCATGAATGGGGCACCCAAGATGGTGGGATGGACCACCCGCCTTGCACGCAAAATGGAGGGCGCTGGTCTTTGCGGGTTCATTCCATTACCCTCAAAGCTCATTACATTACGAGGTCTCGATGATCTTTGCCCCTCCGAATCCACAGGAGTTGACGAGCGAAAGTGACGTTGAACAGAAGATGGTTTACCCGCTTCTCACTGCGGATCACCCTTCAGGGTTGGGTCTGAAAGATCTAACCATACTCACTAAGGCCAGCATTCGTCGATTTCCAATTGGTAAGGGGAATGACAGGAAGCTGTATTACCCCGACTACCTAGTCCTGATCGATGGATTTCCACTGATCGTAGTGGAGGTAAAAACGCCGGGCGAGGGAACTGACGAGGCTTTCCGCGAAGCTCGTCTTTATGCGACCGAACTGAACGCCCTCTTTCCGTCCGGACTCAATCCGCTCACGAAAATCCTAGCGACTGATGGAATCAACATTGTGGCCGGGCGGTGGGATCACGTCACGCCTTCCATCGAGGCTGATCTCTCCGACCTGAATCCAGCCAAGCAAAAAATGGCGGATTTGAGTGATCTGCTTGGCATCGCGCAACTACGAAAAGACTTTGCCCGACTGGGTGCAGATCTGAAGGTTCCCCAATATTGGAAGCCGCGAAGATTACTTGGCGGAGAAGCTATTCAGCAAGGAGAGGTCGGGCATAATACGTTTGGCGCTACGGTATCGGCTGAATTTGCCCACATTTTCAATCCCACTAGTCAGGAAGACCGAATCAAGATTGCTACCAAGGGATATGTTCCTTCTAAGCGTCGCGAGCGTTATGTAGATCCGATTGATAGGGTCATTCGAGCTTCGCGACCCAAGTTCGAATCAGAGGCGATTCTGGTTGAGGACACATCTGCACCGCGTGAGATTCTCCATAAGCTAAAGGACCAAAGGCCTCTGGAACATCAGGTGCTGCTGCTAATTGGAAGTCCGGGCTCAGGAAAGTCAACTTTTGTAGATCACCTTCAGTACGCAGCTCTCCCGAAAGACATAGGCGATGCTACCGTTTGGGTGCGTCTAAACATGAATAATGCGCCAGCCGTTCAATCCGAAATATACGACTGGCTCAGGATTGAGATCATCAACGGTTGTCGTTTGGCTTACAGTGACATAGATTTCGATGAACTCCCACGGCTTAGGAGGGTTTTCTCCGTGGAGGTTAGGCGCTGGGAGGTTGGCGTCGGCAGACTCTATGCAGCAGAGCAAAGGGTTTATGACCTGAAGCTAGCGGAGCATATCGAAACTCTATTGGGTGACTTACATGCCCAGGCGGTGGCGTACGCAAGGCATTGCGCAACTGAGCGCAATAAGCTGCTAATACTCGTTCTGGACAACTGTGATAAGCGCAATCGTGACCAACAGTTGTTGATGTTCGAGGCCGCGCAATGGATACAGAAGGAGTTTCGCGCACTTGTAATCCTCCCCCTTCGTGAGGAAACCTACGACAATCACCGCGACGAACCCCCTTTGGATACTGCACTTAAAGATCTAGTGTTTCGTATCGACGCGCCTCTTTTTCACTCTGTTTTGGTTTCCCGCGTGCAGTTAGCGTTGAACGAGATAACCGGCGCTTCAGCAAAGAGTAATACTTACGAACTGCCTAATGGTTTCCGCGTCGTCTATCCGGACTCGGATAAGGCCTATTATCTGTCGGCAATCATGAGTGCAGTCTTTTATTACGACCGGCAAATCAGACGAATCATCGTCGGTTTGTCTGCTAGCAACATTCGACGAGCGCTCGAAATATTCCTAGAGTTCTGTCGAAGTGGTCACATCTCTGAGGACCAAATTTTTAGAATTAGGCAGTCCGAGGGCAAGCATGTTTTGCCTCTGGCTTTGGTCGTACGCGTTCTACTGCGAATGAATCGACGCTTCTACGATAGTGATCCGTCATATGTAAAGAACCTATTTTCGCTCTACTATCGCGATGCGCGTCCAAGTTATTTTGCGAGATTGATCATCCTCCGGTGGCTCTCAGCTCGATTTTCTCAGCAAGGCCCGAGCCAACTCAAGGGTTATTTCCGCGTAGCCACACTTGTTGAGGAGATGTCTTTGTTCGGCGCGGAGGCGGCGGTTGTGCTCCGCGAGGTCGAATATTTGGCCAAAGCGCAGTGTGTAATTACCGAGGACTTTCGCACGGAGCGGCTAACCCAGGACGATCTAGTGCGATTAGGTCCCGCCGGATTTGTGCATCTGGAATTGCTCGAAAATGCGGACTACCTCGCCGCAGTTGCGGAGGACACTTGGTTCGAAGATGAAGGTGCAGCAAAGCGAGTAGCTGACCGCATCAATCGATTGGAGAAACAGTTTGATGTCGGTAATACTATCGCGAATGCCCGAGAAGTGCTAACTGCTTTGGAGAGCGCCAGAAATAGAGATTTGAATGCAGTGTTGGCGGTTGTCGAAAGCTCCAGCTTTGAAGATCTAACGGACCTTAGCGCGATCAGGCACGGGCTGGATACTTATGAAGTTTCGCTGACTGCTCGGCCATGGCAAACGGCTCCTCAGAAATATCAACTGGGTGCGGATGTAGTTGGGACTGTAACAGTAGTGAGGGAATTCGGAGTTTTTGTCGAGCTCGAGCCTGGCGTAGCGGGTCTTATTCCCGCTTCCCGTTTGCCTAAGCGCTTCGAAATACTAGACCACTTTCACCCGGGAGAAAAGGTTGTTGTCAAGCCACTGAACATCGATCCCATTAGGACACGCATGGGCTTGCAGTTCGTGCGTAGCGCGGATGATCTCGTTGATGTAAATAGCCTTCACAGCTGAAATAGGCAGCGGAGATAGATCTTAGCTGAACAGGAACTCTTTGGTTCTTAGTTCTTTTATGGTGTCGCGGAGTTTTACGGCTTTTTCGTCCATTCGACTACGCTGCGCTCCGCTCAGGATGACCGTTTAGCTGAATAGAAATTCCTTCGTTCTAAGCTCCTTTATCGTATCCCTCAACTTCACCGCCTTCTCAAACTCGAATTTCTTGGCGGCTTCGCGCATGTCGGATTCTAAGTTGGCGATGTAGGCGTCTAGTTCCTGCTGGGTGGAGAAGTCGAGGGTGGCGGAGTCGATTTCTTCGGTGAGGTCGGCGTAGTCGGCTTTGAGGATGCCGGCGAGTGTCATGTCCGATCCGTCGTGGAGCGGGCGGATGATGGACTGGGGCGTGATGCCGTTTTCTTCGTTGTAGAT
>DASYEU010000042.1:0-67118 GCA_036498865.1 Acidobacteriaceae bacterium | reverse complement strand
GAAGTCGAGGGTGGCGGAGTCGATTTCTTCGGTGAGGTCGGCGTAGTCGGCTTTGAGGATGCCGGCGAGTGTCATGTCCGATCCGTCGTGGAGCGGGCGGATGATGGACTGGGGCGTGATGCCGTTTTCTTCGTTGTAGATTTCCTGCTTGGCCCGTCTTCTATCCGTCTCGTCGATGGCGCGCTGCATGGAGTCGGTCATGTTGTCGGCGTAGAGGATGGCTCGGCCTTCGAGGTGGCGGGCGGCGCGGCCGATGGTTTGGATGAGGCTGCCCTGGGAGCGGAGGAAGCCTTCCTTGTCGGCGTCGAGGATGGCGACGAGGGAGACTTCGGGGAGGTCGAGGCCTTCGCGGAGGAGGTTGATGCCGATGAGGACGTCGTACTCGCCGCGGCGGAGGTCGCGGAGGAGCTTGATGCGCTCGAGGGTTTCGATTTCGGAGTGCATGTAGCGGCAGCGGACGCCAACCTCGGTGTAGTAGTTGGCGAGGTCCTCGGACATGCGCTTGGTGAGGGTGGTGACGAGGACGCGCTGGTTGATTTCGGCGCGGGTGCGGATCTCGGCGAGGAGGTCGTCGATCTGGCCCTTGACGGGGCGGATTTCGACCTGGGGGTCGATGAGGCCGGTGGGACGGATGATCTGTTCGACAACGACGCCGGCGGATTTGGTGAGTTCGTAGGGGCCGGGGGTGGCGGAGACGTAGACGATCTGGCCGGTGCGGGACTCGAACTCGTCGAACTTGAGGGGGCGGTTGTCCATGGCGGAGGGCAGGCGGAATCCGTAGTCGACGAGGTTCTGCTTGCGGGAGCGGTCGCCATGCCACATGCCGTGGAGCTGGGGGACGGTGACGTGGGACTCGTCGATGAAGAGGAGGTAGTCGCGGGGGAAGTAGTCGAGCAGGGTGGGCGGGGGCTCGCCGGGGAGGCGGCCGGAGAAGTGGCGGGAATAGTTCTCGATGCCGTGGCAGTAGCCGACGGACTTGATCATCTCGAGGTCGAAGCGGGTGCGCTGGTGGATGCGCTGGGACTCGACGAGGCGGCCTTCCTTTTCGAGGTAGGTCTCCCACTCGCCGAGCTCGTTGAGGATGGATTCGGTGGCGGTCTTCTTGCGCTCGGGCTGGACGACGTAGTGGGACTTGGGGTAGATGGGGAGGCGGGAATATTTCTGGCGGACGGTGCCGAAGAGGGGGTCGATCTGGGAGAGGGAGTCGATCTCGTCGCCGAAGAGTTCGATGCGGTAGGCGTTCTCGTCGTAGGTGGGGTAGACCTCGATGATGTCTCCGCGGACGCGGAAGGTGCCGCGGCGGAAGTCGACGTCGTTGCGCTCGTAGAGGATTTCGACGAGGCGGCGGGTGATGTCTTCGCGGCGGAGCTTCTGACCTTTTTCGAGGAGGAGGAGCATGCCGTAGTAGGCTTCGGGGGATCCGAGGCCGTAGATGCAGGAGACGGAAGAGACGATGATGCAGTCGCGGCGCTCGAAGAGGGAGCGGGTGGCGGAGAGGCGGAGCTTGTCGAGCTCCTCGTTGATGGTGGCTTCCTTCTCGATGAAGAGGTCGCCGGCGGGGATGTAGGCTTCGGGCTGGTAGTAGTCGTAGTAGGAGACGAAGTACTCGACGGCGTTCTGGGGGAAGAAGGATTTGAACTCGTGGTAGAGCTGGGCGGCGAGGGTCTTGTTGTGCGCGAGGATGAGGGCGGGGCGCTGGACCTGCTCGATGATCTTGGCCATGGTGAAGGTCTTGCCGGAGCCGGTGACGCCGAGCAGGACCTGATCCTTCTCGCCGGCGGCGAGGCCGGAGACGAGTTCGGAGATGGCGCGGGGCTGATCGCCCTGGGGCTTGTAGGTGGTGGCGAGCTGAAAGTCCATAGTTCACCAGAATATCATCGCAGCGAAGAATAGGCGAAGCCGCGTGTCCTGCCGGACGGGCGCCCTGCGCGGGCGGCGGTCACTTCGTGACGCGTGCTGGGCTTCGCGTTGGTGCTCCCCGATGGTCGCCACAAAACTTTGCGCGGGTGCGGACTATGGAGTGGGTTGAACCTGGAGGACGATCTTGCCGGGCTTGTGGGGTGCGCCGGCGAGCATCTGGTTGGCGAGAAGCGCTTCGGAGAGCGGCAGGACGGAGCCGACACGCGTGGAGATTTTGCCGTCGTCGAGCAATTGCGTAATTGTCTGCAAGCGAGCGGTGGTGACGTCTGCGTAGAAGAAGATGGCTTGTGGGGGCCGCGGCGTGGTGGAGACTACGGTGACCAGCTTGCCGGTAGGTTTCAGTGCGAAGACGGCGTGTTCGAGCGCGCGGCCGCCGATGGTGTCGAGGATTGCGTCGGCCTGCGGCAGACCTCTTTCAAATCCGGGCTGGCCCGGGTCGACGACTGACGCGGCGCCCAAGGTACGCAGCAGGGTTTCGTCGCGCGACCGGGCGATCGCGACGACGTTGATACCTTCGGCGACGGCCATTTGCACAGCGTACGCGCCGACGTTTCCTGCTGCTCCGAGAATGATCACGGTGTTGCCGCGGGCTGCCTGCGCGTATTGGAACAGCATTTGCCAGGCGGTTACGGCGATGACTGGCACGGACGCGGCTTCGAGGTGACTCAGCGAATGCGGCTTGGGGGCAATCATCGCAGCTTCGGCGAGGGCGAACTCGGCTTGCGCGCCACAGAATTCCGAGCTGGTAAGTCCGTAGACTTCGTCGCCGGCGGCGAAGTTCGTGACGCCGGGGCCGACGGCCTCGATGGTGCCGGAGAGATCGGAGCCGAGGGTGAGCGGAGGCTGCGGGGACACTTTGCTTTGGCCTTCGCGGATGATCGCGTCCCAGGGCGCGACGCCCGCAGCCGCCACGCGCACCAGAACCTGTCCGGGGCCGGGCGAGGGACGCGGCACGTCTTCCACCACGATTACTTCGGGAGGACCAAAACGATGAATGCGGACTGCTTTCATATCGCCACCTCTGCGGGAACGTTCAGCCGCACATCCATTGTCTCGCGCAGCCGTTTCCGCTTCAACCAAGGGGCGGCGTCGCCAGTTCACTCAGAGGGAGGTGAGTTTGAAGATAGCCCGGGGCCGATCGCCCCGGGGGTTGCAGGTTGTCGCGAACTGCGGACCTATTGCGCGGCATCGGCGTGCACAGTGCGAATGCCGAAGACTCCGGAGATCTCGCCGCCGTCCTTCGCCTGGAAACGCACAGTGACCTTCTGCTTGCCCTTCACCATGTCGAGTGGAAGCGGGTACTTCACTTCGAAGAAGCGAACATCCTGCTCCGGCGTTCGTCTGTCCATTGCCTGCTCGCCGACTTTGGTGCCGTCTACCAGGACATCGAAGCCGCCTTTGCGACGCACATCGTTGCTATAGGTGACGACGAGGATCGCGGGAGCAGCGGGATCGACGGGCAAGTCGTAGGAGAACCAGCCTGTGCCCTGGCGTCCGTAGTGACCCTGAAGCTGGACTGGAGTGCTGTTTTCGTCTTTCTCCGCGAAGTCGCGTTCCGATTGCATCTGCCCGGGCTGCGCGAAGCCTATGGTCGCTGCCTCCAGCTTCTTCTTGCTGTCCTCGTCAGCCTGGTATGCCGCGGATTTCTTCGCCCAGTCGGTGGGCGTGAAGACGTCCCAATAGATTGCGTAGCGGCGGCGCGGCAGCTCGTAGAACGGCGCAAGATCGATGTCTTCCTTCAAGCCGACGTTGACGGTGCGGAAGACTCCGGGCTTGCCGGGGACTGGCTTCAACCATTGGCCCACATTCTGTTCGGCAGTGATCAGCGCGGGCGCCGGCTCGGGAGGAGTGTTGGCTCCGCCTGCCTGGCGATTTCTCCTGCGGTCCAACTCCGGCCCGAGATCGCCTGCCATCACAAGCGGTCCCCACATGATCGCCATGCGGTTTGGATTGTCCGGAAGAGGCTCCTTGCGCAGCGTCTTGGGCAGCTCGAGTTCGACGGTGTCGCCCACCTTCCATTTGCGGCTGATCTCGATGTACGTATCCGGCTTAGAGATGTTCTGGAACGGCTTTCCGTTCACCTTTACGGCAAAACCGGTAGTGGCCCAATACGGACGACGCAGGGCGAGCGTGAACTCCTTTGAGTTGCCGGAGGTGATCTTCAACGTTGCCGAATCACCCATCGGCAGGTCGGTGACCATCTCGAGCTTCATGCCTTGCGAGGTCCAGTCGACGGTGGTCGGCGCGTACAGGTTTACCCAAAGCTTTTTGCCGGACTCGTTATAGATGCCGTAGGCATGGAAGGCGTGCATCTCCATCTGCGATCCGACGCAGCAGGTGAAGCTGTCGAACTTGGTTTGATATTCGTGTTGCACGCCGCGCCCGACAGGAACCATGTAACTAACTCGGCCGTCGTCGGGATCCTGTCCGCCGAGGATCGCGTTGAGGTCTGCGCGCTCGACGAAGTCCGCATAGCGCGCATCGGGTTCCACTGAGAAGAGGGTCCGCGCCATCTTGATCATGTTGTAAGTGGCGCAGCTTTCGGCGGTGCGGCCATCGATCATGTCGTTCAACTTGTCGGGCTGGCCGAAGTACTCATTCTTGCCGTCGCCGCCAGTAGCGAAGCTATGGTGCTCGGATACCTCGTCGAAGAAGAAGTTGGCGGCCTTGCCGTCGGTCTCGTTGCCGGTGTCGATGTAGCGCGCGAGCTCGCCGATCATCTTGGGGATGTTGGTATTGGAGTGCTTGCCGGCAAGGATGTCCTGGCCTTTCGACAGGGGGTCGACAACGGCGTGATGTTCGAACTTGTCGGAGAGCTTCATCCAGCGCGGGTCGTTGGTGTCGACGGAGAGATCCGCGAGGACTTCGTTCATGCCGCCGAACTCTGTTGCCAGCATTTTCTGAATCTGGTCGTCATTCAGATTCGCCAGGGTGGCCTCCACCCATCCAGCGAACTTGACTTCGACGTCGAGCGCGGTGCGGTTGCCGGTGAGGTGGTAGGCATCGCGCAATCCGGCAAAGAGCTTGTGCTCGACGTACCAGGGAGACCACAGGCCATTGAGGTCGAAGCCTCCGGACTGGATCACGCCCTTGGAGAGTTCCTGGAATTTAACTTTGCCATCGACACCCTTTGCGTCCATGAGCGCGCCGATGTAGCCGTCGCCCTGCGCGATCTGCACATTCTGGAGCTCGGTGACCATTGCGTCAGCGCGCTGCTTGAAGCGGATGTCGCCCGTGCTTGCGTACATCATGCTGACGGCGGAGAGGTAGTGGCCGGCGATGTGTCCGGTGAGCTGGCGACCGGGACCGTCCCAGCCGCCGTATCCCTGCGCCTCCGGGGTGAGGCCGGCGCGCTGGCGAAGGAAGGCGAGCATGCGTTCGGGCTGAAGCTCGAGGAGGTAGGCAGCGTCGAGGTCTTCGGCTTTCTTCAGCGGACCGCCGGTGAGGCGCACGCTGCTGAGAGGCAGAGGAACGGCCTTCAGCTGAACCTTTGCCGGATTCGCGGCACCGTGCGCGACTGAAGACGCCTGCAAAAAGGCGCAAAGAACGAATACCTGGATACCTAGCTTTTGCATGCAACCTCGATGGGGTTAAATGAATACAAAATAGTATAATCTCCATCAGCATAGCGTGGTTTTGCGGCAAATTCCATCGTTCCAGGCCGAACTTGAGGGAAAAAATGCGGTTCGGGCGTTGGCCTAGGGGTCGCGGTATTCGCGGCGCTTGAGTTCGCGAGTGGCTTCTTCGTGACCTTGCTGGGCGGCCTGACGGATCCAGTGGCGGGACTGGGTGTAGTCGGGGTCGACGCCCTGGCCGGTGGCGTAGAGATGGCCGAGCTGGAACTGGGCTTCGGCGTTGCCGTTGCCGGCGGCGCGGCGGTACCACTCGGCGGCCTGGGTGAAGCTGCGGGGAACTCCCTGGCCAAAGTAGTAGAGGTCCGCGATCTTTTGCTGGGCTTCGGGAAAATCCTGCATGGCGGCCAGGCGATACCAGTGGGCGGATTCGGTGTTGCTCTGCGGTACGCCTTCGCCTTTGCGATACATGAGGCCGAGGTTGTACTGCGCCCAGGCGAGGTTGCTGTGGGCGGCGCGCTGGCACCAGACGAAGGCTTCTGCGAAGTCGCCGGCTGCGTAGAAGCGGAAGCTGAGGTTGGCCTGGGCGTAGGCGTGGCCCTGTTCGGCGGCCTTGCGCTCCCAGTGGGCGGCCTCGGTATCGTTGTGCGGCAGGCCCTGGCCGGCGTCGAGCATGGTGCTGAGGATGTATTGCGACTCGGCGTGGCCTTGCTGGGCGGCGAGTTGGAAGCCGGCGGCGGCCGCAGGGAAGTCGTGGGCGTTGAAGTCGGCGACGGCCTGGCGGTAGTTCGGATTGGAGGCTGCGTTGGCGGCGTCGCGGCGGCCGCGGGCGACAATGCCGGAGCGCGTGGAATGAAGCGAGAGCGCAGCGCCGGTGGGGATGTGCTGCAGGCCGGTTTTGGGTTGGGCTTTATCGTCCATGATTATTTGCCATGGGCGCTGATCTGGCGGTCGACGAGCTCGAAGCGGCGCTGGGCGTCGGCGATCTGTTCGCGCAGGTTGGCGGCGAGTTCGGTGAGGAGGTCGCGGTGTTCGCGGGCGGCGGCCTGGGCGTCGAGATGCAGTTGCGCGAGGTCGCTGGAGAAGAAGGTGTGGCGCTCGGCGTCCAGCGCAGCGATGTCGCGTTCGGCGTGGCGGATCTGGCGCGTGATGCGTACGAGTTCGGCGGCGGAGCCTTCTCCGGCGATGGAGGCGTTGATCTCGCGGTGATCGTCGAGCAGGCGTTGCAGCGTTTCGGAGTCGCCGCGGCTGTAGGCCTGATTGGCGCGGGCCATGAGCAGCGTGAAGTGCTTCTGCTCGGCATCGTTGCGGGCGAAGTCGGGGTGGATGCGCTTGGCGAGGTCGCGGAAGAGCGTCTTGAGGCTGGGAGGCGGGTCGAACTCTTCGGCTTCGTGGGCGTCGCCGAATGCAGCATCGTGGGTTTCCTGCGCGCGCTGGCGGGCCTCTTCGGCGCGGCTGCGGGCGGAGTCTGAGTCGTAGAGGTCGACTTCGCGCTCGGCGATGCGAGCTTCGATGTCGTCGAGTTCGGCGTAGAGGATGCCGACCTGGCGGAGATAGCGGCCTTCAAAGGTCTTGAGCTCGGCGCGGACCTGTGCGAGGTTGGCTTCGCGCTCGGCGAGTGTGGTGCGAAGGGCTGCGAGCTGCTCGCGCTTGGTGAGGAGAGCGGCGTCGTCCGGAGTTTGTTGGAGGATGATTTCGGCTGGCATGCTGCTTCCGCAGGTGGAAGTTCCAGTTTAGCGGAGCGGGGCTCTGATTTTCGCGAAACGGGGTTGCGGGGGCGAATGGGAGAGGCGAGGGCTAGTGGCGCTTCCTTTGTATGTACGCATGCTAGCAGGGGCTGGGGATTCGGAGGAGCGGGGCGGTTTCGGGTAGGCTGGTGCAAGCGGCATAGGACGAATCCTGGTGGGGAGCGTTTGCACTGATGAATGGTGAAGCGATTGAGTTGTGGGTGATTCGGCATGGCGAGACGGAATGGAGCGCGGACGGCAGACATACTGGCCGGACCGACATTCCGTTGACCGAGCAGGGGCGGCAGCGGGCGCTGAAGTTGCGCCAGTATCTGGAGGGCACGACGTTTGCCGCGGTGCGGCGCAGCCCCATGCTGCGGGCGAAAGAGACGTGCGAGCTGGCAGGCTTCGGAGCGCAGGCGGTGGTGGATGACAACCTGTGTGAGTGGGACTACGGCGTGTTTGAGGGACGGACCTCGGCGGATATTCAGGCGGAGATTCCGGACTGGTCGGTGTGGACCTCGCCGATTGTGAATGGCGAAACGGTGGAACACGTGGGAGAGCGCGCGGATGCGGCGATTGCGAACGCGCTGGCAGCGGCTGCGCCGGCGCAACCAGCGCAAGGGGAGAGATGTATTCGCGTCGCGTTGTTTGCGCATGCGCATATCCTGCGGATCCTTGCGGCGCGATGGATTGGCCTGGATGCGCGGGGCGGCAGATTGTTCACGTTGGGGACGGGCAGCGTGAGCGTTCTGGGATGGGAACGGAACACGCGCGTGGTGCAGCGGTGGAATCGCGGGTTCGATGGATAGTTCATGCCGGCGGTTGATTGAGGAGCGGCGATTAGAATTGATGTATGGTTCCTCGATTGCTGGTCTTCGATCTGGATGGCACGCTAATTGATTCGCAAATTGATTTGTCGAACTCCATCAACGCGATGCTGGAGCACCTGGGCAAGCCTGTGCTGCCGCATGAGGTGATTTCCGGGTACATCGGCGACGGCGCGAACATGCTGGTGCGACGGGCGCTGGGGGATCCAGAGGGCGATGTTCACGATGCGGAGTATGTGGAGCGGGCGCTAACCTACTTTCTCGACTACTACCGCGCGCACAAACTCGATTTCACCTATGTGTATGAGGGCGTGTTTGATGCGCTGGCGGAAATTCGCCGGGAGTATCCGGGGATTCCGATGGCCGTGCTGACCAACAAGCCGGTACGGCCGTCACGGGATATCTGTGCTCACTTTGCGCTGGACCGCTTTTTCTTTCAGAACTATGGCGGCAACAGCTTCCATACGAAGAAGCCGGATCCGACGGGCCTGCTGACGCTGATCGCTGAGGCGTCCGAGATGGGTAGGGCGGCTACGCCGATTACGGCGGCGGAGACGGTAATGATCGGGGATTCCGATGTGGATGTGCTGACGGCCAGGAACTGTGGCGCGCTTGCCGTCGGTTGCGCCTATGGCCTTTCTCCTCACGGGCTTGCGGCCGCGCGTCCAGATGCAGTGGCGAACGCTCCGGCGGACTGGCCGGCGTCTCTGCGACTGCTGGCGGAGGCGACTGCACTGCGGTAGCTCCCACCTTCGGATCATTTTTTTCACAGGCTGTGCGAGTGCCGCGGTGTGATGCCGGCCCTACCTCTGTGTTTTCCATACTTTAGCGCTATGACTGACGGGCACACCTTGTGTGACCCGGGTCACATTCAACCGGTGATTCGACGTTCTAATCTTGGTGCAACTCGACCAAGGTTGCGGCGAGCACATGCGGTTATTCGGGGTACTTGCTCGGATAAAGAACCGCGGAGGGTTGAATGAAGCGTTTTATTTTGAGTTTGGCGTTGGTTGCGCTGTTGCTGGGGTTTTCGGGGCCGGCGCATGCGGCGAGTGGGAACAAGAAGGCCGCCGTGGCATCCAAGGCCGCGCTCCAGAATCCCGCCGACTACGTGGGTTCGGAGATTTGTGCGACCTGCCATGCGGACGTTGCGAAGAAGTTTGACAGCAATCCGCATTCGAAGCTGGCGTTGACGCATGGGGGCACCGGCGCGACCTGCGAAAGCTGCCACGGCGGAGGCAAGGCTCACGTTGAGAGCGGCGGCGATATCACCAAGATTAGGCAGATCAGCAAGCTCCCGGCCAAGGCCGTCGATGAAACCTGCCTGGGCTGCCATGCTGGGACGCATCCGAACTTTGAGCGCTCTCCCCATGGCAAGGCTGGAGTGGGTTGCACGAGCTGCCACAGCGTCCACAACGCGGGCGAGCCGGCGAAACTCCTGAAGGTTACGCAGTCGAAGCTGTGTTTCACCTGCCATACGGATGTGAAGCCCGCATTCAGCCAGCCCTTCCACCACAAGGTTGAGGAAGGTCTGGTCAAGTGCAGCGACTGCCACGATGCGCACGGGACATTCGAGGCGAAGAACCTGAGGAGCACGTCGGATCGCAACGCGATCTGCACGAAGTGCCACACGGAGAACGCCGGGCCGTTTGCGTATGAGCATCCGGTGGTGAAGACGGAAGGCTGCGTTGGCTGCCACTCTCCGCACGGCTCACCCAATGCGCGCCTGCTGAGTGTGAGCAACATCAACACGCTCTGCCTGCAGTGCCACTCGGCGACGAACACCTCTGCGTTCCCGCATGCGATTTCGCCCTCGGGTCCGGCACATAACCAGGCGACGCAGTATGTCTCCTGCACAAGCTGCCACACGCAGATTCATGGTTCCAACGCCAGCAACGTTTACTTCAAGTAAGAAGCAAGTGAGAAGAGAGATGAAGAATATCAAGGGTCTTACGATGAACACAGACAATACTCTCCGCGGGATGCTCAGGCATGCAGCAATGGGTGTGACCGCCTCGCTTGCCGTACTGTCGCTCACGCTTGCTCCGCAGAACTTACGCGCTCAGACTGCTCCGGCGGCTGCAGAGGGACGCACTACGAACGGCTACAGCATTCGTGAGACTGCGGACCTGGGCGGGCACATTGCCAGCATCCAGGGAAGCGGCGCGATGTATGACACGCTGGTGAACATCCACACGGGACCACGGCTGCTGGGCGAGACCTTCGACCTGCAGGCGCTGCCGGACACCAAGCACTTCCTGTTCACCTCGCTTTCCGCGTTTACGACGGGAGTCGGCGGCGATCCGAATAACGTGGGCACGCTGCGCTTCTCCAAGGGCAAGAGCTACGATTTCCAGGGGATCTTCCGGCGCGACCGCCAGTACTTTGACTACAACCTCCTGGGTAATCCACTGGTGCCGTCGGGCCTGGTGTCGAACGGCTATACGTTCCCGCAGCTGACGGACTCGCCGCACATGTTCAACACGGTGCGCCGCATGACGGATTTGAACCTGACGATTCTTCCGGTTTCGAAGTTCACCATTCGCGCCGGCTACTCGCAGAACATCATGCAGGGTCCCACGCTGAGCTCTATCCACGAAGGCAGCGATGGGCTGCTGCTCCAGAACTGGCGCAACAGCACCGACGACCTGACGTTTGGGGCGGACTGGAAGCCAGTTGCGCAGACGAAGGTGACGTACGAGGAGCGCATTGTCCACTACAAAGGCAACACCAGCTTCCAGATGGCTCCGCAGGCGCTGAACCTGCAGCTTTCAAACGGCACGCCAGTCAGCCTTGGCTACGATAACGTGGCGGTGCCTGCAAACAGCAGCGGGACTAGTCCGTGCGGCAGCAAGCCACCGATCCTGAGCGGCACGACGGGTCCGCCGACGGCGAACTCATGCGTGAACGGGTTCATTCAATACACGCGGACTCAGCCGACACGCACGCTGTTCCCGACGGAAGAGTTTCGCTTCCAGAGCGCCAGCGTTCCGCGTTTGCATATGAACGGGCGCGTAAGCTACACAGGCGCGAACACGGATCTGCCGAACTACTTCGAGTACTTCAACGGATTGCTGAGCAGGACCGGCCTGCAGGTGTTCACCATTACCGGGAATGCCAAGGCGCAGCGTATTAACGTCGCCGCTTCGTTCGGGGCGGTGGTGGATATTACGAAGAAGCTGAGCGTGGCTGAAGAGTTCGACCACACTGATTTCCGGCAGTCCGGCGTGAACAACACGTCGGAAGTGGATCAGTCCGGCACGAACATGCTGGTGGCGCCAGGCGCGCCTAAGGCCGCTGTGCTGGCCTCTTCGAGGACTGCTCTGGGGCAGAAGATCGACACGAACACGGTTACGGCGGCGTATGAGCTCTCCGACAGGATCTCGTTCTCGCTGGGGTATCGATATCGTGCCCGTACGCTGCACGTGACTCAGGCAGGCGATGACCCATACAGCCTTACGGCCAACGAGAACACCGGGTTCTTCAATGTCGACCTGCGGCCTACGTCGCGGTGGCGCGTGAACGGCGTGCTTGAGGCCGGGTATGCCGACAACGCGTATGTGCAGATCAATCCTCGCCAGCACTATCAGTACAAAGTGCGCGCGAGCTACAAACCGAAAGACTGGGCTGTTCTTTCCGGCGCTTACAACGATATCGAGCGGCACTCCAATGCATCCCTGGTCAACCACATGGATCACAACCGCAGCCTCTCGTTCGCGGCTTCGGTGAACCGGAGTGAGCGTTACGGGTTCGACCTGAACTACGGCTACACGGATGTCTACACGCAGACCACCGAGTGCTACTACTCGACGGTTGCCGGGGCACCGGTTCCGACCGGCACAGCTTGCGGAAGCAATACGCTTCTGAGTAACTACTACTTCGATGCACCGACTCAGTTTGGTGCAGCGTCGATCATGCTGGCTCCGGTGAAGTCGGTGCGCACCAACCTGGGATTCCGCGTGACCGGCAACAGCGGCAACACGGTTTATGACAATCCGCGGCAGGTTCCGGGCGCGCTGCGGTCGCAGTACATGTCGCCTTACGCCAATGTCGCCTGGACGGTTCATCCTGGTTGGATTTGGCGAGGTGACTGGAACTACTATGGCTATGGGGAAGACGGGTCCGCTGGACCTACGCTGCCGCGAGTGTTTCACAGCAATGTTGTAACCATCGGAATGCACTACGAGTTCTAACCGGCTCTGTCCTACGAAGCACGAGACCTGATCGCTGTACACACAAAGGAGATTTGCCCAGTGAAGATTCAGACCGGATTTGCTCTTGTCGCCCTGATGGCGGCTTCGACTATGACCACCGCCTTTGCCCAGGGCACCGGGGCGGACAACTACAAGGCCAAGTGCGCCATGTGCCACGCGGCGGATGGCTCTGCCAGCGGGCCGGCAGGCAAGGCTATGAAGGTTCCGCCGTTCAGCGCCAGCAAGATGTCGGAAGCCGAGATGATTGCGGAGACCAAGGCTGGAAAAGGAAAGATGCCGGCATTTGCGGGTAAGTTGACCGACGGACAGATCAAGGACGTGGTCACGTATATCAAGACGCTGAAGTAGTCTGCCGGTTGGGTTGCCTGTGGCCGGTTCGATTGGGTTCAGGGAAGCGTGACGATGAGCCTCTTCCCTGAGGGATCGGATTTGTGGGCTGCGGAGGAGGAAGAGGTTCCCTCCTCCGCACGCAGGCTCAGCCCGAGGTTTCGCGGGGCTGGCGTATAGCGCGAGTTTATCTGTCGCAGAAATTTGGGCAATGGGTTGGGGTAGCAAACGGGTGAGCCTATAGCACCCGCAGGGAAGTGCTGTGTCAATGAAAGCGGAACGAGGCAAGACGGGGCAAGATCGAGTTGTATTCCGCTCGAGTACGTGGGCGGCAGCGTGCGCGGTTGTGATGCTGGCGGCTTTCCCTTTTCTTCTGAGGGCCCAGACGGATTGCCTCTCCTGCCATGCGGACAAGACGATGCAGGATGCATCGGGACACAACGTCGGCGTCGATAGCGATAAGTTTCATTCCAGCATTCATGGCGTGCTGAGTTGCACCGATTGCCACACCACCATCAAGGAATATCCACACCCCGAGCAGCCGGCTGCGGTGAAGTGCGTGACCTGCCACGCGGAGCAGGCTTCGGCGATCGGCAACAGCATTCATGCCAAGGCCAGTGCGCATCCGTGCATCAGCTGCCATGGCGACGCCCATTCGATTTTCCCGAAGGACAATCCGAAGTCTGCGGTGTATCCGCTGAATATTCCGAAGACGTGCGGCACCTGCCACGCGAACGAGTCGCTGGCGAAGAAATATGGGCTGCAGAATGTGTACGCAACCTATATGGATTCGATCCATGGCTACGCGGTGAGCAAGGAAGGCCTGCTGGTGGCGGCCAACTGCATGAGCTGCCATGGCTCGCACAACATTCTGAGCCACAAGGATGAAAAGAGCACGACCGCGCGCGTGAATGTTCCTGCTACCTGCGGCTCGTGTCACGGCGGGGTGAAGGAGCAGTACCTGGCGGGCATACACGGCAAGGCTCTGGCGGAGGGCAACGGCAAAGTGCCGGTTTGCACGGATTGCCACACGGCTCATGCGATTCTGCAGCCAACGGATTCGACCTTTCGCATGCAGTCCACGCCGATCTGCGGCTCGTGCCACAAGGATCAGCTGGCGACGTATCGCGACACGTTCCACTCGCAGCTTGGGCTGCTGGGCGGGTACGTGGAGACGGCTCGCTGCTGGGACTGCCACGGAGCGCATGGGGTTCTGCCCGCGTCGGATCCTGCGTCGCCGGTCAACAAGGCGAACCTGATCAAGACCTGCGGCAAGTGCCATAAGGACGCGAATGCAAGCTTCGTGCAGTATCAGCCGCACGCGAATCCACACAACTGGAAACTGAACCCGGCGCTGTACTACGTCCGGACCTTTATGAACCTGCTGCTGTGGTGCACGCTCAGCTTCTTCACGCTGCATACGGTGCTGTGGTTCATTCGCGCGAAGCGGGAGCAGGCCGCGGAGGAAAAACATGACTGACGAAATCGGCACCGTGACTCCCGAGCCGGCTGCCAGCACCAGTACTAGCCACGAGAAGTTCTATGTGCGTTTTACCCTGGCCCAGCGATATCTGCATGCCGCGCTGTTTTCCTCGTTCCTGGGACTGGCGGCTACCGGGTTGCCGCTCCGCTTCAGCGACAACTGGTGTGCGCGCAAGTTCGCGAGCGCGGTGGGCGGATTTGGCGCGATTCTCTTCTTCCATAAGTGCTGCGCGATCGTTCTGACGCTGGCGTTTCTGTATCACCTGAAAGACATTGCGACCCGGGTGCTGGTGAACAAAGAAAAAGGCCTGCTGTGGGGGCCGAACTCGATGGTGGCGAACTGGAAGGATGTGCAGGATCTTGTCAACCATTTGCGCTGGTTCGTCGGCCTCGGCCCGAAGCCCAAGTTCGACCGCTTTGCGTACTGGGAGAAGTTCGACTACTGGGCAGTCTTCTGGGGCATGATCGTGATCGGCTTTTCCGGCTACGCGATGTGGTTCGCGCCGTTTTTCGCGCGGTTTCTGCCGGGCTGGGCGCTGAACGCTGTCCTGGTGGTCCATGGCGAGGAAGCGCTGCTGGCCATTCTGTTCATTTTTTCCATTCACTTCGTCAATACGCATCTTCGTCCGGGAAGCTTTCCGATGGACATGGTCATCTTCACGGGGAAGGAGACGGAGGAGGAGTTCCAGAAAAAGCGCGAGCTGGAATACGAGCGTTTGGTGGCGGAAGGAAAGCTGGAGAGCCGGGCCGGCGACAAGCCGGTATATTGGTGGGTGAACTTCGCCAAAGTGATTGGGTTTACCGCGATTGTGATCGGGCTCGTTCTTCTTGTGTTGACGTTGATCGGCTACTTCGGCACTGCATAGATAACTTTCAGAGGATCGCATGACTTCATTCGGCAAGTTGGAGAAGACGCTTCGGCCGGTTCTGTTTTTCGGCAACAATTGGATCAGCCTGATTGGCGGGGCACTGACGACCGCGTCGGCCTTTGTACTGATCGGTTTCTGGGTGGTGACTTTCTTCGGGCACAGCGGACCGACGAATCCCTACGTGGGCATCGTCGTCGACCTGTTTCTGCCTGGGCTGTTCGCGCTGGGGCTCGCACTGATCCCGGTTGGCATCTGGTTCAAGCGGAAGAATCTCCAGGCCCAGGGACAGGTCCCTTCGATTTATCCAGAGATTGATTTGAAGGATCCGGTCTTTCGTCGCGGGATTGAAGTGGTGGTTGCGGCGACTTTCATCAACTTCGTCATTCTGGGTACTGCGAGCTATCGCGGCATTTCGTATATGGACTCCCCGAACTTCTGCGGCCAGACGTGCCATGTGATGGCTCCGCAGTGGGCGGCGTACCAAGTGTCGCCGCACTCGCATGTTGCGTGCGTGGAGTGTCATATTGGGGCGGGCTTCCAGGCGGCGGTGCATGCGAAGGTGAACGGAACCAAGCAGCTGATTGAAGTGACGCTGCACACGTTCCCGACACCGATCAAGGCCTCTCTGTCGCAGTTGCGTCCGTCGCGAGCGACCTGCGAGGAGTGCCATTCGCCGACGCGGTTTGTGGGTGAGAAGCTGCTGGTGGAGACGATGTACGGCGATGACGAGAAGAATTCGATCACGCACAATCTGCTGGCACTGCACCTGGGCGGAGTGGATTCACTCTCGCGGCAGAGCGGCATTCATGGGCACCACCTGGATCACTACGAGTACGTGGCCACCGACTCGACCAACCAGACCATTATTGCGGTGAACCAGCGCAATCCGGACGGAACGACGACGCAGTATGTCAGCTCCGACTGGAAGGGGCCCGTGAAGGGCGTGACGCGGCAGATGGACTGCATGGATTGCCACAACCAGGCAACGCACATCTTCCAGACCCCGGAGGACGCGATCAATGAGTCGATGCAGGGCGGAGGGATGAATCCGGCGCTGCCGTTCGTCCACAAGAAGGGGATGGAGCTGATCCAGGCGGACTACAAGTCGCAGGACGAGGCGGAGGCGAAGATTACGGCTGGGTTGAACTCGTACTACCAGGCGCAGTATCCGGCGGTGTGGAATGGACAGCGCGGCGCGGTGGATGCGGCGGCGAAGACGCTGGTGGCCATCTACAAACGCAATGTGTTTCCGGATATGAAGGTGACCTGGGGGACGTATCCGAACGGCATGGGGCACAGCGCGCCGGGACACAATCCGTCGCCGGGATGCTTCCGCTGCCACGACGGAAACCATACGTCGAAGGATGGCAAGACGATCACGAACGATTGCTCGGTGTGCCACAACCTGCTGGCCAGCGATGAGGCGAATCCGAAGCAGCTTTCGGATCTTGGCTTGCAGCAGTGAAGGCTACAAAGGGTTGACGCCGATTAGCGCCGACGGACACCGATTTCAGAGGGTTAGTGATTTAGGTGCCGGTTGTGCGGTTTAGCGGGAGGCGAGTTCCTCGCGCATGGCTTCCATCTCGGCGAGCGCATGCTGGTTGTGTGTGCGGTTAGCCGCGGCGATGCCTTCGTGCAGGCGGGCCAGCGCGTCCTGCGTGCGACCGAGCGTGACCATGGTCTGCGCGGACATCTGATAGGCGGGCACGTAGTCGGGATTGGCTGCGATGCAGGCGGCGAACTCGGTGAGGGCGACCTCTGCGTTGCCGCGCGAGACATGCTCCATGGCGAGGCCGTAGCGGGCGAATGCGTTGGCGGGGTCGAGCTGGAGGATTTCGTTGAGCGCGGCGAGCTTGTCCATAGGGAGATTGTAGTGGCTGGGTGGGTTAGAGGCTTTGGTTGATCGGTCCAATCGGTGTCGGTGGGTGTTAGGCCTTTCGTGTTCTGCGGGATTTAGAATGGAAGGATGAGTAACGAGAACGTCGTGTCACGGACGGTCGCCGAGTCGCAGGCGGAGCGCAGTGAGATTATCTTTCCGGCAGACTCGAATGCGCTGGGCAACTTGTTTGGCGGGCGGCTGATGCAGTTTATCGACCTGGTTGGAGCTGTGGCCGCGGTTCGGCACTCTCGGGCGATTGTGGTTTCGGCTTCGATGGACCACCTGGATTTTGTGGCGCCGGTGCATATCGGCGACCTGCTGATTCTGAAGGCGAGCGTGAACCGCGCGTTTCGCACCAGCATGGAAGTGGGAGTGCGCGCGATGGTTGAAGATGCGCGGGCTGGCACGTTGCGGCATGTGTCGTCGGCGTACGTGACGTATGTGGCGGTGGATCGCGAGGGGAAGCCGGTGCCGGTGCCTTGTGTGCTTGCGGAGACCGAGCACCAGAAGCGGCGGTTTGCGGATGCGGGGCGGCGGCGAGAAGGGCGCTCGAGCGAAACGCAGAGAGCGAGAGACATGCGTGCGGCGCTGGGAGTTGGGTGGCATGTCTAAAGGTTGAAGTTGATTTGTTGCTGATTGACAGAACGGCGTGAAATCGTCGCGCCAAGGAGAAGTTTCAATGGGACATACAGGAGCAGGAGCGCCGCAGATGCCACAGCCGCAGCCGTTGCCGGGCGTGGCACATGTCGTCGCGGTAGGTAGTGGCAAGGGTGGCGTGGGCAAGACGACTGTTGCGGTGAACCTCGCCGTGGCATTGAGCAAGCTCGGGTATAAGGTTGGGCTGATCGACGCAGACATCTACGGGCCGAACGTGCCGATGATGCTGGGCCAGACGCGGCAGCCGAGCATTGTGGGCGACAACCGAATTGGCCCGCTGGTGGGGCATGGGGTGAAGTTCATCTCGGTGGGGCTGATTTCGCCGGGCGACAAGCCGATGGTGATGCGCGGGCCTATGCTGCATCAGATTATCCGGCAGTTTCTGCAGCAGGTGGAGTGGGGCGAGCTGGACTTCCTGATCATCGACCTGCCTCCGGGCACGGGCGACGTGGTCATCTCGCTGGTGCAGACGGTGCCGCTGACCGGGGCGGTGGTGGTCTCGACGCCGAGCGATGTGAGCCTGCAGGATGCGCGCAAGGCGATCGAGATGTTCGGCCAGGTGAAGGTCGAAGTGCTGGGCTTGGTGGAGAATATGAGCCACTTCACCTGCCCACACTGCCAGCAGGTGATCGACATCTTCTCGAGCGGCGGGGCAGAGCGGACGGCGCAGCAGTTCGGGCTGGAGTTCCTCGGATCGCTGGAACTGGATCCGGAGATTCGTTCGGGCGGGGATCGCGGACTTCCGGTAACGCTGGCCGGACCGGAGAGCACGATCGCCGGGCCGTTCTTCGAGTTAGCGAAAAAAGTGGCGGCGCGCGCGAAGGAGATTGCGGGGGCTGGCGAACCGATTCTGGAGATTTCGTAAGGTAGTCGACAGTACGCCGTTGATCGTTACTGCGGCTGATAGGATTGCGGGCATGAAGACTTTGAAACTTCGGAATGTGTGGGCTGGGCTTCTGACCCTGACGGTGATGGGCGGGGGCGCGATGCGCGCGGTCGAGGCGCAGGTGCATGCTTCAGAGTTTCCAGCCCCGCAGAGTGCGCCGCCGCCGCCGAGCAAGACGGTTCCGCCGAATGACAAGGCGGGAGCGCCAGTGGGGAGTGCGGGCGGGGGAACCGTCGGCGCCGCAAGGGCAATTCCTCTGGACTCGATGCCGGTGCGGACGAATGCGAGCGGCGGAGAGAGCAGGGACGTCGCGCATGGGACGCTGGCGACGGGCGAGATGGTGAACCTGCACCAGTCGACGCAGGTGGTGGGGCAGACGCCTCCGGCGTTGCACGTGATTCAGCACTCGGAGTTCATTTGCGTGCGCGAAGGGGAACTGGAGTTTGACCACGAGGTGGATGGGAAGGTGGTCGCGGAGCGGGTGGGGCCGGGCGGAGTGTTCTATGTCGCGTTGGGGACGCGGCACCTGATCAAGAACGTGGGGACAGTGCCGGCGAAGTACTTTGTGGTGGCGATTGGCGGGGACGCGAAGTAGGCACTTCGTCCCGTTCTGGACGCTACGCGGCACTTCGTGCTGTTCTGGACGCTTCGCGTGCACTTCGTGCTGTTCTGGACGCTCCGCGTGCACTTCGTGCTGTTCTCGACGCTACGCGTAAATGCAAAAGCTGAAATTGCCGGTGACGGCGCTTGTTTTCTGCCTGGAGAGAGGGGCGGGTGCCAAAGGGTTGACGGACGGTGTAGGATTTTGCGCATGAATGCTATGAACCGTCGTGAACTTTGTGTTGCGCTTTCTTCGTTTGCGGCTCTGGCTGCGGTGGCGGCTGAGGGGCAGCAAACCGCAAAAATGCCGGAAGTGATGGCTGTGCCGCCGCCGCCGGGGTCGGCGGGGGATCCGGTGCTGTCGACGCCGCGATCGTATCGATTTAGCGAACTGCCGGTGGTGAAGACGGCGAATGGCGAGACGCGCGCGGTGGCTCGTGGAGTGCTGCCGACGGGCGAGGCGGTGGAGTTGCACGAGACGACGCTGCTGCCGGGGAAGATGCCGCATCCGCCGCACAAGCATCGGCACTCGGAGTTCATTATGGTGCGCGAAGGGACGATGGAGTTCGAGAACGATGGTAAGCCAGAGCGGGTGGGGCCTGGGGGAGTGATCTTCGCCGCGTCGAACATTATGCACGGGATGAAGAATGTGGGCGGGACGACGGCGAACTACTTCGTGATCGCGATTGGGCGGGAGACTTCAGTAGAGAAGGTGTAGGACCCTCCTCCGTTCGAGCCACAGTAGCCTCTGACAAACGCACCACTATCGCCACTCTTCGGCGGTTGGCTGAGGAGCCGTACCGGTTCGTCGCGGGGATCGCACGCCCACGCTTGTCTGAGGTTTAGCGAGGTTCACATGTCCGAACTACCCCTTATGCGGAGATGTGGAGAGTAGTTGAATCGCTTCGACTCATCGCAGCGTATTAGCGGGTAGCGACCCAGGGCTTGAGCTTCGAGCGAGGTTGCGCAGAGGGGGGTTGCATTTGCAAACAAAATGGCGTGGAGCGGGCGGTACAGGATGGCGGCTGAAGTCGGTATTTGTGGTGGCGGCGTCGCTGTGGATGGGGATGGCGGCGCGCGCCCAGGATACGGCCAAGCCTGAGCCGCCAAAGATGATGGCGAAGGACGTGGACCCAGACTGGGAAGTGGTGACGGTGAAGCCGGATGACCCGAACAGCACGGAGACCGGATTCTGGATTCATGACAGGGGAGTGGAGATCAAGGGGAAGACGGCGGAGCAGTTGCTGCTGTACGGCTATGGACTGCACCAGAGCCAGGCACTGAATGCGCCGGGCTGGATGCGGACGGAACGGTGGCACGTCGAGGGCATTGCAGGCGTGCCGGGGCAACCGAACCGGGAACAGATGGGGAGCCTGGTGCGGAAACTGCTGGCGGAGCGGTTCGGGCTGGTGATGCACCAGGAACAACGAGAGATGCGGGTGTTTGCGCTGACGGCGGCGAAGGGAGGGCCGAAGATGGCGGCTAGCGCGGACGGTGCCAACGCGCCGATGCACGAAAACGATAGCCAGAGCGGCGGGCAGGCGACGATGCGGGTGAAGAACATCTCGACGGGCGAACTGGCCGGGACGCTGATGAGACTTTTCCTGGATCGGCCGGTGGTTGACCGGACAGGGCTCACCCAACGGTACGACTTCCTACTGAAGTGGACGCAGGATGAGACACACGTGCCGATGGACGGAAGCGCGCCGCCCGGATTGTTCACGGCGATTCAAGAGCAGTTGGGATTAAAGCTGGAGCCGACAAAGGCGATGGCAGACGTGATGGTGATCGACAAGGTGGAGCCGCCGGGGGCGAATTGACGCAAGTCTCCACCTTGCAAAACAACGTGCCGTAACCCGGTACCTACTTGCCTTTGTGGTTGGCGGCCGCCATCTTGTGGAGTTCGCTGCCGGCCAGGAGGAAGCCGCCGACGCCGTAGTTATAGCTGGCGGAGGGCTTGAAGGTGGAGGGCTGAGCGCCGGTCTGCTGGACGTCTCCGAGGCGGCCGTCGGCATAGACGTGCTTGAGCATGCCGGCCCAGGCCTTGGTGACGACGGGCGTGTAGGTTTTGCGGTCGAGGATGCCGTTGTTGATGCCCCAGGCTATGCCGAAGGTCATGAGCGCGGAGCCTGACATCTCGGGCTGATCATAGGCGGCGGGGTCGAGCATCCCGGAGCGCCAGAGGCCGTCGGGGCCCTGGAGCTTGGCCACGGCGGCGGCCATTTCCTTGAGCTGCGTCTCGTACTTGACGCGGGCGGGATCGTCCTTGGGGAGGTACTGGAGGGTGCGCGCGATTCCGCCCATCACCCAGCCTTCGCCGCGGGACCAGAAGATCTTCTCGCCGTTCTTCTCCTTCTTGCCGATGAAGCTGGCATCGCGGGCGTAGAGATGGGCCTGCTGATCGTAGAGAAGGGTCGAGGTCTTGGCGAACTCTTCGTCAAGGTAGTCGATGTACTTCTTGTCGCCGGTGGCTGCGTACATGCGGGCCCAGGTGGGAGGAGCCATGAAGAGGGAATCGCACCACCACCACTCGATGCGGCGGCCGGAGTTGAGTTCGACACGGGGCGCGGCGAGGATAGCGTCGAGGGAGGCGCGGATGGGGGCGATCTGCGCGGGATTTTTATCGGTGAGGTAGAGCTCGAGGTAGGTCTGGGCGACGCTCATGTTGTCGCCGTTGGGCACGGCGGGGAGTTTGGTGATGAGCTGCCAGTCGTACGCTTTGCCCATCTGTTCCATGGCGTCGCGGTACTTGCCTTCGCCGAACTCGGAGGAGGCGGACATGTATCCGGCGTAGAGGGCGGCCCAGGTCCAGATGCGGCCGTCGAGAAGGCGGGCGCGGTCGAGAGTGCCAAAGTACTGGCCGTAGTTGGCAAGCTCCCAGTCGGCGACTTTGCGCGTGGCCTTCTCAATGGCCGCGGGTGTGAGCGCGGGGGAAAGGTCAGTGGCGATGGGGCCGGGGTTGTCGGGATCGGAGCCGAACATGCGCGAGTTGTCCTTGGCGATTCCGGCCAGGCGCATGGCTTCCGTGTTGGGCGGAGCGACGGGAGTGTCGGTGAGGCCGGGGGTGGATGCGGGCGGAGGAGCAGGCTGCTGCGCGAATGCGATCTGTGATGACCCGAATACACAAAGACTCGCCGCGGTGGCGAGAACCCCGAACTTCTGGCGAACTGACATGCCCTGACCTCATTTGCTGAACTGGATGCAGAAAAATGCCGGATACACGGAATTGTCCATGCATCCGGCAAGAGGATGATAACCGAATTGATGGAGCGAAGTTAAGTTGCGGCTAGAAGTTGATGCGGCCGGCGAACTGGAAGTCGCGATTGCCGCTGGCTGAAGTGACCTCGCCGAAGGTGCTGGACGCGGCGGGGGACCATGTCGTGTTGATACCTCCGAACGTCACCTTATTGGCGACGTTGAAGCAATCGGCCTGGAAGACGAACTTCACTCGCTCGGGGGTTAGGTTGAAGGTGCGTTGCACGCTAGCGTTGAGGTTGTAGTGGCTGGGGCTCCAGAGGTTGGGGTTGCTGCGTGGTGCATCGCCAATTTTTGTGATTGCTACGGCCTTGGAACCGGCACCTGCGGGCAAGGGGAAGGCGTTTGGCAGTGTGAAGGCGCTGGAGTTGAGGTACTTCACAGCGGAGAGGTTCGCTGCGGTGATGCCCTTGCCCCAACTTCCGTTTTGCCGGATGTTATTGGCCATACCGGGGGTCAGATCTGGCATGCAGGTGCCAGCGGACGGAGCGGTACAGCCGGAACCAATCACCAGCAGCGGATTGCCGGAGGCATAGCTGAATACACCGGAGAGCGACCATCCACCTACGAGATTACGGACGATGAAGTTGTTCCCCCCAATGTGACCCTTACCGAAGGGCAGGTGGTCCAGACCGTAGATGTTGAGGACCTGGGGCGTGTCGGTGGCGGTAAGACCACGGTCAGCGCGGTTGTTGCCGGCGATGGCCAGGCCGTTGGACGACGCTGCGGCAGGAACGAAATAAGCGCTGCGGGTGGTGCCATCGTCGCCAATGTTACGCGAGTAAGTGTAGTTGACGTTATAGCTCAGCCCCTTCCATTCACGTTGCGCCAGCGTGATTTGGAGGGCGTTATAGGTGAGGTTGGCAATGTTGTCCCACTCAGGCGAGGGGGGACTGGAGTATTGCGGGAAGGGCCGGAGCATGCGTCCGATGGTTGGAGTTGTGCTGATATTGCCGGCGGCAGCGTATCCCGGGTAGGGAATCTGGATGGAGGGATCGGCCGCCTGTGCGATGGCGATGTTGGCGGGAGTAGCGGGAGCATTGAGGATGTTGGTGGCGTGGTCCGTGGCAAGGGTTGAGCCTGTCAGGGCAAGGTGGGCGGGATCAATTTGCCCCGACCAGAAGCCGGGCACGCCTGCGCCCGCGACGAAGTGCGACTCACTGCCGGAATAGTTGACGGCGATGGTCAGGCTATTCGTAATTGCACGTTGGAGCCCAAAGTTATAGAACTCAAATTCAGGCGCGCGACCGGAGAGATATGGATCTGCGTAGCCGGGTGCGCCTCCGGGAGTGACATACTTCCCAGTGTTGGGATCGACGAAGTTGCCGGTGCCGAGTGTGAGAGACGAGGCACTGGGACCCACAGGGGCCGGAATGACGTAACCGGGGCCACCGAAGTTCGCGTTGTCAACACCCGCAGTCTTGAACGAGGTTCCGTTATTCAGGAAATACGATGGGCCGGCGGTGATTCCGGTGTTGATGGCTGGATTCAGGATGATGTTGGAGCCGAAGCCAGACTGGCCGGTCCCGGTCGAGTCGCCAGCACGACCGCCAACCCCACCGGCACGGGTAGACGCGATCGCGAAACCTCCGTGCATGACGGTCTTTGAGTCCATGGACCATTCAAATCCGAGGCGCGGGCCGAAGTTCTTCCAGTAGGTTTGGACGGGAGTGCGGCACTGGCAACTGATGGCGGAGCCGCGGTTGCCGGCATATTGAAGGAGGCCGGGTGAGTTCGTGAGGGGGTTGATGGCGGTTGGATTAAAGAAACTCCAGCGGTCCTGCACCTCGTGATACGGAGGCAGGTAGTCATAGCGAAGGCCAAGGTTGACGGTGAAGTTCGGAGTGACCTTCCAGTCGTCCTGGAAGTAGGGTGAGACTGGGCGATAGCGGCCGCCGGTTTCCTGGAAGAGTGGGACGGAGGTTGCGCCTGTGGTCACCGCTCCAAGCAGGAAGTCGGCATATGAGTAGCCGGTCGCGGTTGTATTCAAGGTATTGCCGACGAAGTTAGCGGTGGAAAGGCCGGACCATGTCTGGGTGTAAATGCCGGAAGGGGTGCTCTGGCTCGTGACGTTGTCTTCGAGCCACTGTGTCTCGATGCCGAAAGTCATGGAGTGCTTGCCCTTGCTCCACTGATAGTTGTCGACGAGGGTATAGGCATTGGGGACGACGTTATGACTAGAGTCAGAGGCACCGTTTTCAGTCCAGGGGGATAGAGCCTTGGGAAACGCGGTGGTTGCGCTGAAGGCAGAGCCCGGGAAGTTGCCAGATGCCTGGCCAACAGGCAGGCCGGCGATACCGACGTCTGGTCCTCCGCGGAAGGGAGCGAGGTTGAAGGTAGGGGCGAAGACGGGTTGCGGGAAGCGGGTAAAACCAAACTTGAACTGATTGACCGCCGTGGGGGAGACGGTGATGGTGTGTTCGAAGACCATGATAGTCGGCGAAATGTCCGATCTGTCGGACGCGGTGTAGGGGAGTGGCAGATTTGCGCCGAAGCCTACGGACTGACGCACTCCATGGCTGAATACGAACGAGACGCGCTGGGCGGGAGTGAGGTCGTAGTCCACCTTGAAGATGAGTTCGTGGTTATCAAAGCCCGTGGGGATGCCGCCACTGAGGAAGTTGTTCGCGATACCGGCAATGGTGGGTGCGGGCATGAACTTCTGCTCATACTGGGATATGGGCGAGAGGAAGCTTGCAGGGATGACATTTTGCGTGGGAATGCCGTTGACTGGGCCCATGAACGGTTGGCGCGTGCAGGTCGCGCCGGCGCAAGAGTTGGTCAAGGGGTTGTAGAGGAAAGTGCCCGCGCCGAGTTCGGTGAAGTTGCCCTGGGTCATCAGCGTGGTGGGGATGGTGAACTGCGATGGGCTGACGCCGGTGCGATTGTGAAACTGATCCCAATTGGTGAAGAAGAAACCTTTGTGCCGGGTCATCGGGATGGGGCCGCCGACGGAGAGAGACAACTCGTTCTGGTGCTCGACCGGTTTGGTTGCCGGAACGGTGGTAATGACCCCGTTGACGACCGTTTGCTTGGTAGCGGCAGGAGCGGTGAAGCCCCAGGTATCGAAGATGGTGTTGCGGAAGAAGTCGGCGGCGGTGCCGTGATACTTGTTTCCGCCGGACTTAGTCGTGAAGCTGATGGCGCCAGCGCCCTGATACTCGGCTGACGGCCCGCTGGAGACGACCTGGAGCTGATCGACTGCTTCGACAGGAACGGAGTTCGAAATGGTTCGATTGTCGCCCTGCTGGTTGGCAGTGGTAGTAGGGATGCCGTCGAGATAGACCTCCGCGAGGAAGTTGCCGGTGCCGGACATGATGGGCGCGCGGGTACCAGGCTGAGCTCCGGGCTCCAGCGTGGCGAACGCGGTCGGGTCACGTTGCTGGCCGTTCATGATATTGGGCAGGCTCTCGTAGGTGTCGTTGGTGATGGTGCCGCCGAGGGTGGAGTTGGTGGTGTTGAGTGCCGGCGGTGCAGTGGTGACGGTGACCGTCTCGTTGGTGTTGCCGACAAGTAGTCTTGCGTTGAAGCCGGTGACGTTAAGGCCGTTAACCTCGATGTTCTGCTGCTTAAATGCGGAAAACCCCTGGGCGGTGACTGTGACGGTGTAGATGCCGGGGATCAGTGGTGTTATTTCATATAGGCCGGCGGACGAGGCGGACCGAGTAGTGGATACGTTGCTGGCTTGGTTTGTCGCAGTGACAGCAGCGTTGGGAATGACCGCGCCCGAGGAGTCGGTAACGGTGCCTTCGAGCGCGCCCTGGCCTCCGGTTTGGGCGGATGCGCACAGGGTGCCGATGGTGAGGGACAGGGCGAACACCGCCAGCTTCGAGAAAAGGTTGTTACGCTGACGACCGATTGCGCAGCTCGCAGAGCTGTTTTTTGTCCAGACCATCGCTTCCATGGCACGTCTCCTTACAGGGGCCCAGAGTCGCCGTGCGTGGTCTTAGAAGATCCACATTCCTCCGCCTGCGTCAGCAATGAAATGTATGTGAATTAGAGAACAAATGTCAATAGGGACATTGTTTCTATGTGATCGAAAAGGTGTGAAATGAGACTTCAACGAAGTGAAGGAAAAAGGCAACGCACGCGGGTTTTGTTGCATCCGAAGTCGCGATTGTGCCGAGCTGGATTTTCCGAGATTAATGGCTTGGCTTCGGGGCACGATGGGTGGTTCTGACCGGGGACATTCAGGCCCACAGAATCGTCGCAGGTGGGGCACCCTGGGGCTACGTCCCAGGCCCTGCTTTGACGTGGTCTTCAACTTGCAAGAAATGTGTTTTTGGGGTGAGTACTTTCATCCTCGAATTGCCGCTTCTACGCGAGACAGTTTCGCGACTCTAACGGCCGCTGGCAGCTATTCTTCGCGGAGGACTTCGAGGGGTTTCTGGCCGAGGACGCGGTGGCTGGCGGCCCAGCCGGTGATGACGGTGAGTGCGGCGGCGGCGAGCAGCGCGGTGAGATTGAGGGCGAGCTCGGGCTTGAAGGTGAGGTTGAGCGGCGTGAAGCGCTCGAGTGCCCAGGCGATGAAGTTGGCGAAGACGATGCCGACTGCGCCTGCGACGAGGCCGAGGACGGCGAACTCGATGGAGAACGTGGTGGCGATGCGGGCGCGGGTGGCGCCGAGCGTCTTGAGGACGACGACCTCGCGGATGCGGCGGTAGCGGGTGCCGGCGATGGAGGATGCCAGGATGACGATGCCCGCGAAGATGGAGAAGGCGCTGAGGAACTGGATGACGTAGATGATCTGAATGACGACGGAGCGTACGCTTTCGACGACGGCGGCTACGTTGATGATGGTGATGGTGGGGAAGGAGTGGTTGAGCGCGCGCTCGAACTGCGGGACCTGGTCGGGCAGTACGTGCACACCTCCGTACCAGGTGACGGGGAAGCCCTTGAGTGCGGCGTGGTTCAGCGTGAAGTCGGCGCGCGAGTAGGTGTGCTGGCCGTTGGAGCGGGTGATGGCAGCGACGTTTGCAGCGATGGGCTTATCCTGCGCGACGAATGTGATGGAGGAGCCCACATGTAGCCCGAGGCGAGTGGCCATGGGTTGTGAGACAGCGACCTCGGGTTTGGTCTCGCTGGCTTGCCACCAGGCGCCGTCGACGAGCTTGGTCCCGGGGGGAAGCGCATCGTTCCAGGTGAGGTTGGTGGAGCGAAGGGCGCGGCGGGGGAAGTTCTTGAGTTTGAGATCGGCGGCAGAGACTCCGTCGACGGAGTCGATGCGGCCGTTGGTGATGGGCAGGAGCTCGGGCTCGGCGGTTACGGAGGGCTGGGTGTGGAGGAGGGCTCTGACGCCAGGGATTTCGGAGTCGGCAACGTCGATGAGGAAGACGTTGGGAATGTTGGGCGCAGCGGAGATATTCATCTCCTTGACCGCGTCTTTCTGCACCAGATAGACGGTCATGATCTGCATGACGCCGAGCCCGAGAGCGGCAAGAAGTGCAGCCGAGGGATTGCCCGGGCGGTAGAGATTGGCGAGGCCGTGGCGCAGCGAGGACGGGAGATGCAGCCGGGTTCGGTTGAGAAAGAACTTGAGCAGGGCGAGGAGTGCGGCCGATGCGCCGAGCAGGACGAGCAGGACGAGGACCAGGCCGATGGAGAACCACTTGCCGACCTGGAAGGAGTCGGAGAGCGTCATGGCGATGGCTGCGAGTCCGACAAGGATGAGGACGGTGGCGAGGATCTGCGCGATGTTGTTGGAGATTTTCTTGATGGCCGCGTGGATGAAGGGATCCTCGCTGTCTTCGACCGCGCGGCGAAGAATGAGGATGGGGCGAACGCCGCGAATGTCCAACAGGGGCGGCAGGGTGAAGAGGAGGGTGATGAGGACGCCGGCACCAAGGCCAGTAAAGACGGCGCGGAGCTGGAAGTGGAACTCAGGCGGAACGTTGATGAGCTTGGCGACGAAGAAGGGAAAGGCAAGCTGGACGGCCATGCCTCCGGCGACTCCGATGAGGCCGCCGAGCGAGCCGAGGAAGAGGGTTTGCAGCAGGTAGATGCGGATGATCTGCGAGCTGCGCGCGCCAAGGGACTTCATGATGGCTATGGTGTCGAGGCGCTGCTGCAGGTGGGCGCGCATGGCCATGGCGACGCCGACGGCGCCGAGCACGAGGGCGACGAGGCTCATGAGGGAGAGCAGGCTGGTGGCGCCGTCGAGGCCGTTGGTGATGGCGGGGCTGGATTCGCGATAGTCGGTGACCTGGGCTTCGGGGAGGGCGGCGGCGAGCTGCGATTTGAGGCTGGCGACGGTCGAGTCCGATACGGGTTCGCCGGCGGCAGGCGGTGGAAGCTTGAAGAGGACGCGCTCGTTGGCGCGGTTGCCGGGAGCGAGGAGGCCGGTGGAATCGAGTGCGGCGCGCGAGAGCAGGACGCGCGGACCGATGGTGAAGCTGCCGGAGAGTCGGTCGGGCTCGTTGACGACGGTAGCAGCGATGCGGAAGGTTTGGTTGCCGAGTTTGAGCGGATCGCCGACGTGCAGATTGAGGCGGAGGAGAAGATCGTCGCCGACGGCGACGGTGCCCGGCGTGAGCGCGGCGGGCAGGGTGAGGGCAGGTGCGAGGTCGACGGTGCCGTAGAAGGGGTAGAGCGCGGGGTCGACGGCTTTGACGGAGACGAGGAGAGGATCGGGCGAGGTGGGCGAGGAGGCCATCGAGATCATCTCGACGACGGTGGTGCTCTGGACGCCGTTGGACCGCAGGGCGTCGACGCTGTGCTGCTCTTCCGGCGTGAGCTGCTGGAAGGTGCGGGCGGAGAGGTCTCCCGCCATGATGGAGCGGGCGCGCAAAAGCAGAGTGGTGCGGAAGGACGCGGAGAAGCCGCGGACGCCGGTGAGAGCGGCGACTCCAATTGCAACCGAAAGGAGCACAAAAAGGAATTTGCCGCGGGAGGAGCGCATTTCGCGAGCGGCGATTCTGGCGGCGGAGCGGTAGGAGAGGCTCGGCATGGCTAGACGCCTATCGCTGCGGCAGCTGGCGGCGGCGGAACGGCGGTTGTGGGGCTGGCTTCGTCCGAGATGATGACACCGTCGCGAAGGACGATGCGCCTGCTGGCGTAGGCAGCGAGGGCCGAGTCGTGGGTGACGAGGACGAGGGTGGTTCCTTCGGTGCGATTGAGCTCGAGGAGGAGTTCGAGCACGTGGGAGCCGTTGGTGGTGTCGAGGTTGCCGGTGGGTTCGTCGGCGAGGACGATGGGCGGACGGAGGACGAACGCGCGTGCGAGCGCGACGCGCTGCTGCTCGCCGCCGGAGAGCTGGACGGGGTAGTGGTGCATGCGGTCAGCGAGTCCGACGCTGGTGAGGAGCTGGCGCGAGCGCTGCAGGCCGTCGCCTTCGGCATTGAGTTCGTAGGGGAGGAGGACGTTTTCGAGGGCGGTGAGCGTCGGAATGAGTTGGTAGGACTGGAAGACGAAGCCGACGGTCTTGCCGCGGACCTGGGCGAGCTTGTCCTCGGGCAGGTAGCTGATGGCAGTGCCGTTGAGGGAGACGGTACCGGCGCTGGGGGTGTCGAGGCCGGCGAGGAGGCCGAGGAGGGTCGACTTGCCGCTGCCGGAGGCTCCCATAATGGCGACGAACTCGCCTTTGGAGATGGTGAAGTCGAGACCCTTGAGAATGTCGACGGTACGTGCGCCATTGCGGATCGATTTCCGCAGTCCATCCACTTGAATCATCGGTTGTTTGCCGGCTGCGTAACTCACTAAGGCCAAGACTCTCCCTCTGTGCTTGCTCCTGCATTTGATACGTTGGAGGGGTGCGGAAAGTTCATTTTCTTTCGACTCTTACAGCGTTGGTCCTGATGATATCGGGATGCCACTCGAATTCAAGTTCTAATTCTGTCGCGAATTCTCAGCCTGAGCCAGTTACGGCGCCGACATCTGCAGCGGCAGATGAGGGAGCGCGGGCTCCAGCGGCAAAGGCGGTTGACGCAAATGACCGGCGTCCGGTGCTGGTGTGCTTTGGCGACTCCTTGACGGCGGGGCTGGGAACTGAATCGGGCCAGAGCTATCCGGATTACCTGCAGGTGGAGCTGGACAGGCTGCACTACCACTACCGCGTGGACAACGAGGGAGTGAGTGGAGACACGACGAAGGATGGAGTGGAGCGGCTGCCCACGGTGCTGGCCCTGCATCCCGAGGTGGTGGTGGTGGAGTTCGGCGGCAACGACGGGCTGCGGGGACTGCGGGTGGAGGACACGCGCGCAAATCTGGATGAGATTGTGAGCACGCTGCAGAAGGCCGGTATCAAGGTAGCGCTGGCGGGCATTACGCTGCCGCCCGATTACGGGCCGGACTACATTCAGAAGTTCAACGAGACGTACAGTATGTTGGCGAAGAAGTATCGTGTGCCGATGCTGCCGTTTCTACTGAAGGACGTATATGGGGTTCCGGGAATGATGCAACGGGATAACACGCACGCGACCGCAAAGGGGAACGCGATTGTTGCGAAGAATGTGGTGCCGCTGGTTACACCGCTATTGAAACGATAGGGCTTGGCGGATTCTCGCGCCGGTTGAGGGGTTTTGCGCACAACATATTTGGCATCCAAGCGTTAGTAGTCGGAGGAGGTTGCGATGAGAGCAAATTGGAAATCAACACTTCTAACGGCTGCCCTTAGCGTGGCAGTATTTTCCACTGCTAGCGTTCCTGCATTTTCGCAAGTGGGCTTCGGCATTACGATTGGCCGAACTCCGCCGCCGCTTCGGTTTGAGCGCCGACCACCGGTTCCGGGGCCAGGCTACGTTTGGATCGACGGATTCTGGAGATGGGGTGGCGGACAGTACGTCTGGGTCCCGGGACGATGGGATCGTCCGCCGTACGCTGGAGCGTATTGGAGCCATCCGCACTATGATCACTACTCCGATGGGTGGCACTTCCACGAGGGGCATTGGGATCACGAGGATCATGGGGACCACCATGACGACCGTGACCGTGACCACGATCACGACCATGACCGCCATTAGTCTTTGAGCGCTGAAAGGCAAAAATCCCACCCTTCCACGAACCGGAGGGGTGGGATTTGCTTGTTAATACAGGAGATATCCGTCCGCAAATACTCTTCGACGCGAAGTGCTTTCCGCATCCAACATGAGGTAGTTGTTAGTCCTAAGGAGGCAACTTTGGTTGGTCGAACGAACTGGAAGTCAAAAATACTAGCTGGTGCACTGAGTCTGGCTGTCCTTCCAGCCTTTACGGCCCCTGCGATGGGGCAGATCAGCGTGATTATTGGGAGAACGCCACCACCCATGCGCTATGAACGGCGTCCTCCTCCACCGGCGGCGGGATACCTGTGGATTGACGGGTATTGGGGAGTCAACCGAGGCCGTTATGTGTGGGTCCCGGGGCGTTGGGACCATCCACCGTATGCCGGTGCGTATTGGACTCATCCGCACTATGACCGCTACGAAGACGGCTGGCACTACCACGAAGGACACTGGGATCGCGAGGACCACGGCGATCATCACGACGATCATGATCGCGATCACGATCGAGACCATGGCCGGCACTAGTTCTGCTGGTTAGAACGGATTCCACGTGCAGCGCCCACCTCCTCAACGGGGTGGGCGTTTGCGCGCAGGGAACTAGCCGAGCACAACGATGGGTTGCATGAGTGTGCCCGCGATGCGTTTGGCGATAGCGAGCAGTTCGGTTGGACTGGTAAAGATCTTGACCATGGCGGCACCGGAGAAGTCAGGGAGATTGACCTGCATGCCGTTGCGAATGCGGCCTGCGGCCTGCTCGTCGACGGTGACGGAGGGCATGTCGGTGAGAAGGGTGCGAGGGTGGGGCAGGCGCCGCGCAATCTCTGCCGGCTGACTGGCGAGAGACTTCAACTCCTCGAGGGTGAGGGCTTGCGCGATGGTGAACGCTCCAGCCTGGGTGCGGCGGAGCGTGGCAAGGTGCGCGCCGCATCCGGCGAGCTGGCCGAGTTCGTGCGCGACGGATCGAACGTAGCCTCCGGCGGAGACCTGCATCTCGAACGTCGCTTGCATATCGAGAGGGGAAGGGCCGTCCAGCGAGAGCAGTTCAAAGCGATGGATGAAGATGCGAGCGGGTTTGACGTCGACCGGTTTGCCCGCGCGCGCGAGTTTGTGGGCGGGGACTCCGCCGATCTTCTTGGCAGAAAAAACGGGAGGCGTCTGGAGCATTTCGCCATGGAAGCGCGCGGCGAGATCGCGGAGATCGGAGAGGGATTTGGTGAGCGGGCCGGGCTCGCATGCGGACGTGCCGTCGGCATCGAAGGTGTCCGTGGCGTAGCCGAAGCGGATGGAGCCTTCGTAGGACTTGTTCGCGGTGCCGAAGAACTGCGCGAGACGGGTGTACTTGCCGAGCAGCAGCGGGAGCACGCCGGTGGCCATGGGGTCGAGCGTTCCTAAATGTCCTACGGAGCGCTCGCCTGTTGCTCTGCGCACGATATCCACGACGTCGTGCGAGGTCATACCCGCAGACTTATCCAACACCATCAATCCGTTCACCCTGCCACCTGTATCTCTCTGTTTACTCTGTGCCCCTTGGCGATTGTATCCTCGGACTATGGAGAAGACATCCGAGGGTGCGCGGCTGAGCAACTGCGAACTTGCGGACGTGCAGGCGGAGTTGATGCAGTGCGAGCCGATCTTCCATCGACCGGAGTTTGGGACTACGCGGGCCGAGTTTGAGCGGATCACTACGGAGGACTTCTGGGAGGTGGGTGCGTCAGGTCGCCGATATACCCGCGAATTTGTGCTGGACGAACTGGAGCGCCGTTTCGCGACACCCCATGACGACGTGTGGGAGACGTCGGACTTCCGATGCCAGCGCGTGGCGGAGGACGTGTATCTGCTGACCTACACGCTATTGCAGGATCAGGTTCGACTGACGCGGCGCACGACGATATGGCGCAAGACCAAGGAAGGCTGGAAGATCGTCTTCCACCAGGGGACGATGGTGCAGGACAAGTAAGCTCCGTGCACCCTTTGCACACGCAGAAGGTCCAGGGCTAAAGCCGCGATGGAAACAGAGTCTTTACGGCACGGATAAATCCGTGCCCTTAAGCAGAACGCTTTTTCAGCATCTACTGAAGCCCGCTGCTACTCCCAAAGGGCAAGTGCAATTCTGCAGGCGGCAACTCTCTGTTTTCTCAGATGCTGGTTCCGTTGCGGCGCACCAGAGAGAGAAATTCGTTGCGGGTCTGGATCTGGGTCTTGAAGACGCCGAGCATGGAGGAGGTGACGGTGGCAGAGTGCTGCTTCTCCACGCCGCGCATCATCATGCAGAGGTGCTGGGCCTCGAGGATGACAGCGACGCCCTGAGGATTAATGGCCGCGGAGATGGCGTCGGCGATCTGCGTGGTGAGTCGTTCCTGCACTTGCAGGCGGCGGGCAAAGACGTCGACGACACGGGGAATCTTGGAGAGGCCGATGACCTTGCCATTGGGCACGTAAGCGACGTGTGCCTTGCCGAAGAATGGCAGCAGGTGGTGCTCGCACATGGAGAAGAATTCGATGTCCTTGACGATGACCATTTCGTCGTAATCCACGTCGAAGAGGGCCTCGTGGAGGACGGCATTGATGTCCATGGTGTAGCCGCGAGTGAGGAAGGCCATGGATTTCTCCATGCGCTCGGGAGTGTCGATAAGGCCGTCGCGGGTGGGGTCTTCGCCGATGCGAACCAGGAGTTCGCGGTAGAGTTCCTGGGTGGTCAATGATGCTGCAGTCATTGGTTCTGATGGTGTCAGTGTGCTCATAGAGGTTCGGCCTTTCTGAGATTATTCCGAGTACTCAAACGAGTTGTTGCTTGTTTCTTCGATTCGTACGTGCGCCAGCCTGGCGCTGGGGAATGCCTGAAAGATCCGGTACACCTCGATCGTAAAGTTCTCTGTGGTCGAAACTACGTCACGGAAGGCATCGAGCGTGTTCAGATTCATGTGATCGAAGCGGTCGAGCAGGTTTGTTCGCGCGAACGTATCGAGTTCGCCGAGGTCGCAGACCATGCCGGTGGTTTCGTCGACGGGACCGCCCATGGTGACTTCGACGATGTAGTTGTGGCCGTGTCCGTGGGGGTTGTTGCACTTGCCGTAGGTGGCCTGATTCTCAGCCGGCGTGAAGGCGTCCGAGTGCAGACGGTGCGATGCACTGAGGCGATAACGCCGCGATAGGTAGGCCGTTGGCCGCGGACTGGGAGAACCGGGAGCGGGTGTCATGCTTCTCCGTAATAGTCGGCGAAGAGGTCCGGCATCTCGTAAACGCGGACGCGGTGCAGGCGGGCGTTGGGGATCTTGCCTTCAAGGCGGCTCCAGATTGCGATTGCGATGTTCTCGGTTGTGGGGATGCGGGTTGCAAACTCCGGGACCTCCAGGTTGAGGTGCCGGTGATCATAGACGCGGATCACTTCGCGCTCCAGAATGTCCTTCAACTGCTTGAGGTCGACGACGAAGCCGGAGACGGGATCGACTTCGCCCGCTACGGTGACTTCGAGGGTGTAGTTGTGACCGTGACCATTGCGATTGGCGCATTTGCCGAAGACACGTTCGTTCTCCTGCGGCGACCAGGCATCGTTCCAGTAGTAGTGGGCGGAGGAGAATTCGGCTTTTCGGGTGAGAAGGATCATATGGAGTTGCAGGTTGTTGCTCAACCTACGTTATGCGCTAGCTGGTTAGATGTGAAGCCCGGGGATTTGATGCAGTCCGGAATGAATCCATTGGACTTAGACGCACTCAACGGCCTGCCGGGTAGGTTCGTGCTTTCCATCCGACCGATTTGGTGACGCGAAGGTGGAGCGAGCTGCGGAGGAGCAGCCAACTGAAAAGAGGGACACCGAGAATCGAGATCGCGACGTCCGCGCCGGGGAAGTGGGAGCGCGAAACACGATTGTAGAAGCCCCAGGCGGCTCGAAGCCAGACGACGAGGATGGCAGCGCGTTGCCATGCGACCAGGAGAGGCAAGGTAAACGCCAGCGCGGGCAGGCTGAAGAAGAGCAGGAACTGCAGCATCAGCATGGCGGCCATGAGGATCGGACTGGAGAAGAGCAGCGCGAGGTTCTTGGTCCAGCCTTCGATCATGTCGGGCAGTGTGCGATACATGCGGGTGGCAAGGGCTTCCGGCGCGTGGCGGAAGCGAATGCCGTAGCGGGCTCGCTTGATCGCCCGAGCAAAGGCGACGTCTTCGAGGATCTCCTTGCCGATGGCACGGTGGCCTCCGACGGCGAAGTAGGCATCGCGCTCAACGAGCAGGAACTGGCCGTTGGCTGCCGCTACGCTGGAGCCTGGGGAGCTAACCTGTTTGGGCGGGTACGCGGTCGCCAGCTCCGAGAAGACGAGCGGCATGACTGCTCGCTGCCAGAAGCCGGTAACGATCTGGCGGGGCGAGTAGGAGAGCAGCGCGGCATCGTACTTCTGGGCTTCGTGGATGGCGCGGGAGAGGTCGCCGCGCTCGTGGACGGTGTCGGCGTCCGTGAACAAGAGCCAGGCGCCACGGGTTCTCTGGGCAGCGAACCAGCAGGCGTTAGTTTTCCCGGTAAATCCTCCGCGCTCAGTGAGATCGAGGGGCGGGGCCGAGAGGACCTCGACGCCTTCGTGGCCGGCTGCCGCAGCGTTGGCGATCTCGCGGGTGGCGTCGGCGGAGTCGTCGTCGACGACGATGAGTTCCCACTGGCGGCCGAGTTCGAATCCTAATTCGGATTGAACGATGAGAGAGTCGAGGCAGGCGCCGAGCGATGCGGCCTCGTTGCGCGCCGGCACGATAACCGAGAGCCGAAACTCCGGCGCCGGGTTGCCCTGTGCTGCTTCAATTCCGTCCACCGTCTTTCGCGCATCGTCCACAGCTTCGTATTATAGGAAGCAGGGGTGCCGCGTGCCGGACAAGATGAAGGAACGCAGGATGTTTTCGACGATGCGGGGATGGCGCCGCCGAGGATTGGGAGTGCTGGCGCTGGCGGCGTGCGGGCTTCTGAGCACTGCGTGCGACCGGGGTGACCATCCGGCGCGAATTGGTACGGCTGCTCCGGAGTTTACGGTTGCGGATGGCACGAAGTCGGTCGACCTGGCCAGGCTGCGCGGGCACGTGGTGGTTCTCAACTTCTGGGCTACGAACTGCTTCCCGTGCGTGGAGGAGGTTCCGAGTCTGCGGGACTTACAACACAAGATGCCGCAGATTACGGTGGTCGCGATCAGCAATGACGAAGATGCGTCAGCGTATCGCCGGTTTCTGACGGATGGGAGCGTGGACTTTCTGACGGTGCGGGATGCATCCGGACGGGTTCAGGCGCTGTATGGCACGGTGAAGATTCCCGAGACGTACGTCATCGACAAGAACGGAATCCTTCGGCGCAAGTTTGTTTCGGCGCAGAATTGGACCAACCCGGAGATTGTCGACTACCTAAGCCGGCTGTGAAGAGAAAATCGGGATGGGCCGCTGCTAGAATCTGAATATGACTCAGCTGGACGTTGTTTACCGCTACGGAACGCCGCCCACCGAGCGGGCTGTGCTTGCACTCTCGAAGGTGCGCGACGTGTATGGTGTGCGGCGCATGGAGTTCGATGAGAGAGCAAAGACCGTTCGCGTGGAGTACGATGCCAGCCGCCTGACAGGGCCGGTGATTCATCAGCTTCTGCGGCGCGCTGGGTTGGATATCGTGGAGACAGTCTCGATGATTCCCGATCCGGTCGATGTTGCACCTGCCGCACCAGTGCAGCCTTCTGTGGCCTAGTCAAATATGGGCTGCAGGTATCGGCAGGTCACCTGCCTGTAAGATGATGTGGCGAGCTGTTTGAGTTCGCACCGTGCGCCCGTAGCTCAGCTGGATAGAGCATTTGGCTTCGAACCAAAGGGTCGGGAGTTCGAATCTCTCCGGGCGCACCACTCCACAACCTTACGAGATAATCCTTTGAAGGCTTGCTTCGGGATGGTATGGTCTTGCGGAACTGCGCGGAAGCCTGTGGTGTGATGGGGCACTGGCTGTCCCGCAACTGAGGAGCTCGTCGATGCCAACGCGGATGAAAGACATCGCAAGAGCGTTGAACCTTTCGATTGTGACCGTCTCCAAGGTGCTGAACAAGAACGATGCGAACATCAGCGAGGCGACGCGGCAGCGTGTGCGGGAGTGCGCGAAGAAGCTGAACTACCGGACCAACCTGGCGGCCAAAGGCCTGGTAACGGGACAGTCGAAGATGATTGGCCTGATCGTTCCGGAGTTGTTTCACGGCTTCTTTGGGGAGGTCGCGGCGGGAATGTCGGACGCCCTGGCGCAGCAAGGCTATGGACTGATTATCTCGTCGTCTCGCGACAATGAGCGGCTGGAATCCCAGGAGATCGAGCAGATGTTGGCGCGCAGCGTCGACGCGCTGGTGGTGGCCAGCTGCAACTCGAATGCAGGAGTTCTGGAATCCGCCGATCGCGAAGTTCCGGTGATTTTGCTGGATCGGCGGGTGCGAGATCGCGGAGCCTTTTGGCTGGTGGGCACCGACGACTTGTTTGCGGGAGAACTGGCGACGCAGCACCTGGTCGATATCGGGCGCAAGCGGATCGCGTTTATCGGGGCTCCGAGCTTTAGCCCGACAAGCGATCGGAGGGATGGCTACGCGGCGGTGCTGGCGCGGAACGGGCTCAAGCTGGTTCCGAGGTACGTAGTGCGGCTTCCTCAGAACGAAGAATCGAACCACGTGCTGGGCGCGCAATTGATGGAACAGCTGCTCAAGCTGAAGCCGCGGCCGGACGCGGTGTTTTGCTACAACGATCCGACGGCGTGGGGCGCGACGCGAGCGATCCAGGAGGCAGGCCTGAGGATTCCGGAGGACATTGCGATTCTGGGGTGTGGAAACAGCATCTACAACGGGTTCTTCCGCAACCCGCTGACTTCGGTCGACCTGAACTCGGCTCGCATGGGGCAGGAGGCGGCGAACCTGGCGCTGCGTGCGATCAAGGAGCGGTCGCAGAAGGCGGCTCATGCGCCGATGGCCGTGCTTCTGAGGCCGACGCTTGTGGTGCGCGGGTCAACCGTTGCGGAGAAGCGAGCGAAGGACCGCAAGAGTTCAAAGTAGCCGCAGACGTTGGGGTCGATGGGTGGGGGACTTCGTTTACCAGGCGTGCACGGCCAGGATGGATGGGGCTCCCGTTTTGCCGTCGATGACGCTGACCTTCAGCACAGCCTCGATATTTTTGTTGGCAAAGTCGCTGCCGACCTGGTTGCGGAGAAGTTCCATGTAGTGAGGGCTGGTGACAAATTGCGCTGCGGCCTCAGTTCCGTTGCGGCCTACTCCGGCGAGGGCAACGACCCAGCTGTCCGTGGTGGAATCGTGGAAGCGGGCTACCAGTGCGTAGTCGTCCGCGCTGGAATAGGGGAGGGTGGAGTCGCGCTCCCAGTGCTTTCCGGGGTTCTCATTGTCGACGATCCATTCGCCGTCGGCGACCGGCGAGAAGTGGAAGCGCAGGGGTTGGACAAGGCGGAGCGTCCACTGATTGTTGTATCCGCCCAGCAATATCACCGGGTGTTCCCGGAGTTCGGTGATTTGGGTCGTGGCTGCGGATCGCAACTGGCTGGTTACGCCGCCGCTGCGCTCGAGCAATGCACTGACCTGGGCTGCGGCTGCGGCGCTTTGGATAGAGATAAAGGGATAGTCGACGTCTTTAGTGGCGGTGGCCACGCCGGAGGTGTGGGTCTGCGAAAAGACCGAACCGCCGATGCAAACCATCATCGCGGACTGATCTTTCAGTACCGGTGCCCAGAATTTGTCCGTCGGCGTCTTGGGAATGGAGACGCGGTATTTCCAGCCGGCGCCGGCGAGGAGCGCAAGGACCATGGCCGCCAGCGCCCAACGACCTGCGCTCCAGGTGCGGCGCCGGGATTCGGCCAGGAGCACGGCAGGGTGGGGTGCCGGGAAGGCATGATCGTGAACTGACAGAAGCGAATGCGAGGGCTCGGCATGATCCGGGCCATCGCCCGTCAACTCATCCGAGAGATTCGTTTTATGGATGCGCGAGGGAAGATGCCCGTCTTCCGACTCGTCCAGGTCGTCCTGTTCATGGAGGAACTCGGGGACGTAGGAACCGGCGGGGAGGGAAATGCGGATCAGCGGCTTGTGGCCGAGTTCGCTGTAGTAGAGCGACAGGCGCTTGCGGACCTCGCCGGCGGTATACCGCACCACGGTGTCCGCGTTGGTGTCGTAGGAGGGGGGGCGATCGAAGACCTCGACACCAAGGGTCCTCTCCTTCAACTTATCGGACTCTCCTGCCAGGGTCTTCTCCACGATGTACTGGAGGAGGGCGGGGTACCGTTTGCTGTTGCAGAAGTGGGGGCTGGACAGGATCACTTGCAGTTCTGCCAGGATCGTGTCGCGATCCTGGCGTGTCTGCGGGTGCCAGGCGTCCCGGATTGGGGTCGTTCGATTCATCTTTTGCCAGTCCTCGAATCCTACTCGTCCGACCTACGACTCGCAAGGGGTTTGTAACGGGTTACAACAATGTCGCAAATATCAGATTCCAAGAGAGATATTTTGTCCCAAATGAAGCAAACGGTGAGTCACTTGCCAGTCGTGCATTCAGAAGCGGAGGGTTGGCCTGCTTATAAAGACAGCATTAATGTGGTGCGCAAATGATGCATTGCAACCACAGTTCGCAGTGCGGATGCTCGCCGCGCCGATCTATTCCAGCGGAGGGAGAAGATGGTCTCCCTCGGTCCAAGAGGTTTTTCTTGATTGAATCATCGCGACGGCAGTTTCTGTTGACAACTTCGATGGTGGCGGCAGGGACCCTGGTCTCGGTTCCTTTGAGGAGCTTGGGGATGCAGTCCGAGTCTGCCCTGGGAGAGCCCGTGTCTTTCATGCGGCTGGACGGGGGATGGGAGTTTCGCCGGGGGCCACTGTATGGAATCTGGGAAGCCTGGCGTTCGGAAGAGAACGACCAGTGGCAGCCTACGACACTTCCGAATTGCTTCAACGCACCCGACGCGTGCGATCCGGACGAACCGTACTATCGGGGCCAGGGGTGGTACCGGACTCGGCTGTCTGTGAAGAACCCCTTTGCGGACGGGAGAACGATCCTCCACTTTCAGGGAGCCGGCCAAACGACTACGCTGTGGGTTGGTTCGACGATGGTTGGAACACACAAGGGCGGGTACGACGAGTTTGTGTTCGACATAACGGACGCGGTTCAGAAGGTTGCAGCGGGCGATGCCAAGGGCGGAGTGCCGATCGCGGTTTGTTGTGACAACTCCCCCGATCTGGACCGCGTGCCCTCCGATCTCAGCGACTTCTGTCTGTACGGTGGGCTCTATCGCCATGTGAACCTGGTGTACCTGCCGGCGGTAGCCTTTGACGCGATTCACGTGGTGCCCACGGTCGCGCCGGACGGAACGGCACAGGTCTCGGTGAAGGGGCGGCTCTACAATCCCGGGAGCCGCAAGGTGCCTTGCACTGTTTCGATCGATGTTACCGACGCAGCGGGCCACTCAGTCCACACCGCGACGCAAACTGTGCCGGCCTGGGGCGGCCTTCAGGAGCTTGCAACCTTCCGGATCAATGCGCCGGAGCTTTGGTCGCCGGAGACGCCGCACCTCTATCGCTGCCGGGCGACCCTGAACAGCGCCGCGGGACGGACGAGTCTGGACGAACGCTTCGGAGTTCGCCATGTCGAGTTTGCCGAGCATGGGCCATTCAAACTGAATGGGAAGCGGGTCCTGCTGCGAGGGACGCAGCGCCACGTGGACCACGCCGGCCTGGCTGCCGGAATGAGCGACGACCTGGTTCGGCAGGAGATGCAGCTGATTCGGGAGATGGGCGCGAACTTTATCCGGCTGGCGCACTATCAGCAGGACCGCCTGGTGCTGGATCTGTGCGACGAACTGGGGCTGATGGTCTGGGAAGAGGTTCCGTGGTGCCGCGCCGGCATCGGCAATGCGGCGTTCCAGCAGAACGCGAAGGACATGCTGGCCCACATGATCGATCAGCATATCAACCACGCGTCGGTGATCCTGTGGGGGTTGGGCAACGAGGACGATTGGCCGGATGAGTATCCCAGTGTGAATAAGGATGCAATTCGTGGCTTTATGACAGAGCTGCGCGATCTGGCCCACAGCCTGGACGGTTCGCGTCTTACGTCGTTCCGCCGGTGCGATTTTGCGCGCGACATTCCGGATGTTTACTCGCCTTCTATCTGGGCTGGGTGGTACAGCGGGAATTATCGCGAGTACGAGCAGAGTCTGCTGACGCAACGGGAAAAAGTGAAGCGGTTCATCCACATCGAGTGGGGCGCCGACAGCCAGGCTGGGCGACACTCCGAGGATCCCGAAGCGGCGTTGCGCAAGGTCCCCACTGGCACCGGCACGGCTGAGACTGGGCTCGCCTACCTGAAGACCGGGGGCGACGCGCGCATGTCGAAGGACGGGGATTGGTCAGAGACGTACGCATGCAATTTGTTTGACTGGCACCTGAAGACCCAGGAGAAGCTGGACTGGTTTACCGGCTCAGCGCAGTGGATATTCAAGGACTTTGTCTCGCCCCTGCGCGGCGACAACGACATTCCGCGGATCAACCAAAAGGGCGTGGTCGAGAGGGATCTGACGAAGAAGGAATCGTATTTTGTCTTTCAGTCCTACTGGACTGAGAAGCCGATGGCGCATATTTACGGCCACACGTGGCCGGTGCGTTGGGGCAAAGAGGGCGAGTCGCGTGACGTGAAGGTGTACTCCAATTGCGAGCGCGCCGAATTGTTTTTGAATGGCAAGTCGCTTGGGACGATGCGACGCGACAGCCAGAATTTTCCCGCTGCGGGACTTTGTTGGAAGGTGACATTTGCGAAAGGCCCCAATCGCCTCCACGTGGTCGCGACCAAAGGAACGGTCACGGTCACCGACGAGGTCGAGTTGATCTACCAGACAGAACCATGGGATAAACCCGGCGAACTTCGGCTTTCCAAGAAGTCTCGCCAGGGAAACATCATCACGGTCGAAGCAAAGGTGTACGACGCAAAAGGAGTCCATTGCGTCGACTCCAGCAATACCGTCCGCTTCTCGCTCGCGGGCGACGGCAAGCTTGTGGACAACCTTGGGACCGCCAGGGGTTCCAGGGAACTCCAACTTTACAACGGCCGCGCAGAAATCTCAGTGATTCGCAATGGCGGATGCACCCTTGGAGTTTCGTCCGAAGGGCTGCCAGCCGCATTCCTCAAACTTTCATAACAGGCACTACCGCAAAAAAGTGTATGAACGTGTTGCCTGCACTTAGGAGAATCGCCATGACGCTGAACGATAGAACATATAAAAGAGACTCAAGACCGACCCGCTTGCTGCTGCTGGCCGTGATATGTGTCCTGATTTTTGGATTTGCCGGTCAACTCCACGCACAACTCAGCACAGCCACGATGTTCGGCACAGTTACTGACCCCGCCGGGGCTGCCGTTCCCAGCGCGAAAGTCACGATGACGCAGACCGATACCGGTTTTGTGCGAACCACGCTGACCAACGGCGACGGTAGCTACCGAGCCGACTTCCTTCCCATTGGCCCCTACTCGGTGACGGTGGAAGCGACTGGCTTCAAGAAGCTGGAGCACGGTGGAATTACCCTGACGGTTACTGAGCAGGCGCATCTTGACCTTGCGCTGACGCTGGGCGCCACCGAACAGACGGTTGAAGTGAAGGCGGATATCCCGCTGCTGAATACGGGCAACTCGACACTTGGGCGCACCATCACGAACGTGGAAATTGACAACCTGCCGCTGGTCGATCGCAACGTCTACACGCTGCTCGATCTGACCCCTGGCGTGCAGAACAACAACAATGCCGGAACCGGCGCCAATGGCGGCGTCATCAATCCTCTCGGCTACCCGGAACAGCACGTCAAGATCAACGGTTCGTCCGACTCAGGTGTGGGGCAGGTGTCCTACTATCTTGATGGCGGCAGCAACATGACAGGCGTCCGTAACACCGGCAATCCCCTGCCGAATCCGGATGCGATTCGCGAATTCGCCGTACAGACCAACAACTACTCGGCACAGTACGGGCGCAATTCATCGGGCGTGGTAACGGTGCTCACCAAATCGGGCACCAACCAGTTCCACGGTTCTGCGTTTGAGTTCTTCCGCGACAGGAATTTCAACGCGACAACCCACACAAGCCCAACCGTGCTCACGCCGACGCAGAAGACGCCTTACAACCAGCACCGTTTCGGCGGGACCGTTGGCGGGCCGATTGTGCGCGACAAGCTGTTCTTCTTCTTCTCATACGCGGGGTTCCGCTTTATCTCGGCCAATATCTTCAACCCTGTTGTTCCGAGCCAGGCCATGCTGAACGGGGATTTCACGGAGAATACCCCTACGAACACGACGACGTCGGACGCTACGAAATGCACGATCGCAGCGCAGTCGGCCACTCAGTTCTGGGCCTGCAATCCTTACCTGCCCAAGGCGAGCGCATGGTGCGGCGCCGCGACAGGGCCGAACCCGGGAAAGAACATTTGCCCGACCAGCTTGTTTGATCCTTCCATTCTGGCAATCGTCAAAGCTGGTTTGATTCCTACTTCCAACGCCGCATCTCTATATCAACGGCGGGATTTCAGCCCCTATCGCCAGAAGCTGAACGAGCAGTTGTACAAGACCGACTATCAGCTCACCTCCAAACAACGAGTTACCTTCAGCTACTTCCATCAGACCGGCGACTACGTGGTGAATCCATCCGGCAACAACGTTGTGGGCTGGGTTGTTCACGACTATAAGTTTGCGCAGCACGAAGCCAATGTGGCGCATACCTGGACGATCACGAACAATACCGTCAATCAGATTATGCTGAACTACACGCGCCTGATTGGTGGCCGCGTTCCTTCGCCCAACGAGAGTCTTGCAACCTACGGCTCGAAATTCGCAGAGCAACTTCCGAGCGGTGCGATCTGCACATCAGCTAACGAGGCCGGTTGCTCGCGTCCGCAGCTCGGCGTTACCGGCTGGTTTACTGCAGGCAATGCGATCACGGGACCGACCACAGGCAGCAACGTGTATGCAATACGTGACGTCGTTAGCACAACCCATGGGCAGCACACTCTCTACTTCGGCGGCGAGGCGAACCGGGAGAACGATGCTCAGCAGACTACGCTGAACGACTACGGTGTCTTCTCGTTCACCGCGCACACCAATGTTGCGAATCGCTCCTCGGCGGCAATTACCGACTTCCTGTTCGGTTCGCCGAATTCGATGGGGCAGGACGTTCCGGTGTATGCGAATGCCAATTACTTCAACTATGGAGTTTTCGCCCAGGATGACTGGCGGGTTCTGCCGAATCTCACACTGAACCTGGGTATTCGTTACGATATCCAGACCACGCCGACAGATACTCAGTTGATGACGATGAACTTCGTCCCTGGCGCAACTTCGACGCTATCGCCGACGCTGCCCAAGGGCATTCTGATCCCGGGCGATCCGGGAGTTCCGGCGGGTGGCGTGGCCAACCGTTATGACCACGTCTCGCCACGTATCGGGTTCGCATGGACGCCGTATTCGAGTGGCCGCACCGTCATCCACGGCGCAGCCGGCCTCTTCTACGGCTCCATTGGCGGGAATCTTTTCACCTACTCTTCCAACGGTGAGCCGTTCTCCGGCCGCCCATCCTTCAGCAACGTCATTCACGTCTCCGATCCGTATGCCACCGACCCGAAGGACTTCTGCAATGGCGATGCGACCTGCATCGCAGGCGGAGTGGGGCATTCGCCATTTCCGTTTATCTACAACCCCAAGAACCCGCAATTTGTAGTGAAGCCGGCTGCTCTTATCCCGGTTGACCCGAACTTCCACTGGCCGGTTACTTACCAGATCAACTTCGGCGTGCAGCAGGAGCTGACCCGTGGTCTGGCTCTTTCGGCCAGCTACGTGGGTTCGATGTCGCGCAAGCTGCCCATCGAGTGGGATCTCAACTATCCGGTCTTCAATCTCACCGCGGCAGGCACTTCGGGTGCATCCTGCTCCGACCTGACTCAGAATTGCGGCTATGCCAATACGACGGGCGCGGCAAACAATCGCCGTCCGTTCAACACGATTGGCTACCAGGGCATCAGCGCGGCAAATCCGCAATTCTCAACCATCTCTCAGATCCAGTCGTCTGAGGGCTCCAACTACCATGCGTTGCAGGTTTCCGTTCAACAGCAACTGACACACGGGTTCAGCGTCAATGGATTCTACGTGTGGTCGAAGTCGCTGCAGAGCGAGGATCTCGACACCGCCGGTAACACGGGAAACAGCACTGGAACAGAGCCGGAAGACAACAACTTCCGATTCCTCGACAAGCAAAGATCGGATTTCGATCAGCGCCATCTCGTGGCTGTCTCATTCGTCTTCAAACCGCATTCAGGCATCAATAATGTGGTTGCGCGCAACGTGATCAATGGCTGGACCTTCACTTCCATCATTCGTTTGCAGAGCGGCAACCCGTTCAACATCACGTCGGGAACGGATGTAAACCAGGACGGCGTCACCAATGATCGTCCAAATCCGGCGCCCGGTGTCATTCCTCACGTGAACAACAACGGCCACTCGCGTGCGGCGATGATGAACAACTGGGTGGATACGTCTCAGTTCTGCGTCTACAACGCAGCCCTAAACGGGGTGGCGGCATGTCCGCAGAATGGAGCAGGTCCCGCCGGTTCGGATGGAACTCTCCGTCAGGATAGTCTGGATGCACCGGGGCGCCGCAGCATCGACGCATCGATCTTCCGGGACTTCAAAATATACGAGCGGTGGACCTTCCAGCTCCGCGGAGAGTCGACCAATGTCTTCAATCTGACGAACCTTCCGGCTCCGACTACAACCTTAAACTCTCCGAACTTTGGAAAGATCACGGGCGGCATCTCGGGCGGAAGCTTTGGCAACCGCGTCATCCAGGTGGGAGGCAGAATTCTCTTCTAGTCCTGGTTGTTCGTAGCAGCAGGAACGGGATAGCGCGATGGTGGCGCTATCCCGTTTTACTTTTAATTCGCAGTGGCCTGAACGTTGATTGAGATAGGGACTGGCCAGCAGCTCTAACTTGACAAGCAGGGCTCTGCATATTTATACATAGATATTGTATTTTTATGCAGTGAGTCATGCCCTGAGCAGGGCTCGCTGCACCTGAGCGCAAATTAGGCGGGGTGTGGTTCCATTTTAGATGGCCCCGCTTTCGGTTGCAAAGAGAAAGTCAGTAGACGAGCCGGAAAGCGATGAAACAGCAGCGTCATACCGCAATTCGCGACGTACTTCACCAGGCCTCAGTACCCAGCCAGGATGAATTGCGCCGCCGCCTGGCGCGCAGGGGATTTCACGTCACGCAGGCCACACTATCGCGGGACATTCATGAGCTCCGCCTTTCGAAAGGGCCGGCTGGATATTCGTTGCCGGCGGAGCCTCTGGAGGATGATGAGGACAGCTTGCCAGGTATTCGCGAGGTGTTGAGCAGTTTCGGGATCGAGGTTCGCCAGGCGATGAATCAACTGGTGCTGATTACGAGTACCAGCGCCGCCCAGCCGGTGGCAGCCGGGATCGACTATGAAGATTGGCCGGAGGTGGTGGGCACCATCGCCGGTGACGATACGGTTCTCATCATCTGCCCGGACGAGCATCAGGCCCGGCGGCTGAAGGTACGGATTGAAGAATACATCGGCTGAATTCATTGGAAAAGAAAGACCGCGTTGACCCTCAGCGCATCTACTGAAGGAATCGAAACTGACATGCAGACTCTAGGTTCGGAGATCGGTACGGAGATGGAATCGCCCGGCAGGGGGGCGGTTACGACGGTGCGTGCGGCTGTGGCGGGGATCGGCGGGTATGCGGGTGGCGAACTGGCGCGGCTGTTGCTTGCGCATCCACGTCTTGCGGAGAGCAAGCCACTGTTTCTGGGGCGCGTTGCAGATGATGCGCCAGGTGGACGCGTTCCACTGGAGCAGGTGCAGCCGCAACTCGCGTTGGGGGAAGGTCAACACCAGCCCGAGATCCATGCATTCAACTGGAATCTAATCCGCGACCACGGCACGGAGATTGTGTTTCTGGCGCTGCCACACGAGAATTCGCGCGAATGGGCGCCCGAGTGGTTGGAGCATGGTGTGCGGGTGATCGATCTGAGCGGCGCCTGGCGGCTGGACGACGCCTCGAATCGGGCCGTCTACAAATTGCAGGATGCAGATGCGGCGCTCGGCCAGGCGCTCCAGGCGGAGGCTGTTTACGGATCGCCCGAACTGCATCGGGAGAAGATTGCCGGAGCACGCCTGGTGGCAAATCCTGGATGCTACGCCACGTCGATCATCCTCGCGCTGGCTCCGCTGCTGCGTGCAGGGCTGGTGGATCTGGACCACGGAATCGTCTGCGATGCGAAGTCCGGTGTGAGCGGCGCGGGCAAAGCGGCCACGGCGAAGACTCACTTTATGTATGCGGCGGACAATCTTTCGGCATATGCCGTATTTGGGCATCGCCACACTGGGGAGATGCTGGAGCAACTGGGGTTGACTGTGGATCAGATCCAGTTCACGCCGCACCTGCTTCCAATTCCACGCGGCATTCTTGCGACGATTTATGTACGGCTCGCAGAGCGCGCTGAACCGGAGCAGATTCAGGCGTGCCTGAGCGCGTTCTACGCAACCAGCCCGCTGGTTCGCGTCTACATAACGCCGCACCTGCCCCAGATTCAGCACGTGGTCCGCACGAACTACTGCGACCTGGGCTTTGAACTGGCAAAAGACGGCAAGCGGCTGGTGCTGGTTTCGTGCCTCGACAATCTGCTGAAAGGGGCCTCGGGCCAGGCAGTCCAGAATATGAACCTGATGTGCGGCTGGAACGAAGCGGAGGGTTTGAAGTGAAATTTGTAGTCAAGCTCGGAGGCGCGACGATCGAAGACAAGGCGCTGCTGCATGCGTGCGGCAAAGCCATCTCCGAACTTGTGCGAGACGGAAATCAGGTCGCTGTGGTTCACGGCGGCGGCAAACAACTGACGGCAACGCTCCAGCAGATGGGCAAGACCAGCGAGTTTATCTCAGGTCTGCGCGTGACCGATGCCGAGACTCGCGACGCCGCACTGATGGTGCTGGCGGGACGGGTGAACAAGTCGCTGGTGGCGGCGCTGCGCACGCATGGGCAGTCGGCGATGGGGCTGGCCGGCGGCGACGGCAATGTCTTTCGTGCGCGCAAGAAAAAGACGGTGCCCGACCTGGGGTTCGTCGGCGAGATTGCGGCAACCGATCCGCTATGGCTCGAAGCGATCTGGAAGATGGACGCAGTGCCGGTGATTTCGTCTATCGCGTTGGGCTTCGACGGCGAGTACTACAACATCAACGCCGATGAGATGGCTGCGGCTTGCGCGGTATGCACCAAGGCCGACGCGCTGGTTTTCCTGACGGATGTTCCAGGCGTCAAAGGAGCAGACGGACAGGTGATGCGGTGGCTTTCGCTGAATCAGATTCCGGAGTTGGAGCGGCAGATGGTGGTGTCGGGCGGCATGTTGCCGAAGCTGAACGCCTGCCGCGAAGCATTGACTCACGGAGTGAAACGAGTACGTATCCTGCCTGCAGAGGCGGTGCACTTACTTCCTGACCTGTGCACGACCAAGGTCAACGACGGAACGGAGGTCATGGTCGCATGAGCGAGGGGCAATTGAAGCTTGCATCGATCCAGGCAGCGGAATCAAAGTTGGTGCTGAATACTTACGAGCGTAACCCGGTCCTCTTTGTAGAGGGCAACGGGGTGTACGTCCGCGACGAGCAAGGGATCGACTATCTCGATTTGCTGAGCGGCATCGGTGTGTGTGCGTTGGGTTATTCGCACCCTGCTGTTGAGGCGGCAATCGTGGCGCAGACCAGGCGCCTGCTGCATACGTCGAACCTTTTCTATCACGAGCACACGGCGGAACTGGCCCTACGCCTAACCGAGATCAGCGGCCTGGACCGGGTGTTCTTTTGCAACTCCGGCACCGAGGCCTGGGAAGCAGCGCTGAAACTCGCCCGTGCCCACGCAGGCCTGCTGCGCTCGAAAGGGAAGAGCATTGGAACGGACTTCCTTGCAATGGAGCACAGCTTCCACGGCCGAACCATTGGCGCGGTCGCGACGACCCATAAGGAGAAATATCGCGAGCCGTTTGCGCCGGTCATGCCGGGTGTCGATTTTGTTCGTTTCAACAACGTCGCCGACTTGCGCGCGAAGTTTTCAAACGAGGTTTGCGGTATCTGCATCGAGGTGATCCAGGGCGAAGGCGGCATCCATCCCGTGAGCCAGGAGTTCTTTGCGGCGGCGCGGGAGTTGTGCGACTCCACCGGTGCACTCTTGCTCGTGGATGAGATCCAGTCCGGCATGGGACGCACCGGCCAGTGGTTTGCCTACCAGCACTACGGCATTCTCCCGGACATCACTACGCTGGCCAAGCCAATCGCAAACGGCATCCCAATGGGCGCGATGTTGTGCACGGAAGCCGTTTCGCGCGCTATTACGCCCGGCATGCATGGCACGACGTTCGGCGGCGGCCCGTTGGCTTGCGCGGTTGCCATCGCCGTGATCGATACGATGAAGCAGACCGACATGCTGGCACAGGTTCGTGAAGTAGGCGGGTACTTCACGCAGCAGCTCGAATCACTCCGGGAGCGTCACGATTGTGTGATCGAGGTGCGTGGGCTGGGCTTGATGCTGGGACTTGAACTCGACTCGGCCGAATTGGCCACCAAAGCGGCCGCGGCGATGATGGCGCGGCACATTATCATCAATCGCACCAGCGATACCGTGTTGCGATTTCTTCCACCCTACATCCTAGAGCGCAAGCACGTGGATACAGCCATCGCGGCGCTCGATGAGATCCTCACGAGCCTTACGACGACCAGTGCAGCAATGGCCGGCCCTGGGCCGGCAGGAGAACATTCCAATGGGTAGCAAAACTGTCATGATCAGCCCGAAGCCGGAGGGCACTCCGGAACCGGCGCGCCCTGTGAAGGCTGCTTCGCTCGGAATTCAATCGGATGTCGCCTTTTCGGAGGCGGCCAAACGCCTGTGCGGGCGCGACCTGTGTTCCATCTCTGACCTGACGGTCGAGGAGATGGCGGCCATCATGGAACTCGCGCACGCGGTCAAGAGCAATCCCGACGACTTTCGTCACGCGCTCGACGGTCGCCAGATGGTGCTGTTCTTCGAGAAGGCCTCTCTGCGCACGCGGCTCACGTTTGAAGCTGCGATCAATACTCTTGGCGGAAATGCCATTTTCGTAGACCAGACGCAGTCGCCGCTGGGTGAGCGGGAGTCGCTGCCCGATATGGCGCACAACATCGAGCGCTGGATGAGTGTCATCGTGCTGCGCACCTATTCGCACGACACGATTACGGAGATGGCGGCGTGTTCCAGGGTTCCTGTCGTCAATGCGCTCTCCGATCTCGAGCATCCATGCCAGGCCATCGCGGACTTCTTCACCTTGGAAGAGCGCTTTGGCTCCGCGCAGGGCCTGCGTTTCACCTACGTTGGCGACGGCAACAACGTGTGCCACTCGCTAATGTTGACCGCGGCGCAACTCGGCGTGCACTGCACAGTGGCAACCCCAAAGGGCTTTGCGCCGAAGCTCGACATTATTCACAATGCCATCGAAATCAGCGAGCAGACAGGCGGCAGCATCACCCTGATGCAGGATCCGATCAAGGCGGTTACCGGCGCAGACGCCGTCTACACCGATGTTTGCACCAGCATGGGCTTCGAGCACGAGGCAACCAAGCGCGCGCCGATCTTCAAGCCGTACCAGGTGAACGAGGCGCTGATGGCGCATGCGCGGCAGGATGCCGTCTTTATGCATTGCCTGCCGGCGCATCGCAACGCCGAAGTGACCGATGCTGTGCTGGATGGGCCGCAGTCGGTTGTCTTCGATCAGGCGGAGAACCGCATGCACGCACAAAAGGCCTTGCTGCTGATGCTGCTGGGCGGCGCAAAACGCATCTCGAATGCGCGTGACCGTGGCATTCAGGCTCGCAAACGCACGTAGGAAAGGCATCCGTGACAGTAGAAAATCAGTCTGCAGCGGCCGGAGGCAAGATGTGGTCCGGCCGCTTCCGCGAGCCGCTTGACCGTGCGTTTGAGCAGTGGCAGCGGTCGTTTCCGTTCGACGTGCGGCTGCAGGGGCTGGAAATCCGTGCGTCGAAAGCCCACGCGCACATGATCGCGGCCGCCGGCATCCTGACCGATGATGAATTGAGTCAAATCCTCAACGGCCTTGATGCCATCGACCGGCACAGCGGGGACGTTGCCAGTGTCTATAAGCTGGATCCCGCGAGAGCGGACCTCTCAAAGGTGCTGGAGACGCTGCCGCACCTTGGAAGCGATGCTGCAGTCCTGCATAATGCACTCTTCGATGACGTCGAAGCGGAAGACGTACATCATTACGTTGAGTTGCGGCTAACCAAGCTGATCGGCACGGTCGCCTTGAAGCTACACACTGGTCGCAGCCGGAATGAGCAGATCGCGACAGACATGCGGCTGTTTGTGCGGGCGATGATTGACAAACTGGTTGGCCAGCTAACCTCCTGGGGTCGAGCGCTCGTCGAGGTTGCCGAGCAGGTCGGCGAGGCAGTGATGCCTTCGTATACGCACTTGCAGCGTGCGGAGCCGGTGCTGGTGGCGCATTGGCTGCTTGTCTACGTCAGCATGATTGAGCGCGATATCTCGCGGCTCAAGGATGCGCGGAGGCGGATGAACCTCTGTCCACTTGGCTCGGGTGCGGTTGCGGGGGCGACGCTCGCACTCGACCGTAGCATCGCGGCGCGTGAACTTGGGTTTGATGGGCCGACGCCGAACAGTATGGACGCGACCAGCGATCGCGACTTTATGCTCGACTTCACGCAGGCACTGTCCACGCTCGGCATTCACATATCGCGCTTTGCTGAGGAGTTGACGTTGTACTCGACGGCGGAGTTCGGGTTTCTGGATCTTCCGGAGGCATTCTCGACTGGATCGAGTGCGATGCCGCAGAAGAAGAATCCGGATTTCACCGAGTTGATCCGCGGCAAGGCGGCGAGGCTGGTTGGCGCGTCGACTGCTCTTGCGGTGCTGATGAAGGGGTTGCCGCTCGCGTACAACAAAGACCTGCAGGAAGGGCAGGAGCAGATCTTCGATGCGGCCGACACGGCTGCGGGGATGCTGGAGATTCTGCCGCCGTTCACGCGCTCGTTGAAGTTTCGCTTCGATCGGATGAAGACCGCTGCTACGACGGGCTATCTGAACGCGATGGCTGCGGCGACGTATCTCTCGAATAAGGGTGTGCCGTTTCGCAAGGCGCACGAGATTATTGGCAACGCGGTGCGGCTTGGGCTTGAATCCGGCCGCGAATTGAACGATCTAACACTAGTAGAGTTGCGCGCGCTCTCAGAGGCGTTTGCGGAGGACTTTTTCGAGGCCATTACGCTCGAAGCGACTCTGGATTGTCATGATGTCGTTGGAGGTACCGCGCGCGCACGTGTTGCGTCCGCACTGGCTGCGGCGAAGCAGAAATTGGAGGACAATACTTAGATGAGCAGTACGGCTTCCCTGATGGCCGCTAGCGAGTCCACAGCATCCACGCGCGTGCGTGCTGGTGGCGCGGTGGTGCGCCAGGCGAAACTGCAGGACGCGGTCAACATCTTTGAGTTGGTCAACTCGCTGTCGGGCGACGGCACCTTATTGCGCCGCAGCTACGCCGAGATCTGCGAGAACGTACGCGACTTCTTCGTCGCCGAGTCCGAAGCCGGAATCTTTCTGGGGTGTGGCGCGCTTCATCTCTACGGCCCGCACCTTGCCGAGGTTCGCTCGATCGTGGTGAAGCCGGAAGCCAAGGGGCAGGGAGCCGGCGGCCGGTTGCTGCTGGCGCTGCTCGAGGAAGCGGATGTGCAGGGCGTCGTCTCCACCTGCCTCTTCACTCGGATTCCGGACTTCTTCTTCCATTTTGGATTTCGGATTGCCGACCGCACTACGCTGCCCGACAAGATTTACAAGGACTGCCAGGCCTGCCCGCGTCTTTACGCTTGCGACGAGGTTGCCATGGTGCGCGGTCCGCTGCCCAAGATCGCCGTGCTCGGACCGACCCGGATCGCACAGCCGGAGTTGGTTAAGCTGCAAGTGGGCCACATTGCGCATCCGGCGGAAACAGCGGCGCAGACGAGCGAAGTCGCTGGTCCGGCCGCGACCACTCCACCTGCCAACAAATAGGCGTCGGGCCTCCTCTCTGGAGAGGCTCGTGTGACATGCCATCTCATTGGCGAGATGGAGGTTATTGCGCCGCCTCGGACGAGACAAACAAACCAGCCTGATCGTCTAACTGGAGTGTATTCTTGTGTTGCAGCCGCAGGAGGCTACGTTGGATCGTCCATTTCTGTCATCACGGTTCCGTTTACTGCTCCCAATCGCACTGGGTATGTCATGTTTTGCCCTGCATGGGAGTGGACAGGCTCCAGCTCCGGCCGCCCCGGCGAATGCGCCGCAAGCACCCAGTCCGCAACAAAACGCCAGCCAGACCACGACGATTCGTGTGAACAGCAACCTGGTGGTGATCGACGTTGTCGTCTCGGATTCGCAAGGGAATCCAGTGCACGGCCTGAAGCCTTCTGACTTCGCGTTGACGGAGAACAGCAAGCCGCAGATGGTCCGGCATTTTGAGGAGCATACGCCGTCGCCGGCGTCCGATACGCAGGTTGCTCCAACGCCGAAGTTGCCTCCCGGGCTGTTCACGAATCAATCGGCTGCACCGGTGAATGGACCGGTGAACGTGCTGCTGCTGGATTACCTGAACACGCCACTGTCCGCGCAGCCGTATGCGCGCAAGCAGTTGATCGACTACCTGAACAAGGCTCCCGCCGGTACACGGATTGCGATCTTTGGCCTGACTACGAGGCTGACGATGCTGCAGGGCTTCACCTCGGATATGGGAGTGCTCAAAGCCGCGCTGACGCAGTCGAAGGGTGCGCCGCAGGCTTCCCAGATTCTGACGGACCCGGTGAATGGAGGCCCGATCGGGAGCACGACCCTTTCCGATGCGCTGGCCAACGATTCGACTGCCGTCGACGGCATGGTGACGCAGGAGATGGTCGACTCGATCAACCGCTTCCAGGCGATGAGTTCCTCGTTTCAGCAGGATATGCGGGCGCAGTACACGCTGAATGGATTCGACCTTCTGGCTCGCTACCTGGTTGGAATTCCGGGACGGAAGAACGTGATCTGGTTCTCCGGATCTTTTCCGCTGAATATCGAGCCCAACGCGGCTGAGCAGGATCCAAATGATTCGGTGGTTCGGAACGACGAGGCAGTGCGCAAGACGGATAACCTGCTGACGCGGGCGCAGGTTGCCGTTTATCCGGTCGACGCGCGCGGCGTTCAGATCGACCCGGCGATGAACTTTGCCAGCGGGGCGGATTCGACCATTGGTGCGGACAGCGGAGCCTCCGCGGCAAGCGAGCAGATGAGCTTCCAGATGAATACGGCTCAGGAACACGAGACGATGTTCGCCATGGCCGAGGACACTGGAGGCCAGGCCTTCGTCAACACGAATAACCTGACGCAGGCTGTGCAGAAGGCGATTGAGAACGGTTCGAACTACTACACGTTGACCTATTCTCCGACCAATACTCAGTGGGACGCGCGGTTCCGCACCATTAAGATCAAGGTCGACGAGCCGAATATCAAGTTGAGCTATCGGAATGGCTACTATGCCATCGATCCCAACGACCGCAACAGTGTCACGGCTCAGAAATCAGCGATGGCCGTGGTGCAGCCGACGACGATGGCTACGGCGATGATGCATGGCGGTCCTGACCCAGCGGAGATTCTGTTCAAGGTGCGCATTCGCCCGGCAGCCGCGCCGCCTGTTGAGACGCCCTTGGCGACGAACCAGGCGAATCCTGACCCCAGGGTGAAGGTGGAAGGGCCGTTCAGGGAATATGGCGTGGATCTGGTGCCGGATCCGCATGCGGTCAGCTGCCGGCAGGATCCGGCGGGGAATCGGCATTGCTCCATCGAAGTTTGGACGTTCGTGTACAACAGCGACGGCGAGAAGCTGATCACCGCGAGCAACCGGCTGCACAATGTGATGACGCCGGCACAGTACGCTCAACTGCTGGTTGGCGGCATGGCGTTCCACCAGGAGATCAGCGTGCCGGCCAAGGGGCATTATTACCTGCGGACGGCCATCCACGACATGGTTTCGGACAAGGTCGGGGCGGTCGAGGTTCCGGTCGCGGCGGTGTCCAGACTCGATCCGCTGCATGCGATGGCGGGTCCGGGACCAGTGCCCGCGCCGACTGAACCTACGACGATTCCTGAGGCAGCACCTGCTCCGGGGGCGCCAACGACGGACGCTGTGCCTGCGCCTGCGGGAGGAGCGGCGACTCCCAAGTAACGCGGAGTTGGACCGTTTTCGTGCGGGCAGGTGGCACGTGTTAATCTGGGATTCAGCGTGCCCACAGCTCTCAATGAAATCTTTGAGGAGGAGTATCGCGAGCTTCGGCCGCGTGCTCCAATTCCTCCGCTCGACATCCGGTTTCGACGATTCACGTCGCTGAACACTACGATCCGTCTACGTGAGGGGCAACTTCACGTGCGGCTTTCGGACCTGCTCGAGCACGCTCCGGAGACCGTGCACCGCGCGATTGCGCACATTCTGCTGGCGAAGCTCTACCGGAAGCCGATTGCGCGGGTCCATTCCGATCGCTATCGTCGCTACGTGTCGTCGGAGGCGGTGGCGCGGCAAGCGGAGCATATCCGCCAGACACGCGGGCGGAAGACGATCCTTACCGCGAAGGGGCACCATTACGACCTGGACGAAGTGTTCGAGACGCTGAACGTTCGTTTTTTTCACGGACTGCTGGGTCGGCCGACGTTGACGTGGAGCGCGCATCACGCTCGGCGGATGCTCGGGCATTACGATGCGGCGCACAACACGATCATGGTGAGCCGCGTGTTCGACCGGGTGGATACTCCGCGATGCGCGGTCGAGTACCTGCTGTACCACGAGATGCTGCATCTGAAGCATCCGGTGCGGGTGAAGGCAGGGCGGCGATGTGTGCACTCGAAGGCGTTTCAGGCGGAGGAGCGACTGTTCCCGGAGCTGGACGCGGCGAAGGCTTACCTGAAGCGGTTGTAGCACCCCCCCCCCGGGGGGGTATACCTAAGTTGCAGAAAAGCCAGCGCTTAACTTGGGGATATAGCAAAGTAGTCAACACCCAGTCGTGAGCGGGTCGAGATCCGTCGAGCAGAGATGGCGGTGCCGCATTGGATCTGGCGCTGATGGTATGTCTCACGTGTCACCCCAAACCGATGGCGCTCCAAGTCCGGTCCGGAAGGGGACACGACGCTGGGCACACTGTGGCTATTATTCAATTCTAGCGTCTTTGCTGGGGCGAGGATGTGACGCAGGACACACCTGATGATTGGTTCAGGACAGGCTGGACGGGCGGGTGGCCCACATCTGTTGAGAGCCGTTTCCCTGTGGGTGTGGAACCACGACGAAAAGCAACTACCGAGGTTCTGGACTTCGTCCAGAATGACGCAGCTGAAAAATCTCACTGGCTTAGGGAATCCGCTCCGGGGTTATGCGGAGGTGTGGGTTTGTTTGGAACTGCCGTGGGTGGCGCCTGAGGTGTGGCGGGCGGAGGGGTGGTCGGAGTAGATGGCGCCGTCGCGGATGGTGACGATGCGGTGCGCGAACTCGGCAATGTCGGGCTCGTGGGTGACGACGACGATGGTGTTGCCCTGGTTGTGGAGTTCGTCGAAGAGGGCCATGATCTCGTCGCCGGTTTTGGAGTCGAGATTTCCGGTGGGCTCGTCGGCGAGGATGATGGAGGGGTGGTTGACGAGGGCGCGGGCGATGGCGACGCGCTGGCGTTGTCCGCCGGAGAGTTCGTTGGGCTTGTGCATCATGCGCGCGCCGAGGTGAACGGACTCGAGGACTGCCTTGGCGCGGGCGATGCGCTCTTCCGAGGGCGTGCCGTTGTAGATGAGGGGCAACTCGACGTTGTGCAGCGCGGTGGCGCGGGCGAGCAGGTTGAACGTCTGGAAGACGAATCCGATTTCCTTGTTGCGGATGCGCGCGAGTTCGTCGTCGTTGAGGGAGGAGACGTCGTGACCGTTGAGCCAGTAGCGGCCGCGGGTGGGCGAATCGAGACAGCCGATGAGGTTCATCAGCGTGGATTTTCCGGAGCCGGACGGACCCATGATGGCGACGTACTCGTTGTGCCGCACGCGGAGGTTGACGCCGCAGAGGGCGTTGACCTGCTGGTCGCCCATCTCGTAGGTCTTCCAGAGATTGCTGGTGACGATGACTTCGCCAGGGAGTGGGCCTTCGGCATCGTGGAGGGTCGGATTAGGGGCGGCGGTTTCGAGCGGCATTGGGTGCTCCGGTGGTGCTTTCAAACGGGTACAAAGTTCCGATTTCGAGTTACAGCAGAAAACAGTTTAGGACGACGGTGTGTCCAGGGCGGGCGTGCTGTTATCTCGTTTGACGAGGGTGCCGCTCTTGAGGGTTCGAAGAATCTGGTAACGGCCCGTGACGATTTCGTCTCCCTGCTTGAGGCCGGAGAGGACTTCGATGTCGGTGGCTCCGGTGACTCCCGTGGTGACGGGCAGGAAGTTGACGCGGAGCTTTCCTTTGACGGTGGTGAGGATGTAGACGCCCTGGGCGAGTTCCGGCTTGGCGGTTGGGCTAGCACCAGCAGCAGCGGCGGCGGGAACATGCGATGCGGTGGGCGGCTTGCCGTTGTTGTCGAAGAGAGCCTTTTCCGCGATGGGGGCGCGCTGCACCAGGGCCTGAATGGGGATGGTAAGGGAGTTGGGGCGCTGGGCCACGGTGATTCTGGCGGTGGTGGAGAGGCCGGGGCGAAGCTCTTCGAGGTGGTTATCCGGGGATTCGTCGAGCGTGACGACGACCTTGAAATCCTTGGCTTCTTCAGTGCCGGTGGTGGACTGCGAGGTGGCGATGCCGGTGGTGCGGAGCAGGGCCTGGTCGCCGACTTCTGTGACATGGCCCTTGAAGGAACGGCCGGGAAGCGCGTCGACGGTGACGTCGGCGGTTTGGCCGAGGCGGATATTGACGATGTCGGTTTCGTCGACTTTGACTTCGGCGGTGATGACGGACATGTCGGCGAGGGTCATCAGCGTGGAGCCTTCGGCGTTTTGAATGCCGACGACGACGGTTTCGCCTTCGCGCACGGGGACGTTGGTGACGAGGCCGTCGAAGGGAGCGCGGGAGATGGTTTTGTCGAGGGCGTCGAAGTTGGCGCGCTGGCTGGCCATGGCCTGGTTGAGGTGGCTGCGCTGGGACTCCGTCTGCGCCTTGGCCTGGGCGAGCGCGGCATCGCGCTGCTGCAGCGTGGCGGCGGCGACGTCGTATGCGGCCTTCTTGCTGTCGTAGTCCTGCTTGGCGATGAGCTGATCTTTGTAGAGGGCCTGGGCGCGATCGAAGTCGAGCTTCTTCTGCTCGAGGTCCGCCTTGGCCTGCGCGATGTTGGCCTGCGCGGTATTCTCAGCTGCGACGTAGGAGTTGATGTCGGTGCGCGAGGAGGCGATGGCTGCCTGCTGGGCGTCGACGGTAGCCTCGGGCTGGACGCTTTCTACGCGGGCGAGAGTGGCGCCCTTCTTCACGTGGTCGCCCTCCTTAACGTAGAGGTGGGTGATACGTCCGAAGGAGGTTGCTCCGACGTTGACGTAGGTCTTCGGCTTGATCTGGCCGGTCCCACTGACGTTGGAGACGAGGTCCTGGCGCACGACAAACCCAGTGGCGACTTTGGTGATTCCCGCCTGACTGTGGAGGATGGTGCCGGCAGCAATCCCGCCGAGGACAAGAATAATCACGACAATGATGATGATCTTTTTGGTGCTCATTTCGTCTTTCTTAGTGCCGGGTTTTCCTGCGCGTGCAAGGGCAGGGAAGGAACGACGGTAGGCATAGCTTTCCGAAGGTTAGATACGCGAGGAATGAAGCTTGGGTTCCGTAGCATGAATGACCGGGAGGTACTACCACCGGCGCTTCCGGCGGCTTTTCCATGAGGGAGTTCTGTTGCAGATGATGATAGCAGGGACGGGAGGCGCAGTCGGCTTGTAACGCAAGGGTTGGGGCACTACAATAGACCATGGATTTGGTGTACCCGCCGGGGCCAGCAGGGTGGCACGCAGGGCGGGTCACAGGGCCACATTTTAGATAGACGAGCGCAGGGAGAAATCCGGCGTGGAACGCAGCTTTTGAAGCAGAGGTTTGACAGGCGATGAGAAACCCGGGCCGGACGATTCTGGTCGCGTTGTTATTTCCGATGTTGGCGGGGTGGAGTGCCCTGCAGGGTCAGCAAACGACACCCCCCGATGGCGTAACCCAGGCGCCGCCGACGACCGAGAAACCGGATCCGCGGAAGCGCCGGTTGAGCGACAAGGAAAAGTTCCAGCAGCAGAAGGATCTGAGCGCCGAGTTGAAGGGGCCCTACAAGACCTGGCTGGAGCAGGACGTCCGGTGGCTGATCACGGACACCGAGGCGCAGGCGTTCAAGCACCTGACGAACGACGAGGAGCGCGACTCCTTCATCGAAAACTTCTGGCAGCGGCGCAATCCGAACCCCGATTCGCCGGACAATGAGTTCCGGGACGAGGTGTACGCGCGCATTGCGTATGCGAACGATCATTTTGCGGCGGGCAAGCCGGGGTGGATGACGGACCGCGGCCATATCTATATTGCGTACGGCAAGCCGGACGATATTGATTCGCATCCGAGCGGCGGCGAGTACCAGCGCCCGATGGAAGAGGGTGGCGGCAGTACAGCGACCTTCCCATTTGAGGTGTGGCACTACCGGTACCTTGAGGGCATTGGGGACAACATCGATCTGGAGTTTGTGGATACCTGCCAGTGCGGGGACTACCACTACACCATCGACCGGTCGGAGAAGGACGCGCTGAAGCACGTTCCGAACGCCGGGTTGACGATGTCAGAGCAGAACGGGCAGTCGGAGAAGAAGGATCGATTCTCGGGTGGCGGTCTGGAAGAACTTGGCGCCGGGCCGATGAACCAGATGAATCAGAACAAGCAGTTCGACCGGCTGGATCTGGCGGCGAAGATCATGGCGCCGCCTCCGGTGAAGTTCCAGGACCTGATGCAGTTCATGTCGAGTTCGAAGATCTTGAAGGGGCCGCCCTTCCTGTTCGACGTGCGGACCGATTACTCGAAGGTGACGAACGATACGGTGATTGTGCCGGTGACGGTGCAGATCAAGAACTCCGACATTACGTTCAACACCAAGGACGGGGTATCGGTGGGCAAAGTGGAGATCCAGGGACGAGTCTCCAACATGACGCACAAGATTATTCAGACCTTTGGGGACACGCTTGGGGTGGACACGCCGAGCGAACTGCTTACCGCCAAGCAGAAGGCCGCTTCGGTGTATTGGTATTCGCTGGCTTTGCGGCCGGGACTGTACAAGGTCGATATCGTCATCAAGGACGTGAATAATCCGGACCACATCGGGCATGATTCGTTCGCAGTCAATGTGCCCCGGTTCGATGACGACACGCTGGGGCACTCGTCGTTGATTCTCGCGGACGAGATGTACCGGGTGCCGTCGAAAGAGATCGGGACGGGCAGCTTTGTGATTGGCGACACGCATGTGCGACCGCGGGTTTCTTCAGGCGGTACGGCCAATCCTCCGAAGTTCAGCCGGGCTCAGAGCCTGAATTTCTGGATGCAGGTCTACAACCTTGGGATCGACACCAAGAGCAAGCAGAACGATGCGACGATCGAGTACCAGATAGTCAACATGACGACAAATAAGCCGGTTCTGGACACATCGGAGCCGTCGACGAAGGTGAGTCCGAACGCGGAACAGCTGACTTTGGAGAAGAGTCTTCCGCTGGCGAGCTTGCCGCCGGGGTCGTACCAGTTGAGCATTAAGGTGAACGACCACGTCAATAATCAGGAAACTGCGGAGACGGCAAAGTTTACGGTGAACTAGTTGCCGTGATTAAATGGTGTGAGGTCGAAGCGCAGCAGGCCAGGGCGCTCGGCTGAGTTATTTTGGCGAATGCGCAGGATTCTGGCAACACGATGACGCGGATTGGATTGCGATGATCGATTGCCGGCGCAGGACGCCTTGACGGGCCTTCCTTTTTCGGCGCGTCCTTTGGATAAGGCCAATCAGACGCACAGGGTGATGCTTACTGTGCAACGTTACTGGATGCGGTTCGGCAAGGAACTCGGTGTTAGTGCCCTGATGCTTTCGCTGGCGTCCGGGGTCGGATACGCGGCTTCTGTCGCGACCGTTGCCGGAGTGGTGCGCGACACGCAGGGCGTGGCCCAGATGGGCGCGATGGTGCAGGTCCTGGCCGCGGGCTCGATCACAGTGGCGACCGCGTTTACGGACTTGCACGGGCGCTATCGAATTGCCAATCTTGTTCCGGGCAAATACCAGGTACAAGCGTCGGCGGTGATGTATGCGCCGACTACGCGGCGGAATCTGCAACTTGCGACCGGGATGCGCGCGACGGTCAACCTTACGCTGAATATGCTGTCGGACCCGACGGCGTGGCTGCCTGCAGAGCGGCGGAAGCCTGATGAGCCTGGCGACGACTGGACGTGGACGCTGCGGTCGGCTGCGAATCGGCCCATTCTGCGGATGCTGGACGACGGCGAAGTGGTTATGGTGGCGTCGAGCGCGAAGGATGCGCCGCAGGTCAATCCGACGGTGGCGCATGCGGCGGTGGTGAGCGGTGACGGAGGTTTTGGCGGCGGCGGGATTCAGAGCGTGATCGCGCTGGACCGGGTGACGCGCGAGGGAGCCGACGTTGTTCTGCGAGCGAATGTTGCGACCCAGCCGACCGGACTTGGAGTTGCGCCACCGGCGATGGAAGTGGACGCCGGGTACTCACGCAGCATGGGGCTGGCGAATGAGTCGCGGATGGTGGTGAGCGTCGCATCGCATCCGGAGATTACGAGCGCCGATGGCAATGCCGGCATGCAGGTGGTGCGGATGGCGTCGGCGGAGCGGATGCATTTGAGCGACATCGTGGAGGCAGAAGCAGGGGCTACGGTGTATGCGATCCATACCATTGGGAACACAGTGACGTCCCAGCCGTTTTTGCGGGTGACGGTGCATCCGGGCGAGGTGTGGGCTGTACGCTATCGGCTTGCCACATCGCGCAACGTGCAGAGCTACGAGGGATTGGATTCGATTGCGACGGAGCTTCCGGTGACGGCGGTCGAGCGCGGACGGTCCGTGGTGGAAAGCGGCAGCCATCAGGAGATTGCCATAACGCGGAAGGCTGGGCGCGGGCTGCTGGAAGCTGCGCTCTATCGCGACACGATGGATCGCACGGCAGTTGCGGGAACAGGCGTGATCAGCCCGACGGATGTGGCGTCGCGTAAAGGCGGGGGCGGCGTGATGGTGGATACGGCGACGGGAAGCTTCCGCTTCCTGGGTGCGGGATACTCCTCGACCGGAATGAGTCTGATGCTGTCGGAGCCGCTGAATTCGGGGCTGTGGGCCGCGCTGGAGTATGCGAGCGGGGCGGCGCTCTCGGTACGGGATTCGATGAATCGGCGGCTGCCTGAGGTTTCCGAGGACATGCGTCCCGAGGTTGGAGGTACCGCGACGGTGGCGCTAAAGGGCCGGGTGCAGCGCTCGGGCACGAAGATGAGCGCGTCGTACCGGTGGCAGCCGAGGCATCTGGTGACGGCGGTGAATCCGTATGAGTCGTTCAGCAACCAGGCCTATCTGAGCTTCTATGTACGGCAAGCGCTGCGCTGGGGCGACCGCCTGCCTCCGGGGCTGGAAGCGACGGTGGATGTGACGAACCTGCTGGCCGAGGGATATCAGCCGTTCCTGTCCACGGATGGGCGTACGCTGTTTCTGGCGCAGTCTCCGCGAGCGATTCAGGCTGGATTGTCGTTCACGTTCTAGTGTCCCGAGTCGGACGCTCTGACTAAAAGCAAATATTGAGATTCTGGAGCGGTGCTCCAGAATGACGCTGAGTTGGGTTTGTCCCCCACGCAGACACGCGCGCGCCTGATGCATTCCATCGATCACTTACTTGCCGGTGACCTTACAAAGTCTGGTCGATTTGCAGGGCTTCGATCTTGTTGGCCAGGTCGTCTTTTGCGGCTTGCAGATTGGTTTGCGCTGCGGCGAGATCTTTCTGCGCGGCAGCAATCTGGTCTTCGGTGGAGTTCAGGTCGTGGACGAAGCGGTCGCGGGAAGCCTTGTCGGCGTTGGCGAGTGCGGTGATGTTGGCGCGCTGGCGCTCTTCATCCGAACGGAGTTCCGTGATGCGGGTGTTGGCCTTGTCCAGTGCGGATTGCATATCGGCGACGTGGCGGCGCGCGTCGAGAATGGGTTCCAGGGCCAGCTTGATGGCGGGGCTGTTGTTGGTCTGGTTGAGAACGAAGGCTAGCTGGCTGTCGTTGAAGTTGGTGAGTTGATAGGTGATGGCGCTCTGGCGGTGTTCGCCGACGTGCAGACGTACGGTTTCGCCGGGCGCGGCCGCGACGCGGTAGCGATAAAGCGTGGGTGTGGTTTCCTCAGGCTTGGGATCGCTGTTGTTCGGGTCCAGGGTGTAGTTCTGCCGGATGGGGTGCTCGATGACGACGGTGCGGCTATCAGTTGCGGCGTTGTGCACCACGTAGGTGATCTCGGCCGTCTGGGTGTGGTGGAGGATCAGGACGCCCTTGGCGGCTGAGAGCGACGTGGCATGCATGGTGTCGTGCTGCGACTCGGTGGAAACGCGGACGGCCTGATCGACGGCGTAGGAGAGCAGGCGCTTCTCCGCAGGATGGATGGGATCGAGCAGGCCTTCGCCGCCGAAGTTGCCATCCTCAACGATGGAGAAGGAGCCGCGGTCCAGCGTTAGGTTGGAGGTGTTGGTGATCCAGAGAGCGCGCAGCGGCGCGGGTTGCCGCGACGACCACAGCGTGACGCGTTCGGCGTCGACTTTTGTTTGCAGGATCGGGACCATCGCGGATTCATTCTTGCGGATGGTGATGGGTTCGGCGAGGTTGTAGGCGAAGTAGTCGTCGAAGGCTGCAGTGGTGGTGTTGCTGGCAGCAAAGGAACTGGCGGCTTGAGCCTGGAATGAAGGGGCTGCGAGCGGCAGATTGCTGTATGTCTGATTCTCGATTGTTCCACCGAGTAGTGTGTCTGCGCTGCGCGCCTTCGCGATGAGGCCGCCGTAGCTGCCCCCACTGCCTGCGCCCATTCCGGAGCCGGTGCCTGAGCCCATTCCGGCTACGCCGGCCATTTGTGGAACCGGAGGAGGTGGCGGAGCGAACTCGCCGCTCTCGTGGGTTTGCGGGGTGAGCTGGGCTTCCTGCGGCAAGCCGATTTCGGGGCGGCGCGAGTAGTAGGGGACGGAGAGGGGTTGGATGAAGCTCTGGGGCGCGCCCGCGATGAGCGAGAGTCGCACGTTGATCCAGTCGGCGCCTGTGGTGTTGTCGACGACCGACCAGCCTTGCAGGGTGGCGGTCTGCTTGGCGGCTGGAGCTCCGGCCTTGGGGTCGGTGAAGAGGATGCGGTAGGTCGACTTCCAGATGGGGACTTCGCTGATGTAGCTGACGTGCAGCTCGCGAGCGCCGGAACCGTTGTCCTGCAGGGTGAGGTGGCGAAGGCCCTGGTTGCGCGTGCTGGCGAGGAGTTGCAGGTAGCGCGTGACGTCGGTGTGGAGATCGGTGTCGAGGAGGCGGACTTCGGTGGCGGAGGTGAGCTCCATGGTACGAATCGTGCCGCCGTCGCCGATGACGGTGATCAGGCGTTTTTCTGTTGCGGGTTTGTTGTCGGGCCTGTTCTCGCTTTCGGGGGTATTGACGATCTCGAGGTTGAGCAGGCGGCCGGTGATGCTGGTGCCGAGTCCGTGGACCTCGACGCGGGCGCCGCGGATGGCGTTGTAGAAGTCGACGGCGGTGGGATCTTCGCCGAGGGCGAGGGGGAGAGCTTTGAGCTGCTGCTCGAGCGGCGTGGTGGAGTTATAGCCTGCTCCGGCGATGCGGCCGCCGTTGAGGTCGATGGCGGTGAGCGACTGGAGCACGTCGTTGAGCTGCGCGGTGGTGAAGTCGATGGTGACGGACTGGTCGCCGGTGACGCGGCCGGCGTGCTCGAAGAAGCCGACTCCGTTTTTGTAGAGGGAGACGCGGGTGACGGGAAGCTGGGATGGGGCAGTTGCTGCCTCGGCCCTGGCGGCGACCGAGCGTGCGGCAGGTTTCGACGCGGGCTTGACGAGCGGCTGCTGGGCGTTGGCGGTAAGGGAGAGGGTAAGAACGAGGGAGGGGAAGCCGATTGCCTTGCGCACGCTGGTCGATCCTTCCGAACGTAAATTGAGCTACCGAGCATGGAACGGCAGCGGCACAGGAACTTGCAGAGAAATCTTCGGCAAGACTCCGGCTGCAATGATAGACCGCTCGAGCGCGGAATTTGTTCCAAAGATTTCTGGAAAGGGTGGCCGGACGGGGATGCGCCCTCCGGGGCGCATTTCTTGCCATGATCCAGATAGGGAAGGAGTTAGATTCTGATCAGGTGAATCGTGCGTGTCAAGAGATGGCAGCGGAAAGGTGGCCTCAGAGGCTAAAGCCCCTTTGATCAGACCAGGGTTATGGCACGGGTGAACGTCGGAGGTGCCGACGAAAGAGACGTGACGTGCGTCATAGCACGGAGGGGGAGAAAGGCACACACTCGCAGCGTGATGGTTGCACGACGTGCGATGGTTGCGGGCTTTCGGCTGCCGGCTGTTCCGGAGAGGTGCGGCGGACTGGGGACTCGTGACATTGCGGCCGGGGTCGCAGGTTTGCGGCTGCCGGCCGATTGTGAAGGGGAACGCGCTGGCTCGAATTTGTGCGTGGTTCATGTCTCCGGTGCAGAATGAGAACCTGAGGGGAGAGTCCGAGTATGGAAACTGCTGTGACATCCGCCAACGTAGGCCAAGGTCAGTGCTCGAATGAAGCTGAGGCGCTGGTGGGGCTGGTATCCGCCGTCGCGTGCGCGGCTGCGGGTAGCTGGCTGGGCTTTTCGCTGCTGTCCAGGAAGCGGCGGCTGCCGGTTGCGGGGCAACTGATTCTGGGAGCGCTGGCCGGTTGCGCCGGCGTGGTGACCTGGAAGAATCGGCAGGCGGAGGCTGAGGCGGCGCGCCACCTGGTCGACCACGTGCACGAGGTGCGGGATGCGCGGTGGTTGAAGAAGCATCCGGTGGCGTATGGGTAGTTAAGACAGGTTCGAGATTCGTGGTTTGAGAGGTGGGCGCCGAGGATATAGGTCGCGCCTTCAGCGCTCGGGTGGGGTGCCTGGGGTGATCCGTAGGCCTGCCGGCCTACGCTGGTATAGGGCGGGCCTCCGGCCCTTTTGGTCGCTTCTTTACCTCGCGGAGCATGCTGCAGAAGCCAGGGCTGAGTCGCGCGCTTCGGCACCCATTCCGTGGCCGGTATAATTCCCGAGACTTTCCTGGGAAGAGTTGCGGGTGGTTTTGAGGCGGACGAACGTGTCGAAGAACGGGGTGCGGCGGAGCGGGGGCGAGAGTTTCGGCCTGTCGCCGAAGGATGTGCGCACGTTGTGCGCGCTGAATACCCCGGCGAAGATCCAGAAGTTTCTGGATGCGCTGACGTACCAGTATGCGGATACGGCGTGGTCTCCGCAGCGAGCGCTACGGGAGCGCAAGGGGCATTGCCTGGAGGGTGCGCTGCTGGCTGCGGCCGCGTTGCGGGTGAATGGGCATCCGCCGCTGCTGATGGACCTGGAGGCGGTGCGGGACGATGACCACGTGATTGCGCTGTATCGCGAGCGCGGGTTGTGGGGCGGGATTGCGAAGTCGAACTATGCGGGGCTGCGGTTTCGCGCGCCGGTGTATCGGACGCTGCGGGAACTGGCGCTGAGCTACTTTGAGCACTACTACAATCTGCGGGGCGAGCGGACGCTGCGGAACTACTCGGGGCCGGTGAATTTGGCGCGGCTGGATGCGAAGGGGTGGATGACTTCGGAGGAGGATGTGTGGTGCGTGCCGGAGTTG
>DASYEU010000041.1:0-17010 GCA_036498865.1 Acidobacteriaceae bacterium | reverse complement strand
GAACTCCGGTTTGCTCGTATCGTCCTCGTCGTCAAGGATGTCCGTGTTGGCGAATACGCGGACCCACCCGCCGTTGGTCTCCATGATGGCAACTTCGTGTCCGGGGCCGACCTCGTCGGTATGCTGCGCGTTGTCGTCGGCGGTGATGTAGACGATTGCCGGGTGAATCATGGTGGCCCGCACAGCGCGGTCGTATCCCGGCGGCAGGTTCTTCGGCTTCTTCTGCCCGAAAGCGGGTGGAGCTGTCAGCGCCAGTGCCACCATGCCTGCCACAGTTATCCGTGTCAACATTCGACGTGTCATGGAAGTATTAGACTCCCTTCGCGATTACGCGGAAGCAGTGTTGGCCATGCCGGCTTCCAACTGCTGCTTCAACTCCGGCTCAATGTTGCCGCCGCTCAGCACCGCAACCATGCGCTTGCATTGCGGCAATTCTCCATGATGAAACAGCGCGGCCGCCAATGTTGCTGCACCGCTTGGTTCCGCCACCAGGCCTGTTGCAGCCAGCACGATCCGCATCGCGGCTCGCACCTCGTCCTCGCTTACGGTGACGATTCCGTCGACGTAGCGCAGAATATGCTCGAAGTTCAGCACGCCTACCGACTGCGTCCGCAGCCCATCGCAGATGGTGCGCGATGTGTTCGATGCCGGCCATTCCACCAGGGTCTTCGAGTAGAAGGATTCTTTTGCGTCCGCTGCCAGCTCCGGCTCAGCCCCCCACACCTGCACTCCGGGGCCGCCTGCGAGCTTCACCGCGGTGGATATTCCGCTGAGCAGTCCGCCGCCGGACACTGGCGATAACACCACGACGCCCGCGCCGTTTTCGGCGACGCCCAACTGCTCCACGATCTCCAGCCCGCACGTGGCCTGGCCGGCAATGATGGCTGGGTCGTCGTATGGCGGAATGATGGTGTACCCATGCGCGGCAGCCAGTTCTTCCGCCTTCGCCTTGCGCGCAGAACTCGCAGGTCCGACGAACACCACCTCCGCACCAAGCGCACGGGTCGCTTCTATCTTCACCGCCGGCGCGTTGTCCGGCATCACGATGACGGCCTTCGATCCCAACGCCCGCGCAGAGTACGCAACGCCCTGCGCATGGTTGCCGCTGGAGTACGTAATGACTCCGCGTTTGAGTTGCTCCGGCGAGAGCTGCGCGATTCGGTTGTAGGCGCCTCGCAGTTTGAAGCTCCCGATGGGTTGCTCGCTCTCCGCCTTGATGTACAGTGCAAACGGCAATTCTGCCACGCCCGCGGCTTGCAGTCGGTCCGGCTCCACGCGGTGCAACCCGGTGCGCACCGCAACTCCGGCAATCCGCTGTTGCGCGGAGCGCATCTCATCCAGTGTGATCAAAGTCGGCATCGGCTACAAGTATAGTGACTCCTGAGCCGGCCGCGAATTCTCGACTCTTATCGGCTCTCGGCCGCGCTCATAATCTGCCCGAAGAAGTGAACCAGCCGCCATTGCTCCATCGCTCCGGCCTGGGGCCCATCCAGATTTACATGCGACAGCACCGGACTGACGAGCATCGCCTTCAAATCCTGCCTGCTTAGCTCGCGCGCCATCCAAAGGGTCTCCGCCGCCGGGATAATGTTGTCGCCTTCGCCGTGCAGCAGGTATACCGGTGTGTCCAGCCGCGCGAGCCGGCCCAGCGGCGACAGTTCGGGCATCTCGTCGGCGTGCTTCGCCGTCATCGCCGCAATCTTCGCGCGTGTCGCCGGCGAAGTCGCATCCATCAGCTCCAGCGTCTCGCGCTTCTGCGCTTCGTTCAGCCCCAGCGACGCCGACGCTTCGGTTTTGGGGTCTTCGTACAGATGCGCCCGCAGCACCGACCGCACTGCGGCGAGATCCTCCGCTGGTACGAAGTCCTCCAGGTGCTCGTATTCCAGCACGAGTGGACCGTATTCGTGCGCTGCCAGCACCTCCACCGAGCCGTCTGGCCGAGCATCGCGCCCGGTCAGGTAATAGTTCGCTACGCGCACCATCGAGTCCTGCGATCCCACCGCAAATACGAACTTGAAGTCCGCGTGATACTGCGGATCCGCGGCGGCAACGAGTGCTAACCCACCTGCGAAGCTCAACCCCATCACGCCAACCGGCCTGCCCGTTTGTTCCGCGAACCACTTCACGGACGCGCCGATGGTTTCCACCGAGTCTTTGCTTACGTGGTAATCCTTGATACCTGGCAACTCCGGCGTGAGCACGCGGATGCCGCAACTCGCCATCGCCGCCGCGAACCCCATCATGCGCGGCTCGTCGATCCCCAGGTGATGCACGCCATGGAACAGCACCATCGCGGGCGCGTTTGGATTGCCCTGCGGCGCGTACATCCGCGCCCGCACCTGCTCGCGTCCGGTTGCTGTCTCAATGGGAATGCTGAAGTCCGTGGTGGTAATCTGCCCGGTCACCCCGCGAGCCAGCCACGGCACCGGCTGCCCTTCGACCTTGCGCAGCACCGAGACGGCCTGCAGATGCGCCTTCACAAATGGCCACGCGGCCGCGCCACACACCACCAACCCCACGCCGAGAACCGCGCCCCGCATCGTTCGTCGCACCGCAGCCCCCGGTATTTACAACTCGCCAATTCCCTTAGACCTGCGGACCCTGCGGCTGGTCCTTCGCGTCTCCCAGCGTCACCTTGAAGTCCATTTTCTTCCGTCCGCGGAACACGGTGACCGTCACCGTGTCTCCCGCGTGCTTCGAGTTCATCGCGCCCGAGAGGTCCTCTGCGTTGGTAATCTCCTGTCCGTCGAAGCGCACGATCAGATCCCCGCCCAGCATCACCGGCGTATTGCCTTCGTAGGCGCGCTGTGTTCCTCCGTGCAGGCCTGCCTTGTCGGCGGCGCCACCGGGCAGCGCCCGCTCAATCAGGATGCCGTAGTCGGAGGCGAGTCCGATCTGCTGCGCAATGTCCGGGAAGACTTCGAGCGACACGATGTCCAGGGTTGGCCGTCGCACGCGGCCATACTTTGCGAAGTCGTCCAGCACTGCCTTGGCTGTGTTCACCGGGATCGCAAACCCGATGCCGGACGACTGGTCCGCGCCGTTCGACGCGATCATCGTTGTAATTCCGATCACTTCGCCGCGCGAGTTCAGCAGCGGTCCGCCGGAGTTGCCAGGGTTTACGGAAGCGTCCGTCTGGATCGCGTCCTCAATCGGATTGCCGTTCTCCGGGCTCCGCACCGAGCGAATCGCCGAGATGATGCCGCGCGTCATTGTGCCCGACAGCCCGAACGGATTGCCGATCGCATACACCCGCTGTCCCACCATCAGGCCGGTGCTGGTTTCCGCCAGCGTTACCGGCACCAGGTTCGGCGCATCGATCTTCAGCAGCGCCAGGTCGTGTCCCTTGTCGTACGTCACTACGGTCGCTTTGTACTTGTGCTTGTCGGAGAGGGTGACTTCAACTCCGCCTCGCTGGCCGTTTTCGATCACGTGGAAGTTGGTCAGGATCAGGCCGTCCTTGTTCAGGATGAAGCCCGAGCCCTGGCCGGTCTGCGGCACCGGCCCATAGAAAAAGTCGAACCGCACCTCGGTCGACGTGATGTTCACCACGCTCGGCAGCACCTTCTTGTAGACGGCGATGTTCTGCTGCTCTTCGCTGTCGAACGCGGGCGCCGCCGACGCCACCGTCAGGTCGAATGCGCCGTTCGGACCGCGCACAGATTCGATGTTCGCCAGCGCCTCGGGTGCATGCAGAGCGCCCAGCAAGGGCGCGAGCGCACCGGTCGACATCAGGTGCGTCGTCGCAAGATAGAAGCCTCCGAGGAGGACGATCACCAACAAAACTGGGCGTAATTTCATCGCAAACTCTTCCTCAAGCCACTTCATTCACTGCATGCGCTCAACTACCCATCTTATTCGTTTGAATCCATCGCTGGGAACTCGCGGCCGCTAGGTTTTCGCCGCCGCCTTCAACACCGGCCACAACGCCTCCACCTGGTCTTTCAGATGCTCCACGGACCCGTCGTTGGCTAATACGTAATCGCACCGCGCAGCGTTCCGCTCCGTCTCGGCCTGCCGGGCCATTCTCCGTCGTGCGTCTGCCTCGAGCGCGTCGCGTTCCTCGCGATTCAGTGCCCGCCCAGCCGCGCTACGTCGCACAAACCGCTCAATCTTCAGCCCCTCCGACGCCTTCACGAAGATGATCCGGTCGAAGCGCTTCTGCCAGCCGTCGTCGCCCCCGTGCTTCGTCTCGAAGATCAGCGCCGACTCAACGATTGCCACCGCATCCGGTTCGCGCGCAGCAATCTCCTCGATGAGCGCTGCCTGCCGCGCAATCGTCGCCGGATGCACGATTGTGTTCAGCTCCTCGATCCGCCCCTCGCCAAACGCAATCTGCGCCAGCGCAACTCGATCGAGCGTTCCGTCTGCCCTCACCATCCTCGCCCCGAAGTGGGCAATGATCGCGGCGAACACAGCCTCGCCCGGCTGCATCAATTGGCGGCCGATCTCGTCTGCCGAAAACACATGCGCGCCCAAGCCCGCGAACATCTGCGCGGCGGTTGACTTGCCGCTCCCCAGGCCGCCGGTAAGACCCACGCGCAGCATCGCGCTACGCCTTCGCCGCGCCGCGTCGTGCAGCGGCAGCTTTCACCGTGTTGTGCATCAGCATCGCGATGGTCAGCGCCCCGACCCCACCCGGCACCGGAGTGTACGCGCCCGATAGTGCGAACGCCGCCGGATGAATATCCCCCACCAGCGTCGATCCGCGTTTCGCAAACTGTGCCGCTCGCACCGCATCGCCAGGAAAGAATCGCTCCACCTCGACCGCATCCGTGACGCGATTGATGCCCACATCGATCAGCGTCGAGCCCGGCTTCACCATGTCTGCCGTGACAAACCCCGGCCGCCCGATCGCCGCCACCAGGATGTCCGCATCCCGCGTGTAGCGCCCGATGTCCACCGTCTTCGAGTGGCACACTGTCACGGTCGCATGCGCATGCAGCAGCATCATCGCCACCGGCTTGCCCACAATGTCCGAGCGTCCCAGCACCACGGCGTGCTTGCCCGCCACCGGCAGCCCACTGCGCCGCAGAATCTCCATGATCCCCGCCGGCGTACACGGCCTCAGCCCCGGTTGTCCGCTCTGCAGCCGTCCTGCGTTGATCGGGTGGAATCCGTCCACATCCTTCTCCGGCGACACCGCCTCCAGCAGCCGGCGTGTATCCACATGCGCGGGCAGCGGCAGTTGGATCAGGATCCCATCCACCTCCTCGCGCGCATTCAGCTCCGCGATCAGCGCCAGCATCTCGTCCGTGGTGACCGATTCCGGAGGCGTCACCAACTCGCTCCAGATGCCGAGTTCGGCGGAGGTCTTCACCTTACTGCGCACGTACACCTCGGACGCAGCCACATGTCCCACCAGCACCGCAGCCAGTCCCGGCGTCACGCCTGCGGCCTTTAGCGCCCGCACCTCGTTGGCAACTTCCGCCTTGATTTCAGCGGCAATCTCAATCCCATTCAAAATCCGCGCTGTATTCTTCATCTCGATCCATGGTACCCGCACCGCACCCGGAAGCTCCAACCTCCAGGCCCGAACCTAGTACCTTGTATCCAGCCCCATGCCCAGCGACCCGCCCCAGCCCGTTCTCGGTTCCGCAGATCTCCAGTGGCTCGTCTGTCCTGTGTGCCGCCAGTCCCTTGTCCTTGAAGGCGACGCCATCCGCTGTTCCGGCTGCAGCCGTCGCTACCCCATTTCCGAGGGCATCCCCGTCCTGCTCGCCGATCGCGCCTTCTGATCGTCTCGGACCTCGGCGATTCCTTTCAATTCCACTGGCCGCGGTTCAATGCTGGGAATCGCAATACATCTGCGTGACCATTCCATGACACCAAAGTGACATGATGCGAACTTTGCTGCGCTGTAAAGGTTTTTTAGCAACTCACCTCGAACTTCCGCGTCTAATCCTTACAAGGTTGGTCGTACGAGAACGGAGCAGGGCTGGTTCCGAAATCCCGATCCACCTGGAACACGATTGGGAAGGAGGTTGGCCATGGAAAACGTATCCTCTGTAACGCCCGCGATCGAAAAGTTCAATGCCACAGATCTCTCCTCCCTGCGTGAGGAGCTGCTGCAGTCAGGCCTCGACTCCTGGCAGGCCGCGGAACTCATCAGCTCGTTCCTGAGCGTGCGCGGATATGGCGTGTCCAGCCAGGCTGCGCGGGGCATTGCGTGGCGCATCGAGGCTTCGTCCTGCTCCCTGAAGTGCATGCAGGAAGAGCTGGAAAAGCTTGCGCTCGTAATGTAACGGCTGGGCGTCAGCCCTGGCGCCCCCAGTCGTGGATTTTCCACCGTCAAGCGCGCAAATGTCTCCGAAATGTAACCGGAATGTAAGTTAATTGTCGGGCATCCGCGCTGCTGGAAAATCTTTCCAGCGGGTCAAAGAAGAAGCGTCTAACGCGTCCTCTGGCGAACCACTCTCAGTGTTCCGGCAGCATCCCTCTGGAAAGATTCCTCCTCGCGTTGTCTCTCGAGGTCAGATCGAATGCCCAAGGAGATGCCATGAAAGTTTTCTGGACCGCGCTTCTGCTTGCTGTCCCGTCGGTCTCATTGTGCCAGGCCATTCCTTTCGAACAGAAAGGCCCCATTGCCTCTCTTACCGCCAGCGGCTCGTACATTGATGGTGAGCCGCAGGGCGGCCATCGCCACAGCCTGTGGGGCTGGTCCGCGGTACCGGAGATCAAGCTGACTCGCCACTTTGGAATGCAGGCAGAGTTTGCGAGCTACTACATGCGGTCCATCTACCCCGGCCAGAATCGCTTCCTGATGGCGGCCGGTCCACGGTACGACTTCTCGCCCGTGTCGAGGATTACTCCGTTCATCTTCGCCGAGGGCGGAGAAATGAGACTGACGTTCAAGAACACCCTGTACCGGGATTGGGATCCGATCGTCAAAGGCGGAGTCGGCTTCGAGTATCGTCTCTCCCGGAGCATTGCGATCACGGTTGTTCCCGCGGAGTACCTCGCGCACAACGAGGACTTCGGCGCCTGGGACAAGGACTTTACCGCTCGCGGAGGCATCACCTTCAACCTGTACCGCTAAGCGTTGCAGGCAATATTTCGGGATCGGGAGAGCTCGCGTAACTGGCAGAAAGTAAATGGCCTGCGGATCTCGCCAAAGGATTTTCGAGCAGGTCAACACGAAGTGAGCCGGATCAAAGTCCTCGGCTCCAACCCCCTCCTCCGCCGACGGCATCCGTTGGGAATACCTCAGAGTGCGTCTTGAGCTTGAGGCCGCTCGAATCCCCAAGGAGACATATGAAGCAACTTCTGATCGCGGTTTTGCTTGCCCTTCCGTCGCTTGCTTATTCCCAGGCCGTCCCGTTCGAACAGGATCCCCCGGTTGTCTCCATCACAGGCGGTGGGTCTTATATTTACGGCGAGTACGAGAACGGTCATCATCACAATCTGTTCGGCTGGTCGGTAGCTCCCGCGTTCAACATCACACGGCGGTTGGGCTTGCAGACGGAATTCGCTAACCTCAGAGTGAGTTCGGTTTCTCCAACGCAGCACCGCCTGCTGATGACTGCGGGCCCCCGGTACAACTTCGTTCCCAGGTTCCACGCGCGGCCCTTCGTCTTCGGAGAAGCGGGCGAAATGCGGCTGACATCTGGCGGCTCCCCCTTCCGGGATTGGGATCCGATCGCGAAAGTCGGGTTCGGCTTCGACTACAAGCTTTCGCGCCCCCTTTCGCTGACGGTTGTGCCGGTGGAATATCTCGCGCACAACCTGGACGCGGGCGGTTGGGATCACGACTACGCCGCGCGGGTCGGCTTCACGCTGAACTTTTACTCGATCCGGCACATACGGTAATTCCGCATTGAAATATTTGGGGTTGCAGGGCCGAATCTCCGCGTAATCGGGCGATGGACCTGCGTATTGCGCGTGGCCGGTGCATAATCACTTAATGCCCTCACTCTGGACCCCTCCAAACTGGCCGCAGCGCCTGGCGGAACTGCAGGCGCCCACCGGCGAGCTCAAGGAAGCTCCTCTGCGCCGCGACGTTCGGTCGCTCGGCATGCTGCTTGGCGAAGTTCTCCGCGAGCAGGCCGGCCAGCCCGTCTTCGAGGCCGTCGAAGAGCTGCGCCAGACCGCCATCGCCTACCGCGAAGGCGCCGCCGGCGTTTCTGCCCGCGCCCTTAGTTCCAAGCCTAGGCCTACCCCCGCGGACCCGCTCCAATACGCGCAGCGCTGTGTGGAAGGTTTCAGCGAGTCCTCCGCGTACCAGCTTGCACGCGCATTTGGTTTTTACTTCGAACTGATTAATCTGGCCGAGACGAACCACCGCAAACGCCGCCGTCTCTCCAGCCAGCTCGATCCGGATGCGGAGCCCCAGCGTGGGTCGCTGCGCGGTGCTCTGCGCCAGATGCGTCTCGCAGGCGTGACCGCCCCCGACGCCCGCGCGCTGCTCGAAAAGATCTGCATCACCCCGGTGTTCACCGCGCACCCCACCGAGGTTGCCCGCCGCGTGGTCATGTTCAAGCGCCGCCGCATCTCCGATCTGCTCGAGCAGCTGGACCGCATCCCTGTGCCCGACGCGCAGCTGGAAGCCCTCGAACAGAATGTGATCGCGGAGATCACCGCGCTCTGGCAGACGGACGAAGTCCGTCAGTCCCGCCCCTCCGTCCGCGACGAGATTCGCATGGCGCTCGACTACTACGAGTCTTCCATCTTCGACACCATGCCCGTCCTCTACTCCGAGGTTGCCGGCGCGCTGGCCGACGAGTACAGCATCGAAACTCCGCTCGCCGACCTTCCGCAACTGGTGAGCTTCGGCTCCTGGATTGGCGGCGACCGCGACGGCAATCCGTTTGTCACGCCCGAGGTCACCCGCGAGGCGCTCTCCATGGCGCGCAGCCTCGTTCTCACTCACTACCGCCGCCGCCTGCAGAACATCTTCGACCAGCTCGCTCCATCCACGCGCATTGTCGCGGTCTCGCACGAGCTCACGCTGCTGCTCGACACCTACCTGCAGCAGCTTCGCAACGCCGGCCAGTCCGTCTTTGAGAATCGCATCCCCTATGAATCGGCACGGCTGCTGGTCGGCTGCATCATGATGCGCCTCGGCGGGCCGCCACACATCTCCGTCCCGCTGCCGGAGGAGCCCGCCCTCAAGCCTTACTCCCGCGTCGCCGACCTCATCAGCGACCTCAGCATTCTGCGCAACAGCCTTCTCCGCAACCAGGGCCGCCGCCTCGCCGCGATGCTCATCGACCCGCTCCTGCTCGAGGTTCGCACGTACGGCCTGCACCTGCAGACGCTCGACATCCGCCAGCACGCTCGCGTTCACTCGGCCGCCATCGCCGAGATCTCGCAGACCGCCGGCACTGTAACCAACACACTGCCGCCGGCACTCTCGCCGCAGACCTCCGAAGTGCTCAGCACCTTCCGCGCGGTCGCCGAACTCAAGCGCGCCTTCGTCCCCGAATCGCTCCCGCGCTACATCATCAGCGGAGCCACCTCCGCCGAGGACATCCTCAACGTCATCCGTCTTGCGCGGCTCGGCGGCGTCCGCGTCGAAGGCTGCGGCGGCCCCGCAGGCTGCCCCGACTCGTCCGACCCCGGCCTACAGCCCGTCCCGCTCTTTGAGTCCATCGAAGACCTGCAGCACGGCGCGACGATCATGCGCACCCTATGGTCGTCGGACGTGTATAAACCTCTGCTGGAATCGTGGAACTACCAGCAGGAAGTGATGCTCGGCTACTCCGACTCGAACAAAGATGGCGGCATGATCAGCAGCACCTGGGAAATCTGGAAGGCGCATCGCGCGCTCCACGACGCTGCCCGCGAGTGCGGCGTCACCCTACGCCTCTTCCACGGTCGCGGAGGCACCGTAGGCCGCGGCGGCGGCCCCACCCATCGCGCCATCTTTGCCCAGCCCATGGACAGCTTCTCAGGGGAACTCCGTATCACTGAGCAGGGCGAGGTCCTCAACTGGAAGTACTCCGACGTCGTCCTGGCCGAGCGCAACCTCGAGCTGATGATTGCCGCCTCGCTCGACGCCATCGCCCGTCCCGACGCCGCGCTGCAGCACCAGCAGGGAAGCGAGCCCTACGTGCCTCACTTAACCGGCGAAATCCTGCCTGAGTGGGAGTCGGCGCTCGACCAGATCTCCGCCACCTCGTACGACTTCTACCGCAAACACATTGCGGAGGACCCCGAGACCTTCACCTACTTTGAGCAGGCCACACCGGTTGCCGAACTCGAGCACGCCCGCATCGGCTCACGTCCGGCCAAGCGCACCGACGCCAGCGCCCAGCGCAAGCGCAGCATGGAAGACCTCCGCGCCATCCCGTGGGTCTTTGGCTGGATGCAGTCCCGCCACGTGGTCCCCGCCTACTTCGGCGTCGGCTACGCTCTCGAACACTTCATCCAGAACAACAATGCGGCTTCGCAGCCCGATCAGTCCGCCCGCGAGGCCGCTAACCTTGCGCAGCTGCAATCCATGACGCGCAATTTTCCGCTCTTCCTCGACATCATCCGCAACGTCGAGATGGGGCTGGCAAAAGCCGACTTCTCCGTCGCGCGTCTCTACTCCGATCTCGTCGAGGACAAGGCCCTCCGCGACCGCGTCTTCGCCACGCTCCACTCCGAATTCGAGCTCACCTGCCGCATGGTGCTCGCCGTCCTCGGTCAGTCTGCGCTGCTCGAGACCAACACTGTCCTCGAGCACTCCATCCGGCTGCGCAACCCCTACGTCGACCCCATGTCGCTCATCCAGGTCGAACTCCTTCGCCGCAAGCGAGCCATCCTCGCAACCGGCGCTCAGGCCTCCCCGGAGCTGGACCGCGCCATCACTGCCACCATCAACGGCATCTCTGCCGGGCTGAGAAATACGGGCTGAGAACTCCGCGCCACCGGCTGCGGGTTGAACGTGTACCCCGCTATCGCGTAGGTTAAAATCCATCCACGCGCAGTCGTGCCTGTTTTTGCCGCCGTCCGGCAGCACGCTGTCAGCCGCTGAGTCCGGGGAACGTGATGCGATCCATCCACCGCCATCTCGCACTGACTCTCGTCCTCACACTCAGTTCTTTTGCGATTGCCGCGCCTCAGGCTGCACCTCCGCCCCCGACGCGTCCGGTGCAGCAGCCCGATGATCTGAGCCAGCTCCCGAACGACGCACTCCAGCAAAGGGCAGCCGCAGGCGATCCGGCTGCGCAGAATATGCTCGGCTATAAGACCCAGTTTGGCATCGGGTTCACGCCGGACAACGCCCAGGCGATCGTCTGGTACCGCAAGGCGGCCGAGCAAGGCTATGCGCTCGCGCAAAGCAATCTCGGCACCATGTATCGCGACGGCCTTGGCGTTACGCGGGACTTCGCACAAGCGGTGGAGTGGTATCGCAAATCCGCGGGGCAGGGGCAGCCCATCGGCGAGTGGCTGCTCGGCGGTATGTACGAGAATGGCGCCGGCCTCACGCGGGATTATGCCGCGGCCGCCGGTTTGTATCTCAAGGCTGCGAATCAGGACTACGACAAAGCCGAGAACTCCCTCGGCTTCCTCTACCAGTACGGCGAAGGCGTGACCAAAGATAACGCGAAGGCCGTCGCATGGTACCGCAAGGCCGCCGCGCATAGCCTTCCCGTCGCGCAGTACAACCTCGGCTACGCGTACGAGAACGGCTACAGCGTCGCGAAGGACTACGCCCAGGCGATGGATTGGTATCTCAAGTCCGCGAACCAGAACTATGCTCCCGCACAAAGCGCGATCGGCTACTTCTATCAGAAGGGCCTCGGCGTTCCTCAGGACGAGCCGCAAGCTGTGGCCTGGTACCGCAAGGCTGCGGATCAAGGCTTCCCCGAGGGCGAAGACAATCTTGCTCGCATGTACGAGTCCGGTTCCGGTGTGACTCAGGACCTTACCCATGCGCGCCAGTTGTTGCGGAAAGCCGCCAGCGAAGGCTATCAGCCTGCGAAGGACGAGCTGGCCAGGCTGGATGCCACAACGCCTTCACCCGCCACTAGTCCGGCCCCGTCCGAAGATCTCAGCACACTCGCGTTGCCCTTCCTTCAGAATCGTGCGAACAACGGCGATGCGGCTGCGCAGGCTGAACTCGGCCACCGCTATGCCATTGGCCGCGACGTCCAGCGGGACGCTGCCCAGGCTGTCGTCTGGCTGCGCAAAGCGGCGGACCAGGGTTCCCAACCCGCACGCGACGAGCTGGCGAAGCTCAATACGTCAGCACCGCCAACTGCACCTCTGCCTGCTCCGACGATTGAAGACCTCAACAAGATGCCCCTTGCGGAGCTTCAGCAGCGCGCTGCCGCCGGGAATGCGTCCGCGCAGAATGAGCTTGGCTTCCGCTACTACCGTGGACAGGGCGTGCCGCAGGATGATGCGCAAGCTGTCGTCTGGGGTCGCAAGGCCGCCGAGCAGGGATTGGCACTCGCGCAAAGCAATCTCGGCAACATGTACCGCAGCGGCCGCGGCGTGGCCCAGGACTACGCCCAGGCTCTCGCGTGGTACCGCAAAGCCGCCGCACAAAATCTAGCCGCTGGCGAATTCAATCTAGGTGGCGCTTACGAGAACGGTCAGGCTGTCCCACGCGACATCGCACAGGCCCTCACCTGGTATCGCAAGGCCGCTGACCAGAACTACAGCCCAGCGCTCAATGCGCTCGGCGTGCTGTACGAAAAAGGCCAGGGCGTTCCGCAGGACGATCGTCAGGCGCTGACGCTCTTCCGCAAGTCGGCGGATCAGAGCTTCGCGCCTGCCCAAACCAATCTGGGAGTTCTCTACGAGCAGGGTCGCGGCGTTCCCCAGGACTACGCTCAATCGCTCGTCCTCTACCGCAAGGCCGCCGACCAGGGCGACGCCGACGCGGAGTTCCACATCGGCACCTTCTACGAGTCTGGCCTCGGTGCCACGCGCGACCTCGAAGAAGCGCGCCGCTGGTTCGAGCGCGCCGCCGCCCAGAAGCACCAGCCCGCGCAAATGGAGCTGGCGAAGCTCGACACCCCCGTAGTGCCCGCTCGCGGCTTCGCGCCGGAGCCGGCACCGCATCCAGCCACCGTCTCTACGGTCCCCATCCCGCACAACTACGCGCTCATCTTCGCTACAGACGACTACGCCCACTGGCCCCACCTCACCAACCCCATCTCCGACGCCGATGCCGTCAACCAGACGCTTGCCTCGCTCTACTCCTTCCGTGTGGAAGAGGTCCGCAACCCCAGCGACGATCAGATCCTCGCCAAACTCACCGAGTATCTGCACCGCCACTTCGAGCCGCAGGACCAGCTGCTCATCTTCTTCTCCGGTCACGGCTACTTCGATCCCGACCTGGGCAAAGGATTTCTTGTTCCGGCAAACGCGCAGCTCGTCAAAGACGATATCGGCCACCGCTCACTCCTCGCCCACGAAACCATCATGGGCTATGTGAACCGCATCCCCTCGAATCACGTGGTGCTCGTCCTCGACGCGTGCTTCGCCGGCACGCTCGACCGCCGTATCGCAGATAACGGCTTGCGCGGCGACACCTCCACCGACATCTACGCGCACGCCTCGCTGCCCGAACTCCTCGCTCGCAAGGAGCCCAAGCGCACCCGCCGCTACATCACCTCGGGCGGCAAGGACTTCGTCCCCGATGGACTCCCCGGCCACCATTCGCCCTTCATCTCGGCCTTCCTCGTCACCCTGAATCAGGCTGCCGACCGCAAGGGCTACCTGACCCTCGACGACATCCAGCAGGGCCTGAACACGGTGAACCCCGAGCCCCGCTGGGGTGACATCCAGGACGATAACGACCCGGGCGCCGACTTCCTTCTCCTGACCCCCACCGCCGTCGCCCAGCTCGCGAAACCCAGGTAGAGCTAACCAGGCGTCAGCGATCACCGCCTGCGCACGCCTTCACCCGCTCCTCCAGGAACCGCCGTTCCATCGGATTCCGCGCCAATGCCAGGGCCGCGCCAAACTGTCGCCCCGCAGTCTCGCGCATCCCCCGGCGCAACTCCATCTCTCCCATTGCCGCGAAGTAGAAGGGGTACCCCATCAACCGTTCCCGATCGGCGATCGCCCCAATCTCCTCCAAGCCTCTCTCCGGCCCATCCTTCTGGGCCATGGCAATCGCGCGATTCAGCGCGACAATCGGCGAAGGCCGCACTTTCATCAGCGTGTCATACAGCTCAACAATCGCTGCCCAATCCGTATCTTCCACGCGCCGCGCACGTCCATGCACCGCGGCGATGGCCGCCTCCACGTGGTACTCCGTCACTGCCGAGCCGGTCGCCGAAAGCTCCAGCAGCGCCACTCCATCCTTCATCAGCGTCCAGTCCCACTGTGAGCGGTCCTGGTCCAGCAGCGAATGCAGATTCCCCGCCGCATCCACGCGCCCCGGCAGCCGCGCCGCATGCAGACGCATCAGCGCCGCCAGCGCATAGGTCCCAGGCGTTTTCCCCAGCGGATGCTCCAGCAGCATCGCGGTCAGCCGCATCGCCTCGCGGCACAGCTCCCCCCGCACAGCCGTCTCCGCCGACGCGCCGTGGTAGCCCTCGTTGAACAGCAGGTACAGCGCCCGCTGCACATCCGGCAGCCGTTTCTGGAACTCCGGCGCCTCCGTCACCTCGAACAGCTTCTTCGACTGTGCCAGCACCTTCTTCGCCCGCGTAATCCGCTTTTCCGTCGCCGCCAGCCCGCTGACGAACGCCCCCGCAATCTCTCCCACGCTGAATCCGCACAGAATATGCAGCACCAGCGCCACGCGCGCATCTTCGCGCAGCCGCGGATGGCAGCAGGAGAACATCATCCGCAGCTGCTCGTCCTGGATCGCGTGCGGTTCGAATACCTCGTGTACCGTCGGCACCAGGGTCCACTCGCTCTCGATCATCCGCGTCAGCTCGGGCTCATACGTCCTTGCTGTCCGCTCTCGCCGCAGAAGATCGACTGCCCGATGCTTCGCCGTAGCCATCAGCCACGCCGAAGGATTCGCCGGTACGCCCTTGAACTTCCACACCTCGATTGCCCGGCAGAAAGCGTCCTGCACCACATCTTCTGCCAGCGCCAGGTTGTGGATCCCGAAGAGCCGGGTCAGCGCGACCACCATCCGTCCCGACTCATGCCGGAACAGCTGTGGATCGAGCGCCGCGCCTTGCCCCGGCTCTACGGTTTGCTGCAACTCGTCCATTACATGTTCATCTGCAGGATCGGCCGCACTTCCACCGCGCCGCCCCGCCGGAAGATCGGGCATCCCTTCGACAGCTCCACTGCCTGGTCGATATCGCTCGCCGTCACCAGCGTGTAGCCGCCGATCAGGTCCTTCGCCTCTGCGAACGGGCCGTCGCTTACCACCTTGGTCTTGCCGCTCACCAGTTTGCCCGTTTTCTCCAGCGGCGAGCCGATCGCCTTCAGGTGGCCCTTTTCGCCCAGCTCCTTCATCCACCCCATCCACAACTGCATCTCCTGCTGGCCTTCAGCAGGCGAGGTTGGGCTGTCTCCACCGCGGTAAAGATAGATAAACTCCGTCATGATCCTTCTCCTTTAATTCGTTCGGGTTGGTGTTACGCATCTTAAACGTCCCGCGACGTTCCAGCCGGACATATTTTTTTCATCGCCCTCCCCGTAGACTGAAACAGTACCCCTCCGCCACGCAACTCGCGGAAGAGAAAGAGCAGGGCAACCCCATGGCGCAACGCCCCGACCGCAAACGACTCGGCAAGAAGCATCGCGACCCCGCGACCCGCCCTAAAAAAGGCCGCGCTCCTCGCGTTACGCCCACTACCGGAGCGGTCGACCCACGCAAGCGCAAAACCATCGCCGCCAAGCGGGCCGAGCTCGAAAAGAAGCGCCGCACCCCCACCCGCTCGCCCGAGAAAGAATCCCGCCGCACCGTCGCCCCAAAACCGGGTGCCCCATCCCAGAAGGCGGCGCCGTCTGACCTGGGAAGGCAAAAGAAGCCGTCCCGCCCCGCCGACGGCATCGTGGGCCGCCAGACTCCGCACTCCACCAACATCGGCCGCCCCGAACCCGACACCGACGCGGCTGACGCGCGCGCCTGGGACCGCGCCGAACTCCTCGCCGCCCAGCACGACGTCACCTCGAACCTCGAGCATCGAGCCGCGACCCTGCCTCTCATCGCCATCTGTGGCCGCCCCAACGTCGGCAAATCCACGCTCTTCAATCGTCTCACCGGCTCCCGCCGCAGCATCGTCGGTGACGAGCCCGGCATCACCCGCGACCGCATCTACGGCGAAATCGAGTGGCAGTCCCGCGATGCGCGCATCGTCGACACCGGCGGCGTCATCCCCGACGATCCCGACCTCATCCCCACCGAAATCTATCGCCAGGCCCAGGTCGCGCTCGAAGAAGCCGACGCTATCGTCATGGTCATCGACGGCCGCACCGAGCTCGCGTCGCCCGATCTTGCCCTCGCCCGCCTCCTGCTCCGCGGAGGCAAGCCGACCTTCCTCGCGGTCAACAAGATCGACACCGCAGCACTCGCTCCCGCGGCGGAGAACTTCCGCACCCTCGGCTTCGCAAACGTCGTCCCCATCTCCGCCGAGCACGGCTCGGGCATCGGCGACCTGCTCGACGAGGTTTTCGACGTTCTACCCGCCCCCACCGTCGTCCCCCCGGAAGCCTTTCTCACCGAGCAGGACGAGATGGACGAGGACGCCGCCGGCCCCGACTTCACCGAGCCTGCCGGCTCCGGGCTCGCCCTCGAATCCGAGCTTGCGGAGCGGCCGCGCAAACTCCGCTCCCACGGCGCACACGTCGCCACCGAAACCCGCATCGCCATCATCGGCCGCCCCAACGTCGGCAAGTCCACGCTTCTCAACGCGCTCACCGGAACCGACCGCGCCATCGTCAGTCCCATTGCGGGCACCACGCGTGACGCTGTCGACGAAGTCATCACCCGCGATGCGCACGACTTCCGCTTCGTCGACACCGCCGGCATCCGCCGCAAGGGCAAGACCCACCTCATGGCCGAGAAGCTCTCCGTCATCATGGCCCGCAAGCACCTCGAGGCCGCCGACGTCTCGCTCCTCGTCCTCGACGCCACCGAAGGCGTCACCGCCCTCG